>CAVYES010000010.1:0-79580 GCA_963767735.1 Candidatus Bathyarchaeota archaeon | reverse complement strand
CAAATCTTTACTGCATCAGGAGTTCCAGGCGAGATCAGGGCTTCACTTCCACCAAGCGAAGTCTCAGTCAAGTTCAAAGAACCGGTGCCCGAAGGCGAAAAAGTATTTCTCCGTATCTATAAAAAGTTAAAAATCAAATAGCAGTTTCCAAGCATATTTCTACTTTTTTCATTTAGTCCAGAAACCTTGACAAAGAAATTAGATTTTAGTCCAGAATCGTGGACAAAAAAGCCTTTATTCTAAAATGGAGGGTTAGAACTTGTTGTGGTTAAGTATGGACAAGAAATCTGCTGTAACGGTTTTTCTCCTCTTACTTTTAACCCCATGCTTAACCCCCGCTTTGCCTGCGAAAGCCCAGGTCTACACCTTAATCGTTCCTGACCAATACCCGACCATTAGCGCTGCGTTGGCTAACGCGCAGTCGGGCGACATAATCTTTGTTAGAAGCGGAGTCTACAACGAAAACATGCTGCAGATAAACAGCTCGATTTCGCTTATCGGCGAAGGACCAGACACTACAGTGATAAACTGCCTTCAATCCGGCTACCTTGGAAATTGGCCTCACATGTACTCCCCTGCGCCCATCAGAATCAACACCGATAACGTTGTGGTTTCAGGCTTCACCCTCCAAGGCGGGATGGCTAGCATCTACGGCGGCGGAGACGGAATTCAAGTAATCGGTAACGTCATGGACATGGCGCTTGAACTGACTGGCTCCAACCAAATAGTCGCCAACAACACCGTCGGAACATCTGACCCGCGTTCACTCGGCGACATTGAATCCAACGGCAACAACAATGTCATAGCCGACAACAAACTGATTTTCGATAGCACACTGGGAATAGACGTGAAAGGCTTAGACAACATGGTCTACGGCAACACCGTCAGCGGAGACGCATGGCCAGGAATCCAGCTTGAATACAACACCACAGGAACGGTTATTGCTAGGAACGCATTGATTAACTGTAGCATCAGCTGGGACAACTACGACTCTCAGAACACGGTTTGCGGAAACTACGTCGGCGGAGCTATCTCGCTTATGGGCTTCAATAATGTCTTCTACGGAAACACGATCACATATGTAGTCGGCATAGGCGGAACCCACGGCGGCACTGAAGACGCAGCAAACAACCTCTTCTACGAAAACAACTTCCTCGTCAACTCCACCCCTGTCATGATTTTTACTAATAACCCCGGACCTGAATCCTAGGACAACGGGAGAGTCGGCAACTACTGGACCAACTATAACGGTACAGACTCCAACGGCGACGGCATAGGCGACCAACCTTACTTGGTAACAACCACCTACTCTGACACAGGCTACCCTTCGGGCAACTTGGGAACAGACAACTACCCCTTGATGGCGCCCTTCAACATCTCCAGCGTAAACGTCATCGCCCCCGAATGGGTAGATCCTGTTTTTAACCTACCTGCCTACATTTCAAACCCAAGCCCTTCTCCACAAAGTACGCCCTGTGCAGTTCCTTCCATTTCGCCTAGCAGTCTGCCTCCAGAAGGCTCGCAAGAAACTACACCAGCAATAGGAAGCAAGCAATCAGTGTTTTCCCAAACAACTTTGTCAATAATTGCCTTCATTGTCGTGGTTGGTTTGATTATTGGAATTTTACTAATCTTCCGGAAGCCCAAGTATAATTGAACTACTTGCTTTTTTTTTAAGTTTCTAAGAATAGTTTTAAGAGAACAGTAAAGGGTGTGGCAAATGTAGCCTGAACAATACAGTCACATATCTTTAAGGCTTATTTTGCAGCAAAGCTTCTTAAGGCGAAAAATATTATGAAAAAAATTTTGATTTCTTGGTCAAAAAAGTTGTTTTTGAGTTATGTAAAGAAAGCATATTGGTATCTTGAGCAGTAGCCTCGTTAATCTTCTTCTTCAAGTCCTCTGTCTTTGATTTTGAGCGTGTTCTCAACGTTGCCTGTTACCCTGAAGTCCTCTGTGAGTTCGTGTTTGTGTAGAAACTTTTTCAATGTTATGCGTATGTATTTTTTGCTTAATCCTTCGCCTTCGCCTTTCACCGTTAACATTTTTGACTCTGCTGCTACTTCTCCGCCTGTTTTCTCCTTCAGGAACTCCACTAGCTTATCGACTAATTTAGCTTGGTCACCTTTAAGATCTGAAGTATCGACTTTCATTTCAACCATTTTTCATGTTCACCTCGATTCACGTGCGCGCGCCTGCAGATTGCATTCAACTTACTTTTCCACAACTGCTCTACTGATAAGTTTTCCGCTTGAAAGTGTCAGTTCGCCCGTCGAGTCATTATCACTGCGCAAGCTCTGTGACTCTAGTGCTCATCATCCAAAACATTAATTCAGTAACAAAGCATAAGACTCTTACGCTTGACAGCAGCGGATGCTTGAGACATTTAAATTACCGTTTTAACAATAATAGAGGGTGAGGGAGCCGTTTGAAAGAGGAACAAATTAAAGTTTTAAGAACTATGATTGAAGCTACAAGCCGCATGGACCTTAACATGTTTGCTAAAGCTGTGAATTTGACCCCGAATGAAACTATACAGCAAATTCAAGAGCTGGCAAAAGAGGGTTTCCTGCTAAGAAGCGAACGAGGATATGGCGTCACTGAAAAAGGAAAAGCAGCCTTAAAAGCGTTCGTTGCTGTACGAGAAGAAATGAGTTTTCACTTTTACTTTGGCGTAGATCAGCCCGCGGACTTTACTGCTAAGACGCTGCAGGAGTTTTACAAGGCTATTCAGCATGTCAGCGCAGCTTCGCTTGAATTTCACCTCTACCGGGGCGACTTTGAAAACTGGCTAAAACAAGCCTGCAAAGAGCTGGAGCTTGCCGAACAAATCGGGAGCCTTAAAGCCGCCTCGTTGAAGGGTGAAGCGCTCAGGGCAGAACTCTTAAGGGTGCTTGATGCAAAATACGGTATCAAAGAACTGATGTGATGTAAACTTAAGTCTTTTTCTCGTTTAACTTAAGCCACCAATCTGGGACTCTGGCTTTTTCCGCGGTGTCCCATGAATCGAAGGGTTTAATATCCAAGATTGGGGTGCCGTCGAAAGCGTCAAGACCGCGAACAGTCAAAGTTTTGCCATCAACCTTTAGCAGCTCTACCAAGGTTAATCCAATTGGGTTTGGTCGAAGGTTTGTTCTGGAAGCGAAAACTCCAACCAAAGGCATATCCATTCTGCCTCTAGGATGAACCTTCAACATCTTTCGCTGTTGACTGGAAACTTGGCTGAGCCAAAAAAGCACAAACAAATGCGAAAAGCCATCCACACCTTCCAACGCTTCAACCAACTCGTCGCGAAGGATAATCTGCGAGATTCTGGATTTATCTTTAACCTCGTCGCCGACTGAGTCGGTTTTTACGCGACCAATCGGATCCAAAAAGATTTTGTCCTGAAAAGTCATTGTTAAATGCGCCCCTCTTTTGAGTGAGCCGTAAAACTATATAAGCATTCTACTGAAATCTCAAAATAGACCTGCAGATAGAAGTTACATTGAAAACTGAAGCTTTTTAGCGTCTAAATTTGGCGGCGCGATTCGCAATTAACGTGGCCATAGCGCCCGCGGCGACTCCAGCGTCGATGTTTACAACTGCCAAACCCAGTGAACATGACTGAAGCATAGCCATCAGCGTGCTTACTCCTTTTTCGCCAAACCCGTAACTGTTAGAGGTTGGAACAGCAATCACTGGAACATTAACCATGCCAGCAACCACCGAAGACAAGGCGCCTTCCCTGCCTGCAACCACAATGATGACGTCCACGTCCTTTATGACTAAGTCTTTTAGGGGTTGAAGAATCCTGTGAATTCCAGCCACACCCAAATCATACGACGTATAAACTTGGCAGCCCATTTCTTCAGCAACAACTTTTGCCTCTTCAGCCACTGGAATGTCAGAAGTGCCCGCGGTTAAAAGCCCAATCTTTCCACCCGTGCTTTTAACGGCATGATTTTTCTTTTTCATGATGACCATTCTTGCTTTCTCATTAATTTGGCAAGTTGCATCGTTCGGCAACGCGTGGCTGAGGGCTAGCATTTGTTCTGGACTGCATCGGCTAACGATTACTCTGCCGTTTTCGCTAAGCATTCGCAGGGTTATTTCAACCGTGTCTTTTGTTGTTTTGTTTTCGGCTAAAATTATTTCAGGTATGCCTTTTCTGTGTTCTCTATTAGCGTCGATTTTTGCTATGCCTTCTAGTTCTGCAATAGCGAGAAGCCGCAGCAGTTTTTCTGCTTCCTCAACTGTTAACTCGTTTTTAGCGGTTTTTTCCAAAATCTCTTTCAAGGTGGACATGCTTTCGGTCACTTCCTCAAGAACCACAAGCAATATATCGTTTTTGCTTTTTAATATTGGCAAGCGGTCGAAACGGAATGACTGAATTTTCCATAATAGTTATGATTGATTGTCAAGTCGCCGGCGTTTCTGGAGACATGATTCTTGGCGCATTACTGGATCTTGGAGCAGACGTAAACAAGGTCACTTCAGCCATAAAAAGCCTGGAGAACTCCGAATACGGCTACAAGAACGTGGTGGTTGATATCAAACATGTTATGCGAAAAGAGTTCAGAGCCACCGAAGTAGACGTTACAGCAGAAGGAAAAACCAGAAAAGACGGCAAACAACTAATCGAAATCGTTGAAAAAACAGCAGAAAACCTCAAGCTCTCAGCCAAAGCAAAACAGTACGCTTCAAACGTCATCCACACACTGGTTGAAGCAGAAGCGAAACTTCACGGGCACCATTTAGCTGATGCACACCTGCATGAGGTCGGCTTGGTTGATACAGCCGCTGAAATCATCGGTTCCGCAGTTGCCATGGAAGACCTCGGCTTCTTTAACGCTAAAATCGTTGCGTCACCGGTCTCCGTTGGCGGAGGATTATTCCAGTTCTCACACGGCACAGTTTCAAGTCCATCTCCGGCGGCGCTGGCTATTTTTCAATCAAAAAAGTTTCCCATTAAAGGGGGGCCAGTTGAGTCCGAATTGGCTACTCCCACGGGAGCGGCAATAATAGTTAATTTAGCGGACGAAGTTAGCAGGTTTTATCCTGAGATGGCTCCTGTGAAGGTCGGTTATGGTGCAGGCGGCAAAGAGTTTTCTGAAATACCAAACGTTCTTCGAATAACCGTGGGGAAACCCGTGGAAAACCGCTTGATGAAGGATCAGATTGCCGTGTTGGAAACTAATGTTGATGATGTGTCAGGGGAAATTGTGGGGCACACCGTTGATCGGCTTCTTGCTGAAGGAGCTAAAGACGTAAGCATCATCCCGATGCACACTAAAAAGAATAGACCTGGCCAAATTATCAAGGTAATCGCTGACCAAAAAGACACCCAACACCTCTCAGACGTACTGATTAATGAAACAGGCACGTTAGGAGTCAGAGTTTACCTGTGTGAAAGACACATAGTCGCCCGCGAATCATGTTCTGTTGATTTGCTGATCGGCGGCGTTAAAGAACCAGTAAAAGTAAAAGTTTCAAAAAACAGCAATGGACAAATCATCCGCATAAAACCCGAATATGACGACCTTAAAAGATTGGCGGAAAAAACTAATAAGCCTCTTAGGGAGCTTTGGGAGCTTGTAATTTCGAGGGCAAAAGAAGTTTTTAGCCAAACGGCGTGATTTTGCATGGAAGATTTACCTTGTAAACTTGAAGGACTCAAAGCTTTCATTAGGGAAAAGGGAAAGGATGGCGTGGTTATCGCTTTTTCTGGAGGCGTAGACAGCTCAACATTAGCCGCTGTAAGCCGTGGGGTTTTAGGCGAGAAGGCTGTGGCTGTCATAGCGAAGTCGCCAACATACACGTCTGAAGAGCTGAAAGATGCCAAAAAAATAGCCAAGAACATAGGCATCAAACTCTACGTGATTGAAACTAACGAGTTATCCAACGAGAATTTCAGCAAAAACCCAGAAAACCGCTGCTACTACTGCAAAAAAGAACTACTTCAATCCCTCATTGACTTCGCGCAGGAACTCGGGTTCAAAGCGGTTTTTGAAGGCACAAACTTCACTGATTTAAACGATCACAGACCAGGATTCAAAGCTGTCCAAGAAGCAAAAAACGTTTACAGCCCCTGGATGATTAACAAGTTTAGCAAAGATGAGATTCGCCAATCAGCCAAAACGATGGGGCTCAGCGTTCATGACAAGCCCGCATTAGCATGTTTAGCTTCAAGGATACCATTTAACGAGAAAATTACCGCCGAGAAGCTGAGCAGAATTGACAAGGCAGAGCAAGCCGTAAAGGAGATAACCGGGGTTAAGCAAATCCGAGTCAGAGACCACAACGGGCTGGCAAGAATAGAAGTGGGAAAAGCCGAAAGAGCGCTCTTTTGTAGCGTCGATGTTTTGGACAGGGTGGCTGAAGCTTTGAAAAAGTTAGGATTCAAGTATGTGACGGTTGATTTGGAAGGCTACCAATCAGGTAGCATGCTAAAAACACTTGACACAACAGCAAATAAAATCATCTTAGATAACCAGAATCAGCGCCATTAACCATGCGAAATTATTGAAAATGCGTATAAGATGAGGCGGGAGAAATAGTTTATGAAGAAACTGAAGAAAATCTTCTCTATCTCAGTTCTATTCACTATAATTCTGGCCCTATCAGTATCGAACGCAGCACACGCCGTTGGAATAATCGGCACGATAACAGTAGGAGGCGCTCCCGAAGCTGTAACATTCGACGCTGGCAGAAACGAGATCTTCGTAACCAATTTGGCTACAAACACAGTCTCTTCTATATCAATTAATAATAATACATTAGTTGCGAACGTTACCGTGGGGAACATTCCTGAAGGCGTAGCTTACGATTCGGGCACAGGCGAGATCTTCGTAGCGAACACGCATTCCGGCATGGTTTCTGTTATATCGGACAGCACTAACACCGTTGTTAAGAACGTTCCCGTGGGTCAAGGTCCGTTTGGCATAGTTTATGATTCCGGTAAAGGAGAAATCTTCGTGGCAAATACATTCGACAATACAGTATCCGTGATATCGGATATCAGTGATACCGTAGTTGCGAACATCGCAGTTGGCGCCAGTCAGTTTGGTGGTGAAGCTTATGATTCTGGCAAGGGCGAGATCTTCGTAGCATCGAATAACTCTGTCTCAGTGATATCGGACAGGAGCAATATGGTGGTTGCAAACATCTCTGTTGGATAAGCTCCCTCAGCTATAGTTTCTGATTCCATCAGGGGCGAGATCTTTGTTGCCAATTACGATTCTAACTCTGTCTCTGTCATATCGGATAGCAACGATACCGTGGTTGCCACCTTGCCCGTCGGGTACAGTCCCTCGGCTATAGCTTATGATTCTGGCAAGGGCGAGATATTCGTTGCCATTGCGGGTTCCAACTCCGTTTCGGTAATATCGGATAGCAGTAATACCGTGGTTGCAAACGTCACCGTGGGAAGCCTTCCGCATGGTGTGGCTTATGACTCCAGCAAAGGCGAGATATTTGTAGCCAACACTAACGATGGCACGGTCTCTGTTATATCGGATGTCTCCGGCACGTCTGTATCCTCAAGCCCAACTGTACCAGAGTTCAGCAACCAAGCGCTCATTTTAGTGGTCCTAGCAATGGTGGCAGTGACCTTTTGTAAGGTTGCATTGGCATTAGAAAAATCGACTCGAACCACCTCTGATTCTAAGAAGACAACAGAGTAGGTGTGCGAACAAAAAATAACGTGTTTTTAGGACAACCCGACACCAAAGACTAAAGCGCCATATGTAAAAATGAAACTTGCAAAAAGTATTATTCTCTCTTGAGGAATCAATTTATTATGTTGCGTATTGGTCATAGGGGCGCGAGGGCTTATGCGCCTGAGAATACGTTGGCGAGTTTTAAGAAGGCAATGGAAATCGGTGTGGACGCAGTTGAGTTGGATGTTAGAAAAACCAAAGATAACCAACTCGTCGTTATTCATGACGCGGATGTTAAGCGGACAACCAACAGCGAAGGCTTGGTAAGTGAGCTTACGCTTAAAGAGATCAAAAGTTTTTCCGCTGACGGCGAGAAAATTCCGACTTTGGATGAAACGCTGGATTTTTTGGATAAGAAAGTGAAAGTGTTCATCGAGCTTAAGGAAACTGGCATTGAAGAGCAAACGCTTTCGATAGTGCATGCGAAAGGCTTAGAGAAGAATGTTGTTATCATTTCTTTCCTTGAAGAGGCGCTAAAGAAAGTTAGGGAATCAGACAAGGACATAGAGACAGGGTTGATTTATGCTAAGCACAAGAACCCAATTAAAGCAGCGCTAGAATTGAAGGCGAACTATCTTTTTGCTCTTTACAGATTCACGCATACCGCTAACGTCCAGAAAGCCCATGAAAACGGTTTAAAAGTGGTGGTTTGGACTATAAACACTCCAGACGAAGTTGAGGTGTACGCTAAGAAAGGCGTGGACGGCATAGCCAGCGACAAACCCGACATACTTATGTGCCTTAATGGATAGCTACCTGCGCTTTAAGAACCCGCTCGATTCGCTCTGTTTCAACTTTGCTTTCATCATTCAAAGGCGTCAACTGTATTTCAGCGGCTGACTTCACTCCGAACCCCAGCTCTGCCGCCCGTTTGAGTTGGTCTTGCATAAATATGTCTGCTTCGCCAACTTTGCCTTTAGCGCCATACATTTTTAGAATCGCCACTCCCACTGCGTCAATGGCTACCCGGTCGCGGCTTGCAAGCAAAAGGTTCGGCTCAACCAACGTGCCCTTGTCTGGGCCGCCTGTAGTGAACGCTTTTATTCCATCCATCAAAACAAAGTCCAAGTTGTAGTGGCTGTTTATTTCCGCTATCATCTGCCTCTGATGTGGTGAAGTATGCAGCTCCCACATGTAATCGTATATTCCCCCAGGAACCTTCTTCGCTACTAAACCCACGGAATTTTTGAGCGAAAGCGTAAAGTGACCGCCGAACCGATGCGTTTTCAGGCAGCAGGTCTGCACGACTTTGTCTGCGTCATGAAATACTTTTGCCAGGTAGAACCCTCTTGCCCAATGGGTGCCTCCTCGTTCAACTTTAAGCCAGTCTTCTTTGCCCACGTCATTTAAGACAACAGCCTTAAATCCCAGCTCCTTTGACAGATTAAAAACACCCATTTGCTCGAGAACCTGCTTGGTGTCACCCATGCCGCTGCGTTCAGCCAATGTTATGCCGCTTGCACCTGCCCCTTTTAAGTTTTCAACGATGCCTCTTAAAGTGTCAAGGTGGGTTGATGCTGGAAACGGGTCGGCACTGTTATAATTAGCTTTCAAAGCCACCTGCTTCCCCGAATAATCACCTAAGCCCAACTTGTTGAGCAATGCAGGAACCCCTTTCGTTCTATTTGTAGTTTTTAGAATGAAAACTTCGCCTGAAACGTTTGCCATAAAAACTGCTCCATTAAAAGATAAGGGCTGGTATGTTATTAGTTTTTCATTGCATCACGCTGCAACAACAAACCGTAAGCTCTATATTATCCAGTGAAACCTTTTTCAAAAGCAAGCCATGCGGGCCCGTGGCTCAGTCAGGCTAGAGCGGCGGACTCTTAATCCGTAGGTCGCGGGTTCAATTCCCGTCGGGCCCGCCAATCCTAAAAATTGTAAAACTCTTAAATCAGACAATGCGTTTTACAAAATGTATGACTAAAACGGTTTGCATCCGAATCTCCGACGAAGAAAAGCGCCAGCTTCAGAAATAGGGTAAGCTCTCAGACACTTTAAGGGAAGCTATGAAGCTTTATCTAAACACCAAGAAATCTGACGAGTTGCTCCGAAAACTAGCGGATTTGCAAGCAAAGAATCCCATAAAAACTACAACTGAAGAAGAAGTAAGGATGATTAGAGAGGACAGGAACCGTTGAAACCAGCAGTTCTTTTAGGAGATTAATAGGATTTTTGCTTGGTTGCGTAGTTCCGTCTAGTTATTGTGGAGAAGGCGTTGGGGTTACAATTGTTGGCGTTGGAGTTACAAGTGTTGGTTTATTTATTCTTCGGTGATAGAACCTGCCTGCAATGCTTAGTCCAGTAACTACGATGGCGAAGTAGAAGGGCCAGTTTAACACGGCTGAGGCGCTGGCGCTTTGGCTTGAGCCTTTAGGGCTTATGATAGCTGAACCGTTAATGGGCACGCTTACTCCAATGAAAGCTTGTATTATGATGGGCGCAGCAATCAGTATTGCAATGAAAGCCACCAGCGCGAAAATTGGTTTTGTGTATCCGAAACCGAGCAGCTGCTTTGAGTACGATTTTGTTGGCTTTAATGCGTAGATGGTAAGTGTGATGCCGCCTGCCAAAAGTGTCAGTAGGCATGCTATATTCAACGCTAAAACTAGGGGTATGGCGATTGAAGCTCCAGAATGGGTAAAATTGACATTAACCGGTGAGAAATTAATTTGAAAGTTCGCTGGGCTGCCCGCTTTGAATTGCCACCATGGGACAAAGTACGAGATAGCAATCAAAAGCAAACTTGAAATTCCAGCTGCTAAGGCTATAAAATTAATTTTTTGCATCATAATCACCATGTCACTGCTATGTTACCTATATCTTGGGTTTGTGTTCCTTGATTTGTTACGCCGTCTTCAGTCATTTGGCCATTTAGAACTGAGACGTCTAATGTAGAGACGTTTTTGTAGTGGGCGTTTAAGTAATTTAGGCCGCTCTGGGTCAAGGTGCCTGAAACTGTGACTGTGCTAGTTTGTCCTGAAGGAATTGTGACGGGACTGCTGGAGCTGACGGTTCCCAAGGTGTATTGATCGGCGGTTATTTCTACGGTTCCACTCATTGAGTTTATTGTCGTGCTGGAGCTTAAACCGTTATTTATTGAGAAAGTCAACGTTATCGTTTTTTGGGCAGTGTTAATTTGTCCGCTCTGGTAAACGGGATTTACTCCGCCTGAGTTATTGTTATTGTTGTTGGTTGAGTTGTTTCCATTACTGCCGTTGTTATTGTTCCCGTTATTGGTGCTGTTGTTATTGTTGTTGCCGCTGTTACTGACGGAGAGGCTTATCTGCTGAGGCGTAGAGATGCTTACTTGAGAGTTTTGATCCGATGAAATCGAGAATGTGAACGTGTCCTGGTTTTGGTCAATTGTCCCGCTAAGATTCAAGTTAAATGTGCTGCCGGAGCTAAGACTGCCTTGAGCGTTTGCACTAATCTGTGTACCAGAACCTGTGCTGGAGGTTGTCCCATCAAAGTTAAAGACATAATCATTGTTAAAACTAAATGTCGATTGAAGACTGTTGGGGACGTCTGTAGGTGTCAAGTCTAAACTCACTTGAATGTTGCTTCCACTTTGCGAAACCAAGCAGCCGACGTTTGCCGTCATTCCACCTGAAACTGGGCCTCCATTGCTTGGAACGGAAACGTCGAATTGCCCTGAGCCTCCAAAACTGTTTGTTGGGTTGGATATCGGCGAATTATTGTTATTCACGTTTCCTGAATTGCCGCCGGTATTTCCGTTGTTATTTGGGTTATTGTTATTGTTAGGGTTGTTATTGTTGTTATTTTGGTTAGCATTATTGTTATTATTGTTGTTATTTCCGTTATTGTTATTGTTATTATTTCCATTATTATTGGAGTTGTTGTTGCTGCTCAATAACTGTTTAAGTTGAGGTGGAACAACCATCTGGCTCAAATTATTATGGTAAATTAACGCGACGGTTCCGATAGGTCCAACAATACATCCAATGGTGATTAAAACTAAAACAATTCGTAATGTTTGCAACTTAGTTTATCCTCTCTTCCGTAGTTATAATACGACATCTAGACACTTTGAGTTTTAAGCTTTCGTCAATCCTTGTTTGAGACATACAAAACGCCCACGTGCGGATTTAAGCAGCTTAGAGAAATGGGTCATATGAGGTATTAATTTCCCGTCCTACGGCTAATGTTTAGTGAAGCAGCAAACTTGCCGTGAGCACGATGAAAACGAAAAGTGTTATCAAAACATACTTTCGGTTTTTTTCCCATGCAAAGTAAATTACGGATGAAATTGCCCGAATATACGGGGTTAAGATCAGTATTATTAGCCCCAGCGTCATGAACATGATAGCGCTCTGCGACCCGAATAAGTGTTGGAACTGATCAATTATGAAAGCGAAAAAGTTCATTCCGCTGATAAACACGGTTTTGCTTTGGGAAATCTGCACATTACCGTATGTTTGGTAAAAGAGGCTTATTCCGATGATCTCTAGCAGTACGCTTATGACGACTCCTATTATTAGAATGTAGCTTATGACTGTTTCAAGTTTTGATTCGCCGCTGCCTAAGCCATCGGAAGTCATAGCGAGAGCACCCCTTTGTAGAGCATCTGAATAATTAGCAGCGTAACAATCACAAGGAACAGTATTCTGAGGTTTCTATCACGAATTCTGCATAAAACTCGACCGCCAACTACTGCGCCGACGGTTGTACCCACAGCCATAGGTGCCATCAACGTAAGGTTCAAAAGACCCGAAAAAAGATAAACGCTTACGCCTGCCAGTGCGGTCATGCCTATGATGAAGCTGCTGGTGGCGGTTGACACTTTTGCAGGCACTTTCAGCACTTTTTCGTGAACGATAACTTTGAAGGCACCCGCGCCTATGCCCAGCATGCCTGCAGCGATGCCAGCTACGAACATGCCTAAGCCACCTAGAAGCGAATTTGTAGCTTTGTATTCGACGACTTCGTTTTTGGATTCGTCATAGTAGCTTCCATGTAGGCCTAGCCACTTTGAGAACTTGTCTTGTTTCACGGGCATGTGGTAGGTTTCTTTAAAGGAGCCTCGTATGCCGATAAATGAGGTAAGTAGGAAGGCGGCGAATAGGAAGTAGAGGAAAACGGGGGCTATGATTACGGTAATTGTTGCTCCAACGATAGCTCCGATAATGGTGAACATTTCCAGGTACATGGCTAATTTTATGTTTGCGATTCTGTCTTTGACAAAAGATGAGGCTGCCCCGCTGGATGTAGCGATGATAACAACCATGCCGCATGCCACCGCTTCTTTGACCGGAAAACCTATGAGAACCAGGATAGGGGTGAGTATGCTGGCACCGCCTAAGCCGGTGAGGGAACCAAGTAAGCCAACGGCAACGGACATCAGAAGCAACGTAACCATGTCCAGCATGCTTTTCTCCCGTCATTGATAATTAACAAGTTGTTAAATAACGTAATTGCCGATTATTATAGGGTAGTCTTGCATCTATGCATCTCAACTTTTGAGGCAGCTTTCAAGAGCTAAAAATGAAAGACCTTACCTTCCGAAGAACTTCGTTTTTTCCTGTTTTGCAGGTTTAATGAGGTAGTGATTTTCACTTATATGGTTGAATTACTCTGGATTGGTTGCTTCCTCAGTCATCACTAATGTTAGTGTGGATTCTACTTCATTGATAGACCTGATTTTACGTGTTACTGCTTCTTTCAAATCTTCCATGTTATCTGCTTTAACCTTTACGATTAGGTCGTATACGCCGTAGGAAACGTAGGCTTCCTTGATGTTATCAAGGGTTTTGAGGTGTTTTAACACGTTTTCTTCCGAACCAGTTTCCACGTTAACCATAATAAATGCCTGTATCATAAAAATTCTCCAAACTTCCATTTCATACGTACATGTAGCCTTCCCCGTCAGTTGAAGCATAAATACGTTGCGTAGCAAAGTCATAAAAGCGATATTCCAAAACTGTGAAACCGCCAATTTTTTAGAACTTGCTTTCCTTTCGGGAAAAGCTAGAAAGCATGAAGAGCGCTGAAAAAGGGTGTGACTTTATTGTTTCTTGAATTCTTCTCTAATTTTCATTTGCCGCCTCTTAAGGTTGTAACTCAGCGAAAAGTCATGTGCAGCATCACGAACCTTCCTTAGCAAAAGCATCATTCGGCTGTTCTTATCAAAGGTCCTTGGCACTGATTCACCGGGCAAATAAATTTCCTCATGCTCTTTAGCCAACCCAATAAGCGGAATTTGCAGTCCAAGCGTTTGCATCGCCGCTTTTGCAGCGCTCACTTGCCCAAGTCCTCCGTCTATCATTACTAAATCGGGAAGCGGGCTTTTTTCTTCTACCAGACGCTTATATCGTCTAGCAACAACCTCGTTTACCGACGCAAAATCGTCTTGCCCAGCGAAAGTTTTGATTTTGAATTTGCGGTAGTTTTTCTTGTCAGGCTTGGCGTCTTTGAAGCTGACCATTCCAGAAACCACATGTTCCTGCCCCAAATTAGAAACATCAAAGCACTCGATTACACGGGGCAAAACTGGAAGATTAAGCGCAGCTTGTAAATCAACAAGTGCACTATCAACTTCCAATGTGGATTCTAAGTTTTTCTCTGCCAACTGCACAAGCGCAAGCTTATCGGCTCGCCTAGGAATCTTCAACGAAACAGGGGCACATCTTTTTGCGGAGAGAAACTCTTCTAATGCTTTTTTCTCGTCATTTTCCTGCCAGCAAGGCTTGTTTAGCAATATTTCGCGGGGAATCTGGTTGGTTGAGTAGAAGGCTTTCAGAAACTCCTGCTCGATCTGAGGTTGAAGATCGACAGTGAACTGAGTTTTGCCCCGCAAAACACCCTTGCGCACACCCATCTGAACTGCCAGCATTTTCTCGCCAACCCGCCTAAACGCCATAATATCTTGGTCAAAACGCCTTTCATGATCAACAATCTGATGCTGCGTCAAAAGGCGGATGGAGGCGATTTGGTTGCGGATGTCAAGTGCAGTTTCATATTGGCGCTGTTCCGAGGCGGTTTGCATTTGGGAACTTAGCTCCTCGATTGTTTCCTGGTAATTACCGTTTAGAAAAGAGCGGGCTTTCTTAACTTGGTCGGCGTACTGTTCAGCGGTGACTTTTTCGATGCAGGGTGCAGTGCAAATGTGGATGTGGTGGTTTAGGCATGCGCGTTTATGCATTGTTTTGCATGTGCGTAGCTTGAATACACGAGTTACCAGGCGCTGGAGGTCCTGTCGTATGAAGCCTTCAGTGTATGGGCCAAAGGATTCTAGTTTGCGTGACACTTTGCGGCTGGTCAATATCCTCGGGTAAGGTTCTCTTGTGAGTGAGATGTAAGCGAAGGTTTTTGCGTCTTTTAGGTCAATGTTGTATTTGGGCGTGTGCTGCTTAACCAGTTTGTTCTCTAAAAGTAAAGCTTCAACTTCGTTGTTGACGATGATCCAGTCGATGTTTCGGATTCTGGAAACTAGCTGCCGTGTTTTCGCAGGTTGATCGGTAGTTGAAAAGTAACTTTTAACGCGGGAGCGGAGGCTTTTGGCTTTGCCGATGTACAGGATTTCGTCTTGCTCGTTTTTGAAGAGGTAAACTCCGGGGTTAGTTGGCATATCTTGGCTTTTGAAGTCTGTGGGGCATGTTATTTGGATCATGCAGGCTGTTTCACTGCCACAACAATTTCTTCGCGGGGACGGTTAAGTATTTTCTTCAAAAACATACCAGTGTACGAAGCATCGTTTTGTGCAACTTCTTCGGGTGTTCCTTGTGCCAGCAGTTCGCCGCCCGCAGCTCCGCCTTCAGGACCCAAATCAATGAGGTAATCGCAGCTTTTGATAACGTCTAAGTTGTGTTCGATGATGAAAACGGTGTTGCCATTGTCAACGAGGCGATTTAACACTTTAATCAACCGTTTAGTATCATCAAAATGCAGCCCCGTGGTTGGTTCGTCCAGCATGTAAACTACATGCCCAGACTTGTGCTTGCTCAATTCGCGGGTGATTTTGATGCGTTGGCTTTCTCCGCCTGATAGTGTGGTTGAGCTTTGACCGAGTTTAATGTAGCCCAATCCAACGTCTAGCAGTGTGGTTAGTTTGCGTGAGATTCTCGGTGTATTCTCAAAGAATTTTGCAGCTTCCTCCACAGTCATATCTAATACTTCAGCGATGTTTTTGCCTTTGAAGAGTATGCTTAGGGTTTCTTTGTTGTATCGTTTGCCTTTGCAGTCGCTGCATTGCACGTAAACGTCGGGCAGAAAATTCATTTCTATACGCAAAACACCGTCGCCTTGGCATGTTTCACATCTGCCGCCTTTCACGTTAAAGCTGAATCTTCCTTCCTTGTAGCCGCGTGCCTTTGCCTCTTTAGTTGAAGCAAAAATGCGCCTAATCTCATCAAAAAGCTTGGTGTAGGTTGCGGGGTTGCTTCTTGGGGTTCTGCCGATTGGGTCCTGGTCGATAACTATTACGTTTCTAACGAATGGCGGAACCTCGATGGATTCGTGTTTGCCTATTTTGTCTACTTGTTCGCCGAACATTTGCCGCAAAACAGGGATAGCGGTTAAATTCATCAGCGTACTCTTGCCTGAACCGGAGACGCCTGTAACTCCACACAGTACTCCCAGCGGCAGTTGCAAGGTGAGGTTTTTGAGGTTGTTTTCTTGTGCTCCTTTAACGGTGAGGCAGCCGACGGGTTTGCGCCTCGTTTCTGGTACTTCAATTTTTAATTCGCCAGATAGGTATTTGCCTGTGAGGCTGCGCTTATTCATCATGATTTCTTCTGGTGAGCCTTCTGCGACAACGTGTCCCCCGTGCACTCCCGCTCCTGGTCCCATGTCCACGATATAGTCAGCGTTCCGTATAGTTTCTTCATCGTGTTCTACAACGATGAGTGTGTTTCCTAAATCGCGCAGGCGATGCAGGGTGCTTATGAGCTTCGCGTTATCCCGCTGATGCAGGCCAATGCTGGGTTCATCAAGAATATAGAGCACACCCATCAGGTTGCTTCCGATTTGTGTAGCTAACCGAATTCTTTGGGCTTCGCCGCCGGAGAGTGTTTTTGCTGCACGAGAAAGCGAAAGATAGCCTAAACCAACATTTTTAAGAAATCCCAAACGCTCGTTGACTTCCTTTAGCACCTGTTTGGCAATGGCTAATTCTTTCTCGTTAAGCTGCGAGGATAGGTTGCCAAAGAACTCAACTGCTTCTTCAATTGAAAGATCCGTCGTGTCAATTATGCTTTTATCCAAGATTTTTACGGCAAGCACTACAGGCTGAAGTTTTTTGCCTTTGCACGCGTTGCACGGTGTGGATGTCATGAATTTTTCTATGTCTTCCTTTCGCCAAGCACTTTCGGTTTGGCGGTAAAGCCTATTGGTCTGGGGGATTACGCCTTCCCAGCCGTCACGCATCCACATGTTTGCCCCATTAGACCATTGCCCGTTTATAGGTTCTCTGTCGCCGTACAGGAGTACGTGCAGTTGCTGTTCAGTGAAATCCTTTATCGGGGTGAAAATGTCGAAGCCGTATTTCTTGCCTACGATTGCAATCTGCTGCGCCCGCCAGCCAAGGTCCATGCTTCCGTAAACAGCTAATGCTCCATCCATAATGGAGAGGTTTTTGTCTGGAATAACTTTGTCTTCAGAGATTTCTGTGATTTCGCCAAGGCCATGGCAGGTTGGGCAGGCGCCAAATGGCGAGTTAAAAGAGAACATGCGGGGCTCAAGGCTTTCAAACACGATTTCAGGATGGTTAGGGCATGCTCCAAAAGTGCTAAACATTGTCTCATCTTGGAAGCGCTCAAGCTCCTTCTTCTTTTCCACATCAGCTTTTTGGGCGTCGATGACAATCATGGTTCCTTTGCCGACTTGAAGCGCCTGCTCCACAGCTTCAGAAATTCGGCTGCGTTCCTCATCAACGATTTTTACTGTGTCTATGACGGCTTCAATCCAGTGCTTCTCGTACCGCACAAGCTTAACTTCTTCTTTGATTTGGTCTGAATCGTAAATTTTTTGGTCCGCACGGATTTTTGTGTACCCTTGTTTCTTGAGGTCATCAAAAACTTGTTCATGGTTTCCTTTTATGCCCCGAATTATCGGAGCCAGGAAAGTGAGCGTTTTTTCTTTCTCAGCCATAATTAGGCTTGTTATGTTCTCGGGGCTCTGAGGGTGAATTGAGCTGCCGCATTTAGGACAATGATGCACGCCAATACGCGCGAAGAGTAACCTGAGGTAATCGTATATTTCGGTAACTGTACCAACGGTTGAGCGGGGGTTTTTGCTGGTGCTTTTCTGCTCTATGGAGATGGCTGGGGATAACCCGTCGATTGAGTCAACGTCAGGTTTATCCATTAAGCCTAGGAACTGCCTGGCGTAAGCGGAGAGGCTCTCCACGTATCTTCTTTGGCCTTCCGCGTAGAGGGTATCAAAGGCAAGAGTGGATTTCCCTGACCCTGAGAGCCCAGTAATCACTATAAACTTGTTTCTCGGCAAATCCACATCTATGTTTTTGAGGTTATGCTCCCTTGCACCCTTAATTGAAATAGTATCTCTCATAACGTAAACCTTGCTCTTCTCCACTTCTGTAAATTGTAACCAATTTAATTACGAAAGATTTCAACCTTTTTGCCCTAAACACATATTTTTCAGGTTTGAAGTTCGTTCTCCAGCTTCTTAGACAGTGCTCTATTCAATTCTGCAATCGCATCCCTGAGTTCAATAGCCCGCTCAAAATCAAGTTTCTCCGCAGCTTCCCTCATTTGCGCGTCAAGCTCAATCACCTGGCGCTTAATGTCTGATTTCGCCAAGTGTTTTGTGCCTTTAATTGTGCCCTCTTTCAGAGAAACACCCTTCACTATAGTTGACGGCGTGATATGGTGGATTTGGTTGAAGCGTTTCTGGAAGGCGCGTCTGCGCTTGGTGATTTCCATAGCCCGCTTAATTGAGGCTGTTTCCACGTCAGCGTAGAGTACTACTCTGCCGTTGACGTTTCTTGCTGCTCGCCCAATGGTTTGAATAAGGCTTCGCTCATCTCTCAGAAAACCTTCCTTGTCAGCGTCCAAAATGAAAATTGTTGCAACCTCAGGAATATCTAAGCCTTCACGTAGCAGGTTGATTCCTACTAGGATATCGAATTCGCCGACACGCAGTTGCCGCACGAGCTCTATGCGGTCTAAGCTTTCGATTTCAGAGTGCATGTACCTGACGCGGAAGCCTTCCTTAACAAGGTAATCCGCGAGGTCTTCAGCCATTCGCTTTGTTAACGTCGTGATTAAGATGCGGTCGCCTCGCTCGATAGTTTTCTTTGCCTCCGACATTAGATGCTGCATCTGCCTAGCTATCGGATGAATTTCAACCTCAGGGTCCAAAAGACCCGTTGGGCGAGTGATTAATTCAACTGGTGGACCGCTTTTTTCCAGTTCATATTCGGCTGGTGTTGCGGAGACGAAGAGAGTTTTGCCCATTTTCCCCTCGAACTCTTGAAACTTTAGCGGCCTGTTGTCTAGTGCGCTGGGAAGTCTGAAGCCGAAGTCGACGAGGTTCTGTTTTCTCGCGTAGTCGCCGTTGTACATTGCGCGTGATTGAGGAATGGTTTGGTGGCTCTCGTCAATAATTAGAAGATAATCTTTGGGGAAATAATCTATCAGGGTGAAGGGTGGTTCTCCAGCGTTGCGTCCGTCAAAGTGTCGGCTGTAGTTTTCCATACCTGCACAGAACCCGACTTCCCGTATCATTTCCAAATCGTAGTTTGTTCGCTGTTTGAGTCGTTGAGCCTCAAGCGGGGGGAGTTTAGGCAGTCTCTCTTCTAATTCTTGTTTAATTGCTTCAAGGGCGAGTGCGTGTTTCTCTTCGGGCACGACATATTGGCGTGCAGGGTAAAGCGTGAGCTTATCAAGGTTTCCTTTGACGTCTCCCGTTAATAGGTGAACTTCTTTGATTTTACAAATTTCGTTGCCTGCAAACTCTATCCGAATCACATCATTCTCATAAGATGGCACAACATCAAGCACGTCGCCTCGCACGCGGAACTTGCCTGGCTCAAGCACCATGTCGTTACGCTCATACTGCATATCGACAAGCGCATGGATGAGTTGCTGCCTTGTAGCTTGCTTTCCAACCTCCAATTCAACCGCCATGCTTTTGAAGTCAGCTGGGTTTCCAAGGCTGTAGATGCAGCTTATGCTCGCAACAATTATGGTGTCGTTTCGGCTAACAATGCTGGATACGGCGTGCATACGCATTTTTTCTATTTGCTCATTAACCGTCGAGTCCTTCTCAATGTACATGTCCTGCGCTGGCAAGTACGATTCGGGCTGATAGTAATCGTAAAAAGAAATGAAGTATTCCACGCGGTTGTGCGGGAAAAGCTCTTTGAGTTCACCGTAGAGCTGAGCAGCCAAGATCTTGTTATGCGCAAGGATAAGTGTTGGCTTTTGCAGCCTGTTAATTACGTTAGCCATCACAAAAGTTTTTCCGCTTCCAGTGATGCCCAGAAGGGTTTGCTTGTCTTTTTTGGAAAAGTTGCTCACTAACTGGTTAACGGCTGCGTCCTGCCCAGGCGAGATTTTAAATGGCGCAATAAGCTCAAACTTCATGCTGCTTCTCCACAAGTAACGAGAAATGACCCAAAGAAGAATTGATTTAATAAGGATTTTCCAGAAAAATAGTGATTTAAGCCTGAAATCTTTTCAGTTGATATTAAATAAGAAATCGTTACAAGACGGCTATTTCCGCCCCGCTCTCTTTCCTAACAAGAATGCTCCAATTGCCACTGCAACAATTACCATTGCAACGACGGCGACTCCAATAACTAAGTCTCCTATTTGGCTTTGGCTAAACAAGGTTGATGCTGCAGTGGTGCGTGGTGTGCCGAAGTCTACGACCACTTGATGAGTGCATAGATGATAATTGAAAGAAAGGAGCCAAGAATCTCCTTGCGATTCAATGGAGCAATTCAATTGTTTATCATCAAGATAAACCTTGAGAGCTGAAACATCACTCATTAGCGATTTAGGAATGTATAAATCAACGTATCCATGTGTGCCCGAGGCTCCACTGACAATAAAGCTTAGTTCTTCGCTTGTAGAATTGAAAGCAAACGCGGAGATGGTTGAGTTTGAAGATAATGAAAAAACACTCTGACCCTGACAAGGCACAATTGCAAAATTAATTGTTGTATTAGTGTCGGAAAATGTTGAGTTCCCAGCCCACTGAGCATTCAGAAGATAGATCCCTGATGCAGATGGAAACCAAACCACATCAAAGTTTCCGTTACTATCAGTACCTACGGTGGTAAGGCCAATCCATGAGTTGCCTTCATTAACGCTGTACGAAAGCAAAACTGGAACACCTGATATTCCTGCCCCATCAACGGTTAAGCTTCCAGATATGTCGACTCTAAAGTTTGAGTAAGAAGTTGAACTTTGACAAGAAACAGCAAGACTGGGCGTTGGAAGCGTTGGGGTTGGAGGAGGCGTTGGACTCGGCACGGGAGTAGAGTTCGGAGCAAATGTGAATGCCCAAGTATCCCCATACCAGATTTCCTGTTGGTTGTTAAATCCTCCAAAGAGCACTGCCTCATTGTTTGTGGGATTATAAGCCATGGCTGAGGCATACCTTACAGGAGGAGATTGCGCTGGTGTGACATCTGTCCATTTGTTGGATGTCATGTTGAAAACCCATGTGTCGTCGAAAAGTTGGGATTGGTCGCCTGAACCTCCGCCATAAAGCGCAATTACGTTATCAACGCTGTCATAAACCATTTGAGAGTCCTCCCTTGCTGAGGGAGCAATACTTGGATTCAGGTTTGTCCAAGTGTTCGCTTCATAATTGTAAGCCCATGTATCATTTAACGCTGTAGAATACCAAATTGGGCTTCCTCCAAAAAGCAAAATATCGTTGTTACTTTCATCATAAACCATTTGCTGCCCATTAGTAGAAAGAGCACGGGGAGCTGGAGAAACAGACGGCTTCATATTCACCCAAATGTTTGCGGCTAGGTTGTAAGCCCAAGTGTTTCCCTCGTCACTAAATACTATTACCACATTGTCTTTGGAGTCGTATGCCATTCCTAAATTAATCATAGACCCGTTGGCATATATCTGGCTGTTGTTTGGGGGAGAAACCGCGGGAAACATTTGTGTCCACGTGTTTGTTTTGACGTTGTAAGTCCATGTTTCATCGAGGAAGTTTTGTCCGTTATATCCTCCAAACAAAATGACTAAGTCGTCCTTTGAATCATAGACCATTCCGCTACGCTCTCTCGGAGATGGACTTCCTTGAGGTGATTTGTTAATCCACATGTTATTTTGGAAACTGTATATCCATGTGTCACCTAAATAAGCTCCATCCCACCCGCCAAACATAACAAGCACATTATCAGTAGAGTCATAACACATCATTTGGTTTGCCCGTGCAGGCGGAGAAACGGAAGGCATCAGATTTGTCCAAGTGTTTGTGGTCGATGAAGTTGGAGTGGGCGAGGATGCAGTGTTATTCACTGATGCAATGTCCTGAGCTATTTGGGAAGGAGTCTGGGCATAATCGTAAATCTTAACATCAGCTATGTCTCCATTGAAGAAAAACATTGAGTTCAAATATGTGCCTATGAATGAAGGGAAGCCAGCTCCAGCATCCCTAAGAGGCAAATCAGGAATAGCTGTATTTTGACCTGATAGCGTTCCATCAATATATATTTTTAAAGAACTACCCTCAACCCAGGTGCCAACGATATTATACCAAGTGTTTGGTGCCAACGCACTTGAGAAAACAAGATACCAGTTTCCGTCGGTCAATTTTACGTTAAATCCTGCAATATCATTTGGCGGCATCCCACTCGCGTTACCCGAAAACAATGAAAACTCTCCACCTTGACCATTATATAATATGGTTCCCGTGCTGCTTGAAAAGTTTGAATTAATCCATGCAGACACTGTAAGCGAAGAAGGACTTGAAGATAATTTGAAAGGGATACTTACAGAATTATCTACGCCATTAAAATTTAATGAACATCCGCTTCCATTAACGTCCGTCACCCAAGTAGCCCCATTAATAGTGCCGTCATTGTTGTTGCCCGAACTATCATAAGCGATGTTGCCTGAGGCCTCATCTAGTTTCCAATAGGCAATTGGAGAAGTTGGTGTAGGAGTTGAGGTTGGCGCTCCACTTTGAGCCGTGCCAAAATGCACACTGCCGACAAAAGCTAATCCGCTGATCATAAGGGCTGTCAAGAATACGCTCAAGATAGCTCTTGTCTTTGTCATAACAATCAACTAGCCATACCTTGCCAGCTCTTAAGAGAGTTTTTGTCAAGATTTATTGCCACAAGAATTCTTGACTAATGAAAAACAGTTTTTACTTTCAAAACAGCTTAGTGGTTTTCAAACATTTGAAAACACAAAAAAAACTTATAGAAAAGAAAAAGATGTATGCTTAATTTAACGTTTACCCGACGGTTAATTTTCCGAATTTCCCGACGTTGAGTTGAATTTCGCTTTTGAAGCTGGTAACGTATCCGTTTTCGATTTTAATGTTATCGCCAACGTTCACTTGGTCAATCTGCTCATTCCACAACGTCAGCTTTACACTGCCGCTTTCGTCTGCAACAACTGCGTCAACAATTCTGTATGTTTCATCTTTGAACCGTGATTTGACTTCTCTGGGGTCGCCTTTTTCTACAACTTTCGCTTCAACGCTAACCCGTTTCATTCCGTTCTGTAAATCTTTAATTGCCGTCACATTAAGTCACCCAAACTGTAAATTCCCTGCTGAGGGTTTTCACTTGCAAAAGTGAACTTCAATCATATAAATCTTGCCTAACTGCGCCAGGATAAGATTGGAAAGCAAAAAATCGGGAAAGGTGAGGTTTAGATGTTTTAGATTAGTGGTTTAGACGATGCCTACCAGCAAAAGCAAGAGCAGGATCGTGACTGCAATGCTGACAGCAGAAATAAGTACCCTTTTCATCATTGAAAACTCTGGTTTGAGTGTCCCCACGATTATCGTGCACAGGGCGCCTAACCAAATGTATCCGACGACGAACATTGCTGAAGTTACAAATCTGAAGTTGGCAGTCGCAGAGTTAATGCTGTTGAAAATAGCTTGAGACTGCGCTGACAAGGTGCCTACTGACCCTGGAGGGTAAAATATTGCTCCATAAGCGTCAAAACGCACACCCAGCGATATGTCAAAGGGATAGTAAAGCGTGGGCAAAGTAGCTGCTGCAACAAGATTTACTAATGCTCGAATAACCAAAACGAACATGCCGAAACTCACAGCGATAAACATAGGTTTCCAAAGTACACTGCTTTTTAATCCTTTAAAAAACAGGTACATCAATCCTGTTATTAGAAGCCAACCTAAAATGAACTGCAGAGAGTACGCCTGCAAAAACTGCAGAATCAGCCCCGTGTTATTGTATTGGATAGGCGTTTCATATTGCCCTCGGAAGAATAAGGCGCCGATCCGAACAGTTATGTTAGAATTGGAAGGGTAGTTGAGGCTTAATTGTAGAGCTGTCACGTTGCCCCATGAAGGTGAACCGCTGCTTGTCCACCCTTGAGCATTTTGCCCAACGGAGATGGTTAAATTGTTCCAAACACCAATATCTGCCGTGTTAGATAAGGCAGAAGTTAAGCTGTATTGGTAAGAGTTTGAGTCGGTACCTGAGTACAACGTTAAAGTTGCACTTTGAGGCGCTACCGCGGGCGTTGCCTGTTTTATGGTCATTGAAAGATTCTGGAAACCTGAGGGGGCGAGGCAGTTTACATCGAAAACGCCGCTTAAAGCTGCCGTTATATTGTTTGTGTTTGCAGCATCCATTTCTAGACTGCTGTTTCCAAATATACCATAGTTGGTGCCAAGCGCTGCTATGTAAACGCTGTAATTAAAGAAGTCGTTGTAATTGTTGCTTATGGCGACCTTTGAGATGCTTTGCCAAGAAGTTGAGTTGATAAACGTTTGTAAATTGTCAACGGTGGGCGACGTGTTCTCAGTGTATGTTTTCGAAAACTGCACATACTCGTAGCCTATTTGCACGCCTATGAAAATAACCAGAATTAATATTGCGCCCAAATATTTTGGGTTCTCAATTATTTTCTTGAACGCTTTCACTGGCGCATAAACAACTTTTGCAATGTCGTCTAGAATCATCTGCAGGCTCCGTCGGTACTTGAGATTCACACGTGATTTATTAAAGTATGTATTCGTTACATTCCAAGTTTAAGTCGGCGATAAGTCGTATAATCCACATACTCTATAAACGGGTTTTCAGCTTGGAATTTAACATTAACTTTTTGACGGTTTCGCTTATCTAAAAGTTGGCTGGTGGTTCTAAGCAAATACGCGTCGCTTCCGGCGCCTGAACCGTAACTTGCAACTAAGATGCGCTCTTCAGGCTTTGCAATGTCTAATACTGCAGCTAAACCCAAGGGCGAGCAACCAGAATAGGTGTTGCCGAACTTGTTGATTTGAAGTGAAGGCAAATACTGCTCTTCTCTAAAACCAAGCTCCTTTGCGATTCTGACTGGGAAGGTGGGATTGGGCTGATGCGCCACAAAATAGTTCAAATCACTCGCCTTCAGGTTCAAACGTTCCATAAGTTTACATGTTGATTTGCGGACATGCTTGAAGTAAGCTGGGTCACCCGTGAATCGCCCGCCATGCATCGGGTAAGGTTCACCGTCTCTGCGCCAAAAATCGGGTGTATCAGACGTACATGAGTACCAACCTTCAACTTCAGCGATAACATCATGTTTTCCGAAAATAAACGCGGCACCGCCGTATCCAACAAACGCGTCCAGTTCGCCGCCGGCGCAGCCTCTGGGTGCTGCTTGAGCGTTATCGGCACCAATAACCATAGCGTATTTTATGCCTGAACGTGGGTAGCTTACGAGCGCTGCTGCGTCTTTAAACATGCTTGCTGCCGCTTTGCAAGCAAACTCCGTATCCACTGCGTCAACGCCTTGAATGTCGCCGTCTTCTTCGCCAAGCTTGAGAACTTGAGCAACCTTTGAAGCGATAGGCTTAACTGCATAAGGGTTGGATTCTGAGCCAACATAAACTTTGCCAACCAGTTTGCTGTCAACACCTGAATGAATCAGGGCTAGTTTTCCAGCCTCTACAGCGGCTGTTGCTGAGTCTTCATCGATAAAGGGAACTGCGCGTTCGAGTCCGCTTTCTTTTATTCGAAATCTTGAAGTGTAAACGCCGTAACCTACTACGCCGGGGATGTCGTATTCTTTACTTGACGCAAGCACGCTGTACTCTTGGTGCGGATAGTACTCGTCGGCTAACGTGAAAGCTAAAGAGATTGTGGGAATCAAATCGCTTTTGTCGACTGAATAGCGCCTTCTAAAACGCGGAACCACTTCTCTTCCTTCAAGGCTTGAAAAATCAACATCGTCACCATCAGCTATCAGCTGGTCAGTTAGCCTTCCTGGAACACGAATTTTACCGTTATGAAAAGAAACAATTCCGTAAACGAAGCTGGAGAGTTTCGTGAACTTGTTAGTTGGTTCATTAATGAAGGTGCATAATTCAAGTTTGCCTTTATCATAAAACAAGTCTATATTATCCATTTTTCGATAGCTTTTTCTGCCGCAGTTGCTGCAGTAATCTCTCACTTCAAAATATTCTTTGCCGCAACTTTGACAGCGGCTTGCTCGTAACCTGTCACCTAAATAAGAAACCCGTCGCTCGATCGGTTCACTGCTCAATCTTTCCTCTCTCCTAAAATAGTAACGTAAGCTTTAGTTCCAAAGCCCTCAAACTCTAGCACACAACCACGCTTAGGTGAACCATTACCAATGTTAACTTGACGTTCGCCAGCCTCACCTTTCAACTGCCGGTAAATCTCAAAAATCTGTGCCCCGCCAGTAGCGCCTAACGGGTTTCCATCCGCCTTTAACCCCCCGTCCGTGTTAACGAAAAGTTGCCTGCCGTTTATTTCGTAAAAGTTTTTGTTGTTTTGGCAGCTTTCATATATGCTTCTCCAAGCGGTCCCTTTTTCGCAAAAGCCTAAATCTTCAAGGGAAACAAGCTCCATCACGGTTGACTGGTCATTAACTTCGATAACCTGCATGTCAAGCAAATCTGTTTTAGCCATACGAGAAGCATTCTTCATGGCTATTTCAGCAGCCACAAAATGGGACAGGTCTTCTCTTGCTGAATAATTCAGGTAATCAGTAGCTGACGTGCAGCCTAAAACGTAAACTGGATTAGGATTCAACTTTTTGGCAACTGTCTCGCTTGTAAGAATCAAGGCTGATGCGCCGTCAGAAATTGGGGCAAAATCGTACAGCCCCAAAGATTTATGCGCTTCTTTCCTCGCGTTCAAGACTTGGTCAACAGTGATTTTTCTTTGGAACTGCGCATACTTGTTTTTGGTCGCGTTCGCATGGTTTTTAACTGACACCTGAGCTAGAGCCAGGTTTAGTTTGTCAAGGTTTTCTCCAGATATATTGTGCTTTTTTATGTACGCTCTAAGCATAAGCTCATGATTTGCTTCCGGAGTGCCGCCTGCATAATAACTCCATGGGTCTTCCAAAAGCATGAGATCATCGCGTATTTTGTCCCAGCGGTCAGTCATTTTTTCTATGCCGCCGACAAGAACCGTGTTGTAAACTCCAGCTTGAATTGCGTGGCAAGCGGTTAACAATGCAGCGCTGAAAGAGCGGGTTACCTCCATAGGCACATGAAGTTCTGTGAGTTCTGAGAGAAAGCCTTCTTCTAAGCCTAGTTTGTTTGTGATTGGCAGAAAACAATCTGACATGTAACAGGCTTCTAGGTCCTTGCGCTCTATGTTGCATTCGTTTGAAGCAGCAAGCCAAGCTTCTTCAATTAGTTTTTCTGGTTCTTTGCCGTAATGTTCCCCAAACTTGGTTCTGCCAACAGCAACTATGGCTGGGCGATTTTGCATATTTATGTTCTTCCTTTTTTGAATAGCAATTATCCTTTTCTGAAACGACTATTAAGGTTTGCCATATTCTACACGAAATAAAGGATTAACCTAATATACACATTGAATTCATAATGGCATGAGGCGTTTATTTCGAGAGAGCAAAAGCACAATATAAAGACCTCAAAGACAGAATTAACGCTGTTTTTTACAAGTGCGAGTACTTGAAGGAATACGATAAAGTTACACCGCAATGCTGACATGGCGGAAACAGTTACTGCGGCGAACATAACAAGAGAACCAAAAAGAAGAATAAGAAAGCTTAATCCTGCGCTCAGAAACTTAATGGTTAATCTCGGTCAAGGTTAACTGGCGCTTTAAGGTTTTAACCAGGTTCAGCAAGTTTCTGCTTAACTCAACTGGATAAACGGGCGCGCCCGTCAACGCTTTATACTCCTCTGGAAGTTTAGCCAGATTTTCTTCGGCGGTTGCCCTGATGATACTTAGCGGAGGAAGCTTGTAGATTAATTTGCCCTTCTCCATAACTTTAACAAGCAATGGCTCGCCCTGCACCTTCTCATCAGACAAGGCAATGATGTCTTTTTCAAAATTCCCTACAGCGTCTCTGAAGCGGTAAACTTGTTTGCGACCTGGCAAAGTGATTTTGTCTTTGCTTAACTTCATTATAGGCGAGAAGCTGCCGTCAGCCATCATGGTTTCGCAGAGTTTGTAAATCACATCCAAATACGGCCTATCCGCTGAGGTGCCCATTTTAGTTCCGACGCCAAACGAGTCTATTTTAGCGCCTTTGCCCAGTAGCTCTTCTATCTTGAATTCATCCAAGTCACCGCTGGCAAAAATCTTCACATAATCCAAGCCTTGGCCGTCAAGGATTTTTCTTACTTTTTTGCTGGTTTGCGCCAAATCGCCACTGTCCAAGCGGACACCACCAAGCCTAAAACCCTTAGCCTCAAGCTCTTTAGCAACAACAGCGGCTTTTTCAGCGCCTGAAATCTCATTGTAAGTGTCAATGAGAAGCGTGGACTTGTTTGGGAAAGTTTTGGCGAAAGCTCGAAACGCATCAATCTCTTTAGGGTAAGACATGATAAACGAGTGCGCCATGGTTCCGAAAACCGGAATGCCATAGGCTTGTCCTGCTAAAACGTTACTGGTGCCTTGGCAACCAGCTATGTAGCTGCTTCGTGCCACCTTCATTCCAGCGTCTATCCCGGGTTCTCTACGCAAGCCAAACTCAATAACCGATTTCCCCTTGGCAGCGTGAACTACCCGAGACGCTTTTGTTGCAATCATGGTTTGCAGGTTGACGCTGTTAAGCAGAAAAGTCTCAACTAGCTGAGCCTCAATTATCGGGGCTGTAACGCGAATTAAGGGTTCATTTGGAAAAGCTACAGTACCCTCTGGAACAGCCCAAACATCACCTGTAAACTTGAAACCGCGAAAATAATCAAGAAAATCCTCTTTAAACCCCTGTTTTTTTAGGTAAGCAAGATGCTCTTCGGTGAATTTGATTCTTTGCAGGTACTGCAGGGCTTGTTCTAATCCTGTGAATAAGAAGTAGGAGCGATTTTCGGGCAAACGCCTAATGAAAAGGTCGAAAGTGGCAGGCTCAAAGTTTTTGTTATCAAAGTAGCTTGCGCACATGGTTAACTCGTAAAAATCGGTGAATAGACTCATGTTTTCCTCTTTCAAGAAGCCTATAGAAGAATTCATGCATTAATACAGAAGGGGACTATAATTTAATTCTTTTTAGCACCGATTTTCTTTGAAGGCCCCTATTTCAAGCTATTAAGGCATAGCATGTTATGTGTTCTAATGAGTAGATTTAATAATAGTTCAAAACAAAGTTGAATCGATACCTATGCCGTTCATGTATCCGATTAAACGGGTTTTCCGCAACTGGAAACTCTTCACTGCACTCTTAATCGGCATAGCATTAGCCGCCACATTCTTTGCATGCATAGACGTCAAAGCCAATTTGGCTGCTCAACAGTCGCTTACCCAGCAGCTCAAAAATATTAACCCTGACTTGCAGTTTAACATAAACCTAAATTTAACTGAAGTTAACCAGACACAAAATAACATTTTAAGCATTAACGGCGTTAAAAACGTGGACGTCCTCTATAGATTTGATGAACCAGCTAAAGACTTAACAAATAACTACACTGCCTTTCCAGAGATAGCTTGTTTCCCTGAATCGTCGTCGCTTTACGATGACTGGACAAACAAGCCAGCTTATATCGGCGAAAACCAAACCTATGTGCTTGCAGGAACGACCCTTGCCGCACAGGTTAAAGTTGGAGATAACATTACAACAGAAATGATGTTTCCCACCCCAAAACAGGATAACTGGACCACCATTTATATGAATTTAACAGTGGCTGGTTTTGCATCCCTTACTAACACTGGCTACCAACTCATTTCGGGCAACAGCTTCTTAACTTCCCCAAACTCGCCTACAAGCTCAAGTCAAATTTACCAGTACCCATCCGATTTGCTCATAATAGGTTGGAACAGCACGCTTAGTCAATACTGGGCGGGTATGGCAAATAGAACGGTCGACACAACTTTTCTGATAACTGTTGACACAAATAAACTTGTAAGTCCATGGAATATTCCAGCCTCAATTTCAAACGTCAACACTGTGGCAAGCGATATACAAAATAAACTTCTCTCTAACTACCAAACAGACAGCTATGTTGCAAATAACCTTGACTTTGAATTATCAGACTTTAATTCGAACTTCCAAGGAACTTTAACTCAATTTATTCTGTTTTCAATTCCTATTTTCTTCGTATCATGGTATCTTGGTTCCACCTTATCCGATGTCTCCTTTAACATGAGAAGACGCGAGATCGGTTTACTATCAACAAAAGGCCTCTCAAGCGGACAAATACAAAGAATGTTCCTTGGAGAATCCTTAACAATTGGTATCTTTGGCGGATTAGCTGGAGTAGTTGGCGGTTTAGCCTTAAATCAGGTATTTACCGGCGGCTTTAATCTGAAAACTTTGTTTAATCCGCAAACCTTTAGTCCTTACACTATGGTTTTCACTGTTGTTTTCGCTGTGATTCTTGCTTTGCTATCCGTCTTTTTCTCTGCGCGGAAGGCTTCAAAACTGCCGACGGTAGAAGCATTAAGAGACTACATGCCGATGGATGCAGACCAACCATACCGCAAAAGGCTGCCGTGGGTAGCAGCTATACTTGGCACCTACCAAATCATAGTTATATTCTTTGGAATAAATGTGCCTGCGTTGGTCGCGAATCAAAACTCAGGTGGATATTTTGTCTCAATTTTGTATGGACCAGTATTTCTTTTAAACGAAGTGCTCACCTACGTTGGACCAGTGCTGTTCTTCTGGGGAGTAACAAAACTGCTGATCCAAAACTCTCTTAAATTTCAGCAAGCAATCACTAAACTTTCAAGAGTTATGGGTGACTTCGGCTCTTTAGCAGCAAAAAACGTCAGGAGAAACCCAGCACGCATCGCCGCCATCGCTTTTCTCATTGCATTCATCATCGGCTACGGAGTTCAAGTGAACGGACAAATTGCAAGCCAACAGGATTATTTAGTTAGACAGGTTAAATCCAGTGTCGGCGCAGACATATCTATCGGTGTTGTTAATGCCACTCAAGCTTCTATAGTACTGGCGGATATTTTAGGGAACGTTTCAGGCATTCAAAGTTCTACTATGCAGTGCCAGCTGACGCAGTCTTACGCGGACACTGTAATCAGAACAATTGACCCGACCTCCTGGCTTAAAACAGCGTACTACGAGAACGACTGGTTCACAGGCGCCAGCATGAAACAGGCCTTCACTGCAATGGAAAACAACAACATGACGATTATTCTTGAACAAAGAGTCGCTGAAGAATACAACCTTACAGTAGGCGATACAATAGCAATTGACTTCGCGTCGGGCGCCAGAACCCTTACGATTGTGGGCTTATTCGGTCCAAAAATACCAACTAATGAAATTCAAACCGTATCAGGCGGAGGACAAATCATAGGCGAACCCGGCCCAGGAATATATCAAATATACCCGACCACTTTGACCACCTGGTCATATGTGCCAAGAAACCTCTTCAACATGAGTAGCCCCTCCAGTGATGCTTTCAAAGATGAGAACTTTGACACAACCATACTGCTAAAGTTAGATCCAGGCGTTAACGGAACAGCAGTTGCCCAAGAAATCGGTGGTTTAAACCTTGAAATTTACGGGGTAACATCGTTTGCTGAGCAATGGCAGCAAAGCCAGAACTTAAATGACCAGAGTACCTTTTACACGTTGCAGGTTCTTAATTTCCAAAGTTTAGGCATTGCTTTCGCGGTGCTTTCTGCCTCAGTTGGAATGGTGCTAATAGCTGTTGTCAGCTTAAGTGAAAGAAGCCGTGAAGCCACATTGATGAGTGTTAGAGGCCTGTCATATGGGCAGTTGGTATGGATGTTTCTTGCGGAAAACTTAGCTGTGATAACCTTCGCTGTTTTACTTGGACTAGGTGTCGGATTGATAATTGATTACGGCACTATAAACTCAGCCAACATTGGGGTACTGCAGCTTGTTCTTCCGCATTTTGTTTATACCCAGAGTGCTATAGAAACCATAGCGTGGTATGTAGGTTTGATATATGCCGCCACAATTGGCGCTGTACTAGTAATGGCGAGACGGTACGTAACTAAACTTGAGAGGATGGTTAGAGCGAAATGACTGGATTAGACATCAAAATACGAGACCTTGTTAAAGTGCATCACACAGGCAAAATTGAAGTCCAAGCACTACGTGGACTAAACCTAGACATAACGTCGGGCGAACTGGTTTCCATCATTGGCCCAAGCGGAAGCGGAAAAACAACCCTGCTAAACATTATCGGCGGCTTAGACAAAGCCACAGCTGGCACGGTTCAAGTAGGAGACAAAACAGTGACAGCCCTTTCAGTCACTCAACTTGTTGACTACAGAAGAAAAATAGTCGGCCATATCTTCCAAAACCTAAACTTAATCCCAACCCTGACGGCGCAGGAAAACGTCGAGTTTTCAATGGTTGCATCTGGAGCTCCGCGGGCTAAGAGAAAGCAGCGCGTGGCGGAATTGCTTGGAACCGTTGGCTTGCTAGACCGAGCGGACCATAAACCTGAAGAGTTAAGCGGCGGCGAACAACAAAGAATAGCCATAGCGGCGGCGTTGGCAAATAATGCGCCTATTTTGTTGGCAGATGAACCCACTGGAGAGCTAGATACCCAAAACGCAAGGATTGTAGTGGAGTATCTTGTTAAGGTGAACCGTGAATTGGGCAAAACCATACTTATGGTTACTCATGACCCAAGCGTTGCGAGGGCATCGAACCGAATACTGCGCATTGAAGATGGCTTGATAAAAACCTCTTTAGCTCCTTCAGAGGTCATAGTTAGAGAGAAAGCCGTCTCCTACGTCGAACAGTTAAAGGCGAGAGTCGGCGAGATAAACCTGGAGCTGGAAAGTTTAGACAGGGATTTCAAGTCGGACAAAATAAACGGGGACGACTACGTTCAAAAGAGACAGAGCTTGAAGAATATTAGAGACAGCCTCAAAGAAGAACTCTCAAGAATGGGCGTTATACCCTAAACAAAAAATCAAAAACAAGCCTGCTTTTCTTTCGAAGTGCATATTTGAGATTAGAAAGCTGTATTTTGAAAGCTTAGCTTTCCTGCGAGATAATTGCGTTAACAATCTTTATCCATGCACGTGTACACATACACAGATATGACCACTAAGACTATTTCAATAACGGAAGAGGCGTATAAGGCCTTGCTTAGTGAGAAAGCAAACAAAGAAGGCTTTACAGACACTATTCTGCGCCTAACAAAGAAATCAGGCAAAATAGCTGATTGATTGGAACTTGGAAGATGACAGACAAAGAAGAGGAAGCGATTCGCATTGAACTCTCTAAAGGATGGCATTTAATTCAAGAGTGAATATCCAATGAGATGCCTTGATACTGACTTGCCATTTTAATCCTGTAAATTCCTTTTTGATGCGAATACTTTTTGTCTATCTAACCCGCATAAATAGCCGTAAGTGAAATGTGTGCCGTTAATTTCAAGGTTTGACCCATGGCGCTCTGGGCTGTGCACTTGCCCGCCGAAGCTTACGTTTAACCCTTATACTGGATGCGACCACCAATGCATTTACTGCTACGCTTCCAGTTACATCCCAAGCTTCAGCGATTGCAGACCCAAAAAAGACCTGCTTGTAACTTTTAAGCGGGAAGCCGCAAAACTCAACGGCGAAACCATTTCAATAGCTAACTCATCCGACCCGTACCCGCGTGCCGAAGTGTCCGCTGGTTTGACAAGGCGATGCCTTGAAATTCTCGCGGAAAGCAACTGCAAAATACAAATCATCACCAAAAGCAACATAGTGGTAAGGGACGATGACTTGTTAAGCAAGGTTCCGTCAACTGTAGCGTTAACCATAACCACAGATGATGATAACATAGCAAAACTCATCGAGCCACACGCACCCTTGCCATCTCAACGACTTAGAGCGGTGCAAGACTTAATCAAATCGGGCATACCCGTCTCAGTGCGAATAGACCCAATCATACCCTCCGTGAACGACCAACCGCAAAAACTCGTCGCCGCCCTAGGCAAGCATAGGCGTTAAACATTTAACATGCTCAACTTATAAGGCTAAACCTGATAATTGGATGCGACTCACCCAAGCCATGCCGAAAGTAGCCGTGAATTTGAAACCGCTTTATTTTCAGCAGGGCGAAAAAATCGGCGGCAGCGCACTTTTGCCAAAAGAATTCAGGTTCAAGCTTCTAAAAGGCGTTCGTGACTTGGCGGTTGCGAATAATATGAAGTTTGGTGTTTGCCGAGAAGGCTTACCCGCGTTGAACACGGCATCGTGCGATGGGTCTTGGCTTATGCCGGATAAGGGAAAGTGACTTGATGCAAAACCGCGTTATTATGCTGGTTGATTTTGACTATTTCTTTGCCCAATGCGAGGAGCTCCGCAACCCAACCATCAAAGACAAGCCCGTTGTCGTAGGTGTTTATTCGGGGCGCACAGAGGAAAGCGGCGCAGTGAGCACAAGCAACTACATTGCCCGAAAATACAGCGTCAAATCCGGTATGCCCCTCTTCCTTGCGAAGCGGAAGCTTGAGGGCACAGACGCGGTTTTTCTGCCAGTTGACCACGAATACTACGATCAAATAAGCAACAGAATAATGCAGATTCTCCGCGGCTACGCAACCAGTCTTGAGCAAGTCAGCGTTGACGAAGCCTATTTGGACGTTACAGAGCAAGTCCAAGGCAGCTTCGGGAAGGCAAAGGATTACGCTCAGAAAATAAAAACGGAAGTTAAAGGTCAAGTGGGCATTTCTTTTACAGTTGGCGTTGGTCCTAACAAGCTTGTGGCTAAGATTGCCTGTGACAACCAAAAACCCGACGGCTTAACAATTGTGCTCCCAGACGAGGCGAAGAGTTTTCTTGGGCCGTTGCCTGTGAATCGGCTCTTAGGAGTGGGAAAGAAGACGGCGGCAAAAATGGATTCGCTGGGCATCAAAACAGTCAGTGACTTAGCCAATTATGATGTGCAAAAACTCATAGCTATTTGGGGCAAAATCTTAGGACTCTACTTCCATAATGCCGCTAACGCAATTGATAATGAAGCTGTTCAAGAGCAAGGTGAGGCTGAATCAGTGAGCCGAATCGGCACTTTGAAGCAGGATTCGCGTGATTTAGAGTTTATTTTGCAGAAAACAGACGAACTGACCAAGGATGTTTCAAAAGAGGTTGCGGAGAAGAACTTGAGTTTTAAGCAAGTTGCAATTTATGTGGTTTTGACGGATTTAAGCTGCAAAAGCAGGTCAGTGACGCTTGAGCAGCCAGCCAAAGACGCAGAAACAATCAGAGAAAATGTAAAAGAGTTATTCGGGAAGTTCCTAAGTGAAACTCAGCTTGAGGTTCGAAGAGTCGGAGTGAAAGTCTCAGGCTTCAGCAGGGAAGAGCCGCAGCAAAAGCAGTTGACAAGCTTTTTCCAAACAAGTTAAATCTAAGCAAGCTTTTTCTTCTCGCAAACCCATTTTAAGTGGGGTTAAATTTTTGTCTTGGGAAGAGCGAAAGAAAAGAAAGTTGCCGCCTGACCAAACTGCCACTGACCACATTTTGCGTTGGGGCAGTGACCATCCTGGCATAACCTCAGCTAACCCTGAGCTTAAACTTGAAACCTACACGCTCGCAATCGATGGTGAAGTGGAAAATCCAGTGAAGCTAAGCTGGAATGACTTCATGAAGTTACCCAAAACCATCTCAATCAGCGATTTCCACTGCGTTGAAAGCTGGAGCGTGCTGGATTGCAAGTGGGAAGGCGTTCATATGCGAGAAATCGAGAAGCTTGTTAAGCCAAAAGATGTCGCTAAAGCGGTAACTTTTGAATGCGCTGACTCCTATACTACTTCGCTTTTCCGAGAAGAACTCAAAGGCGATGATGTGCTTTTAGCTTACAAACTGAACGATAAAGTGTTGGAGGAAGGGTACGGTTTTCCAATGCGCCTCGTAGTGCCCAATAAGTACGCGTACAAGAGTGCATTGTGGGTGGTCCATTTGCGGCTTACTCGCGGCAAAGAGTTAGGCTTCTGGGAACGAAGAGGGTACAGTGACAGCGCAGACGTGTGGCGAAACGACCGTTTCAAACGCTGACTGACAAATCTGTTTAAAACGTAATCAATCCATAGTCATAATCCTTATTAACAATAAATTTATTGATTCATAAAGTCTCTTTTAAATCGGGATAACATTTATAAGTTTAATCTAATACATGACGGGACTCTTCAAGAGGTTGAAAAATATGACTCAGAAAAATGGCACCGGGAACTTGTCAAACTGCCAGATAACCGTCGAAAGCGCGGTTATGACCAAGGATGGCAGCTCATCAAATGTGCCTATGCAAAAACGAAAAGAAGATGCAAAACAGATTCTCTACTTAAACAGGGTATAATCACCAAAAGGCTTCTTCTCCAATACCCGTGCACTTTTGCCAAAGTTGAAATCTTTTATATTCGACTACCCATCAGTTTTGATGAAAAAGGGGCAAAACCTTGAACTACACTGAAGCTGAACTTGGAAGAATCTTCATACTTAGACTCCACCAAGGCGAGCGTTTACATGAAGTTATAGAAAAATTTGCTGCCGAAAAGCAGGTTTCGAGTGCTTTGTGCTTCTTTTTAGGTGGCGCAGAAGACAAAAGCAAAGTTGTCGTGGGACCAAAAGATGGCGCAGTGCTTCCGCCTGAACCGATGGTGACGCTTTTGAAGGGCGTGCACGAAGGATGCGGTGTAGGAACAATCTTCACTGATGAGCAGGGTAAACCGAAACTGCATATGCATGCAAGCTTTGGAAGAAATGACACGGCGGTTACGGGCTGCGTGCGCATGGGCGTTGATGTATGGCAAATAGGCGAGGTCGTTATTTTGGAGCTGTCTGCTTCAGCAGCTAAAAGAGCTAAAGACAAGGATACGGGTTTTGAATTTTTAGAAATCGGTTAGTGTCAGGTTTGGGTTTGATTGAAACGGACTAAGAAAAGCCTGTGTGGCATTTGGCCAAAGAAAGGCTGATCTGTAGGGACACCGAACCTGCCTGTATTGGCGATCTGTTGGAGGATGTTTGAGTAGGTTAGGGTTGTGTTGTAAAATGCTGTTTGGCTTCCATAATCATAGAGAATTATGTATTTGACGTTATTTTGTTCGCATAGGTTTACGAATTGGGTTATGTTAAAGTTAGGTGTGTAGGCGTCAACGGCTAAGGCTGGGTACTGCCAAATCTGGTTTGATGACATGTTTGCTGGCAAGTAAAACTGGAACATGTCTTGGTCTAAAAGGTTGAAGGCGCAGACAATCACCGCTGACTGGTTTTGCCCCAAGTGAGCAGCCAAGTAGTTTGCTGTCTGCTGGATTGGGATGTCAGTTTGATCTCGAGCGGTCATCCCATACGCGTTATAACTGCTGTAGAGAATCGTTGATGCCACGATAATAATGAAGAGTGCCGCTGCAAGCTTTTTGTAGCGTTCTCCGCCAAGACCTATCTGCTTGGGCTTCCACGTTTGAATTTTGCTGTAGAGAAACATGATGAAGCATGCGGCTGAAATAGCTAAAATTGGGAAAAGAGGGGTCACGTAGCGCCATTGCCTGTTTGGGATGATGGTGAAGAAAACATAAACGACAACAAACCATGTGAGTAAGAAGGCATCTTGTTTTTTTCTTCGGTAAGCAAACAATCCTAACCCGCATAAGCCTAAAATGAAAATGGGCAGCGAGATGGGATTAACGGGGACGCCGTTAAAGGGCCAAGACATTTCAATCAAGTAGAAAACTGGCGAAAAAAATCGGTTGCTGTATACCGGACGGTTTTGGTCGCCTCCCTGTAGGACATACTCTAATGTTTGAAATTTTGTTGAACCATCAGCCTGGAACACCATTATAAACCAAGGCGCTGCCACAACAACCACTATGATAAGCAGAATTACGAGTTTTGTCAAGCTTATCTTGAATTTTTTTCTGCAAAAGAACAGAACGCTAACGGCCATTGCTACAACTGCAACAAGAATCTCGTATTCTGCAAGAATACCTATTCCAAGGGCTACTGCGCTGAAGAGAAGTGCTTTGTTGCTGTTCTTAGTTATCCAAGAGTAAAAAAAGAACATTACCAATGTAAAAAAGAATATGAGCATTGTTTCCAGCAAGGTTATTCTTGAAAGCCAAAAGAACCCAGGCATTGTCCCAAGTATAATGCTTGCCAGAAGAGCATTTTTGGGTCCATAGATCTTTTTGCAAAACTCGAAAACAATCCAGAGAGCAAGCAGGGAAAAAGTTACCGAAACTAATCTTCCTGCAACGGAGGTTACCCCGAAAATGTGTATGTATAGAGTTGTAAAGAGGTCTAAAAGCGGAGGGTAATAACCGTACGTAGTCAAATACGTTTGTGTTTGCCCGCGGGTCAAAAGTAGGGCGCCGAGCAAGTGAGGCATCTCATCCCATTGCGTTGACATGTAGCCCAGACTTAACGTAACCAGATACGCATAGACTACGGCGAAAACTAGGAAAAGCAGACGCCACTTGTTAGCTTTGACTGCAAGTTTCAGCCGAAACACCGAGGAGGAGCTAGCCAAATGTTGGTTTTCGCCTTCCGATGTGCCTGATTGTTTAACGGACAGCCTCTCGCCTCTTCGACAGAGGATTAATTAAACCATGTAAAAAAGCGTTTGTTAAATCCCAACAAAACCACTGTTAAGCACGAAAGCACCTAAATTGAAAATATTTTTGGGTGTACACACTGACAATGTCTTAGGCGTAAATGTGCAGGTCAGACCTAAAATTTTAGACTGACATTAATATAGACCAAGTCCATTGCAGAACAAAAAATGTTCGCACCAAAAGTTTTCCTTATTTTCGATTTAACTTTTACCTTAAGGTTACTCTTTTTGCACAGCTTTTTTTGGGAAATTCTGGTTTTTCAGTTTGGGTTTTATTTTTCTTTTGTGTTTAATTTGCACGAGAGTGCTGTTCAGATGATTTAGTTGTTCTCCGTTAAGTATTGTTTCGCAGGTTCTTGAGGGAATTTTCATGTTTTTTAAAAGCTCATTAAACTGTTCACGTTCAAGCAAATAGTTTTTCTGCACCTGGCACGCAACATGCAGATCCCCTTCGTCAGTTTCCACTTTGCTTTTGTCAAAAACCCGAGCTGATTCAATCTCTATTTTACCAGTTTTCTTGTACAGGTTAGCAAGATAAGTTAAGTCACCGAGTTTTAACTGCTTAAAAGCGTTATAACCAATGTCACCTATGAGCAAAAGTTCCCTTGCCCAACCCGTTTCCTTCTTTATCTTATGTTCAATCTTTTGGGACAACCGATTTGGAACCGCAATATACCAAGCATTAACGTAATTATCTGTCCAATCTTTGATTTTGGTATGAAGCTTAATCTTATTCAAATTAACATTTGCAGTTGTCTTTTGGGTTAGATTCCATGTTTTCTTTAGTTTCTTCAAGTCACCTATCGTTTTTGCGTTTGCCCATAGTCTTTCTTCAAAGTAGCGTTTAATTTCCTCTACTTCTGAACCATCAAGCAGTACTCCAGCTTCAGTATTGTGTTCAAAAGCAGTTACCGTCAAGCTGGCTGATGTTATCAACGCAGAATTATCAAAAATGTAAATGATTGAATGAAAAGTATCATGAGATTTGATGCTGCCATCTCTAAAATGCTCGATAAAGTATTGAATCTCATAGGGATCGGTTTCGCCTCGCTTGATTGCTATATCATCAAGTCGAAGAACAAATCGAATATCTAACGGAGGATTTTTTAGGATTTCTTGCGAGAAAACCTTGTGGGCACCAGTTCCAATATCTGGAGAACACACCCATAAAATTTCTTTCGCCTCTGAGGATTTACGTTGAATCGTTTCATACAGTTCACTGCAAGAAAGAAATTTAGCCATAACATTACAAGTGATTGTTTACATAAAAGTTTTTTCGGTAAATTGATATGCAACTTGAAGAGGTTTTGAATTTTTCCGATTTGGTTGTCTCCATTTTGTCGATTGCTCATTAGTAATGGAAGCAAAGCAATTTTGTTAAATTTTAGAGACGAAGAGAAATGTTTTCTGTGTATTTACGGATTATTTCTGCGAAGTCATTGATTGTTTCTGGCGCGTAAGGTTTGAGTGTTTGGAATCTTTTATCCAGTGTATCTTGTGGGATGAATTGTTGGAGTGCATGGTTTTTTGAGCCTTTTACCAGTTCGCCGATGCATGTGGCGTCTTGGGCGGTGACTATTTCTGGCACTACGGTTGTTCTGAATTCGTAGGGTACCTTGCCTGTTTTTAGGATTTCCATGGTTCGCATAAGCCCAGCTGTGTCTTGGGCGCCGAGCAGCTTGTATTTTTCCTTGCAGGTTTTTACGTCCATAGCAACGTAATCTACGCTGCCAAGGCATTCCTCAAGCACTTCTGGGTAGAAACCGTTCGTATCCAATTTAACCATAAAGCCGCGTTCCTTAAGTTTAGCGAGGAATTTCGGCAACTCCTTATGCATGCATGGTTCTCCGCCAGTCACCACTACCGCGTCAACGTATTTTCTGCGTCTTTCCAAGATTTCAAGTGCAGCAGCTTCCTGCAGAAACGGCGGCTGCGGATCTACGGCTATGCGCCAGTTATGGCAGAACGGGCAACGCAGGTTGCAGCCTGGAGTGAACAGCACGCTGGCTACTTTATCGGGGTAGTCGAGAAGGCTTGTTTTCTGTAATCCGCTAAACTTCATTTTTTACCTTTCCTCTATAGATGTTTGAGGGGATGCGAGTCATTATGGTTGATCGGTCGAAGGTTTTGCGTATAGCGAATTCTGCTTGTTTTCCATCGTTCCATTGGTCAACTGGTCGTAAGTAGCCGACTACTCGTGAGTAGACTTCGCAGTTTGCTCCGCAGGTTGGGCAAAGTTTGTGTTCGCCGTTTGTGTAGCCGTGGGTTGGGCAAACGCTGAAAGTCGGCGTTAACGTGAAGTAGGGCAGCTTTGAGTTCCAAGCTACTTTTTTGATTAGTTCGGCGGCAGCTTTCCAAGAGTTAAGCCTCTCGCCAAGGAAAATGTGAAACACGGTACCTCCAGTGTAGAGCGTCTGCAAAGTTTCCTGATGTTCCAGCGCTTCGAAGAGGTCGCCGGCAGAAGTCAACGGGCAGCTGGGAAGAATTTGTGTAGAATGGTTCTGCATGGTCTGCGATTACTTGTTTTTGGTTAGCGAATATGATGTCTTTGTATCGGCGTTTGTCTATGCGGGCAAGCCTGTAAGATGTGCCTTCAGCAGGGGTTGCTTCAAGATTGTAGATGCTGCCTGTTTCCTCTTGATAATCTGCTAAACGGTTCCGCATGAAATCTAACATTTTAACGGCGAAAGCTTGTCCATCACGCGACGCAATATTTTGCCCTAGCAAGTTTATGATTGCTTCATTCACGCCTACTATGCCTATGGTGGAAAAGTGGTTCTTCCAATACTTGCCATAGCCTTCTTTCACATGACGCAGGTAACGCCTTGAATACGGGTATAAACCGTTATCTGTAAACGCTTCAAGCACTTTACGCTTAATTTCCAAACTTGATTTTGCAACTTCCATCAGGTTTTCTAAACGCTCAAAGAATTCGTCCTCATCCTTGGATAAGTAGCCGATTCTTGGAATGTTCAAGGTAACAACGCCTATGCTGCCTGTTAATGGGTTGGCGCCGAAGAATCCGCCGCCCCGCTTGCGTAACTCGCGGTTGTCTATTCTTAGGCGGCAGCACATACTGCGCACATCTTCAGGTTTCATGTCGCTGTTAACAAAATTTGAGAAGTACGGCACACCATACTTGGCTGTGACTTCAAAGATGGCTTGAGCTACAGGTGAATCCCAATTGAAATCTTTAGTTATGTTGTATGTGGGAATTGGGAAAGTGAAAACTCTGCCTTTCGAGTCGCCTTGCCGCATGACTTCAGCGAAGGCTAAATTGAACATTTCCATTTCCTTAGTCATGTCGCCGTATGTATCTTGGGTTACCTTTCCATTGAAAAGAACCGCCTCGTTCTTCATGAAGTCTGGCACAGTCAAATCTAACGTTAAATTGGTAAAGGGTGTCTGGAAACCCACTCGGGTCGGCACGTTCATGTTGAAGAAGAATTCCTGAAGCGCCTGCTCAACATCCTTCTGTGTCAGTTTATCATATCGTATGAATGGAGCAAGGTAAGTGTCAAAGTTGCTAAACGCCTGCGCTCCTGCTGCTTCACCCTGCAACGTATAGAAAAAGTTCACAACCTGACCCAATGCTGTCCGGAAATGTTTTGCTGGTTTGCTCTCAATTTTACCTGATACACCGCCGAATCCTGAAAGCAATAGTTCGCTTACGTCCCAGCCGACACAGTATGCTCCTAATACGCCTAAATCGTGAATATGCATGTCGCCTGAAAAGTGTGCGTCAGCAATATTTTGGGGGTAAATCCTTGATATCCAGTACTTAGCTATCACAGTGGATGATAGATAATTGTTCAATCCCTGCAGGGAATAGCTCATGTTGCTGTTTTCTTTAACCCGCCAGTCCTCAACCTCAAGGTACTGGTCCACCATGTCTGAGGAGCTCAGCAATGCTGCTAACTCACGCATGTCAGTATGCTGTTTTCTATAGAGAATGTAGGCTTTCGCCGTCTGTGCATGCCCATTTTCGATTAAACGTTTTTCAACGACATCTTGGATTTCCTCAACTGTGGGCACTCCATCGTCGCCGTAAGTTTTTTGCAGTTCAGCCACTACTTCGTCGCTTAAGCGTTTTGCTAGCTCTTTGTCTGTTCCGCCTACTGCTTTTGCGGCTTTCCAAATGGCGTTTGTTATACGTTCTTGGTCGAAGGATTCTAATTTACTATCACGTTTTAATACAAACTTCATTTTTTCACCTCAAGGAGTAACCGCCTGAAGTCTTCAGGCTCTTCAAACTTCTTGTAAACTGAAGCAAACCGAATGTATGCTATGCGGTCGACGTTTTTTAGGTGCTTCATGATTAAATCTCCGATTTCTTGGGATGAGACTTCTTCAGTGTCTTTAAGCATAACGTCCTGCCTTACTTGTCCTGCTAACTCGTTGATTTGGCTCATGGTTACAGGCCTTTTCTCGCATGCTTTCTGCAAGCCACGGATTATCTTGTTAACGTCGAAGCGTTCAAGCCTGCCGTCTTTTTTTCTCACCATAAGCTCTACGGTTTCCACGTACTCGTAGGTCGTGAAGCGTTTTCCGCAACTGATGCATTCTCTGCGCCTGCGCGTAGTATTCTCTGGCGAATCGCGCGTTTCCAAGGTTTTGGAGTTTTCAGAGTTGCAGTATGGACATCTCATAGGTTTAACATACTCATGCTTTGTTATATCTGTAGTGTCAACAACTTATCGAATACACTATATTTAGCGCATATATAAGTTGATTTAACATTAATTTGGAAATATAGCCTATTAAGACAACAATAGTTCCCATAAAAAATAAACAAAAAAGATAAAATAAAATAATCCAGAAAAGCCTTTTTTCCCCAAAAAAACCCATTTTAGCGTAAATACTAGTTGGATTAAAGCTTGCGCAAAATAATTAAATTATTTCGAGTCTAGCATGGCTGACTTCAAAAAATAAGGTGCAAAAATATTGGTGCCAAATGCTAATGTTCCGAAGAGGCAGAAAGAAAACCTTAGTAAAGCATTTTTAGTTGGATATATATCGATTGTGGAAATAGCGATTTATAAGCAGTTTTGACCAATGGTTGTTTGAGGAGAAGGTTCGAGGAGAAAGGAGAGGCTTCTTACGCCTCTTTTATGAAGTATCTGTTTTTTTAGCTTGTTTTTAAGTCATTCAGAAACTCGCTTAAATCAACTGTGGCTATGCTGTTTTCGTCTTTAAGCTGTTGCTTAGCAGGCGGGTTTTGCATGTAAAACGGTATTCGCTCGGTTAAGCGGTCTTGAAAAGTTGGTTCTAACCCGTTTTGGTAGAAGACGCCGATTGGGATTTTGTCATCCCACTCCTGCGCCTTCTCCATGCCTGCAGCTTTCTTTTTGAAGACCTCCGCTGCATTCATGGACAACGGGGTCAAAGCCTGCATCCTCTAGCTTGTATAGTCTGGGTTGTGGTTTGCCTGTTCAGGGTCTTTTCTGTCTTCTCCGCCGTACCATTCTTTTGTGTTAATGTCGTTGTAGGTGGGGCAAGGCTGCAAGCAATCAATCAATGCTAATCCTTTATGCTGGATTCCTTGCTTTATGATGTTCTTCAAATGCATTACATCAAAAGCGTATCCCCTGGCCACAAACGTGTAGCCTGCAGTAATTGCCAATGCAACTGGGTTAATTGCCTGGTTAATGTTGGGTTTAGGAAGCGACTTCGTTTGCACCCCAAGCTGAAGCGTCGGTGAAGCCTGCCCCTTAGTTAAGCCGTAAACTCCATTGTTGTATAGCAGGTAGGTCATGTCTATGTTTCTTCGTCCAGCGTTAACAAAATGTCCTGCGCCTATACCGAGGCCATCGCCGTCTCCACCTACCCCGATTACCTCCAAGTCTGGGTTCGCAATCTTTATTCCCATTGCAAACGGCAATAACCTTCCATGCAGCGTGTGGACACCGTTAGCTTTAATGAAGTGCGGGGTTTTTCCCGAATTGCCTATGCCTGAAACCACGACTACTTTATGAGGTTCAAGTCCAAGCTCAGCTAATGCCATCTGCAATGCACTTAAGATTCCAAAGTCGCCGCAGCCTGGGCACCAGTCGACGTAGACGTTGGTTTTGTAGTCTGAAGGTTTTAGCTGCCAAGCATCAACACCTGCCTTTCTGGCGCTTTATCTGTTAATATTGCTTTGATTGCTTGGTATACTTCGGTTGTCATCATTGGTCTGCCAGTGTATTTGAGGACGTAAAAGTTGGGTTTGATGCTTGTATACTCGAGTAATTATGCCGCCAAGCTGAGCAGTCATGTTGTCTTCTACGTCGATTATGCGTTTTTTGCCCTCAAGCATCTGTTTTAAGTAGGCAGAGGGAAGCGGATGTATCATTCGCACTTGAATGTAGCCTAAGCTTAAGCCTTCGTCTTTTAGCTGGTTTAGCGCTTCGATTATGGCGCCTTTAGGTGAACCCCAACTGACCACTATGTTCTCTGAGTCTTTATCGCCAAAAAAGTTAACTTTCATTTCCAACGGCACTTCCTTATCAATTAAGTCTAGCTTTCCCACTCTTTTCTCCATCATTTTTCTTCTGATAATGGGTTCCTCGTTTATGTTGCCGCTCTCATTATGCTCATCGCCAGTATACCATTGAACGGCGTTTTTGGTTCCCAGAAAAGCTCTGGGAGAAACTCCTGTTTCAGTAAATTTGAAGCGTTTGTACTCTTTGCCTTCCAAGCTCTTTCTCGCCGACTATTTCGCCACGGTCAATCTTGACATTCGCGTAGTCAAAGACTGGGTATGTTTGTGAGCAGTTAGCCATGGCTTTATCAAGCAAATGGATAACGGGCACTTGGTATTTCTCTGCTAAGTTAAATACTTCTGCGGCGTCAAAGAAGCATTCCTTAATGTCGCCGGATGCAAGGATTATTCTTGCGAATTCCCCGTGTGCTGCATGAATAGCGAAGCGTAAATCTTGTTGGCAATGCCGAGTTGGCTGGCCTGTTGAGGGGCCGCCTCGCTGATAATATGTTATTACTAAGGGTACTTCGTTATTTCCTGCCCATCCTAAGCCTTCAGCCATAAGAGAGAATCCTGGTCCAGATGTGCTTGTTGCTGCTCTTGCCCCTGCTAAGCAAGCGCCTGAAGCAGAATTTACAGCTGCAATTTCGTCTTCAGTTTGAATTACAACTATTGCTTCTTCGCCTTTTCTGGTTTTAAGGATTTGATGTGACTCCAAATATTCGCTCTCATCGGCAGCCGGCGTGATTGGATAGTACGTTTGTACTCTGCAGCCGCCTAAAACTTTGCCCATGGCAACAGCCTGGTTTCCTGTCAGGAAAATTCTTGGCTCACTATTGTCTAATTTTTCAAGTTTGTGCTTGAAACTGTTTACATTAAGATTTTTTTCGGCGTAGTCGTAAGCGTAGTCTACGGCTGTAAGGTTCATGGCGACGATTTTTTCGTGGAAGGTGGCTTTGATTGCGTCTTCAACAAGTTTTTTGTCATATTTTAAGAGCGCAAATGATATTCCTATTGTAAGAACATTTATCATTTTTGAGAGCGTGCTTATTTTTTCTATTTTGACTGCTTTGCCAATTTGCTCAAGCAAGTCCAAGTATGGAACAGGATAGACCTGAATATTTTTCTTTTTAGCGTAATTTAGAAAATCGCTGACTGTTTCGCCAATACTATTTTCTTTCATAAAAGCTCGAATTTGTTCTTTATATTCCTCTGAGAAGGTGGGTATTCCATTCAAAGCATTGACGTTTAGGTCGCGTGAATCAACTATTATGCCGCCTTCACTCACGACCTCGTCGACATGTCTCACGATGGTTTCAGCGTCGAAAGCTGCTAACAAATTCACATCGCTGATGTTGGCTAATGTTGGCTGTTTGGAAACGCGTTGGTGGAAGTAGCTGTGCATGGTTTTGATGTTTGAATGATATTCTCTTCTGCCGAAAACGTATAATCCGCCGTATCCGCAAGCTCTGCCAAATATGGTGGATGCTGAGTCAACGCCGCTTCCTTGTGGCCCGCCTGCCATCCAGTTTATACTTTCAATTACCATTTTGCTTTACCTATCATAATTTTATCTAAAGGACGGTTTAGCCGCCGCCTGATGCTTTATCGGTGCCTATACAGCAAGTACATTTAACGGTTTCTCCGCAGTACGGGCAAACGCAAATACAATCGTCGATAAAATTTCCGCAGTTCATACAACGAGGCTTATTTTTTTCTGGCATTACTTCGCCTCTGCCACATCTACTGTTGCTTAATCATTGAAATTAAGGTTTCGGAAAAAACAGTAGATGGAAAAGTAGCTTAAGGGTTTGATATTAGTATTTTAGTGCAAACAATTGAGATCTTGCGCTCAGACGATAAAGCGTAAATCAAAAGAACGAAAAGTTTCAAGCAAAGTCTTCAAGTTCACAGCCAACCTGCTCAACAACTACCTGCAGTTTCCAGCAGCCAAAAACAGCCTCTACACCAGCAGTCATATCAACCAATGTCTAATCCAACTCTCGCTCTCCCAAAGCTACGCTGAAGGCGGCTTATTAGACCTCTCAGAAAAATGCGCTATGCCAAACAAGGTTCCCACGGGAAGAACCTTCAGAGGAAGAATAGAGCGTTTAGCTGAGAAGCAGATTCGAGACTCACTTATAGAAGCAAACGATCAGGTTCTACTCATCCTACGATGCTATAGCATCTTCAGACGCAAAGCAGTGGTTGCAATTGATTATACCAGGCAACCGTTCTACGGAAACCCAGACGCTAAGAATGTGATAGGCGGCAAACAGGAGAGAGGAACAAATTGGGGCTACACGTATGCCAGCATGGATATTGTTGAAGCCGGAAGACGATTAGCAATCTACTCTATTACCGTAAACCAGTTCAGCGAGAAAGCACAGGTTGTAGAGAAACTACTCTTTGAAGCAAAGGCAAGAGGGGTACACATCAGTATAGTGCTGCTTGACCGCGCATTCTTCACAGTAGACGTCATTACTATGCTCAAGAGTTTAGGCGTCTATTTCATCATTCCAGCGGTTAAGAATGGCACAGTCAAAGAAGCAATGATGAACTATGACCAGAAGCAGCGAGCCAAACGTTTCACTTTGGGCAATAAAAGAAAAAGCGTCAGCTTCACTCTCTACATCTATAAACGACCAGCAGGGCAGTTGCCGAAAAAGAAGAAGCTTACTGTTTGTGATCTCTATTTTGGTTTTGCAACGAATCTTCCAAGGTCTTTGGCTCTTGCGTTGCCGTCGTCTATTCCTTCTGAGTACAGGCGGAGGTGGGGTATTGAGACTGGTTATCGTGTGCAGGATAATGCTCAGGCTAAAACTACAAGCACCAACTACAAGCTTAGGCTGCTCTACCAGATGGCTTCTGTGCTGCTCTACAATGTTTGGCATTACGCTAACTTTCTGCTCTGCAGGGCTTTGAAGAAGGCGTTTGATAGGCCAGTTTTGACGTTGACGCGGTTGGCTGTGCATTTTGAAGGCTTTGTTATTGGCGGGTTAGGGCCACCTCGACGGTAAGCATTCTCAGATGCAGTTCGAGGGACTCGATCGCGTAGATCAGACCCTAAACTCCGCCACTTTCTCAACTATTCAAGCCTTCAGGATATAAAACTGTTCAATGAAAAAGCTTGCTTAGAACGCTCCGATCGAGGAATTGTTATGATTACGATGTGAATGAAGCATCAGAATCATAAACTACTTTTCCATCTACTGAAAAAACTGCCTTGAAATTTCGATCCAAAAGAAAAGAGAGGAATTTTGTTTTATTTTACGAAATCGTCGAATGTCCAGTAGTGATCTTCTTCTTGAAGAATTATGTCTTCGAACAGGCGTCTTGTTGTTGTATCGCCGCGTTTGAGTGCTTCAGCGACGATTTGTCGATATAGCGATATTGTGATGCTTTCTAATGCGTGATCCAATTTCATGAAATCCAAAGGTGTTTCGCCGATAACTGGCAGTGGATCTGGCTTGTATGTTGCTTCGCCTTCAAGTAAGTAAATGCGTTCACTGATTTTTTCTAGATGATCCATTTCTTGCATGAAGACTCCTTTGAGTATTTTGCTTGCAACCGCGGCGTAGTTGGTTTCAGTGACAGTTTCTAATGGTGTATTTTTCATTCGGAGTTCCATGAACGCCATTTTCTCATGCTGATTTGTGTATTGGATGATTCCTGTAATTTCTCCCGCGACAGCCTTGTTTAAGAGCGCGAAGTAATCATCCGTATATATTTTGCGCCATTCATCAATTGGCACTTTGCTCGGCTCATCTTTCTCGTCATGGAACTTTGTGTATTCTTGGAATTTGAAGAGGTGTCCTTCTTCTTCACCGTATATTTTTTCGAAGAGCTCGCGTGTTTCCCAATCGCCCATTTTCCCGGCGGTCTCGATAATTTGGCGGTAAAGACTTAAGGCTTCTTCTTCAGCTTTGACGCCTAATTTGGCAAATTCGCTTATGCTTTCGCCAATAGTAACTTTGCCTGATTTAGTTGTTGCTTGCCCACCAAGATAGTAAATGCGTTCAATAATGCTTGCAGCATGTTTCATTTCTTGGATGGCGATTTCTCTTAGAAACTTTCCCACTGCATCATAGGTGGTTTTGTCGAGAAGGATGTTTTCAGGGATGGTTTTGCGCACGAGCTTTTCCATTTTTGCATGTTGAAGCATATACTGGAGTGAAACTTGGATTTCACGTTCCACCGCTCTGTTTAATAAGTCAATATAGTCAGGGGTTGTTTTAACAGCCATAAATAATCACAACTTCTACTCACAAAGGAACAATCACTTAGATATAAGATTTTTTATCAAAACCAAATTCAGAGAAAAATCTGTCTTAAAAAGCAAATGAACTTGCTTTTCTGATTATGTCTTGCTTCATTGTAGTTGCTTGCCGCAGGACCGGCAATAAAGTGAGCCAGGAATATTTTCTGCTCCACAGTAGGGGCAATACCTCTTTTGCGAGACGTCAGGCATTGTTGATGAAGGAGTTAAGGTAGGATATGCAAAGGTTGAGGCTTCGGGTATTTTTGGTTTTAGTGAATGGAAGCCTATTAGGGCAAGAATCCACGCTATCCACATTAACAACACTCCTACTCCAACAATGGATAGCACTACCCCAAGTAGGTAGAGCAACCCTGTGGTCTTGAAATTATCTACTCCCGATTTTTCGCCAAGTTTGTTGAAAGCCCGCATGTAAAACACTGCGCTGACAACTCCAATTATAACGGCAATTCCAATTAAGGCTAAGATCAATGAGATAATTAGTCCGAGTGAGTTCAGTATAGGCGGTACGGTTGGAAGGGGCGTGAAAACGGCTGCTTGAGTGGTGCCTTGAGGAACACTGTGCGTTACGGAAGTTGTGAGAGCAATATAGAATATCAGTGCAGTTATTGCGCCAACAATATTTACGATGAATCCGTATAGAGTGTTCTTGAAGATGCTTGGCTCATTATAATACTGAGATAATCGATGCATTGCTACCACAAATAGGATAAAACCTACGAAGGCAATGACTCCAATTACCCCAAACAGAATTATTACGAAAGCTGGGGAAGCAGCAGAATTCGCTCCAGGTGAAATCGAAGCAAATACCGACGAGACAAACAGAAAAACATACACCAATACCCCGATAACTGGCAAGATAACGGCTATTAAACTGGCAGTTGTTCCTAGTTTTTTGCCTGATTCCAGCGACATGCTAACCCTCTCAAATGGTATTTGCGGCGTTTTAGGGATAAGCTTTTCGCAAGCTTAAAACAGCCCTTTCAAGCATTAACTTTAGGCTTGTCTGTTTCGTTTTCCGCTCTGACTCTGAATTGTCTGGTTACATACCACGCCACTAACACCGAGAGGGCGGATAACGCGAAAACTATTGCTTCAAAAAGCGGAAGTCCCAAGTTTTGAGCAAACGGAACCAGGAAATCAACAAAATCCCATGGGCAAGGCAATTAGGAATAGCCGTTTTTTGTGCAAGTAGGCAGCCGCAAAGCAGAGGTAGCCCCAGGCGGAATGAATTAAAATCGAAGAAACACGTTCAAGAGTGCCATAAGCAACTGAAACAAGTGCTTGTGATGCTGGTGCGAAGAGGCCTGGTGCATTTTTGTTTAGTTGGTCGTAGACTGTTTGCGCAAGTGGTGTGTTTGTTGAGAGAATGCTGTAGTAGGCGACCAGGCTAATTAGCGAGAGGATGCCCAGCAAGGCGGCGTTTTCCCAGAAAGCTAATCCTGCCCCGTAAGCTTCAGCGTCTTTTCTTTCCAGCATCCCATGTGAAACCACATACCACGCAACAACGTAAGCGAGACCTACCTCGAAGAAAACGGTTTGAAGCCCAAAATAGACGCCTAACCCAGCGCTTTGGGAGCCAAAATAATTAGTTACCTCATTGATAGTTGGAATTTGCACTGCCTCTTTAAGCGCGATGGCCACGGCGTAAGCAACCAGAGAATAAACAAGCACCATCAGATGAAAACGTCGCTTAACATACCAAAAAACCAAAAGTGCAGAACAAATAACGATTACGAAAACAGGTTGCAGAATAAAAAGTGGATCGATATTTTGCATATCAACTGTTAACAAACTTTAGCTTTAAAAAACTTGATATAATACCCTGACGAAAAGCAACTATTTGTGAGAGAGATTTATAAAAAACTTAGCAGAATACCTGCCGCGTTAGCGGCAGGATGAATGCGTCCAACCCGCAGTTCTATTAGCCGTTCAAGCCGATAGGTCTGTCACCATTGGATAAGGGGGGGTGATAGACTTGGAGAAAGCAAGATCGTGTGCTTACCAAGCTAACTACCACCTTATCTGGGCCACCAAATACCGGCGCAAGGTACTTCTAGGCTCAGTTGAGGTTAGATTGGAGGAAGTACTTAAAACGATTGCTACTACACACGGCTTCCAACTGATGGCTGCCAAAGTTCATCATGGCGACCATATTCACGTGTTTGTTTCAGCTCGGCCAAAGCTATGTATACCTGAGATGGTGCGTGTCTTGAAGTGTAATTCTGCTAAACTGCTGTTTGAGGAGTTTCCTGAGATTAGGTTGCAGCTTTGGGGTGGGCATTTGTGGTCTGAGGGCTATGCTGTAAGAACTGCAGGCGTTGTTACTAGTGCGAAAATAGAGGAATATATCAACAAAAATTAGATGTGGATGCTCGCCTCGGAAGAGGCGAGTAGTTCACTTTTTCCATTCGCCTTGTGTCCATTTCGTGAAAGATATGGGCAAAATCTTGATTATTGGGACGTCGCCTTCTTTCCAGCTGCCTTCCTCACTTTGATACTCGGGATACTTTTCTTTGAGAAGATCATGTGCGTAACGGTATTCTTTGCCTTTCCAAAGGATAATTGCTTCTCCCTGCACGCGGATGCCTTTAATGTTTGACCAGTTGTTTCTGTCGTAATCATCAAAGACCAATGACACCTGAGGATTTGCCTCTATGTGTTCCAGCTTGGGCGTGTCAGGATCACTGGCTATAAAAATATTTACCCCGTCAAAAACGGGCCAAACAGGCCTCACTACAGGTTCACACTCTTCAGTTGCTGTTGCCATTCTGCATACGGGCAGCTTCTCCATAAATGCAACGTCAGCTTTAGACAATTTTCCAACCATTCAGAACCCTACCACAAAAGTCTATTTCCTTGTTGGTGTTGGACTTATTTCTTTATAAACCATTCTCCCGAACAAACTAAAACCACTTTTTTCTTTTTCGGTAGAACAACGTTTTTTCAATCCAACTCACCAAAAACAATAGATATTTCCCCCTTTAAATTCGCTTTGTCTAAATATTTGTCTATCTGGTAATCCATCAGCTTTCCGAACGGAAAAACGGCTCAATTTAACGCATTATCAATAAAACCTTTTTTCACAGTTGCATTTCGCTGTCATTAGGACAACATCCTTCACGCTTGTTTTCTGTCCGGCAAGAACAAAACCACTATCGTGACTAGAAGGAGAACGGAGATCACTGCTGCCAAAATGAGCGTTCCTACAACGAAGTTCGTGGCATCCACGAGGAATCCTACGCCAACCACAGGAATACTTAGACCTATATAGGCCGCCACAAAGAAGGCAGAGACCATTGCGCCCCGATGGTTTGGCGGCGCGACTTGATTGATCGCGGCTAAGCTGCCCATGAACGCCAATCCAACGCCTAAACCTCCGATAACTGTTCCAGCAATGAAGAATGTGAAGTTTGGGAGGCTCAATCCAAGCTGTATAAGACCAAGAGCTATAATGAGCGTCACTAACCCATATAGCCGGGCGGTTCGGCTACTAAGTCCATGCATGCCGATTTGGGCAAACGTAGCAATGCCAAAGAGTAGGAACACCACTGCCCCAGCGACGATAAGGTTGGGTACTTTAAGTGTTATTCTAAGAAAAGAAGGAGCCAAAGCACTAAAGAGACCCAATATCGTAAAAACGGAAAATACTGTGATGGCTGCTTGAACAAAAATCCTCCTTGTTGACGGCGCCACGCCCAGACGTGGCCTTATGTCAAAAACATGGTCAGGCGATCTAACGGTCTCTGGTAGAAAACCCACAAGACCCATACAGAGAAACAAAAAGAGCAGGTAGACGATAAAAACGAGTTGTGTCGGATCGGGTGCAAGCTGAGCGAAAAGTCCAGAAACAAGAGGACCAAGTCCCAAACCGCCCATGTTGGCAGCTGTCGCTACACGAGCAGCTCTTTGAGGTGAACCCTTCGGTTCGAGTTCAGCGAGCGCTGCTGTTGCGGCTCCAGTAAGCAGGCCTGATCCAAGTCCTGAGATAAATCGTGCCGTCAGCAAAACGGGGACGCTTTGGGCAAATATGAAGAGGAGCGTACTTGTGGTTGCCAGAATTATGGCGCTTATCATGATTGGTCGGCGTCCGTAGTGGTCGGAAACGCGGCCGAAGAAAACCAGTGCTAAAAGAACCCCTATCGCGTAAACTGTGAAAATTATTGTGATCAGAAGTGGCGTTAACTGATATTTCTGTTGATAGAGCACATAAAGCGGAGTCGGCAGTGTCGTTCCAAGCGTCCCGTAAGCGAAAATAGATGCGAGCAACACATAGGTGGCTCGCCGAGAAAGACGAGGCTTTACGGGATAGTAACACTCAGTCATACGCAGGTCAAGATGGTCAGAGCAGCTCTGTCCTTCAGTCATTAATTATCACGCTTACCAAAATCAGGAAAATTCTCCGTTATTAATAATTAAAAATCTTCGTAAAAAATGTAGCTATTTTAAAAATTTGGGCAAATTCTTCCTTATTAATTGGAAAGAACGATAATTAGCAAGCAAAGCAAGCAATCTAACTTAACGCCTAATTTACTGTTCCAATTTCCGACTATGATGTTGTTTGTTCACAATCACACAGGCTTTAATCCGTGCACTTAATTCGTTACTCCATATTAAGACAAATAAGTTTTTGAAGGATTTGGGAAGATGAAAACCAAGGTGGGCGTAGCAGGTCTCGGACTTATGGGATCAGCTATAGCAACAAATCTTCTTTCTCAGGGAAATGAAGTTCACGTCTATAACCGAACCATAGAGAAGGCTAGACCTTTCGAGCAGAAAGGAGCAATTGTAAATCAAACCCCAAGCGAGCTCGCTTCTGCAGTTGACGTTTTAATAACATCCCTAACAGACGAGAATGCAGTTCAACAGGTTACTTCAGGGGACCAAGGATTTCTTCAAGCTCTAAAGAAGGATGCCGTTTGGTTAGAGATGAGTACGATTGAGCCTGACGCTTCGTTCGAGTTCGCGGAACAATCAAAACGTCTTGGTAAAAACCGGCTGGAAGTCCCAATCGTTGGTAACCCTGATATGGAAAGGCAAGGAAAAGTGATACTTCTGGTTGGCGGAGACAAGGGACTTTTCGAGAAAAACGAGGCATTTCTCCAACAACTCGGAAACCCAGTTCTTTACATTGGCTCGGTCGGCGCAGGTCTAAAGATGAAACTTGCCGTGAACCTCTACTTGGGACTTATTGCCGAAACCTTTTCTGAAGCATATGTGTTTTCAAGGATGCTTGGGTTCGGACCTGCCGATTTCGTTAATGTCATAAACAAAACGGCACATAGAAACTTCGTCAGCGAAGTGAAGGGGCCAAAGATTGCAGTTGGCGATTTTGCGACCTCTTTCTCGATGGATAATTTGTTTAAAGATCTGCGATTCGCAAAAGGGCAAGCTGAAAAAGCAAAGGCTGTTCTCCCTGTTTCACAGCTGGTCTTTGATCAATTTTCTAAGGCGGTTGCAGATGGTGATGGCAAATTGGATTTTAGCGCCATTGCTCGACAGATTGAGCGTTTAAATGGGCTTATTAGCGGTAAATGAAAAATCGGTGAAATAATATGCAAATGCACGAAGAAAGAAATGTGATAGAAACAATGAATCCTGCTACTGGGGAAGAATTGGCGTCTTATCCTTTGATTTCTGTGGAAAAAGCCATGGAGGCTGCTAGTAAAGCAAATGACACTTATCGACACAAGTGGAGTGTTCTATCTCTTTCAGATAGAGCAGTGTACATAGGTTCCATTGCTAAATTGCTTCGCGCAAAGAAAGCTGAGTACGCCAAAATTATTACAACAGAAATGGGCAAGCCTATCGTTCAGTCCGAGAACGAGATAGAAAAATGCGCTTGGACAGCTGAAGTGTTGGCAAAACACGGCGAAGAATGGCTAAAAGATGAACCAACCGAGACAGATGCCGAAAATGCCTATGTTACCTTCAAGCCATTGGGCGTAATTCTTGGAGTCATGCCTTGGAACTTTCCGTTCTGGCAAGCTCTGCGAGCCGCTATGCCTGCAATGCTGGCTGGGAACACCTTTATTCTGAGGCATTCAAACACCTGTCCTGCCTGCGCTCTTGCAATTGAAGAATCAATCATCAGCGCAGGGTTCCCCGATGGAGTTTTTCGCACGATTATAAGCAGTTACGAGACGATTGCTCAACTGATTAAGTCAGACATTATCCGAGGAGTTACCTTTACCGGCAGTGTGGAGGCTGGTAAATCGATCGCAACCTTGGCAGCTGGAAGTTTAAAGAAGTTTGTCCTTGAACTAGGAGGTAGTGACCCATTCATCGTGTTTGAAGATGCAAACGTTCGGGAAGCCGCACGGGTAGGGGCAATCGGTCGTCTCCTTAACTCAGGCCAAAGTTGCGATAAACCTAAACGGTTTATTGTTGTCAAAAACAACGCTGAAGAATTCACACGAAGATTTGTTGACGAGATTCAAAACCAAAAAGTCGGCGACCCGATGGATCACACAACTGATGTTGGTCCTCTCGTAAATAAGGAGGCAGTTGAAAAGGTTGAGGGGCAAGTGAAGGATGCTCTATCCAAGGGCGCGACAGCTTTGCTTCAGGGAGGCCCAAGAACTGGAAAAGGATCATTTTACGATCCCACGGTGCTGTCCAACGTAAACAGAAGCATGAGGATTATGAACGAAGAAGTCTTTGGACCAGCGGCTCCCATTTACATAGTTGAAAACGAAGCAGAAGCAATACGCGTCGCAAACGACACAGACTACGGATTAGGCGCAAGTATTTGGACCGAAAACTTGGACAGAGCAAACTCTTTAACCAGCAAAATACAGAGCGGAACGGTCTTTGTCAATTGTCAGATGCAGTCGGATCCGCGTTTGCCATTTGGAGGCCTGAAGAACTCTGGTATTGGCAGAGAATTATCTAGGTACGGGATAAAAGAATTTGTAAACATAAAATCCATTCAGATTTTCGCAACAGATTCAGGACAGGCAGCGGCAGTTCCTTAGAATAACCGAAAAGTCATGAGGCATCTGCATTGTCAGGATCAAAACTTTTAAAACCTAATCAATCACGTCTATTGACGGCCAAAAATTCCAACGGTAAACCTTCTGTGCCATACTGGCATGTCTGGGTTGACAGGAATGGAATAAGCCATCAAGACCGCTGCTTCCTAACGGACTTCGAGTTCGAGAGCATATCGAGCGGCGCGGCGCCAGAATGGCTTGATAGATTAACAAACCCTTGCACCAACATGATAGTCATGGTACTACCAGTAGGTTGGGTGGGTGAATGGCATGAGAACCCAAAACCACAATGGATCGTGCCGCTCTCAGGGCGTTGGTTTGTGGAGACCATGGATGGCAAGCGTGTGGAGATGGGACCTGGAGAGCTGTCGTTTGGAAACGACCAGAATACCAACCAAGACTCCCAAGGACGCAGAGGCCATCGCTCAGGTACAGTGGGTGACCAGCCTTCCGTGAATATGTTGATACAAATGGATCAACGTCCCATCAACAGAAAACCCTGTGAGTTGAGGTAAGGTCTTTGAATTTCATGACCAAAACCAACTGCAATAAAAGAGACCGATTATGATGAATAAAGAATTCTGGCTGAATGACATCAAACTAGTTATTTCTATTTCAATGCATTCGACGCAGGTAGACAGCCCCCGAAAGTACAGACAACCCATTTCTGGAAGTCAATTTCCCTCAAAACATCCCAACTGACGCTGCCGCGAACACTTTGTTTGCTTATGGCTGCCGTGAGGGCTTTCGTCGCTTGCTCGACCTCTGTGAGTTCAAAATTTTAACAAAGCATGTAGCAACATGCTTCATTGAACTTTAGTGTTGTATAAGTACAGCCACAAAGTCTTAAACAAGAGCTTCGCCACTTCCACATAGTGCCATGGGATCAAAGAAGTTGATTTTATGCTTGATTTTTACTCGATTAGCCAAGATATCTACGTCCTCTCTTCATCCTATCACATCCCTCGATTTGGAACCATACCAGTTAATTCATTTGTCCTTCTAAGTGAAGAACCCGTTTTAGTTGACGCAGGATTGGGCAGAGACAGTGAAGATTTTGTTAATGCTCTAAAGTCAATAATTGACCCTCAAGACCTAAAGTGGCTGTGGCTTACCCACGATGACGTTGATCATGCAGGGAATATTAAGCCCTTGCTTGAATTTGCACCAAAAGCCAAACTTGCTGTGCATGCTTTATCAGCTCTCAGAATGAACACAAGCTGGCAAGTTCCCCTTGAAAGGGTTTACGCGTTAAGTATAGGAGAAAAAATCAGCGTGGGCGACCGAAAACTAACTCTCATCAAGCCTCCCCTTTATGACTCGCCATATACGGTAGGCTTGTTTGATGAAAAATCAGGCGCGTTGTTCTCGGTTGATGCTTTTGGTGCAGTTCTGAAGAGAAAAGAAAGAAACACCGCGAGTTTTTCGGATCAGGAGCTTGATGAGGGTATGATTGCTTGGGCATCATTTGACACTCCATGGGTTCACTTAATGGAGGAGCAAAAATTCAAGGTAGCACTTGATGAGGTTAGGGAGCTAAATCCAAGCATGATTCTCTCGTCCCATTTGCCCACAGCCCGAACCAGAATCGAGCAACTAGTCGATGTGCTAAGCCGCGTTCCTCAGTCTAAACCTTTCGTGATGCCTGACCAAACGGTTTTTTCCAGAATAATTGAGGAAAGTAATGAAATCATCACCTATTAGGAGGTCCTAATAGCGTTGCGGTATTCTTCGAAATTTGTTCATTACGACGGGTGTTGTTGCTTTTGGGCTATCACACAGGTTTAAACAAGATTGTACCATAAGAGAGAATTGCTTACAAACTTATTCTACATGAGATGGGAACATGAGTTTAAACAAAAAGACTAAACCTCTCATTTATTTTGCACTAGCTAATGAACAGTTCACTACTCCACAACTCCTTAAGTATGGAACAGCCGCTGAAGAGGCTGGTTTTGACGGCATATGGACAAGCGACCACTTTCAACCATGGCAACCCAACGAAGGCCACGCAGGGTCTGCTTGGGTACTTCTTGCCGCACTTACTCAACGCACATCCCGAATACACCTTGGAACAGGCGTAACTTGCCCCGCGTTTCGTTACAACCCAGCCATAATTGCACAGAACTGGGCATCACTCAGTTTGCTGGCTCCTGGAAGAGTTTATCTTGGCGTTGGTTTAGGTGAGAACCTAAATGAAGGAGCAGCAGGCGGGGGATGGGCGCCATATGAAGAACGGGCTTGCCGTGTAACTGAAGCTGTCCGAATTATTCGCGAGTTATGGGAGGGTGACCATGTGCAGTATAAAGGGCGAACTTGGAATGTCGACGGAAAACTGTACGACCATCCTGCATCAAATATTCCTCTCTACATCGTCGCTACTGCAGGACCCAAAAGCGCACGTCTGTCGGGTCTTTATGGTGATGGGTTGATCACGGCTGGAAACCTGCTTAAGAGCAATCCTAACGTGAAAGCCGCTTGGGATATGGGAGTACGTGAAAGCGGCGGAGACCCAAGAACCAAACCCATTATAGTTGAGCATTGGGCGATGGCTGGAAATAAAGAGGACGCTCGTGAGGCGGTTGAAAAATGGCGTTTCATCGTTAAAGCTTGGACTCATGGCTATTATGACAATATAAGCCCACAGCAAATTCAAGCGCGCGCTGAAAAAGAAATAAAATTGGAAGATGTGCTCAACGAATTTACTATAAGTAACGATCCAAAGGTTCACTTAAGTGCAATCAAAGAACTCACTGAACACGGCGCGACGCATATTGTAGTTCACTCGGGTTCTCCTAACCAACTGGAGACTGTAGATTTCTTTGGCAGAGAAGTGCTGCCTGCTATTCACAGTGGCCAACTTGTAGAAGCCTAAACCTGAGCTTTGGGTTAGGCTCTGCACTTGATTTCGCTTGAATGCCGCATCCCGCCTACAGAAAGCCAAAATATCCGAGCACCACACTCTACACTGTAACCCAGACTTTAGCATCATCAAAAGCGTTGTCAGTGGCGGGATTGCCCTAGCCTGGCATGGTCCCGTTCAAAGGGTGACCCTACGCTTAAATATGGCGTTAAGCCCTCCTTCTCTAAGAGGCCTAAATGTTGAAGACTTGGGAAAAGTTTCTGAAAGTCGACGACTGGACAAGCCAGTATAAAAGCGTAGATATTTTTCTTAAGCATTATAGCCGTAAAGTAAGAAGCGAGAAGACCCGAGAGAATGTTGGTTATATTTTGAAGGGGTTATGTGTGTTTGCTCAAAAGACCCCGGATGAACTTGTTTTATTGCCTTGCAAGGATGCTTCTGGAGTTGTTCAGGGGTACATTGACTCCCTTGCAGATAAAGGGTTTAGTACCCGCTATGTGAATGTTAGCTTGGGTTATCTGAAGACTTTTTTCAGGGTTAACGGTTTTAAAGGTCCATCAGATTTGGAGGTTGAGCGGCATTATCAGCCTTCTAGATACAGAAAGAAAAGCGAGTATATTCCGTCTTCAGCTGAAATTTACGATATTGCTTTTTCGAGTGGCACGAGAAGAAACAGAGCAATAATGATGTCATTATACACGAGTGGCCTGCGAAATTCTACTTTGAGAGCACTTCTTTACGGTGATGTGAGGGAAGAGTTGGTGAGTCACAAGGAAATCATCAAAGTTCCTGTCTATCCTGAAATGAAGAGGATAGATGATGGTGCTTGCAAGGGAAATATTCCTTATTTTTCTTTCATTTCTAAAGAGGCGGTAATTGCCCTAAAACAGTATTTAGAGCAAAGGATTGAACAGGAGGGCAAGATTGAGGATGATGAACCTTTGTTTGCTTCTGAGAGTAGCAATGTAGCTTTTGAGAAGAGATGGCATATTCCTGTTATGAAAAAGACACTCGAAGCCACTGTAAAGATAGCCGCTCAAAAAATCGGAGTAAAAAGGTGGAAAGACGTTTATCCGCACTGCTTAAGGAAAGCGTTTGAATCAGCTTTGAGAAACGCTCGGTTGGATCCTAAAGATCAAGAGTTCTTGATGGGGCATATTTTGCCTGGAACTCAGGATGTTTACTATGACAAGACCAAGGTTGAGGAGCTACGGCAGAAGTATAGCTCGGTTAACTTTTTCCCAGAAAAGAATGGGCTTTCAGAAGATTCTCGAAAGAGGCAGATAATCGATATGGCAAAGGTTTTTGGGTTCTCTGAAGATAAAATCAAAAAGATGGAAGATGTACTCGCTAAACACCGGAACGTAGACGAGTCGATCCAAGAGCTCAGCCGCTTAAAAGAAGATACAGACGAAATCAAAGATGAAAGAAGAGATAAAACGACTACAGTCAACCACGATAAAAAGCAAAAGTATGTTGTAGTTAAGGGAAATGACGACATGATTCGCAGATTAAATGACGGCTGGAATCTAGTTCAGACATTAAGTGATGAGACGTATTTATTCAAGTTTTAGGAGACCGAAAATTTGCCAAAAATCACTAAACAAAGGCGCAATGAGGATGAAATCAAGCAACCTTTAGTTTTACCTGAGTGCGAAGCGGATCCAAATGAGGTTTGGTACCCGTCTGATTGGTTCTTAATGCAAATCAATGAAATCATGATTGACAGGTACGGAGGATTCAAAGGTTTTGAATCGGGGCTTGAACCCTATCATCACTTTATCGAGGAAGCAAAGAGCGCTGAGGGTATATACAGAAAAGCCGCAATACTCCTAAAGGATATTGCGACAAGCAGAATTTTCCAAGATGGTCATCATAGAACTGCCTATATCGTCACCAAAACCTTTCTTGAAAAGAATGATGCTGACTTCAAAGAGAAAGATGAGCAGAAGATAATTAGATTTATAAAAGACATTCGCAAATATACAATTGTCGAAATAGAGGATTGGCTCAAAAATGGCGAACTGTAAAGATCCGATGGATATTGCGCTGAGAATCATTAATCAAGATGATCGAATTCTCAGTGCGCTTAATAATGGCCATGGAAAAGCCAAAAAACGGTAAGTTTTTGATGTACCCTCGATAAAAGGAGGGCTTGTTGTTTTGGTTTCTCGTTGGCTTTAGCGGTTGCTTTTTTTGGATGGAACTCGCTATTTTTAAGATTTTTTATATGCTCTTCATAAGCTACTTGCAAAACCTTCTGTCATGGACACTGTGAAAGCATTCAAGCACTCGCCTGAGCTTCGTGAGTATTGGCGACTGGTGAAGCGTAAGCAAAGAGCGGAAGCGACGCTTTCCAAGGAAGCTAAAACCGAACAGAACGAGAGATTTGGAGGCAAGCAAACATAATGTTTGAAGACTTCAAAGATAAGGTTCGTGAGCACAGCCAAAATGAGCCAAAGCCATTAAGTGCCTCCCTTTCTCCACAAATTCTTGGGAAACTTAAGAAAGAAGGCATAGATCCCGACAATTTTACTCTAAAGCAGTTGTGGCCTGAAGTCTTAGACGAAGATGGCAACGACCTTTCGTTAATGTCTGGTGCCGAATGGGAAATCATGGTAACATACGCTAAAACCCGAAAATACCTGCTTGAGAAGTACCCTCAGTCGCAGGGAGAAGCAAAAATGCTTGGGCAAGAATGGGATGAAGAACCCGAAGAACCTTACCAAATTAACATAGCTAAAGCACGAGAAGACCCTAAAAGAAGGACTTTCGTTCAGGCACTTTTGCAAATGAAAGTGATTTATGATAAAGTGGATGTCTTGCAAAAGCAAGCTACCGAATACGAGAAAATCTGTCTGCGCCTCTACTGGCACTTAACCTATAACTGGAATCGTGCCCCAGACATCAAAGCTTTTCAAGAGTGTTTTCCCGACAGCGATATTTTCGAGATAGTGGAAGCCTACTTTAAAATTTGCAGAAAATATCATACTGCCCACATTAGAGGAACCGTACTATTTCTTGACAGAGCAGCATCGCCGAGAAGTAAAGCTGGAGGGCGATATGCTGAGGCGAACCACAAACTATAGCGATTTTGAAATCCGGGTTTCAATTTTGGAGGATTTTGCTTGAGTGAAGTCGTTGAAAGACGCCTGGAATTTCTAAAGCTCGAAGCAAAAGGCTTTTCCCTCTGCGAAATCGTGAAGCTGCTGAGCGAAAAATTCCAAACGTCAGAGAGAAATATCTACTATGATGCAGAAACCCGCGATACATGGCAACCGGTCTTAACTCAACTATTCGATTTAGACAAAGCTCGACTTATCTTGATTAATCGTTATGACTTCCTATATCGGCAAGCAAGCCTTCATTTTCAAACCGCAAACGAAGCCCAAAAACCCATTTACCTTTCCAAAATGGTAGACATCACAGATCGCATGGTATCAGTACTGGGTTTAGAAACGTTGAAAGAAAAACAGGATGCACAGAAAAGAGCTGTCGAGGTAGAGAACGAATTGGCTAAGAATGAAGTGTTATACGAGGAAATAGCAAAACATGGAGGCATATTAAATGGAAAATAAAACTACTACGCTCAAAGTTCCTGATGCCTACATTCCAATTTTGGAAGACATTCGCCTTTTAACTGCAGACCACAACAATCCCAACCGGACCACAATTAAACAGCAAGAGCAGATCTGGCGGAGCCTACAAAAGTATGGTTGGACCTACCCAATATTGACCAATAAAGACGGCGTTCTAGTTGATGGAGAACAGCGTCAGAGTATTTGCATCAGGCATGGTGAATTTTTTGCTCCAGTTCTTCGTTTACCAGTTAGCGACATTGATAGGCGTATGCTTCGGCAGATTTTAAACAAGCTGAAGGGCAAACACAATACAGAACTTGACAATGAAGAATACGTACGCATACTGCAAGCAGGCGAGAAAGAGGATCTGCAGGCGCTTCTTGAATCGATAGGTGAGAAGCTGCCACAGGAATTAGATGACAAAGAGTCTCCGCTAACCATACCTGAAACTTACGAGATAATCGTTGAGTGCAAAGATGAAGTCCATCAAAAACAAATCTTTGATAAGTTGAAAGAGGAGGGGTATAAGCTACGGATTTTGACATTGTAAAACATTGGGAAGAAGCCGACAGCTTTAGGGCTCAAAGCGTCGTTGGTAGTTATACGCTCTCGGATGTTAAGTTGGAGAAGCGTTTCAAGGGCTCTTTGCCTATTGAGGATGGTGATTGGCAGGTTGGCGTTATCGTTGGCCGCAGTGGCTCCGGCAAAACAAGCATTGCCAAACAGCTTTTCCCAGAGGCCTATATCAGAGGTTTCCAGTACAAAAGCAAGTGTGTCTTGGATGACTTTCCAGAAGAGCTTGAAACCTCAGAGATCACCCGAATGCTTGGCAGCGTTGGTTTCGCCTCACCACCGGACTGGCTAAAAAGTTATGACTGCTTAAGTCAAGGGGAAAAGATGCGAGTGGATATTGCCCGTGCACTTTGCTTGGATCAGCCTTTGATAGTTTTCGACGAGTTTACAAGTGTTGTCGATCGAGAGATCGCTAAAGTTAGTGCTTATGCCATTAGCAAGGCGGTTCGCAGGTCAAAAAAGAAGTTCATTGCTGTTACTTGCCACTATGATGTCTTGGAGTGGCTCGATCCCGATTGGGTTTTTTGCACTGACACGATGGAGTTTGACCGAAAAAAAGAACAAGGCCGCCCGTTGAACTCTCGGTTTATCGGTGCGGCGCTTCCATATGGCAGATGTTTCGGCAGTATCATTATCTAAACGGAGCGCTGGGAGCAGGCGTTCGTTGCTATAACGCAGTATATCAGAATAAGCCTATAGCATTTATCGCTGTTGTGCATACCAAAATGAAGTCAAATTACTTTAGGGTTAGCCGATTAGTTGTCCTACCAGATTACCAGGGCTTAGGCATCGGCAGACGCCTCTTAAACTTCATAGCTGAACTCTACACTTCACAGACGAAGATGCCCTTCTATATTCTGACCAGTAACCCCCAGATTATCCGGGGGATTACCCAGGGGATAACCCCAAAGTGGAAGGTTACTAGGTTTGGCCACGCAAGCAAAGGAAAAGGTAGCACAAAAATAAACGATGGAATAAGAAGTAGCCTAAGCAGAAACCGATTAACCGTTTCCATGCAATATCTCCAAACTGCTAATAAGTCCAAAAACTAAACAGGAATTTGTTAAGTTCTTAAGAAGACGTTAATTCTTCTAAATGTATTAACGAAATTTAAGGGGAGTGCAAGCATGAAAGTTCTCGAATATGGCAATGAACTAATTGTCCTCCAATATGACTTTCTAACAGATACAGCAACCGGCGCATATCGACATCTAAATTCACCCGAAAGAATTCAGCTTCAACACTGGTACGGAAACTTTGCAGAAAAGTCGTTACCTTCATGGCTATTGAGAAGTTCTAATTCCTATGAGGACCTTCGGTATAGACTTACAGAGGTTGCAGTAGATAAGGCATATTGGAAAAGTCTTAATCACGCAAGACATTTCGTCAGACGGATTATAGAAAAATACATTTTAAAAGGCTATACTCTTCCAGAAATGCAGGTTCAAGTTCTAAACATTCCTACTCAAAAATCTGGGGTTGATAAATTAAGTATGATGTCTGATCAAAAATCTGAGCATGAAAAGATGAAAGAAGAAATTGAAAGAGACTTAAAAGCCATGATGATTTCTTGCGGGCGAAAGAAATTTTTAGAGGTTTTAATTTCAGGTGAGGAAGCCCTTGTTCGAATAGGAAGATATTATCAGATGATACATCAAGATGTCAAGGGACATTTACAAGAAACAGTTACTCTCGTTATAGACTTAGCGTATCTTCAGAATTGGGAAGAAGCTATTGAAGCATTAAGAAAATTAGAAAACGTCGGCAAAGAGTGGAAATAAAAAGGTAAAATATTGGCACAAGCAAGCTCCTGATGACAAAAGAAAGATTAGCCGAAAGTCATCATGAAAAAGCACTTTTCAACGGAGCCATCAGTTTTTCGGTTCCCCGCAGTCTTTGGATAGTAGCTTAGCTTGGTCCAGCACAGTTATGGTGGCTTTTTTTGTTTGTCTGGTGGGTAACCGTATTTCTTGAGTATATGTTTGACCATAACTCTTAGTTTTGCTTGTACGCTATCTCGGAGCGTCCAGTCGATTGTAACTTTTTTTCTAACCATGTCTACAAGTTCTTTTGCCATTACCTGCAGCGTTTTATCGCCGAGAACCTGCTTAGCGCTTTCATTGTCGGCTAAGGCATCGTAAAATGCGATTTCTTCCTCGCTAAGGTTCAGCTCGGTGTTTCTTTTCTGTTCTTCTCGCATTTTCTTTGCAAGCTCTATTAGCTCCTCTATAACCTGAGCCGTCTCAACACTCTTGTTAGTATAAGCCTTAATCGCCTTATCCAAAAGCGCCTCAAACGAGCGGGCTTGAATCAGATTCTTCTTTTGCCTAAACCTAATCTATTCGTTGAGCAGTAGCTTGAGGGTTTCGAAGGTGACATTTTTTGAGTCATCTTCTTAACTCTTTCAAAAACTTCCTCTGCAAGCCACCTTCTGTGTGATAACATGGTGTGCTTGGCTCTAAAAAGTATTAAATACTTATACAAAAGATAGATGAAACTGAATACCCGTTGAAGAGAGATGGCGTATGCTTGCTTATGAGCTTTACTTAAAGAATAAAGAAAGCACAGCAGAGCCTGTGAAAAGAGTTCCGATTAAGAAAGTATTTTTTAGTGTTGATGATAACGTTACTCTCCAACTTGATTCAAAAACCTTAGAGCATTACGGAGAAGGTTTAAGCAAAAATGATAAGAATTTTTATTTTCAACAGTCGCTTTCAATGCCCTCAAATAATCTTGAATCAGTCGGTCTGCCGTATAGGGGAACTGGAGCTGCCGCTAAGAAGCCATATGTAGAGTTTTACGGCAGCTACAAGAAGGGCAAATTGAAAATCTCTGTACAGGGAGAAAAGAACACAGGAGAAAAACAGAAAGAAGTTTACGAGTACTTGCATGATTTTGAAAACGACAAGGAACTTGCCACGGTTCCGGCTGACTTCTTGGTTTTAAGGCTCGATACGAAAAGCTACTTTGTTGGCGATAAGCTGCTTTTTGATGTCTACAAAGAAGCCGGAGTCATTAACGCCGAGGGCGCGTTGCCATCGAAGGTGTTTCTTGAAGTTTGCAAAGCCTTCTCTTTGTTATGGCAAGAGAAAATAGTATATGAAGAGCTAAAAGAGTTCAGCAGTTTTTCATTTCGCATTGTTGTATTGCCTTTTTTGCTTATGTCTGAGGGAAAGGTTGAGTACCGTTGCGATGAAGATACTGATTGCTCAGGCGAAGAGTTTGAGGATTGTTTTGGGAACCCTGCAACAGGTTATCCGTCAAAAGCGACCATAAATGCAAAGTTTGTTTCTTTTGACGACGAAGCTTTTACTATTAACTGCAGAAGAGGCCGAGAATTCTACCAGAATCTAGGTATAGGAGATCAATCTTTTCCTAAAATTAATTTGCCCAGCGATGGATTTACAATAGCAGGTTTAGATTGGTACTTTTTTGACGTAAACAATCCATTGTTACACTTTGATGAAAAGCGCTCAGGTATCTATGACCAACTTCTCAGCAACTATCAATTCTTATCAATGGAGGCTGGAAAATCGGCTATTAAAGAATCAGCGATTAAGATTATATGCGCTAAAAAGGCGCAGGCTAAGCTTGAAGTATTGCTTGATGAGAATTTGACTTTAGAACAACTGAAGCAGATGCTTAGCAGAGCTCAAGATAACTTTGCCCGTCATCCAATGGCAATAGAGTCGCTTATAGTAAAAAGAAAAAATGACGTTATATGGACTGACTATATAACCGCAATAAGGCACTTCGTGAACGGAACCTTTGTTGACCGCACCTTTTTGATTCAGCGGTTTATCCTTATCCTTCGGGAAAATCTCCGAGAATGGTTAAAAGGTAACAAACTGATCAAAAAAGAAACCGCTAACTTTTTTGGTAAATCCCAGTTTTGCTTGAATCTATTAACTAAAAATGAGAGTGGATTAGACTATGAATAAAAACGAAGAGTATGCATACAAAATCGGCGTTATTGCCGGAAAATATGTAAAATTTAAACGTGAAAAGAAAGAGGCCAACAATTCAACCAATGACATTTTGACTTATTCCAAGTATGACCGGGAACGTCTCCGGTTTGTTTATCAGCGGGTAGGCATTGGCGTCTCACTCTCTAAAGTCAACATCGACGACTTAAGCCAATCCATAAAAAATGACATGCCCGTAGAGGAAATTGAGGATGCCAAAGCCCAAGAAGACTACTCTTACTTCTTCTACAAGGGCGTCTTCGAAAATCTAACTTAAGGTGACAAACATGACTGCAAATCAACAAACAAATTTAAAAAACCTAAAAAAAGAACTACTTTTCTACTATGAATCTAGACAAAACCCCAATGGAGACCCCGGTTTTGAGAATCAGCCACGTCTGATGCCTGATGGAAGGATAATGGTCACTGATGTTCGAATTAAGCGTACAATCCGCGACTACGCTAAAAGCAAAATACGGCGATATTTTGTTTGTGGATTTCGGAAAAGGAGGTACACCGGTTAAGGCAGATGAAAGAGCCAAAGAAATTCTTGGGGACAGCCTTGATGATGCTATAAAGGGGTTAGCAGTTAAGACTTTTGATGTTCCATTGTTTGGGGGGCTAGTCACAATTCGTGCTGAGAGAGGAAGCTCCCAAAAGTTAACTGGCCCAGTGCAGTTCGCTATAGGCAGAAGCGTTAACCAAGTGCAAATTTTAAACCCGATGATTAGCGGCAGGTTTGTGGGAAAAGAGAAAAAGGGCGACTCGCAAGGCGAAGAAAAGCAGGAACAGTTTAGCACTTTTGGAAAATTCTACTCCGTAGATTATGCTTTGATTAAGATTCAGGGCGCCGTGAACCCCGCTAACCTCGGGCAATACTTAGAAGACGCCGACGTCGTGGAGAGTTTCAGGAAGGCAGAGAGCAAACTTTTCTTGAGCCTTTGGGAGGGAACCAACGCTTTAATCACTCGATCCAAGTTTCCGCAGAGAAGCATATTCCTCTTGGAGGTAACCTACGACGGCTCTATCTACAATGACCTACCGGTTTTGGTTGAAGAGGACGAGGCGCTTAAAGGTAGAGCCAGCGGCTTAATTAGTTCTCCACTAAAGTTCACCAAGTTGCTTGAGGCACTCAAATCCCGCAAGGCCAGAGTCAAAAAAGTACGGATGGCATCCTGCAGAGAACTGCTCAAAGATACCCAGCAGCTTAAAGCCGACATAGAAGCCCTTGGAATTCCAGTTGAATTGATACCGACTGAAGAGCCTGCAGGAGAGATAGCCAGTTGAGTCTTGTCTCCTTCGATCTTGAAGGAGACTTTGCAGCCTTCAAAGACCCCTCGGTGACAACCAACCAGACCGTAACTGTCATACCGTCAAAGAGTGCCCTGATGGGTTTGATAGGTGCTCTGCTTGGAGTTAAACGGTCCAACTCATTTGACTGCCAATACAGTGAAGGCTACCTTGACCTGCTAAAGAAAACCGCTGTAGGAATACAAGTTCGAAGCCAAGCAACCAAATGCACCTTTTTTACCAACCACCGCTCACTAAAAGAAGCCAAGACAAAACCGTACAAAACTGAGTTGCTAGTTAATCCCAAGTATACGGTTTATGTAAAATCCACGGATGAGATAAACCAGGATTTGCTTGACAGACTTAAAGATAACCGGTTTGCGTTTTCTCCTATGCTTAGGGCATGCCTATTGCCCGGCAAGGGTCTCCAAGTTCAGTGAACTATCGGGTGTTAAAGAGGTTGAGCCTGAAGACTTACTTGTTTCTACCGTATTTTTAGATGAAGTCATAGAGTCAAAAAGCAGAAACCCCGGAGTAAAATTCGATCAGATTCCTAATTTTCCAGCTAAGATTATAGTTGAACGGCATCTGTATCATTATATTGATGGCGGATCGTTGAAAGGTTCAGTACTGCGCCATTACATTCCTGTTCCTGAAAACGGCAAGAATTCAGTATTGGAAATTGACGAATATGATTCACCCCTTTCTTTGGCTAAATTCTATTCTGTGGAAGGCTCAGAGCAAGCTCTTTGCCTGTTTTAGGCTGGAGGATTAGAAGATGGCTGGTGGCTCTGATTTTTTTTTGGCACGCCCAAAAGATTTAGAGAGCAACAACTCAGGGTTGCTCGAGCATTCTTTAAAGACGGCTCTCAGAGCGCGTGAGCTATCGTCAAGTTTGGGTTTTGGGAACAGTTTTGTGGACACAGCTTTTTATGCTGGCTTACTTCATGATATTGGAAAACTTAACCCCTACTATCAAATTCTCTTCTCTAGCGGACGGGTCAACAGCGACTATCTTAGGGCACATGCAATATTTTCAGCCTTAGCAGCCAATAGGCTTCTTAACATAACGGCTTTACCTAAAAATGCTCAAAAACAGGCGCTTTTTGCAGTGGCAGGGCATCACTCAAAACTTACCCAGTTCACAAAAAGCTTAGCCTACATTGACCACGATAAGACACGATTTGAAAAAAGCCTTAGCGGCACCTATGTTAAGCTGAAGCTTTTTAGTCAGGCGGTAAGAGAGCTTGAAGAATTCAAAGATTTAGCTTGGGATAAATGCCTGAGCAAGTTCCAAAACATACCCCGAAATGAAACTGACTTCACCGCTGAAGGCGATTTTATTTTGAATTTTTTGGGTTTTTCTTCAGTGTTTTCAGCGCTTATTCAGGCTGACCGGGGAAGCTTTTTCGAGGAGTTCCCGCAACCTGCTTTCAGCATTAGCTTAAACACCGGTGCGCTTGTACGCATGGGTTTTTCGCTCTCAGAAATTCGAATGGGCTTTCAGGATCGGGTTCTCTCTGAAAATAATTTCCAAGATAAGCTTGCAATCCTCAAGGCGCCCACAGGTATAGGTAAAACCAAGATTTTCCTAGACATAGTCAACAAAATTTCAGGTAACCAGCGTTTTGAGAGAGTTTTTTATTTTTCGCCGTTGCTAGCGCTTACTGATGATTTCGAGGGTAAACTCTTCGGTGCAGAAAAGGGCGTTTCAGTGCTTGACCAAGCTGATGCAGAGAAGGTGTTGGTTTATAATAATGCCTTTACTGGCAGCCTGCTTAAGAAGAGGCAGTCAAAGGATTCAGGCGTCTTTCTTGATGCGGAAGCTGAGGATCCTGAATTTTTTAAAACCCACGAGTATTTTCTGCGGGAATCCTTCAACAAACAGCTAATCATCACCACAACCCAGAGATTGCTGATGGTGCTCTACTCCAATGAACCCGCTGACAAAGAGAAACTTCTTTCTTTCAAGAACTCTTTTCTGATAATCGACGAAGTCCAAACTATACCTAAAGTTTTGCTTCCAAACCTCATATCTTTGCTTAAGGCGCTTACAGAAAAGTACAATTCAAAAATACTTCTAGTCAGCGCTACCATACCTGATGAACTTCAAGGTTTACCCAAGCTGGCAACCCCAAAAGAGGTTGAGGATAGATACCTACAGATGACTGCTAAACGGATAGAATATAGGGGTGTTTTGGATCCCACCAGTGAGGTTCCGCTTCTTGGAGTCGATGGACACACGCTGTTCATGTTTAATACCAGGCGTAAAGCACTGGGCTTCTTTGAGAAAGTGCTTCTGCTTAATCCTGATGCTGTTTACTTGTCTACGGGCATAAGGAAATGTGACAGAAGCCAAATTATCCAAAAAAGACTGCGTGATAAAGCGCCGGCAACGGTAATTTCGACGCAGGTTTTAGAGGCAGGGGTGGATGTGAGCTTTAGCCGAATGTACCGGGAGATGGCGCCGCTGGATAACATCGTACAGGCTATGGGGCGCCTAAATAGGGAAAGCGAGGGCAGTAACCCAATACTGACAGTTTTCCAAGTGGATAATGACCCTATGCCCTACAGCGAGCTTGAGGTAGAAGAGTCTAAAAGGCTGATTCCGCAGCTTCACTCTTCCATAGATCTCTACAGAGCATTGGCAGGCTACTATCAGAAGGTTTCATCTGAAAACCTAAGGAACAAAAATTTAGCAAAAGAACTCGATGACAAAATGAAAAACCTGAACTTTGGTGATGTTTGGGAGTTTATCAAAAGGCACGCTTTGCCCATTGAGCTGAGCGATTCCGTTCTTGTACCAAATCCCCAGGAGTGGGCTGAAGTCAAAGCGCATTTCTTGTGTTCAGACCGCAATAAGAAAAAAAGTAAGCTCTACAAAAGCTATGCAGAGTTTATGGCTCAGCTGCCAAGTTTCCTTGAGAAAATCGACGGCTTAGAAGCACTGCTTGATGAGGAGCTGCTTGAAATGGATGTTCTTTTACCCAAAAAAGACTGCATCAATATGGTGTATGACCCCAAGGTTGGGTTGGATAAATGGGTGAAAAAAAATGAGTAAAGAGGCAGACCAGCAAAAAACAGTCGTGAAAATTTGCAGGGTAAAACTTAACGTTGTGGACCAAAATTATATTTCGGCGGTTAAGCTTCGAGGTTTTCTTGGTAGCCTCTTTGTCGACGACGCCGAATTTCACCATCACTCGGAGAGGTCTTATCATTATCCGCTGATTCAGTATAAACGGGTTAATAATGAACTGATTGTTCTTGGGCTCCAAGAATATGCCAGTGTCCTTATGAACAAGATGTCGATTGTGGACAGTATTTCCACAAGACGGGGAAGCTTTAAGGTTGACAGCCAAGAGATCAGTCTATCGACTTGGCAAGTGCGCAATACATCTTGCTGCTATGATTTCGCTTCGCCGTGGCTTCCGCTTAACGAGGTTAATTACTCTGCCTTTAAGGATTTGAATGTGGAAAAGCAGAACGCTTTTTTGGAAAAGATTCTGGTCGGCAACACTTTAAGCTGTCTTAAGGGTTTGGGCATCTTTGTGGATTACCGCATTGAATCCTACCTTGTCTCGTTCCGTTCCTATACTGTAAGTGCTCATGGGAATCCGTTTGAGGCTTTTTCTGCCCGTTTCTTTTTGAACGTTGACCTCCCGGATTTTATCGGTTTAGGAAAGAGCGTTTCAAAGGGATTTGGCACTATAAGGCGAGCGTTATGATAGTTGAAATAAGCGAGCATGGAAGTGTACTGAAGCGAGATCATGAGTGCTTTATTGTACAGACGCCGACCGAAAAGACTGAGGTTCCCGCCGAGAAAGTGGATGCTATTCTTGTTACAGCTAATGCTCTAATTAGCACTCAGGCAGTTGCTCTTTGTTTGGAAAAGAATATTCAGTTGGTGCTGGCTAATTGGGCAGGTAAGCCATTCGGGCGGTTCTGGGCAAGTACTCCCGGTAGGGCAACTGAATATAGACGCAAACAATACCTACACCAAGAAACCCCTTTAGCGTTTAAAGTTTCCAAAGACATAGTTGAATGCAAGCTTAGAGCACAAAGAAAGCTCCTTGTTGATCTAAAGAGCAACCGGAAGATTCCAAACGAAACAATATGCAACTCCATTAAAGCCATCTCCAAATCCTTGCAAAGCCTAAACAGCCTTGAATATACGCTGTCTTTTAAGCAGACACTTTTGGGAATTGAAGGATTTGCAGCCGCCGAGTACTTCTCAGCCATCTCCTCTGTGCTACCTAAGAAATATGCATTCAAAGAAAGAAGCAGGCAGCCCGCCCAAGACAAATTTAATGCAGTTCTCAACTATGTCTACGGCATTACCTATTCAAGCGTGGAGAAAGTTGTTATTCTAAGCGGCTTAGATCCAAATGCAGGGATATATCACGCTGATTCTTACGGTAAACCGACCTTGGTTTTTGACCTAATAGAGCTATTTAGAGCTAAAGTTGACCGCATCGCGGTGAAACTGTTTACAAAAAAATGCGTCAAGGACTCCTGGTTTACCTCTTCAGAGGATGCACCATTAGGCGTGTTTCTGTCAAAAGAGGGGCGAAAAGCCGTAATCACTGCTTACATGCAGGATGCATCTAGTGCTGTGGAGAAGGAAAGCTGGCTGTATTGCAGAAAAATAATGGCCAACTTCGCAGAGGAGGGTTAAGCGGTTGAAGAAGAACATGTACTATGCGGTTTACGATATTTCTGATGATAAAACCAGGACACATACCATTCAGGCGCTCAAAGACATAGGCTTTGTTCGTATACAAAAAAGTGTTTTCTGCGGCTCACTGTCTTCTCAGCAGAAAAAGGATTTGATTGAAAATCTTAAACGGATAACTGGGGAAAATGAATCGGTGTATCTGATTTTAGCTTGCCAGAAATGCTTTGGGAAAGTCACTATTATCGGTCATGGATTCGATAAAGAATATGTTGCTAATGATTTGGAGAGTATGGTTCTTTGAGCAACTCTCTATCTGTAACAAATGCAGTGGAGCATGCATTCTGCCCCCGATTTACCTACTTTCAGCTGGTGCTTGGCATCGAGCAAAGGGAAGGCAAACGCGGTACTGTCCAATCTGGACGTGTTTTCCACAGCCGGCACTCAACCAGTAACAAAACTTACAAAGTTAAACGATTAGAAGGCACCAAACTAACAGAGCTTCTGCTTTACTCAAAAAAATATGGATTTTCGGGAAAAATTGACGAAGCTGTAGTAGCGGACGACCAGATTTTAATAATTGAACGCAAATATTCAGATTTTATCTTCATAGGTTCAACCCTAAAAACCCAGCTTGGATTGCTGGCTATTTTGGCTGAGGAAAACACTGGGAAAAAAGTCAATCAGGCTATCGTAGTTTTTGATAAGAATGAAAGAGTGGAGGTGCCTGTCAAAATTACTGAGAAAATTAAGCAAAATGCTCTAGAGGTACTCCAAAAAACCCGTTACACAATTAGTTCTGGCGATATGCCCTTTTCAAAACATGATAATAGATGTTTAAATTGTTGCTATAGAAAAATTTGCCCTTAAACAAAAATCAATTTAGCACTAAACTTTAAGTGGAGGCACAAAATCCGTATCGTTATAAACGAATAAATAATTAACCGATAATAAAAAAAACAACACAGTATCGCCACGAAAAGGCTTAAAAAGCCAAATAAACCCCAAAAATATGGCTGTCCAAAAGGCTAATCCAACAAAACAAGGATTGAAACTGACTTCTAAGCAAACTATGCTGAACGGCTAGTCCAAAAGGCTAATCCAACAAAACAAGGATTGAAACACGTACAAAGGCATCGCAAAGCTACATTATGAGGGGTCCAAAAGGCTAATCCAACAAAACAAGGATTGAAACTTTATAGCTAAGGCACGAATTAAAGGCTGGGTGCGCAGTCCAAAAGGCTAATCCAACAAAACAAGGATTGAAACACTTAAGCATAGCCAAGTCTAAGCTAAATGAGAGTCCAAAAGGCTAATCCAACAAAACAAGGATTGAAACTCAAGTTGCAGCTGGCTAAACAGACTTCAGTGCAGCTGTCCAAAAGGCTAATCCAACAAAACAAGGATTGAAACAACTTACAGCATAAACGTACAGTACTGGTTAAGCATGTCCAAAAGGCTAATCCAACAAAACAAGGATTGAAACAACTATTAAGCATAGTTTACAATTGACTGACTGCAGGTCCAAAAGGCTAATCCAACAAAACAAGGATTGAAACGAAGTCTTTTAACGCTAGAGGACTGGATATTGCTATGTCCAAAAGGCTAATCCAACAAAACAAGGATTGAAACGTGCTTTCAGCTGGTAACAATGCAAGTTTGAGGCGTCCAAAAAGGCTAATCCAACAAAACAAGGATTGAAACAAGTTACATTAGGAGATGTATCTTTGACGTTGTATGGTCCAAAAAGGCTAATCCAACAAAACAAGGATTGAAACCCAGCTTTTCAGCTGATGAAATGCAAACGTGAGGCGAGTCCAAAAGGCTAATCCAACAAAACAAGGATTGAAACAGTATCTTAAACATGGGATCTTAAGACGCTAATACTAGTCCAAAAAGGCTAATCCAACAAAACAAGGATTGAAACGAGTGTGTCCAATGAACTATCAAAAGCTGACATTAACGAGTCCAAAAAGGCTAATCCAACAAAACAAGGATTGAAACTCTACATATTCTCCATGAATTAGTTCTGGACTGATTGTCCAAAAAGGTAATCCAACAAAACAAGGATTGAAACTGATGCAACCTAACGTCTTCAGCCAGTCTAGTACTAGATGTCCAAAAAGGCTAATCCAACAAAACAAGGATTGAAACTTGTAGATTCTCCACTTCAGACGAAGTCCTGGTACCAGTGTCCAAAAAGGCTAATCCAACAAAACAAGGATTGAAACCGTGGATCTAAGCTGCTGGCTGGGTATGTTCAGATGTCCAAAAAGGCTAATCCAACAAAACAAGGATTGAAACACATGTTGCAGATGCGCCAGCTTCGTGAATCCGTAATAGTGTCCAAAAAGGCTAATCCAACAAAACAAGGATTGAAACAACAGTGAGAAAAGTAATCCGTAGCCGATGACCCTGTCCAAAAAGCTAATCCAACAAAACAAGGATTGAAACACATTGTGGACAAGGCAACCATTATGCAAGAGGCTTGTCCAAAAGGCTAATCCAACAAAACAAGGATTGAAACATGATTATTTGCAGATTTTCCTGTGAAAGTCAGAATGTCCAAAAAGGAAATCCAACAAAACAAGGATTGAAACAATGGTATAAACTAGGTGCTATGACATCAATGAGTAAGTAGTCCAAAAAGGCTAATCCAACAAAACAAGGATTGAAACACGTCTGATGCACGCTAACAATAGGTTGCAGTACAATGTCCAAAAAGGTAATCCAACACAACAAGGATTGAAACCCTATTGCAACGTGCGATTATCTGCGATGCACCTAGCCGTAGTCCAAAAGGCTAATCCAACAAAACAAGGATTGAAACAATCTTGCTCATATTAACAATTCCACTGCCAATGGTACTACATAGTCCAAAAAGGCTAATCCAACAAAACAAGGATTGAAACCGTAGACAGATATGTGCTTAAAATTGCTTCAGTTCGCAGGCGTCCAAAAAGCTAATCCAACAAAACAAGGATTGAAACTTTGTCTATGATTGCATTAGTTGCGCGTACTCTAATATATGGTCCAAAAAGGTAATCCAACAAAACAAGGATTGAAACTGTATTTTATGGCTGCAAAATACGGTTTCGCTGATAGAGCAGTCCAAAAGGCTAATCCAACAAAACAAGGATTGAAACTAGACTTTACATCAACATACACCGATTGCTCACAGTAAGTCCAAAAAGCAAATCCAACAAAACAAGGATTGAAACCTTTCACACCACAATCGAATATAGCCATACTGAAAAGATGTCCAAAAAGCTAATCCAACAAAACAAGGATTGAAACCCTTTCGAGTGCAATGACGCAAAATTAATTCGACCTGTCCAAAAAACTAATCCAACAAAACAAGGATTGAAACTATGCAAACATTTGCTTACACTAGTCGCCTTAAGAAAAGTCCAAAAAACTAATCCAACAAAACAAGGATTGAAACTTGCCTTCTCCAACTTCTCATAGCTTCAGAACGATGGCCAAAAAAGCTAATCCAACAAAACAAGGATTGAAACTGATTGTTGGCGCGGTTGACGCGTTGATGAAACACGTCCAAAAAGCTAATCCAACAAAACAAGGATTGAAACTCCGTTGAAGAAATAGAAATCATATCTTTTTCTCTTTGTCCAAAAAGCTAATCCAACAAAACAAGGATTGAAACTTTACTGTTCTATGGGGCTGATCAACTCCGCTAGGGAGTCGTCCAAAAAGCTAATCCAACAAAACAAGGATTGAAACATCGGAGCGACACATATTGTTAACGCTTGAAGATTTGTCCAAAAAGCTAATCCAACAAAACAAGGATTGAAACAATTGTATTATCGTAAATTTTTACTTGCTAAAAGTCCAAAAAGCTAATCCAACAAAACAAGGATTGAAACCGATGCAGTATGCACCGCAAACGGTAACTGATAAAGCGTCCAAAAAGCTAATCCAACAAAACAAGGATTGAAACTCAATCGAGAGAAACGACGCAAAATTGAACCGCCATCAAAAAGCTAATCCAACAAAACAAGGATTGAAACTGCAAACATTTGCTAACCATAGTGTAGCTTCAGACACGTCCAAAAAGCTAATCCAACAAAACAAGGATTGAAACTTGCCTTCTCCAACTTCTCACAGCTTCAGAAGGGTGGTCCAAAAAGCTAATCCAACAAAACAAGGATTGAAACTGATTGTGGGCGCGGTTGACGCTGTCGATGATAACGCGTCCAAAAAGCTAATCCAACAAAACAAGGATTGAAACTCCGTTGAAGAAACAGAAATCAAACCGTTTGCTCTTTGTCCAAAAAGCTAATCCAACAAAACAAGGATTGAAACGATATGTTTAGGCTTTTATAGCTATTGTTGTTTCTGTCCAAAAAGCTAATCCAACAAAACAAGGATTGAAACCATGCATCGCCAACGGCGCTTGAAAGCCTGCAGTACACGTCCAAAAAGCTAATCCAACAAAACAAGGATTGAAACTTAGGTCATCAACTAAATCTTTTGGAACCGTAATCGTCCAAAAAGCTAATCCAACAAAACAAGGATTGAAACGACGAGTATATGAATCGGAAGAAGATTCCGAAAGAGTTGTCCAAAAAGCTAATCCAACAAAACAAGGATTGAAACCAGAACAAGGCGAATGAGGAGTTCGCGGCTTTGGCTGTCCAAAAAGCTAATCCAACAAAACAAGGATTGAAACATGGTTTGACGGGTCTTGTTGAGAACCTTTTGGACGAGTGTCCAAAAAGCTAATCCAACAAAACAAGGATTGAAACAGCTACAAAAAGTACATAATTACGTATCTAAGACCGTCCAAAAAGCTAATCCAACAAAACAAGGATTGAAACTCGATCGAGAGAAACGACGCAAGTTGATTACGCCATCAAAAAAGCTAATCCAACAAAACAAGGATTGAAAACTAGTGATTTGGTGCACACAGCATTTTAGGTTCAACTGTCCAAAAAGCTAATCCAACAAAACAAGGATTGAAACTAGGTTTAGGGGTTGTTTGGTGAGTTGTTGCCATGTGTCCAAAAAGCTAATCCAACAAAACAAGGATTGAAACTGGTGCCTCATCATGAGGTTAGAAGCCAGAAACGTCCAAAAAGCTAATCCAACAAAACAAGGATTGAAACTTCGCTCCATTACCATGAAAACTATTTAGCACTGTTTGTCCAAAAAGCTAATCCAACAAAACAAGGATTGAAACCGTCCGAACCACGCCAACAAGTGTGACATATTCGTGTCCAAAAAGCTAATCCAACAAAACAAGGATTGAAACTGCTGCCTCATGAGGAGCAACGTTGGGGATTGGGTTGTCCAAAAAGCTAATCCAACAAAACAAGGATTGAAACTAATTGTCGATTTTTGGAATAAATCTTTTAAAACGTCCAAAAAGCTAATCCAACAAAACAAGGATCGAAACGGCAATACTCCCTGGCGCCCACAGTGGAGGATCCACTGTCCAAAAAGCTAATCCAACAAAACAAGGATTGAAACGAGCTGCATCTGCCAAAAGGCGAGAAACAGTTTCTTGTCCAAAAAGCTAATCCAACAAAACAAGGATTGAAACGCTATTTTGCCGAGTTTTAACGTGTTTATCCCATCATGTCCAAAAAGCTAATCCAACAAAACAAGGATTGAAACCGCCTTTGAAGCTGACTGTCAACCGCGATATAGGCGTCCAAAAAGCTAATCCAACAAAACAAGGATTGAAACATGTCATTGTTACTCGAAAGCCGTTAAATGATTGTACGTCCAAAAAGCTAATCCAACAAAACAAGGATTGAAATGCTGCCTTCGCCGATGTCGTCACTCCAAATATGCCAGTCCAAAAAGCTAATCCAACAAAACAAGGATTGAAACACGTCGTCTTCGCCTTTCAGTGCCACGTAAGTTTAATGTCCGAAAAGAAAATCCAACAAAACAAGGATTGAAACTTAAAACAGCCCGGCGGGATGAATGATGAAGTCGTCTGTCCGAAAAGAAAATCCAACAAAACAAGGATTGAAACTCGACGAATTTTGTTTACGTCGAGAAAGTTGGTATTTAATTGTTATTATCGCAACTTACTCAAAATCAACTTTT
>CAVYES010000009.1:0-70985 GCA_963767735.1 Candidatus Bathyarchaeota archaeon | reverse complement strand
ACACGGGCCGGGGAGTTTATGGCTATGGCAAGCCTAAGAGTGATAAACTCGTAAGCATAGGGAAACCAACAAGCACGCAACTCGCAAGGCCAGGTGCAGGGTACGAAAGTGCCCGGAGTCATAGCCATACATACTAGAAACCAGACGATCTAGCCCTGGGCAGGGCGAAGCTAGGCGAAAGCCTAGTGGAGGCTCGAAAGGGTTCTGACGTGCAATTCGTTCCCCAGACCTGGGGCTAGGGGCTAAAGACCAATCTAGTCTGGTGATAGCTAGTTCCTTCCGAAGTGGGCCTGAGCCCAGTCCCGAGCGAGGTAGCAGGTGGGGTAGAGCACTGATTGGAAAACAAGGACCCGAAAGGATCCACTTTCCTTTCAAACTACGAATCCACCCGCGCCGTAGACCTTGGGAAACGGGTTAGTGGGGGTAAGCTCCACGACCGAGAGGGGGACAACCCAGACTGAGGTTAAGGTCCCCAAATGCTGGCTAAATGTCAAACCAAAGGGCGTCGTCAGCCTCAGACAGCGGGGAGGTAGGCTTAGAAGCAGCCATCCTTCAAAGAAAGCGTAACAGCTCACCCGCCGAGGCTGACGGCCCCGAAAATTGACGGGGCTAAGCCAGCTACCGATACCTCAGAACGCAGTGCACACTGCGCTGGTAGGAAGGCGTCCTAGCTGGACAGAAGCTGGGCTGTGAGGTCCAGTGGACCGGTTAGGATTGCGAATCCCGGTGGTAGTAACAGCAAAGAGAAGTGAGAATCTTCTCCGCCGAAGGGGCCAGGGTTCCCCGGCAACGATCGTCAGCCGGGGGTAAGTCGATCCTAAGGCATAACTTAACCGATTATGCCGAAAAAGGGAATCCGGTTAAAATTCCGGAACCATAGAGGTACATGCGGCGACGCAAGCTTAGTGTTGACGTTTCGGGGTAAGCTAAGCAAGGTCTTCGCCTTGTTTAACCGTATAAACCTAGGGAGTGCCGTAATGGCGAGAACTAGGCGAAATCGGGAATAGCCACCCGTTTTAGGGAGGTTTAGCTGATCTCTGGAGCCACTGAAAAACGCACTAAGAAGGATCCTCTATGACCGTACCTAGAACCGACACAGGTGTCCCTAGGCGAGGAACCTAAGGCGTGTCGGGTATACACTAATGCGAGGGAACTCGGCAAATTAGCCCCGTACCTTTGGTATAAGGGGTGCCTGTTCTTTCAGCCTTGTGCTGTAAAGAGCAGGTCGCAGTGACAAAGGGGTCTCGACTGTTTAATAAAAACACAGGAAGCCGCAAGAGCGAAAGCTTGTGAACGGCTTCTGAATCCTGGCCAGTACAGGTACCTGAAACCTGGGTCCAACTGGGCTAAGGGCCTGCAAACGCCGGGAGTAACTCTGACTCTCTCAAGGTAGCCAAATGCCTTGTCGGGTAAGTTCCGACGTGCATGAATGGATCAACGAGGGCCCCACTGTCCCCGCGTAGTACCCGGTGAAACCACATAACGTGGACGAACAGTCCACGATCTCCCAGCGGGAAAAGAAGTCCCTGTGGAGTTTTACTGCAGCCTGCCGCTGGAATACGGTTGTGGATGCAGAGCGTAGTCGGGAGCCGTCGATCTCAGGTTCTCCGGGATCTGGGGGAGGCAACAATGGAACACCGACTTTCTGCAACCGTGTTTCTCACCAGCCCCTTGCGGGCTGGAACAACGGTAGGTGGGCAGTTCGGCTGGGGCGGCACGCCCTTGAAAAGATATCAAGGGCGCCCTAAGGTTGGCTCAGGGGGGACAGAAACCCTCCGTAGAGTGCAAGGGCAAAAGCCAGCCTGACTGAATCCCAAACAGTAAGGGATGCAGAGGAGAAATCCGGGCTTAGCGATCATCCATGTCTCCCTTGGTGGGTGCTGGATGTGTCAGAAAAATTACCCTAGGGATAACAGGCTCGTCGCGGGCGAGAGTCCCCATCGACCCCGCGGCTTGGTACCTCGATGTCGGCTCTTCCTATCCTGGCCCTGCATAAGGGGCCAAGGGTGAGGCTGCTCGCCTATTAAAAGGGAACGTGAGCTGGGTTTAGACCGTCGTGAGACAGGTCGGACTTTATCTGCTGGGAGTGTTGGCTGCCTGAGGGGAAAGGGTCCCTAGTACGAGAGGAACGGGACGCTGTAGCCTCTAGTTAACCGGTTGTCTGATAAGGCAGTTGCCGGGCAGCCACGCTGTTGTGGATAAGAGCTGAAAGCATCTAAGCTCGAAGCCTCTCCCGAAAAGAGGCAGCCATTCCCGTTTAACCGGGACGAAGGCTCCCATAAAAGATGGGTTTGATGGAGCCGGGGTGTAAGCTAGAAGACTTCGGTCGACTAGCTCAGCCTGCGGCCACCAATCGCCTGAGATGTCGAGTCGTTGATGGTGTTTGAGCGATATTTGCGTGAACCGTTTCGGTGTGATGTGTGCGAGTGTTGTTTGTCCTGTGCGTGGCGTATGCAATATTTTGTTTTGAGAATTGTTTGTTAGCGTTTGTAGTGTTGGTGCTAACTTTGCTGGTTTTTGGTTTCAGATAAATTCAAATTTGTAGGTTGCTCTTTGGTTTTTGATTGCGATGAGTGAGAAGGGGCGCTTTATTTTTCATTTAGATATGGATCACTTCTACACTGCAGTTGAGGAGCGGGAACGCCCGGAAATCAGAGGCAAACCCGTGATCGTAGGCGCTGATCCTAAAGTGGGCAAGGGCAGGGGTGTGGTTAGCACAAGCAATTACGTGGCGAGAAAAGTGGGGGTGCGTTCAGGCATGCCCATTTCGCAGGCTTGGCGGCTGTGTCCAGAAGCGGTTTATTTGCCGCCGAATTTTCCTCTCTACATCAAGGTTTCAGCTGAAATCATGGCGATAGCTCGTAGGTACGCGTGTAAGTTTGAGCAGTGGGGGATTGATGAGGCTTTTTTGGATGTAACGTGCAAGGTTAGCGATTACGTTGAGGCAGAAGCGTTGGCGCGTCTGATTAAGCAGGAGATCAAAGATAAGGAGCGTCTCACTTGCTCGATAGGTGTTGGACCCAACAAGCTTGTCGCCAAGGTCGCCAGCGACTTTCAGAAACCTGACGGCTTAACAGTTGTCCGCGATGAGGAGGTGGAGGTGTTTTTGGCGCCGTTGTCCGTGCGGAAGCTGTTGTGGGTTGGGCGTAAAACTGAGGCGAAGCTGAAAGCGTTGGGCGTAAACACGATTGGAGACTTGGCGCGTTATGACCCGACTGTGTTGGTTTCGCTGTTTGGTGTGATGGGGTTGCAGATGCATTTGATGGCGAAGGGTGCGGACCGGAGTGAGGTTGAAGAGCGAGTCGGCGTTAAAAGTGTAAGCCATGAAACCACTTTTGAGGAGGACACGGCCGACGCCGCTGTGATTTTGCGGGCGCTTGATAATCTTTGCGTGGAGGTTCAAAAGGAAACTGAAAATCAGCATTTACTCTTCAAAACCGTAACGCTGAAGATTCGTTTCGAACATTTTGAAACCCATACCAAAAGCAAGACTCTGCCTTTCTTAACTAACCGCCTCGTTGACCTGCAAAAAACCGCGAGGGAGCAACTCACCCATTATTTGCGTGCGGATCGGAAAGTTAGGCTGATTGGCGTTCGCGTGTCAAGTTTGGTTTCGATGGAAAAGCAAAAGACGCTGCTTTAGGGCTCCGGGTTTTTCTGGGGAACTATGTGTTTGCCGAAGGTTTCTTCGCTGGCTACCTCGCTGAGGTTTTTTCTTGCCCTAACCAGATGCAGAAGCTTGCCTGATAAGTCCAGTTTTTCCCGTGAGTAGCCAACCGCTAAAAGCAAAAGAACCTCAAAGTTGCTTGGGGCATTCACTGTTTGCCTTACTTCTTTCTCATCGAAGCTGCCGACGCAGCAGGTGCTTAACCCTTCGTTTTCTGCGGTTAAAATCATGTTTTCCACGGCTAAGGCGACGTCTATGGCGTACCAGTCAGGGGAAGCTTCTTTGTCGCCCAAGGCAACAATAACCAGTGGTGCTTCAGCACAAAACTTTGCGTATCTGCCCTTTGAGAGGACTTCTCTTTTTACGGGGTCAGTAACTGCAATAAAATGCCACGGCTCAGTATTTCTAGCTGAAGGCGCAAGTCGAGCAGCCTCCAAAATCTTCTCCAACTTGTCTCTTGGCACAGGCGTATCCTGGTAGGAGCGAATTGACCGTCTTTCCTTTATAGCCTCAAACACATCCATAACGTTTCCCTAAAATAAAGTGGATTCACCATATATTAGCTTATAAGAGCCCCAAACATCAGACTATATTTATCTTTTAACCAAAGCAGTCAATTGTAAATAGTATCCTCCCCCCGTCTGAAGGGTCTGTTTTAAGATGCTTTTTTGTGGCCTTTTTTTGTCAAAAAATTAGGCAGGTCTATAGGTAGGGGAGGCTTAGGGTTAGAACTTATTTTAGGTTGCTTTTTTGGTTAAGGGCTGGAATTGGTTGCAGGTTGAGGCTAGAAAAGGTGTAAAATGGTGAAATTTGGTGATTTATTATAAAAAATGGTGAAAAAAGGCTACGTCAACATAGTCGCCTAATCGGTCCCGATTATGAGATTACAAGCCGCTGATCTGCTGCTTATACCCGAACAAAAGCTAGCCTTCGTAGATAGTTGGGTCTGGCAGCCCCTTTAAGGATTTTTTGTGATTGGTTGGTCCTGATTACCCACCGTAAATTTTGCCACGTGTTGATGAAGCAGAATTCTTGGAGTGTGCACTCTGATATGGAAACAAGCGAAAAACCTGTTTTACGATCAGAACAAAAGGCGTCAAAGAGTTTGGTTGGCTGCATGAAATGTAATAGCTTCAAAGAAGCCGGCTTAACCCCTTCTATTAAGTTACGGGAAACCAAGTATTATGTCAATAACTTAATATCCGGCCCCTAATGGTTAGGCTGCATAATGGGAGTAGTCTAGCTCTTTTAGTGAGCGCACCTTTAAGTTGGAAAGCGCCATTATTTCGAGGTAACATTAGAATTTACTGGAGAGTTTATGTTTGAAGATTGAGGTTCTTGGAGGAGCCCGGGAAGTAGGCGGCTCATGCATCGCAGTTGAAACTGATTCGTGCAAGGTTGCATTAGACTACGGTACAAAGTTTGATGGGGAAGTAAAAAAGCTGTCGAAGGATTTTGATGCAGTAATTATAAGTCATGCTCACTTGGATCATTCGGGAAGTCTGTTGAGTTTAAGCAAGGAAAATCCGCTCCTCATTGGATCCCCGATTACGCGAGACGTCACCGGAGATCTTTTACGTGACATGATTAAAATCCAGAATGAAAAGGGCATCTACGATTTTGAAAACAGCCACGCAGACAACATTGATGGATGCTGGCATACCAGCGATTCTTACGCTTTGCAGGGGATGAAAATACATCTTCAATCTGCTGGGCATGTGGCTGGAGCAAAAATCACCACTGTTCAAGCTGAGAGCAAAAAAATCGTCTACACTGGAGATTTTTGCTTTCATGACACTGAAATATTGCAAGGTTGCAAATTCGAAACACTTACCAGAAAACCCGACGTTTTGATTAGTGAATCTACGTATGGCGGAAAAGTTAGGTTGCCCAGAAACGAGTTGATTGATCAATTCCTAAAACAGCTGCTCTTCACTATGAAGAATAAAGGCAATGTTTTGATCCCAACTTTCGCGTTTCACAGAAGCCAAGAGATGGCTAAAAGAATAGATAACTGGATAGACACTGGCATTTTGCCGCGCTATAACGTTTATACGATATCCAACCTTGCAAACAGAATCACGAGGTACTTTAACCAAAATAAACCGTTGTTTACTAAAGAAATTAAACAACAAAATAACCCGTTCAACTACCAACATGTGAAGCACCTCTACACAACAGCCCAAATTGACGAGCCAGCCATCGTAATCTGCACCGCAGGTTTTGGCCACGCCGGCGCAAGCCTCCGCTTATTAGCCGAATGGGCAGATAACAAAGCCAACTCTGTAATCGTAACCTCAGGGTACCTTCCCCTAGATAGCCCACTAAAATCAGCCAAAGAAAACCAATATTTCAAAACTGCAGATGGTGAAACAATCACGGTCAAAGCAAACATACGGCAGATTGAACTCTCAGGGCACGCTGATCAACTGGAACTTATCCAGTTAGTAGCTAAGTTAAAGCCCAAGCGAACCCTTCTCGTCCACGGCGACCTTGAGCAAGCAGAAGCTCTTTCCGAAAAGATACAAGAAATGACCGAAGTATATATTCCAGAGAAGAACGAAATAATTGATATTTAAGCAGTGCTTCTCAGCGACACTGTAGCAAGACCACGTAAACTCAAAGTCCCCGCCGAGCTCGGCTGCTTCCTTGCAGATCATTGAAAAAAGCAGTAACTTTTATTTGGGTTGGTTTTTATGTGTTGGTGTAATCTGGGCGTGTTTGGAGGTGCCTCGATAGCTCAGCCCAGTAGAGCGGCTGCCTTGTAAGCAGCAGGCCGCGGGAGCGAGGCCCGCTCGAGGCTCCAAAAAAATTTAAACTTCAGGCTCGGCTTCTTCTTTGGCTGCTTTTGGGTCTTTACCCGTTAAGGAGTATTTGCGTGCTTTGGTCTCGATGATTTCATGCTCGAAAAACTTCTTCAATGATTTGAAGACTTTTTTGCATGGTTCGCCTGTTTTGTCGGTTAGTTCTTGGAGGGTTAATTCTTTTCCTTCTGTTTTGAGGGTTTGATAGACTTTTTCGTCGACTTTGTTTAGTTTCATTTGACCACTGCCTACACGCTTTCTTTGTGTTATGGTAAAGGAGCTTTTTCAATTTTGCGGTTCAAAAGGCCTTATAGCTTTTTACAGTCCACAGTGGCGCATCCGAGCTTTTTTAAAAATCTAATATTTGAGACGTCAAATCTACGTGCAACTTAGGCTTGGACGCTTGCGCCATGCCTGGTTCCATTTCTCCATTTGCCGTTGCAGAGCTGAATGAAATCGCAGGTGATGCACGGACCCTTAACTTCTAATTCGCAGAAACCTTCAAACTCAGTTTGTGTCATTTGATTCTTCTCCCTGCTTTCAGAAACCAGAGCTTCCAATATAAGCCAACCTTCAAGTAAAGAATATATCAGATTCCATAATATCCCGCTTCAACCTTTAAATTAACAGCCAAAGCAAAAACCCCAAGACTGCAAAAACACCAAACATTCCAAGCCCAATCTTTGCAGAACTATTCTCAGCCATCTTCTCCACCTCGTATAATCAGATGCGTCCAATACTTACAGTTTTAAATTAAAATTTAAAGGCTATTTCGGGCGCTGAATATGCCTGAGATTGAAGCAATTCAAGCCAGTTACGAGGAGTCTCTGCTGCTTCTCCAGCTGTCTGGGTTTTTATATTCAGTTTTGGGGCCTTCCTGCCAGATTGCGTCGTAAACCTTTACGAATTCTTGGCTGGAGAGTCTTTCGTGCTTTCGAATTTTTGTCATCGCTCGCAGCGTCTTAACATCCGGCTTATCCCCATTTTTAGAACGTTTGAGCGTTTCCAGTAATCTGTTCTTGAACATTTTTCCGCCTCAAAAAATTTAAGCCTTTGGCTGGTTTACTTTTTTAACGATGCATTTTGGCATAGGAATATCCATACCGTAAGATTTTTCAAGCGCCCTTCGACATTTTTCAGCCATTTCACTATCGTGATTTTCAGAAAATTTTTGCCTCATCATTTCCTTTCCTTCTCCTTCAGACTTTGTGTAACTGGGGAAACAGGAAATAAAAGCAATGTTGCACTCCTTAGAATATGCTGAAAAAGAAATATTGCAGGAATCGTTGGTTTCCCTGTAGAGAATAAATCGGCAACTGGACGGTTGCACTACAGCTTAGAGCTTGGTTTTAAGTTTAGCTACTGCCGAACAACCGTTTTTTTGGCATGTGAAAATCAATCAATCTTGCTCTTTGGGATCTTCATCTGCTTTTGCGTTAAGCACATGTTTCTTCTCGGAGAACCTTTCAACCCGTGGTACTCATACATGATTCGCAGCGCGTCTCGGATGGCTTCATTGGGGCTGTTGTACACGCCTTTTTCGATTAACATGTTTAACAAATCAAGATACCTTTTCGTAAGACGAATAGTAATGCGTTCTCTTTTGTTGTTGTCAGACACCAAACTGTCACCGTTTAAACGCTTATTTAACTTCAATTCCTTAGGTGCAAGAAGACTGCCGTAAAAATCCTTGTCAGATAAACGTTTACTTTTTGTCTGCCAGAAACGGTTGGCGTCCTCAACGGGATGATTAAAACTTGTCCAAACAGGACCACTTCTTATTTATTTCCACAAACACTTAAAAAAATAGATTTTTAACATCCATCTTAACTGCAAGCAGAGAGTCTTGCCCCACAAAACAAAGCGTATTTTCTTGACATTTATAACTAATAATTCAGCCTATACAGCTAAATGCTGCCCGATAAGCACCCTAAACCCGCTTTCTCTTGCAAGAACCGTACAGTTCCCAAAAGTCTCGTTGAAAAGGGACGGCAGCGTTTTAGCGCCGATTTTAGAGCGGATAACCATCTGGAATGTGGCTTTGTCAGCCATCACTTTGGGCGCTTCACTCACTATGGCTTTCACTGTTTCCATCCCTGCGCTAACAGGCGGATTCGACAGCACGCAATTAAAAATTAAGGCTTGTGTGGGCTCATACATGTAACCGTAGTGCACCTCAGCGTTGACTATCTTGTTTAACTCAACATTTTTCTTAGCTAAACGTACAGCTCTTACGTTCACATCTGACATAACCACTTTGAGCTTGGGGTTAAGAGCAGCTGCAACAATGCCAACAGCACCGTAACCGCAGCCGATGTCAAGAACGCAGCCGCATTTGGGCAGAACCATCGATTCAATTAAAAGCCTCGTGCCGGGATCAACTCGCCGCTTCGAAAAAACGCTTGAAGCAGTCAAAAACTCGAAGCTTCTCCCGCAAAGGGCTGTTCGAACTAAACCGAACCTCTCCTTTGACTTGGGCTCAGCACTAAAATAGTGGTCTGTGCTATTGTTGGGCTGATTCATGCTCGCTACCGCTTTTCCAAACCTTCGGGTAAGTGCCTCTTGGCATCAACACTCTCTCCAGCGAAGCAACCGTACCATGCTTCAAATCCACCATTTCCTCCGCTGAAACAGCCGCTTTCGCTAATGCAACTGCTTCACCTTTCAACGTGAAAACAGCTAAAATAGAGCCCTTATGGATGCCGCCTGTAACCTGCAACACGCCAGGAGCAGTCAAGTTTGCGCCATGACAAAGCGCGTCAACAGCTGAATCTCGAACCACAATTTTCGGCAACAAAGACAAAGCTTCCTCCATGGGCACAATAAACTTGTGAAGAATCGCCTCATCTTTTTTCGTCTCCCACTCCCCAAACCAGTACGCAACATCATGCAAAGTAACCTTCGAAGCGCTGTTTTCAGTAAAGCCTCCCGAACGCGTTCTGCGCAGCTCCTGCATGTGAGCGCCCACGCCCAGGATTTCGCCTATGTCAAAGCAGAGCTTGCGAATGTAGGTTCCAGCTTCGCAGCCGACTTTAAACAGAACGTTGCGCCCATCCGTCTCCAAATAGTCAATGTAGTAGATGCGCCGGGTTCTAAGCTGCCGCTTAACAGAAGAACGCAGCGGCGGACGCTGATAAATCTCATCTTCAAACTCCAACAAAACCGGCTTAATCTGCTCCTCAGCAGCGTTACCGTGAAGCTTCATCACGCAAACATATTCTTTGCCGCTGTAGAGAAACGCCTGAACCACCTTCGTCGCGTCCTCCAATGTGATTGGTAAAACGCCTGTGACTTTAGGATCTAACGTGCCTCCATGTCCGATACAGGAGAGGTGCATGATTTTTTTAACCCATGCAGCAACTTCGTGGCTTGTTGGTCCAGCTGGCTTATCGAGATTTATTGTGCCGTATTGAATGTACTCTTTGGCTGGTCTCTGCGAGGGTAAATGTCCATATTTTGGGTTCGTCGTGTCCTCTGCCCTTGTCAACAGTTCACGTTTGGTTTCCCACGGAGGGGTTGTTCTAGGCATATTGACTGTTTTTCTCCTGACTGGTTGTAAGAAAAATAGGTAAGAGATAATTAAAGCTTAAACTATTCTGTTTTAACTGCTTGAGTCATTTCTTGCAGTTTGCCTGCAGCATCCAAAACTTGAGCCACTTCATCGTCTGACGCGCCACGTTTAACCTCAATTTTATCTTGAAGAGGCATAACATGGTTTATGTTAACTCGTCTCCGCTTGACGCCGGTAACCTTTTTTGGGCCTGTCACTAAAACGAAGCTTTTATCCATTACATCTATAACGACGCATTTTTTGCCGTTCTCTCGACCGACTTGTTTCACGCATATTCTGCCAACTTCTATAGCGGGCATCCTAATTTTAGCCTCCTTAAAAACAAAATACCACAATCGGAAGATATAAGCATAACATAACTTTAAACAAAAACACCACAAATAGCTAAACGGCGCCTCTTAAACAGGCACCCAACTTCTTATCTTAAAAATGAGCAAAGTGCCAGTTGAGCCTAAACCCCACAATAATCACCGCCTTGTCATAAGCACTTGCACAAGCACCTCTTTGATGTTATCTCAGACAACGCCTCGCAGCCTCTTAAGAAGCCGTACGATGCTATCGTAGAGCGTGTTCCTCAACTGGCAAACAACAATGTTCTCATAACAGAATATAACGTTATGTTGGCGCCTCCCATGCTACAAAAAAGAAATTTGCACATTCAAACTGCATGCAAAAAACTTAAACAATACATATGTTATGTGTATCGGTGCTGGTGCCGGGGTATCCGAGCCAGGTCTAAATAGGCGGCCAGAAAAAATTGATTGCCTAAGATATGGAGGAGGACTTAAGATCCTCTGGCGCAGGCCTTCGTGGGTTCAAGTCCCACCCCCGGCACCAATATAAGTGAAAATACCGGGGGTTTGTCCTGGCGATGTTCTCTAGTAATTCGGGTTTGCTCAGCATGAAAATGCTCCGTCGAAACGTTTTATCAGCAGGTTATTGCGTTGAATAAACGCAAAGGTTGATTGGATTCTTCTGTGTCCTAGTCCTCTCTGCAGTTGAAGAATATCGCCTGTTTTTAGGTATTGGTCTATTGCTTTCTGTTTCAGCTCTTGGTTTTTTATCACGTTTACTTCCTCTTTCTAAATAGTTTATGTCCATCGAAATCGCAGACGAAATCAAATCCTGCGTCGATTAATGCGCAGGCTTCTTTTTCCGTCTTAGCTACTTTTGAAACGAAGTCTGTCTGGTCGTTGAAAAGTGCCTCTTCGAGCTGTATGTAAACCAATGTATTCTTGATGTTTTTGTGGCCTAGCACCTGCATGACGTAAAGAACGTCTTTTGTCCGATGGTACTCCATGGTTCCTTTCCAGGTTCGCAATGTCTTAAACATGATTTTGCTTAATCGCGGGTTTTGGACTTTTTCTGCGATGCGGTCTCTTTGTTCAGCGTAGTTGTCTCTGAAATTGTCAAGCGGCATTGTTGGTTTTGAGAAAACGTATTTACCGTAGTTTCTAGGCAAACGCTGGAGCATGCCTATGAGTTTGTAGCTTACATGGAAGATGCGTGGGTTACTGTTCTTCTCGGGAGTAATTCGCACTGTATTGGTTTCAAAGTCAAAGTCATCCCATTGAATCCGCCATGCCTCGCCGCATCTTATCCCTGTTTCCTTAAGCATTTGAAGAAAGGTTCCTATTCTGTGGCTGCATGCTGCGATTAACTGGTCTATCTCGGTTTCTTTTGGGACAAATGGAAGTTTAGCGATGCCTGTGTATTTCGGAGGAGCCCATGTTCCACCAACCATCTTTAGGAAGCTTGAGTAGGCGTCGACCGCGTTAGCTTTTCTTCCTTCGCACCATGGCTGATTTGCGATTACTTTTTTTACGGATTCCGGTTCATAGAGGTCTGCTTCTCGTCTGGCAAGAATGCGTAGTAGTTTGGATCTGCCTAGAATTGTTGCGTCTCTGTAGCCTTCTTTTTTCATCCACCAAGCAAATTCTACTAGTTTTCCTTTGACGTCAGTTGTTTCTCTACGCAGAACTTCAGTTTTCTGTTGTTCTGCTACCAAGTTTTTCGTCTCCTCGACGCATATTTGGCAGTTAACTACTATGTTGCTTTGGGTTTTTAATGACTTCGTTTCAATCATTTCAATTGTTTCAACCGCTTCTTTAGCCTTCAAAACGTCATTTGGGTCTGAGAATCGCAGTCCGCAGTCTCGGCAGAGCCATCGTTGGATTGGGTCGCCAAACATTGGCAAACGTGTCCCGTCTCGCCAGACTTTCACGCTGCCGCATTTGGGACAAGAAGGCTTTATGGTCGTAGTAACGTCTAGTTGAGGCTCATCAGAGGGCTCCTTAACGCCGGAGTGGAGGTGGCCAGCTCCAACGCTGAGACCGCCAAGCATGCCCGAAGAGGCAAGCGCTTTTCCCCCCTCAACCTCAACCATTAACTAAAGTACCTCCTGCAAGTCAACACACGGCAACCCCAGCAAAAAATGCAAAATGTGATGGTTCTTTAAGAATCGTAACAAGAGAATCGTAACAAGCAACTGAGTATATCCCCATTTACCCGCTGCGCAGACTGATTGAGGCGTTTCTGGGCTTTTTTCTGTTACGATTGCAATTTGCAGGGTACCCCTTTTCTCGCAAAATCTCGCAAATTTCCTCAGAGCATCGTAATAAGCTGTAACGGTTCTTCCCCCTTGTTTAGATGGTTCTTCAGCGGGGTTCAGCTGATTTTCCACTTTTTTCCTATTATTCAGCGGATTTTCGGGTTTACGATTCTTCTCTCTAACCTGCAAAGGTGCCGTTTCGGCGCAAAAAGTAGCAAAATTTGAGTTTACGATTTCAAAACGCATTCCTATACCACTCCTTCCGAGTCGCGGCATTTTTCAAGCAGTCGGCGTTCATTTTCTTCCGCTTGCTGCATGATTTTCCGAATTCGCTCTTGCCATTCCTGTTCTCTGCGCTCTGCTATTTGTCGTTCAAGCATGACCTCGATGGAGTCAGACATTTTTTCGCGCTGCTGCTCTAACCACAATTTAGTTTCTTGTTTTCTCTGGCGTCGTTTCTTGCGATTGTAGAATGCTACTCGATGGCTTGTCTTGCAGAAATAGCCCTTAGGGTTTTTAGGCGTGAAAGTTTTACCGCAATACAAGCAAATCTTTTCCTTCGCCATTAAGAAGCCCTCTCCTGGCGGTTGACACTTATCCTCGAAGTCGGCCATAACAACCGTTTGCTTCAACTGGCTCCGCTTCTCCTCACAACACTGCCCCACAGGCTGGTTACGATTTACAAGAACCTCAAGCGTCGTTCCCTCAAAACCGACAGCCTTGTCGGAACATGGGTAACGATTTCCAAACGGTATTATCCAGAAACGGTAAACAGGATGCCAATCAAAATTAGGGTTATCCAAAACCTGAAATTCAGCGGGTTTTAGCGGATTTCTACCTAACGATTCCAAAAGGCAACTTCCGCTTTCTTTCATTTATCTGGGATCCCCCTGTGAATTGGAAATTCTATCAAGAATTTGATTAAACTTGACCGCCTCCTCGCTTTCGGATAGCAAAGCAGGTAGTCCTAAACGACGTCTGATCTCCTCTATTTGCAGGCGTCTTTTCTTGCGCTTGAAGTAGGCTACTCTGTGGCGGGTGCTGCAGAAACGGGCTTTGCTGTTTTTAGGAGTAAAGACCTGACCGCAATAGCAGCATTGCTTCTGTTTATTCATTCCAGGCCTCCTTCACTTTGCCAGGATTTGTGAGTCCAGCCATTTTGCTTTGCGAGCCAACCGATGCTTTCACGTTCAACTGCTTCAGCTACAGGTTGTTGGGTGTGTTTGAAGAGAACATGATCCTTATACCGAACGTAAACTGCAGAGAGCATATACTTTTGGATTGAATTGCTTCTTGTCTTTTCGCTTTTAAACCCTAAGCTTTGTTGTCCCCGAGTTTCTGTAGGTTCCGCCATACCGTCATCAGACCTCTTTTGGATTGCTATTTTGTGGCATCGTTTCCTTTTTGAAAATTGGCGTTATTATAAGTGCGTTATCGACTTCGATTGCTACAGCCTCCATTTGTCCATGTTTTTCTTCGAGCATCTGAACCCAGCTTTTCGGTAAGAAAACAGCTAAGCCCGTTCCAATTCTACAAATTTTACGTCTTATTGGCGTTGGAATACTCTCCTGTCAACTCTCTATTCAAATAACATTTAAATATGGTTTATTTCTGAAATATAATGAAGTTTCAAAATATATTTCGATATAGCTATTGGTGAAAAACATAAACGAAGAAACATATGAGAAAATACTGTGTGAGGTTGCAAACTGCAAAGAGGTTACGCAGTATGAGATCACCAAAAAAGTTGGTTTAACTTACGCTCCCGTACATGAAGCTATCGAACGATTATTATTAGCAGCTTTGATTGAGGAGGTAAGAACTAAGAGAGGCCAAGGACCTCTGCCAAAGCGTTACTTCAGATTGACATTCGCAGGGTTCTTGACTGTTTTGAATTTTTTCTTTTCAGCTTCTCCTGAAAAAAATATAACTCAAGGTGAGTCTCCTAAAACAGATTCGTTCAGCATGAAAAATGTTAGAGCAGTTATTTTGACCCAGCGGGATTTTTATCCTCAGATTAAGTTCTTCTCTGAGTGGGAATTCTTAGAGGGAATATTCGATTTTCGCGATGAAGCAATTCCAGGACTCTACGATGCTCTACGCAATGCACTTGCCGTTTGCAACGATAAGTTTAGACCACTTGAAAAAGCGAATTTGATAAGTGAAAAGCTCAAAGACAATTCACCAAGTTTTTTGGATTATCATTCATCAGGACCTTGGTTTGAATCCTGGTTCGCCGTTCGTTTTGTCAATGAATGGGCTAACTTTAGTTTAAAAGAAAGATTAGCATTTTTGAAGGAAAACTTCTTGCCTGAATATAGTGAGTCTCTAACTAGGAAAATGCAAAGTCTATTCTTGAGAGCTTTTTTTAATGGGTTATTGACAGTCACGAAGGAAATTAAAGACATCCGAATTGAGATATTTACTGCTGAGAACAAGGTTTTTTTGAATTTGCTTCTTCTTATTTTGAAAAAGAAAAGAAGAGAAGGAGGGCTAGGATCAAAAAGTTTGATGAAGAAAGTGCGCTTTTCTTAAAGTTGTTCGATAATGGCGATCGAGTCGTGGACAATTCGCAGAGTTAAGAATTCCGATTTGTCCAAATAATTGTACATTGTTTTGGCATGTTGCCGCTATGTTGATTGTTGGAATCTCAATCTATAGCTCTGCTTGAATTTAAAACGCTGTTACAGCGAAGATTTGATTAGTTTAAAAGGGAGACAAATGGAGCAAGAGCCTGTTCATCTTTCTCGCCTGATAGGTATTGTTTTATGCCGTTAATGACCTGCCGCGATCTTTGCTTGATTGTTTTCCACGTAGAAGAAAATATGTAACGGTTTTTTTGAGGGCATATTCAGCTGGTTTTAGCGGTTTATCCTTGAAGAAATTGCAAAGTGCTTTTGACGATTCTTTCAGTTAATATGACGATCCCCCTTGTTTCATGACAAAAGCTGCCAAAATGATGTAACGATTTTTTCACTTGAGGGTGCATCTCCCTGTTTTAGTGCAAAAAGGTGCAAAATTGCAAGCCGCGATTCTCTAGAAATTTCTCCCTTGCATAGTTTCCTACTTTGGCGGTTTAACAAGTCTCAGTTGCAACGAATATCTATCTATATAGTCTATAATTTTCTTCTTCTATTGCTTTTTTAAAATTTTGATTGTGTTGATCAAAGATAAGCAGAATCTCTAAACTTCAAGCTTAAGATACTCTGATAGTCTTTTCTCGAGGTCATCTTAGAATGAGGCCCAACTAGCAAATAACCAGTTGAAGAGCTCTAACAAAAAAAATCACTATGTCAAGAAATAGAAGCATTAGAACAAATGCTTGTTCAAATCAAAGATGCTCTGAAGGAAAATGAAAGGCTTCATGAAAAGCGCGCGATGCTATCCTCTTGAAGAAATAGTTTTAGGCTATAACAAGCTTGCCATAAAAATAAATAGCAAATAGGTCATAGTTCCAGAAGAGAGGGGAAGAATGGTTAAGACAATCGAAGAAGGTTTCAGAGAGTTCCACAGCCGACTAACACCAAGCGATAATGAATCAACAATAGCTTCTCAACATAGAGCTTCAATAGAGGCTTGCCTGCGACAAAATCATGGAATGATCACGCTTTTTAGAACAGGTTCCTTTGGTTTTGGGACAAGTATTTATGGATACAGCGATGTCGACTATTTTGCTGAAATCCCAACTCAAAACTTATCCCAACATTCCTCTTACTCGCTTCAATTGATAAGACAAGCATTAACTAACCGATTTCCCTACACTGATGTCAGCGTAAGAACACCAGCCGTGGCAATTTTCTTCGGTGGTGGAGAAGAAGTGACTGAGGTTGTCCCTGCTAACTTTCTAAAATCGACGGACAGTTATGGCGGTTACCGAGTTTACGAAATACCCGATGGGAATGATGGCTGGACTAAGTCTTCACCTGAGAAACACAAGGGTTGGATTAAACAATTAGACGACAAGCTTGGAAAGAAAGTTAAACCGCTTATCAGGTTTATCAAAGCGTGGCGTTATTACCAGAATGTTCCGCTTACTTCATTTTACTTAGAGCTTAGGGTTGCAAAGTATTCATCCGAACAAGAAAGCATTGCGTATTCAATCGATATGAAGATTTTTCTAAACCAGCTTTTGAGAACAGGTTTAGCATCCATTCAAGACCCGATGGGTGTTTCGGGTTTGGTTCAGCCCTGTTCTACTCCAAACCAAAAAGAAGATGCCTTATCAAAGCTAACTTCAGCGGTGTCACGTGCTGACAAAGCTTATGCAGAGGAAGAGGCAGGCAATATCAAAGATGCCTTCTATTGGTGGAATATGCTATACAACGGTAAATTCCCAAGCTACTACTCTTAAGGAGTTATGCAACAAACTATGAGCCTTAAACAAAACATTTTCGATGAAGCAAAACGAATAGAAGAAGATGCAGAGTATTCAAAGGAAAGCCACTTGACTGCCGCAACCGTTTGGTCGACAACCCATTTCTGGTTAGGGTTGCCAACCGCAGTTCTTGCAGTCCTCTCTGGTGGTACAGCACTTGCCAATTTGAATAGGTACGGTATTTTTGTGGGAGTTTCGGCTCTGTTGGCAGGCATTTTAGCGGCTATTTCAACTTTCTTGAATCCGAAAGAACGGGCATCATGCCATTTGACCGCTGGAAACAGCTATCTGGAGCTGAGAAACAACATCAGGGTATTCTATACCATCGATTATCTACGGGAAACAGATGATGAACTTGTCAAGAGGTTGAAAGACTTAGAGACACGAAGAAATGAGCTAAACGTAAGCTGTGTTCAACCACCAGCATGGGCTTATTGGTTTGCTAAAAGACGCATTGAAAAACAAAAAGCCAACCAATATGCGATTGACAAGCGAAAACAAGCAAAAGCTACACCTAATAATTAGGTAGAATAGAATCAATAGGATTTACAAAGTTAATTAAGGCACTTCCTTTCATTAGCTAACAAGCGCTTGGGGTTGCTTGCTATTGAAAACCAGAGAAACCGTTAGCGGTCTAAGAATTCACTATGATGAAGAATCTGACCAGCTAATTTTTGAAAAAGACGGCACAGTTCTCCCCCTGATGATGGGTGGAGACAACCTAAACTTGCTTTACCAAATAACGCCTTATCTCAAGTACAAGAATTTCCTCCTTGCTAAACAAAATTACAGGTGCACAGAATGCGGACGAGATCTCACTTCTCTGAAAGCCAATGAATATTCCTTGCACCATGAGCCACGTTTGGGAGACAAAGGCTCAAAATACGTTGATTTTAAGGGGACAACCAGAAACCGCGTAATCTGCAATGAATGCCACGGTAAACATCGGAATGGCTCATCGGCGTCAGTCAAGACCCCGGTTGCTAAACCAGTTAGTGAAAGCATTATCCCCAAGTTGATTGATTCTTCACCAAAGTCGAGTAGAACCGCAGAGACAAAGCTTCTTTCCCTTGGATACCAGAACATCAAAGGCAAATCGTGGGTTAGAGGAAACATAGTTGTGCATATTGAACAAACAAAAGACAATAAGGTAGGTTCTCTTCTGATTTATTGGCGTGAAGCATGGAAAAACGATTACGCCATAGTCTTTGACTACTCTTTTTCTGGCGGACTAGTCAGCATAGTACCAATTAAAACGCTTTTTGCAACCGATTTTGTGTCTAATAAACGCAGTGAAGGATACGGTAACAGTTTAAATTGGTGGAGCCAAAGGTTTCCGTGTGAGCATGAGTTAGCTCAACTTGTGCTAAGTCATCAGAACCGATGGGATTTGTTGTAACAAGAAGGCAAGAATCAATGAATGAAAAAAACAACTCTAAAGTCAAGCAGGCAAAGAAAAGTTGGGACGGTATTGAGAAGTTCGCTTTTGATATGTGGGAGCCACGACTAAAAGTTAGCTCAATACTTCAAGACCTGCCTGCTGATGCTCAAAAAGATTGGAACACCATGAGTTTCAAAACTCTTGACCGCTTCCTGAAGAAGCACCATAAAGAAATCACTTGCGGTGATGTTTCCGCTATTTATTGGAAGTTCTGGTGGGACTTAAAGAAACTCAAATCCAATTCAACCAACTTTATGGGTTATTCGGAACTGCTAACTACCAGACTGTTGCTTCACCTTCTCAAGTCGGAGTATTTTACCGATGACAACGTCGACTGTTATTCTACCCCTAATCCTGATTCTCCACTTGATGATTTAGGTTATTTTGAGCTGTCAAGTAGAAGTATGGCTTTGGCTACAGAGATTATTCCTCAACCTTTCAAAGATGGGTTAGGAAATCGTAGACCTGACATTATTCTCTACAACGGGGCAAAGAAGCGTATCTATGGAGTTGTGCAGGTGAAGTCTTATCCAGCTTCGGCTGAAAGTGTGAAAACTGACCTCAAATTTATTAACAAATTGAAGACCACATACAAAGATGTTAGAGGGCTTGTCCTGATATTTTATGGTTGCAAGACGTTGTTCAACTCTGACAAGCAGGTATGCAAGCTTGCGGACTCCGATTTGAGAATTGCAGACGTTTTTAGAGACCGACTGGAGCTTGATAGGCTGAAGACCAAATGAGTACACTTGACAGAAAGGCTCTTCTGAAATTTGCTGTTATGATGATTTTCTCATTGTTAGGGCTGTTATTTGTTGCCTTGTTTTATAGTCCTTTCTTCGGGAGAAACTTGGTTGTTTGGCACGTCAATGTTAATCCAAACAGGGGTTTTGACGTTTATGGGTTTGTTATCCCTCTGATTGTCGTTTTAACGTGCGGTATACTTTACTTTAAGCGAGCTTTACCAAAGCTAATTTACTTTTTAGGTTTTGCAATTACCTTCTTTATTGCATACTTCAGTAGCGCAATCATAAGTAACAGGGGTTTAGTCAGTAATTCAGCCAACATCACGTTCTTTGCGAGCTTCCTGATAGTTTTCGTACTTAGCCCATTCTCGATTGTTTTACAGAAGAAACCAATCGGTCAAACAAAAGCGAATTACTTCGCTTCGCTTCTTTTGGGTTTGAGTTGTATCCCTTTGGGATTAATTGCGCTTGATTTCTATGCGCTGCCTTTATTCACGAAAGGTGTGGTTGGTGGAAACGGGTTAGCTGACGGGCTTTTGCTTTCAACTCTTTATACCCCGTTTGCTATAACATTTTTTTATTCAATCTTCGCAATTGTTAATTTAGCAATAACTATCTTAAAAGGAAAGAGGAAAAAAGGCAAAACCGAAGAGAGTTAACTCATTGCGTGCTGCGCGGAACCTACTTGGAAGGAATTTATCTTAAAAGCTAATGACGATGCGGCGACAGCTTGATAACTGAAAGACGCTCCTTTGACAAGAATTATCTCAATCAAGAATTTGAGAGAACTTGAGGCGATTTAAGTAGTCGCATTGCAATAGTTTAGTAGAGCTTGGATCCGGCTATCATCATAAACCCATTTGAAGCCTCTTGGAAAACATACATCCCCATAGATTTCCTTTCCAATTTTCCTAGGCCTGAAGGGTGAACCCTTTTCTGTAAGCCTTACTGCCCGCTTAAGCGGTTTTGAGAAATGGGGTCGCCTATCACTATAAAGTAATCGTCTGAGTCTCTTTTAGAATGCGCATTGTTTTTGATTCTAACCCGTGTCCTGTCTTCTATTGTGCTATTTATAGCATTTTCAAAAGCAAATGATTTTTCTGAAGGGTTAAACAAGTAAAGGGTCGGATCCTCAGAGATTTTCCCACCGGCAAGGACTTGACTTACCTTAAAATAAGCAATTACATACTTTGCCATATTGCCTTTTTGATAGGCGCATATTAGACCTTTTTCTTTGCGGGTGTAAGCCTCTTAATATAAGGGGCTAAGCTTGCAACGAAAAAGATGTAGTCACCGGGTTTTAGCTTTTCGATTTGTTTGCCTTTTGGAGTGTCTAGTCTGTCGCCATACGTTAAACCTTCAAGATCCGGGTCGAAGTGGACAATGGCATCGGCATATTCTTTGGGAATAAAATCTGCAAGGCATTTTCCATTTTCACCATTACTTGTTGCTATCCGAGTGTATGTTCTAGATTCAGAGGTGTATGGCTCCATTTCAAGTTCCTCATTACCCGAAACAACAAAGCTCTTGGTTCCTCTCATCACAAAATATGTATCTTCTTCCCACAATTCCAATATGGATATAAACTCAAAAGTGCCGTCGTCAAAAATTGGACCACTAATTCCCATCGTCATGGGACTAGTTGAAGTGTGGTCTACTCCTACATGCAATAAAAGTGCTTTCATACTCATCCACAAACCCTTATGTTTATTGCTTCCTTGATTGTGGCTTTTGCCATAAAGGTTTTTGCATCAGGCAAACAAATAAATAAGTTAATTAATTTTTACTTATCTAATAAGCACAAATTTTATAAGCTTAGACGTAGTAGCTTGCTTGGTTGAATTTCACATGAAAAGTGATATGGCAGAATGGATAGACCGCCGCTACGACATCCTCTGGGAAGCCTTCGGCGACAAAACCTTCAGGTTTGAAGACGCAGCCAAGGTTCTGAAAGAGAAAAACAAAGACACTGAGGAGCAGGTACCAGTTTTCCTTTCTCAACTGCGAAAAGCAGGTTTTCTTTCCGCTGAATCCGATGCACGGGATGCACGGCAAAAACTTTACCGTTTGCATAGCCGTGAAGCCAAGATTGCTGAAAAACTTGGACGCGGCGACATTGACGCCTTGCTTAAGCGAGCTGCCGATCTGATTCGGACTCGTGTGGATTACAAGTTTATCCTCATTCTGCTCTTCATGAAACGCATCAGCGATAAGTGGGAGATGGAGTTTGAAGAAGCCTACAAAGAAGCCAAAGCCGACGGCCTAAGCGAAGAAGACGCAAAAGCTGAAGCCAAACGAGGCGAATACCACCTCTTCAACCTCCCCGAAGAATACCTCTGGGAAAACCTCCGCAAAAACGTCAGCGGACTAACCGAACAATTCTCCAAAGCACTCAAAGCCATAGCCGAGCAAAACCCTGAGCTCAAAGACATCGTAGATAGCGTTGATTTTATCCAGTTTGCAAGCAGCAGAGAAAACGCCGAAACCCTCCGCCAACTCGTGGAGCTTTTCAGCGAGAAGAAACTCAACCACGTTTCCGCCGACGTTCTCGGCGATGCTTATGAATGGATTCTGCGGTACTTTCGCCCCATCCAAAGCCAAGGAAGGCGAAATATACACCCCCAGAGAAGTCATCAAACTGCTCATCGAGATTCTGGACCCCAAGCCCATGGAAAGCGTGTATGACCCTGCCTGCGGCTCTGGCGGCATGCTAATCGAAGCCTTCAAGCATGTTGAGGGTAAAGTGTGGGTTTGAGGAAGCCCAGAAGCTGTTTTTGTTTGGGCAAGAAGTTAACCAGCGCACAATTGCCTTAGCGAAAATGAACATGTACATCCACGACATCCGCGACGCCCACCTGGAGTTTGGCGACACTTTCCTGTATCCCAAGTTCAAAGAAGGCGATGGGATAAAGCAGTTTGATGTGGTTTTAGCTAATCCCCCATGGAACCAAGACGGCTACGACGAAGAGGTCCTAAAGAAAGCCGAGTTCTACAAAAAACGGTTCGAGTTCGGTTTTGTCCCCCGCCAAAGCGCAGACTGGGCATGGATAGAACACATGCTTGCATCCGCCAAAGACAACGGCAGCAGAGTCGGCATAGTCATAGACAACGGCTGCCTATTCCGAGGCGGCAAAGAAAAAACCATCCGCACCGCAGTCCTAAGCCAAAAACACGACCTCATCGAATGCTGTCATACTCCTACCAGAAAAACTATTCTACAACACAGGCGCACCCGGAGCCATCATAATCTTCAACCAACACAAACCAACAGAACGCAAAGGCAAAGTCCTCTTCATAAATGCCTCCAAAGAAGCAGAACAACACCCAGAAGTACGCAAACTAAACAGACTATCAGACGACAACATAAAGAAAATCGCAGATGCCTACAGGAACTTTAGCGAAGAAAAAGGCTTCTCTCGAGTTGTTCCCTTTGAAGAGATAGAGAAACAGAACGACAGCAACCTAAACGTTACACTCTATGTGATGCAGGACGAGGAAAACGAAGGAATCAACATAGCCCAAGAATACACAGAGCTCAAGGCATTGGAGAAGCAAAGGCAAGAGGTTGCCAACAAATTGGGGCAATACATCCTTGAACTGACCCGAGCCTTAGGTGGTCCCGCTTGATATTTTGCAAGGAAACTGACCTCATTCAAACGCCTATAGGGCTTGTTCCAAATGATTGGGAAGTTGCCAAAATTAGCGATATTGCCGAAATAAACAAGGAATCACGTGACCCATCAAGGGAGTCCCCCGATGTTGCCTTTCAATATGTTGATATTGAATCGGTCACCGGAGGCTCCGGGAGAATAAAGGAAAACAAAAAAACGCTTGGAAAAGAAGCCCCTTCAAGAGCCCGAAGAGTCATCCACGAAAATGATGTGTTAATGTCAACAGTACGCCCATATTTGAAAGCGTTCACAATAGTTCCCAAATGGTACGATAACGAAATCTGCTCTACAGGGTTTGCAGTATTAACAAGTAAGGAGAACGTCGATCCTCGCTTTCTCCTTCATACTCTTTTTTCAGACAATGTAATAAGTCAATGCAATAGAATGATGGTTGGCGGGCAATATCCAGCGCTAAATTCTTCTCAGGTAGGCGAGATTAAATTGCCTCTTCCACCAATACCCGAGCAGAGGGCGATTGTTAGGGTTTTAGGTGTTGTTGATTCTACCATTGAGTTAACTGATTGCCTTATTGCGAAGACTGAGCGTCTCAAGAAGGGTTTGATGCAGCAGCTCCTAACACACGGTATAGGAAACGCACAATACATAGAAACACCAATAGGAAAAATACCTGATGTTTGGCAAATTGTCAGGATTGGTGACTGTGTTGACTTGTTAACAGGCTTTCCGTTTGAGAGTAATCTCTTCTCAAATAACGAATCAGACATTAAGGTAGTACGGGGAATAAATGTAACTAAAGGAAGATTACGCTGGGACAAGACCAAATACTGGAAATCAGCGAAGAATTTGGAGAAGTACCTTGTACAAACTAACGACGTGTTGATAGGTATGGATGGTGCTCTTGTTGGCAAAAACTATGCCCTAGTAAGGGAGCGAGACCTGCCTATTCTCCTTGTTCAAAGAGTGGCAAGGCTAAGAGCTAAGGATGGACTTCATCCAGAGTTTCTCTACTTCCTAATTGGCAGCCCATCATTCAGAAACTATGTTGATAAGGTAAACACAAGTTCAGGAATTGCTCACATAAGTTCAAAACAAATTGAAGACTTTCAAATTCCATTTCCTCCTTATTCTGAGCAGCTAAAAATAGTCGATATTTTGTCAGCAATAACTATGAAGTTGACCCTCGAAGTTGAGGAGAAGAAAACGCTTGAGCGAGTCAAGTATGCTTTGATGGATTTGCTTCTTACTGGTAAAATTAGGATTAGGGTGGATTGATTGGGTTATGCCGTTGTTTAATGAGAAGTCTTTGATTGAGGATTATTTTGTTGAGCAGTTGCAGGAGCGGAGTGGGAAGCGTTGGCGGTTTGTTGGTGCTGATGAGCTTGAACGGGAAGCCGTCGAGGAGCCGTTGCTGACTGCAGCGTTTATTCGTGCCCTAAAAAGCTTAAACAAAGACATTGGCGATAGGCGACGACGAGATAAAGCAGGTCCTAAACGAGCTGAAGCTTAGGGGCAGCGGCAGCGAAGACTCAAAGAAAATCCTCAACTACTTCAAAGATGGCGTGCCAATCAAGTTTGAGAAGGAACGAGTAGTCAAATACGTCAAGCTCTTCGACTATGACAACATTGGCAACAACGATTTTGTGGTCAGCCGCCAAATCACCCATCAAGCCGGAGACAAACAAATCCGCAACGACATAATCCTCTACATCAACGGCATCCCGCTTGTCAACATCGAATGCAAAAACCCCGCCAGCCTAACAGAAACGTGGTATAATGCTTTCATGCAAATTCTTGGCTATGAGAGAGATGTTCCTGAACTCTACAAGTACATTCAGATTGGCGTAGCATCTGATAACAAAGCCAAATATTTCCCAACCACGCCTTGGCAGCAAGACGGCGAACCGAGGTATTATGAGTGGCGAGATGGCAGCAAGGACTCGATTGACTCAACCATCCAAATGCTGATGCCAGAAACGCTGCTCAACATTATCCGCAATTACCTTTTCATCCGCATTGAACGGGGAGCCACAACCAAAGTCATCACCCGATACATGCAGTACCGGGCAGCCGAACAAATCAGCAGCCGAGTCCTAAACAACATTGAAGGCAAAGACCCCAAAAACAAGGGCTTGATTTGGCATTGGCAGGGCAGCGGCAAAACCTTAACCATGATTTTCGCCGCCAACAAACTCTACCGCCACCCAGAGCTGCAGAACCCAACGATGTTTTTTGTGGTTGACCGCGAAGAACTCGAAACCCAACTTAGCGACGAATTCAACGCCCTAGACATAACCAAACCCGAAGTCGTAGACTCCATACATGCCCTAAGAAAAATCATCCAGCACGACGAGTACCGGGGCAAACGAGGCATATTCATCACCCTTATCCACAAGTTCCGCCCCGAAGAGCTATCCGAGCTCCAAAAAGAACTCGACACCCTAAGCAAAACCAGAGAAACCATCCAAACACGCAAAAACGTTATCCTCTTCATAGATGAAGCCCACCGAACCCAATACGGCACGCTTGCGGCTCAAATGAATGAAATCCTCAAAAACGCAGAAGCTTACGCCTTCACGGGAACCCCAGTAGCTAAACAGGGGCATGACACTTATGGGCAATTCAGCTATCCGCCAGAAGAGAAGTACCTAGACAAGTATTTCATGACTGATAGCATAGAAGATGGCTTTACCCTAAAAATCGCTTATCAACCACGCCTCGAAGACGAAGAAGGCGTTCACCTCAAAAAGGACATGCTGGAAGCCTTCCTCGAAGTGAACATTGAAGAAATACCTGAAAACCTTCAAGAAGTCGTTGAGGAAAAAGCCAAGCAAAAACTAAACATCGCCAAAGTGTACCTTGAAAACCCTGACCGCATCAAAAAAGTTGCCGAAGACATCGCCGCTCACTTCAAAGAGAACTTGGATGGCAGATTCAAAGCCATGGTTGTCGCCGTCAACCGCCTTTCATGTGTACGCTACAAACGGGAACTCGACAAGCTTCTGCCCAAAGAATACATCAGAAGTCGTCATGACCTATGACCCGCTCAAAGGACCAGAAAATAAAGAAATCAAAGACTACTCCAAGAGAAACGATCCAACAGAACCATGGCAAGGAAATCGAAGACATCCGCAAAGAAAACGTAACCAAGTTCAAAGAAGAACAAAACCCAAAAATCCTCATAGTAACCGACATGCTACTCACGGGCTTTGATGCCCCGATTCTACAAACTATGTATCTTGGACAAGCCACTGAAAGAGCATCGGCTTCTGCAAGCCATAGCCAGAACCAACCGCCCCTTCAAAGACCTCAAAGAAGCAGGCCTAATCATCGACTACGTCGGCATCCTAAAAGAATTCACTCGGGCATTCGAAAACTACACCAAAGAAGACATATCAGGCATACTCATCAACACCGATGACCTTGTCAAAGAATTCACCCAAAAACTGGATGAAACAACCGCACTCTTCGCAGACGTGCCCAAAGACCAATACGACCGAGAAACGATGAACAAAGCCTTCCAAACCATAACCAGCAACGAAGAGAACACCAAAAAATTCCAAGCAAACTACAAACGCCTAAGAAAACTCTTCGAACTGCTCGGACCTCACCCGATAAAACTTGAAAAACTCAAAGACTACACTTGGCTAACCCAAGTCTACAACTTCTATCTCCATGAAACCCGACAAGATGTACGCCAAAGAAAACGCCCTTGCATACAAGTACTTCCAAAAAACCCTCAAGTATGTCTACAAGTCAACTGAAGTCAAAGGCATTGACGAGCAATACCCAACCATCGAGTTTGACGCAGACTACCTCATAAACCTCCAAGAAAAACTCAAAACCAAAGAGGAAAGAGCTGCCAACATCCTCTTCACACTCAACCGCTTCGTGATCATCGATAAACAACGTAACCCAATCTACGAAGGCCTAGCAGCCAAAGTAGAACGGCTACTAAACCTATGGAAAGAGAAAACCAAGAAATTCGACAAAATCTACAACGAAGGCGCCGAAATTTTCCAGCAAATCCAAGCACGCCAAGCAAGACAAAAACAACTCCAATTCTCAAACCTACAGTACGCCATCCTGCTTCACATGGAAAAAGCCATTCCAATACACGGCGACCTAACCCAGGACACCCAAGAACTCGCCACGCTTTTGCAGCCTTATCTATTCAAGGGCTGGCAATACCAGCAAACCGCCAAAAAAGCAGTTGAACAGGGAAACACGCAGATACCTGAGAAAATACATAAGACAAAATAACCTGTCGCTCGCAGACATGGAAACTCTATACGAGAAGATTATTGATAACGTGAAGAGCTATGCCTGAAAACCCACAATACACAGTTGAGTACCGTAACGTTAAGCATCCAAGATGCGAATTCAAAACGGGCTCGCTGCTGATTGTTCTGCCGAAAAAGGGGTGGACGCCTGAGCAGGTGCTGGAGAAATACGGCGAATGGATTAGACGCAAACAAGCAACCATAAACACTGCAATCCAGAAGTCAACTGAAACATCTATCGACGAAACGAGAACCGACAAGGAATTGAAAATACTTGTTAGAAATTATGTGGCTTCGGCCCAAAAAGACCTCAACACAAAAATCAACAAAATCTACTTCAGGGTAATGAAAACCAAATGGGCAAGCCACAGCCAAAACAATAACCTGACCATAAATAGCTTGCTCAAATTATTGCCAGAAGAATTAATCAACTATATCGTATATCATGAGACCGCGCACAATCTTGAAAGAAAACACAATGATGCCTTCTGGACATTGGTAAACAAGAGATTTTCAAATCATAACGAAAAAGAAAAGGAATTGCTGACTTACTGGTTCCTAATTCAAAAACAAGCCAAATGCCGCTAATTTTCTTGCCAAGACCGTAAAATTAATTTCAACTAATTTTTTCTAAAAATAAGTGTGTTTTAAGTTTTACAGTGCAAACGTTAAATCTACTTTGCTATATATGTTTAGAACTTAAGAGGGACAAGCGCTGTCATCGAACACACAACGTCCGTTATCCGATCCGGAAAAGAAACAAGTTATGGGTCATGTTGAAGATTGGAAGAACAAATTAATTGATCTTTCTCGTCGAAACAATCTGTTATATTTTAGGCAAACGAAACGTGGGACATTGCCGATTTCTTATCCGGACATAGAGAGTATATTTGACAGGCTTGTCCTAAAATCTAAGACTTTTGAATTTTACTTACCTCCAGAAGAGGAAGATAATGAAGAAAAAAATGAAATAAAGATCAGCTCACAGCAACCTACTGTGCCCTTTCAACATAATCAACTTGTCAGCGACAATTATCCTCGAAAGGAACTAGAAAAAACTTTAAAGAACTTGCGGACCAGATCGCAATCCGACTACATAGAACGAGGCGTTAGAATATTACATGCTTCTTTTGGCATGTTAGTTTGGAAAGAAAAAGGAAATGCAGAAGAAATCTATTCGCCGCTTCTTTTAGTACCAATTGAACTTGGCAGAGAGTCTATCAATGACCCGTATACTGTAAAAGTTCCATCAGTTGAAGAAGAAATAATTCTTAATCCAGCATTGCAGGCAAAACTTAAAAAAGACTTTGATATTACGCTGCCTCCACTACCGGAAGATTGGGAAAATCATGGCCTAAATGGCTACTTTGATACTTTACATGAATTTTTCAAGCGCTCTGGATGGAAAGTTGAGCAAGCAGTTGAAATAGGCCTTTTTTCATTTCATAAACTTGTAATTTACAAAGATCTATCGGAAAATTTTAACATATTATCACTTCATAAACTGATACAAGCTATTGCAGGAATTAAGGACCTCCAACTCGTGTTAGACGCATTACCTGAGGAAAAAGAAGTAGACAAGATAGAAAAACCTCAACAAACGTACCAAGTCCTTGATGCGGATAGTAGCCAAAGAACATCAATCGAGTATGCACTTCGAGGACAAAGTTTCGTGATGCAAGGTCCTCCAGGCACTGGAAAAAGCCAGACTATAGCAAATATAATCGCAGAATGCATAGCAAGAGGAAAAACCGTTCTTTTTGTCAGCGATAAAATGGCCGCTCTTGACGTGGTTCACAAACGATTAAACCAAGTAAAGTTATCAAGTTTCTGTTTAGAACTGCACAGTAGTAAAGCAAACAAACGAGAAGTCGTAAATGAGCTAAAACGCTGCCTAGAACAACAGGAACACGCACGGAATCTGCCTTCAAACCTCGATTTCGAAAAAATGCAATCAATGCGAGAGAACCTAAATAACTATGTTATTTCACTTCATGAAACCCGCACGGGACTTGAAAGAAGTGTTTACCAAGTTCTAGGTTCATTGTCAAAACTTGAGACAATCCCATTTGTCCCTATAGAGCTTAGCGATGTTGCAAGTATAACGCCGAAAAGACTAAGCTACTTAGAAGGCTTGGTAACACAATTAAAGAACGTTTGGCAAGTAGCAGAGGAGCAAAACTTTCCGTGGAAGGGATACAAAGGCACTGTTTACAACCTTCAAATCAGAATGGAACTCATAGCCCTGCTTGATGGCTTACTTAGAACAATGGATAAGCTAAATAAAGAAGCCTTCAAAATCTCAGCTGAACTTGGACTTGATGAGCCAACAACTATTGACAGAGTAAGATGGCTTGTCTCCATAACTCAATTGTTGTCTGATACATTGAAACCTGAAAAGGATTGGATGGTAAAATCGGACCTTGATTCTCTAATAAACGAATCTGAGAATAACAAGAAGTTTTTCGAATGGCGAAGCACCAAAAGAAGCTATCTTAGTGATAAATACGCAGATTCGCTCTACAATTTATCTATCTATACTTCCAGCACGCTTACAAACCAACTAAATGATCTTAAATCGCTAATCAAACTTCAGAGACCCGAAGAGGAGGACTTACTAAGCAAGAGACAAGAAATAATTGATTTCTTATCATTTACTTCTGATTGTTCAGAAATATGGTTATCTGACTTTAATGAACTTGCTCTAAATTTTGGATTTCCGACTGATGGTATAAACATTGACCAGGTCAAACGACTCGCTCAAATAGCAATTGAATGTTTCTCACAAGACAAGCCAGAGACAGACTGGTTTAATCCCTCAGTTCTTAAGGCTTTGAAAAACATTTTACCAAAGGCAAAGGCAGACTTTTTAGAACATAATAGGCTAAAAAACGACATAAATATGTTGTATACCGACAAGATCCTTGATCTTGACATTGAAGAATTAATCATAAGTTATAACGGCCCCTACAAAAGCGTTTTTCGTTATTTACGCCCAAGTTATTACCGTGATAATAAGAAAATAGCTCTTGTAAGCAAACTGGGGAAGGTACCCAACAGTATAATTACCGACCTAACAACTGTTAGAAACTTCAAGATCAATGACAGCAAAATTCAGGGATATATACAAACAATACTACAACCAACTGGGCGTTATTACAAAGGATTTGAAACTAACTTTGATTCTGTAAAACAAGGCTTGGAGAGCACTGAGAGAATTCTTGGTTTATCTTGGGTATTCCCGCCTCCAGAAAAGTTAGTGCAACTTGCCTCATCCTTGATTGATCCTACGCCAAGAATCCGCCAACTCGGAAATGATATACTCAATAGACTAGAAAAATGGAATGCAAGTTACAAACAACTCAACTCAGTTATCGAAAATGAAGTTCCGGTAAACCAAAAAATATCCTCTTTTGAACAAATACCCTTATTCGCACTCAAAGATTGGGCGATGAAATCTAAAGAAAAGCTGCTGAATCTTGATCAGACAACAAAGGAAACATTAGTTGCCTGCAAAAATAATGTCCCAAAAAACTATCTAGAACTCATCGATGATTTGAAAACAGCTGAAAGTATTAGAGACAAAGAAACGGCTTTCCAAGGAGAAAAAACAAAGCTTCAATCTTTATTTGGACGAAGGTTTGTGGAGTTTGAAACTAACTGGAATGAAATCACTAACGTTTTGAAATGGACCAAAGAATTTAAGAAAATGTTAAGCTATCCGAGCATCCCAGAGCCAATTGTAGATATAATCACTCAAGGAAGTGCTCCGGACAATAACGCATTAAAAGAGTTTTGCGATGAGCTCATATTACAAAAAAATAGTTTAGAATCAAATTTTGAGAACGGTTTCGACTTTGACAGAGATCCTATAACAAAGGACACACTTGAATCATTGCTGAACAAGGCGCTAATGCTTAGAGATCGAATTGGTGATCTCCAGATTTGGATAGACTTTAAGACTGTTAAACAATCGCTCGAGCAAAATGCATTGCAAAGATTTCTTAACGGACTTCTCTTAAACCCGCCTAAAGCGACTGAATTGATCGAAGTATTCTATAAGGCATTTTATCAGGAATGGTTGAACAGCATTTACAATATGGATCCTAACCTAAGCAAATTCCGCAAAGAAAACCATGAGGAACTCATTAAGCAATTCAGATCATTAGACTTAGATTTAATTCATCTTTCTTCAAATAGAATAATGGAGTTGGCAAACAATCGAAAGCCTCAAGGAACAATGCTACGGGCTAAGGACTCAGAAATTGCTATAGTTTTACGAGAAGCTGCAAAAAAGAAAAAACACATGCCTATCAGAGCGCTTCTCCAAAAAATACCGAACCTACTCCAAATTCTTAAGCCATGTTTACTGATGAGCCCTATTTCCGTCAGCCAATTTCTTGCACCAGAAGCCATGAAATTTGACTTAGTTTTATTTGACGAGGCATCGCAAATTGTCCCAGAAGACGCTATCGGCGCCATCTATAGGGGGAAATATATTGTTGTAGCAGGAGATAGCAAACAATTGCCCCCCACTTCATTCTTCCAAAAAGCTTTCTTTGATGATGACGAGTGGGATGAGTTGAACGATGAAGGCCTAGGAATGTTTCGATAGCATACTCGATATCTGCACAGGAATTGGGCTGCCAGAAAACACTTTGCGTTGGCATTATCGAAGTAAGCATGAGGATCTTATCGCGTTTTCGAATCACCGGTTTTACGATGATAAATTGATTACATTTCCGTCCGCTATTGCTAAACACGATTGCTTCGGTGTAAAATTTGTTCGTGTCAGGGACGGTATTTACTATAGAGGCGGTCGAAGAGATAACCCGAAGGAAGCCGAAGAGGTCGCTAATCTCGTTTTTGAACATTTCACTAATTATCCTCATAAAACCCTGGGAGTAGTAGCTTTCAGCATTGCCCAGAAAGAGGCAATCGACGATGCCATAGAATTAAAACGTAAAGAAAGGCCTGAATATGAAGGGTTTTTTAAGGAAGACAGGCTTGAAGGTTTTTTCGTTAAAAATCTTGAAAATGTCCAGGGAGACGAGCGCGACGTTATAATCTTTAGTATTGGGTATGCAAGAGATGAAAGAGGTCAATTAACCATGAACTTTGGGCCTCTAAATAAACAAGGGGGCGAACGACGTCTCAACGTGGCAATTACTCGTGCAAGAGAGAAGATTATTCTTGTCAGTTCAATACGCGCATCAGATATGGTTCTAGATTCTATCAGAAATACTCCAGGTGTATTAACATTATACCATTACCTAGATTACGCCGAAAGAGGACCAGTGTCATTACAGCTGACAAATGCAAACGGAGGCGAATTTGAATCACCATTAGAACAAGAGGTTGCTGGAGAGATAAGACGTTTAGGCTATGATGTGGTTCCACAAGTTGGATGTAGCGGTTACAGAATAGATCTTGGTGTCATAGATCCTGCGAATCCCGGTAGTTTTATCTTAGGCATCGAATGTGACGGTGCAACTTACCATTCTAGTTATAGTGCAAGAGATAGAGATCGATTAAGAGAGCAAATACTCAAGCAATTAGGATGGAAAATTTACAGAATATGGTCTCCCTCATGGGTATCAAGAAGAGAAGTGGAAATTAGCAAGCTAAGACAAGCGCTTCAAGAAGCTAAATCACAAACATCAACATCGGATATGGAAGCACCCAATACCTCTAACCAGATATTGCACGCTTTATCAGCAACTCTAAAAATGAGCTCGGAACCGCAAGATGAGGTAGATATTCAAAAAGTTGATTTTAAGAACATCAAGATAGGCATCCCTTATAATGTTTTCAATATCACGGCAGCGCTTAATGATTTTATTAAGAAAAACCAAAATACCTTCGGGTATCGATATTTTAGAAAAGATGAGCTCCAATTCCGCTCAAACCAACAATTGATTTGTAGCCTTCTTGAGAACCTAATAAAGAAAGAAGGCCCCATTCACTTTGAATTTGCCGTGAAAAGACTTACTTCAGCTTGGGGAATAAGAAATAATCCAGTTTGCTCCAACGCCGTTAATCAAGCTCTTTTTCAATTAATGAAGCAGGGAAAAGTTACAACCAAAAAAGATTTTATGTGGGCTACAGGGATAACGGAAATTCAAGTTCGGTATCCTATCCCTGAATTAATTGAGTCTCAACGAAAAATCGAATATATATACCCTGAGGAGCTTGAAAAAGCAATGTTACTCGTGTCACAGTATGCAATAGGCATAAGCCAGGGATCACTTATTATCGAAACAGCAAGGGTTTTTGAAATTAATCGCACAAGTGATAACATAAGAGATATACTTACAAACACTTACAAAAAACTCGTTAAGGAAAGAAAACTAGTTTGTAACAATGGTATAGTAACAAATCCCTCATCGAAGAAGGAATAGTTTAGATGATAAAACTGGTCCGTGGTGTAACTGGATGGCTAAACTTTTTGATAATTTGAATACCCAGCAGCAAGAAGCAGTCAGAGAAATTGAGAAGCCTCTCATTATAATTGCAGGTGCTGGCTCAGGCAAGACTCTCACAGTGGCAAGCAAAATTGCTTATTTAATTGAAAGGACATTAAGCCTGAAAATATTTTGGCGTTAGCTTTTAACCAGAAAGCCGCTGAAGAGCTGAAAGAAAGAGTTATCAGTATGCTGGGGAATTCAGAGGATTTGAGTATATCGACTTTCCACTCGTTTTGTAACCAAGTTATACAGGATAATCTCTTAAACACCAAACTTAACGCTAACTATAGAGTTATTACTGATACGGCTCAGCTAGTTTATTTTACCAAGAACATTAACAAGTTTGGCATCGAATTTTTGGAGTTTAATCATGAGCCCTACACATTAGCGGAAGAAGTTAAGAAGTTCATTTCTAGGTGCAAAGATGAAGCTATAACTGCTGATGACCTGGAGAAATGGGTTGCAACGCAAGAGAAAAAATCTCTTGATGACGAAGAGCAAATTTCGCTAAATAACCTCAAAGATATTCTAAAGATTTACCGGTCCTACGAAGACTACAAAATAAAAAATAATATGCTTGATTTTGGCGACATGCTCTGCACAATATACAACCTGCTCAAAAATAACTCGTTGATTTTAAAGCGTTATCAAGACAGGTTCCAATACGTTATTGTTGATGAGTTCCAAGATACTAACTATATTCAACTGCAGATTGTTTATTTGATAGCTAAAAACCACGGGCACATAACGGTCGTGGGAGATGATGACCAAAGTATCTACCGATTCCGAGGCGCATATCTAACTAATATAGCGGAATTCAAACAAATGTTCCCAACTTATACAGAAAAAGCCTTGGAACACAACTACAGAAGCACCAAAAACATCGTCTTTGTAGCCAACAAACTAATCGAGAGCAGTCCAGAGCGGACAATAAAGAACCTGTTCACAAACAATCCACAAGGCGAAAAAGTCGCGGTCGTTGAAACTCCGACGGATAATTCGCAGGCAAACTATGTCCTTGAAACAATCAAAGAACAATTAAAATCACATTCCCATAAGGATATAGCTGTTCTGTGCAGGCGAAGAGCAAGCGCTGAACCAATAATTAAAGCACTAAGAAAACAAAACATACCCTTCAACTTTGTAGGCGAAACGGGCTTTTTCCAAGAACCCATAATCAAAGACGTTACAGCCTATCTAAAAGTTGCAAGCAACCCGCTGGAGAGCAATGCGGAACTTGTTAGGATCCTGCACCGCTACAACATTAGCCCTGTTGACATCTCAAAATTCAACTCATATGCAGGCCACAAAGACATCTCGTTATACGAAGCCTTTGACCACCTTAACGAATTAGAAGTTGATAAATTCAAGTTTCTTGCACTGAAGCAAGTTCTAAAGGAGATATTGAAAAATAAGAAGAGGCTGCGAACACTCGACCTCATCCATAACCTCCTTTTTGAGCTCGAATTCTACAAATACGAGATAGCGCTCCAAAACCACCGAAATATTCAGCTCCTAAACCAGTTCTATGCGTTCGCTGAAGAATTTGACAGTCTCTACCCTGATAATGACATCGATGACTTCACAGATTACCTGTCTTATGCCTCAAACTTTGAAATCGAAGAGAGAAACATAGACGAACAAGCTATTATCATCTCGACTATTCACGGAGTCAAAGGAATGCAGTACCCCGTCGTGATAATCCCAGACCTGGTTGAACGCAAGCTTCCAACTACCTCATCAGAAAGACAAGTTTCCAATCCCTCCAGGAGCTGCTTAAGGGCGTAAAATCAATATTTGACGAGAAGGAACTGCACCTCCAAGAGGAGCGGCGACTCTTCTATGTAGCAATAACCAGAGCCAAAGACAAACTTTTCATAACTTACGCTAAAAGGTACGGCGAGAACAAAACTGACTCCAAACCGTCCAAATTCCTAAACGAAATCGATTACACTCAAAACGAAAATATTGCTTTCCTGCAAGCCGACCCTGAGAGCAATCAGCGGAGTGTGTAACAAAAGAAAACCAAACCCAAACAACCCTACTAACAAACCTCATGTCTTCAGTCAAATCTGAAAACTATGGCAAGGCAGTAGAAAATATTTTATTAATTGCTAAATGCCAAAACAGAGACCGCGACATCAAAGAAATAATCGCACAAATCAAAGAACCCAACTACAGCATACTTGAGCAAGTCTGCGAAGAAAAACCAGTCACAATTCTCGGCAGATCATCTCTTTAGCGTCTCACAATTCATCTCTTACAAAAAATGCCCAAGACTCTACCAATACCGATACCTAATGAAAATCCCCGAGAAGCCCCGCTACTACTTTGACTTTGGCGCCTCCATCCACAATATAGTAGAACAGCTCACTAAGCTGCTTAAAGGAGGGTAAACCCATTAACCAAGATGTCGCCTTTGAGCTGCTCCAAAAATACTGGGACCCTAAAGGCTACAAATCGCGAATCGATGAAAAGAGGGACTTTAAAGAGGCTAAAGCGATTCTCAAGGTCTTTCTGGATGAGCAAGCTAAGAGCAAGTCAGAGATAGTTGATATTGAGCGTTGGTTTAAAACCACAATTAATAATGTGCAGGTGAATGGGCGAATTGACCGCATTGACAAAGAAGGCTCCGATTTCACGGTTATCGACTATAAAACAAGCAAAAAAGCTCAGTCTTTAAATGAACTCAAAAAAGACATGCAACTGTTGGTTTACACGATTGCAGTTAACGAGGTGTATGGCAGCAAACCTTTGGTGGGCGACTGGTTTTTGCGTTCCAACGAGAAAGTGTTCTTTAAGCCAGAAGATCAAGCTATTGATGCACTAAAAACGGAACTCGCAGATATAGCGGCTAAAATCAAGGCTGGACAGTTTGAGCCTAAAGAGAGCTGGGAATGTAACCACTGCGACTACGGCTGCCTCTGTGATCGATGATCAGAAAACATCGGTTTCTGCATAGCCTTTCAAGTTTGCTTATAGTTAAGGTCTGGATAAAAGTTTAAACTCGAATGAATAATAGGTTCCTTAATTCTGCAACGGATAAGTGAATCGAATTCTATCCAAAATATTTAAAAAGTCTTTTTAGAAAGTAAGTGTATTCTTTACAAAGAGGAACGTTTGCAATGACGCGCCAATGGCAATTAATGCGGGATGCCCAGACTTTCTTAGATGCATCTAAATTGGCAAACGACGCACTAATAGGGATTCATTTTGTAGAAATTGCAAGGGAAGCGCAGCAGCCAGTTGGCAAAGTGCAGATAGTGAAAATAGACAATGGGATCAAACTGTTGGACATGATGCTTCAGACACTTGAGGCAAAAGAAAGGCAGGAAGCTATATCACCTGAGGCATTATCGGTATTGTATGTCCTCTCACAAGGTAGAAAAGTAAATAGTCAAATAGTTCTAAAAAAAATGCTCAAAGATTCAGTTGCAGAACTGCAAGACTTCAAAAAAGGCAAAACTGTGAACCACGAAGAAGCCGAAGACTTTCTGGAAATAATAGCCAACTCCACTTCAGAAGAAGCATCAAAAGCTACTTCAAGAGTCCACATCTTCACGGCAGAAGCAAGATAACCAATGTACTTGCTTGACCAAAAGGCAGAAGATCTTCTGTCAAAAATTACGTTTGCTCAACAAGTAATCACTGAAATAAAGGCCCCAGATCCGATTCTTCGAAGTTATCTGAACCACTGCAAAGCTGGACAGATTCCCTTCGAAGTAGAGTGGAACAAGCAAAGGAAGAATTCTCTTTATTTGCTCAATCATCACATTTTAGTCAATCCGGACCTGTTCAAGAGGGTCACCAAAGGAGCCTTCTTGCAGCCATACTGAGAGATTTTGAAGACATTGAAAGGAGAATTAGGATAGGGCTCGATACTTTTCTGCCGTTAATTCCAGTTTGGAACAATCAAAGAGACAGCAACAGAGACAAAACAACACCATCGACTACTGATGAATTTTGTTAGCGATGTTATGCAACTTAGCCATATAAATGGTCAAGTAATGACCATAATTGGAGAAAGCTACGCCTGCCTACCAATCGAATGGGAACAAAGAAAAGACGTGATTTTCGGGAGTTACAGTGAAGTAAAAAATTTACGTAAAACCGTGTTATTAGCCCACGAAATTGGACATGTTTTCTACCATAAGAACGAATATGAAATAAGTTCAAACGTTATCCCCCAAGTATTAAGGAAACTCTCGCAGAATAGACCGCCAAACGTAGATGAAACCATCCTTGAACAGGCACGCTACATATGGGCTCAGCATTGGATACCTGAACTTGTATCTGACTGCTTCGCCGTAAAAACTCTTGGACCTGCCTTCCTGCTTCAGTTTATGCTAATTGCACTCGATAGTCAGCCAAACCGAGTAGAAGCCACTCATCCACCCTCTAACCTGCGAGTAAAATTCATGGCTGATACTTTAAACGCGCTTAACTTATCAGACATTGATATTAGCAATTACCAGAATACATGGGATTCATACGCTCATACGGTATCGACTCCTAATTCCATGGTCATCACCGATGATGAAGTTGTAAAAACAGCACTTGATTGCATCGCCACAACTATAATTCCAACGGGAATTGACGAAAAATGGACTGAGATTCTGGCGGCCAGAAGAGCGATTGAGAATTGTGAAGTTCCAAGCCAAGACTTAGTATCTACTATATGCGCACTTGCCCTAGAAGAAAATGGGCTGGATCTATCGCGAATATATGAGGAGTTGCTAAAGAGGCACTCCTGTAATCCGGATGTTTCTTAATGCAAATGGCGTGAGTGCATCAGCATAGCGTAAAGTCGCGGGAAGCTTCATCTTAGTCATTATCGACCCCCAATGCATGAAAGATAAGTAATAGATATCTTGTAAGGCTGTCTTTATATCGGTGTTATCAAAGGGTTTAACAGTTTCTACCAATATCGGTCGAGCCATCCCTTGCCTTAATAATGGCGCCCCCGAATTTGCAATTATACCGTTATGTTCATCTAGAATCAGATAAGAGCCGATTTTGCATCCACTATGTTGCTTGCCTTCAGCATCATACAGTCGGAAGGGTACATTCTTCTTAATGTTAACACATGTTAATCTCGCATCATTTGAAATAGTTCCATTTGAGACTAGTTCAGAATTAATGGTATCTATACCTCTTAGTTCTTCATCTGTAAATTGTCCATCCCTATGAAAAACAATGCGGTTAAGTCGATTACCGTATCCTGCAATTGTATTGACAACAATTCTCTTGAGTTCTTGCGGATTAATCCCCTCGGCCCGTTGCGGTCTCCATTCTTCACGGATATAATTGCCATAGCCATCGAAGAAAGTGTAACAAGCAACTCTTGCATTTTTGTCACCACCAACATCTAGCCCTACATAAAAATCAGCGCTTAGTTTTGCATCTAGCACCCAAGGTCTCCCACCCATTTTACCCAGCAATCCAGCACAGACATTAAGAAGTAAATTTTGATATTTTCCCATTTGTTCTCTTGGTAAGCGATATCTTTCATCTATGACTCGGTAAGTAAGCACTTGATTGGGCTTATCAAACCACTCCTTAAAGTTTAGATATCGGTCAGTATCTCCTTCGTACTGAATAACTGATAAAACAGCGTCAATATTACTCTTGAAAGACTCGTACTCTTTTCTTACATCAAAATCAGGATAGCTATACGAGGTAGGCTTGTCAGGCAGATATGTGCGGAAAAACTCTTTTGAGACTTCCTTACAATCATCATAGAAGTTTTTTATTATGCCTTTGGAAACAGTTGACGGGTGAACTATTAACAATGCATTGCTAGAAAAAGCAGCTTTCTTGGCTGGACCAAACTTTCGTAAGGCGCCTTTCATAAAGGCACCATAACTTGCAAAATCTGGAGTAACTACTTGTTTGCCCCCAAAAATTAATTTAGGTGCAGAAAGTACGCCTGTTTCCTTTGTTGTTGATATGTCAGCTGTCTCAAATTCATTGGATATTTTGCCAAGCCATAAGGGATTTAGTATAGTTAAGAACTTTTGAGTTAAAATTTGACGTCTCTCAGCTGAAAGAAAAACCTCACTTTGCAGCTCTTGACGTAATGTTCGTTCTTTTGGAAAGTCATCCGTCTTGTGGATAAGCTTTAAGAGGCTTGGAGCCATGCTCAGTTCCTTGCCATCAAGGCCTCTTTTTACAAAGACTACGCATTCTGCGTCTGATACTAAATTCGCTAACTCTGGTCTTCCGCCTGGCCTTTTGAAATATTCTTTGACGCTGTAGTTTTTGTCACCAATTGGAATGCATTTTGTATTAACCGTTTTACTGAAGTCCAACCTAACGATTTGATAGATTGCTTTTCCTTTTTCCTGAGTGGCTAAGACATGTCGGTAAGTTAATCTTTTTTTAGCTTGTTCTTGTCCAAATTTGGAAATTAATTCCCAAACTGTGCTCCTACTGGTCACTTTAGTCATTGGGTTAATAGCTAACTCAATGTTATTGCCAATAAGGTCGTATCTAAACCACATGCCGCGATAGATTTCAAATTCGTCCATCGTTTTTTCTGGATAAGGCTCAAAATAAATGTTATAGCCTTGTCTCCATAAACCATACTTTTCCAAGCTATTTCTTGTTGCTTCGTAATGAAGTTCGCGTAACTGCTGCGGATAATCAAATAATGCGATATCTTTTTTCTCAAGCTTGACCGAGCCAAGAGTTCCCTTAATTTCTGTGGTTGAAGACGGTTGAAATGCTAGTGCATAATCTACGTCTCCAGGGGAGTATAAGACAACTAACGTTCTTAGTTTTTGAGAAAGTGCATCTTTAACTCTGCTTATGTTTTTAAAACGGTCGCTATCGTTTGGGATTCCTTCAATGCGATAAATATCTACTTTAAGAGTCGGATCATTGAAGGCTCGTTTGCCTAAGAAGATATTTGACTGTATCCCCAAACTAACACCCTCTGCTATTTCCTAAAGAGAATTACAGACAAGTAAATCTTTTGTCTGGAACATTTTTTCTCGCTCAAACACTAAACATAACTGAATCAAGCAAATAGAGGGTAAGAGGCTGATTTATGAAGGTTAACGGTTCTTATGACTTCATTTAATCTACCCATTATTCGCGATAGAGAGTAGTCTATTTCTGGTGAAACATCAGAGTATTCTTGCGCAAGAGACTGCAAATCGTCCTTAAGGTGAACTTCCCCAGCTTTCCTTAAAAACTGAATAGCATCAACAAATGTAGCTTCAAAATATTCCTTAGTATAGTTTCTGCCTATTCCCCGAAACTTCGGCGATTCTCTCTGATAATAATCCACTATGTAAGACAGCATGGCAACGTGAGCTAGAAGTTTGTTTTCAGTGACAATCTTCACTTGATCGCCATCTTCTAAATTGATAAACTGTTTTAGGAGCAAGAATTCAATGTACCATCTTACCCATCGAAGATACTCAATATCCTGGTAGCTTTTTCTTACAAGCCAAATACAGAGTTTATTGATCATCAAAAAGGAACTGATAACAATTGGAAGCTCGTCAATTTTTCTAGATTTCATAGCATTTTCCATTCGGCTCTTATGTCTATTCTTTAAGCGGTCAATTAAGCTGGTGAATTGTTCTGAGGCAGAATAAGGTTTGATATTCATTAATTGGGCTTGGAGTAACCATAAAATCTCTTCCTTACACGCCCTATCCAGGTCAAAGAAGCCGTAACTCTCTAACCGCTCAATTATGGGCATAACATAACTAAGGTTTGGCAGTGCAGCATACCTTGTTAAGATTTTAAACAGCCAAGTTCTTTCGTCTTCGTCGGCAATCGAATTTAACGCAGCGAACTGGTCGGGGAAATATAGAGGTTTATGTATTAACCTTAGGTCTGAAGAAAGCTCTCGATGTCCGTCGTTGATTGACATGGAGACAATTGAACTTGCTGATAAGGCTTGCAAATCGGAAGGTGATAGTTCTACGGAAATATTTTCTGTGTTTACGTCTAACAAAATTTCTCGGGATAAATTGTTAACATTAATTTTGACTTTAAATGCCCCAGTTGAAGACTTGTAATCAATGGATATGACAAGTTTATCGCCAACAACGTTCGCATCTATAATTCGGAAATCGCTTGTAGGCTTTGCAGTTAAGGGATTAGCAACTGGCTTTACGTCATCTAGACCAATCTTGCTTAATGATAAGATGTTAGAGTCGAACAAGTAATCAAAGTTCTTGGGTTGAGCTCTCAAAAGCAAGGATGCCTCTACGTTTCCTCCATTTTCGCTTGAATGCATTAAGGCGCTTTCTGTAAAGTTTGCACTTCCTATTAGTCCAAACACCTCAGAGTTAGTATGGAAAAGAATTACTTTGCCATGCAGGTCGCGACTGTCTTTAAAACCAATTGAAGAAAAATGAACCTTGTTAATTCTGCTCCATTTCGCTATTGCATTAACTGGGAAATTGTTGTTCCCTATTTGGACAATAAATTCCATCTGCTCGGAAAAGCTCTCAGCAATAGTGTTATAGAGCGTTTGATTTTGAGAGAAAAAAGGCGACAGTACTATAACCTTCGTCACTTTTTCTTTAATGTTAGTTCTGACTTGGTTTAGTATAGGTTCTTCTAAACTATGTAGTAGTTGAATAGTATCTTTTTTAGCGCTCGATTGCTGGTTGAGGTCGATTTTGTTCAGCAATCCTTCAATTTCTTGCTTGAATCGTTTGCTCTCTACTGTATCTGCGAGAATTCTTAAGAAATTGCATAGATCAAACAAAATGGGGTATTCACGGCGTTTGTCAAAAGGAATGGTTTCAACAGCGCATATCTCTGCATTTTTGGAGAAACCTGCATGTGTTAAGTTGGCGCTACCTACGATAATCTTGATTTCTTTATCTGAACAAGCAACAACTAACTTTGGATGGAACGTTCCATTCTCTAGTCGTATAGAGTCTATCAAATAACGAGTACCTGCCAGAGTAGACTTCCCAGATTCCCTCAGGACATTTTGGTACTCATAGTAATCCATCAAAACTAAAGGCAGCGATTTTCCACGGAAACGTGAGAAAACGTACTTTTCAAAAAAGGATTGATTGTACTTGTAAGTAGTAAATAGAACCCTTGACGATGGCTGAATTTTATGTATTTCTTCGATAAGGTCAATTGCTTCCTTCATTCATGCATTCTCCCAAAAATCTTTCTCCGTCAGCCGTAAGTCTCTTAACCCCCGTTTCCGTTTCGATCAAACCCAGTTGTTCAAGTATTGAAATCACTGAGTCAATCCTTGAACTTCTTTGAGTTGGGTAATTTGGGTAAATATCCATTTTAAACTTCAAACGTACAGCTTTCTCCTCAAAACGAAAAGTATCATTGCCAGCTAGCAACTTTTCGTAAGCAATCAAGTCATGCCTCTCTACAATGCTTCTGAAGCAGTATCTGAGTAAACTATCAATAGACCATTTGGAAGCTTTGCTTTTAATCTCTTGAGCAAAAAATACCGGGCTCCAATCCACGATCGCTCTGTTATTGAACCATAACGTAACTGGGTCAACGCTGCTGAGCAAATAAAAAGAACGAATGTAGTTTAGCGTTAGAATAGCCATCGAATTTTCGATAATCTCCTGAAGATTACTGCTTTTGTTAGCCTGTTTGAGAGCTATGAAGGCTGATTTTTCAGAGAAAGTTGAGCGTAGATTACAGCGCTTAGCAAATTCGAGGCTTGTTTCTTGACTTAACTCTTCCAAACCGAATTTTTTTAGGACAGAGCCGACTAACGCCTCAAAATTGCCTGGTTCATCAACCATTAGTTTTGATGCTAATGCGGCTGTAGGATCTCCAATCAATTTTATGAAATCATCAAGTGAAAGCCCTTCTTCTTTACGTTTTAATTGACTAATCAAGGCATGAAGAAGCGATTCCAATGCATATGTCAGGTATTCATGCAACTGAAAGAGACGCCAGCGGGAAGTTATTTCTTCAAAACCCTTCAGGTTCAAGTCAAAAACTGTCTCTCCATCGGTTACCTGCCCAAAGTAGACAGCGTCTCTGAAAATTTCAGCACTAAAATCTATGCTTAACTTACTACATTGCCTTACCATGAAAAGAACTGAACCTATTGTTTCCTTCCTTGACTTTTCAAGCAGCGGCGACCTAAAATTCTTGCTAAATATCACTTCACGGAGAAGGTCCCGTTCGCTTGAAGGCTTAACCAAGTGACAAATGCATGCGCTATTTCCATATTCAACTAATACCTGTTTTTTTAAGTCCTCATCTTGAGTATGATTTTTAAAATAATCTGTTGTTTTGACGTTTTCTTCATAGAAACTTGCAAGCCTGCGCCCTAGTGGAGTTAAATCATCAAATAGTCTTGACCTTATTGTTAGGCCAAGTCTGGTCATTGGTGTTCCATAATAAAGTCCGTAAAATCCTTCTGAGTTGCTGTCTGAAACGTCGAAGGCGACTTGGTACTTGTTTTCCTTTGCCTTTCTCATAAAATCTATTGCTATGTCGTAGCCATGTGGACTCATTTTTGAAGGTTTGTCTTCTTCGTGAAAGATTGAGGCAATAACATAGGCCGCTTCTCGTTTGGTTATGTGAGACGCAAACTGACTTCTCTGAGTAACCTTATTCTCTTTTAGCAAATTACCAATAGCCCAGCAATAGAAAGAATAGTTCCGTGCAACATCAGTAACTGATGTTATACCGGGAAGAAGCTGGTCTGTTGACCATTGGGAAACTCTCGAAAGCCCCAAAGGATCTAACCGTCTATGATATAGTTTAACCTCACGTGTCCACATCGGTTCCATGGAAAGCGCCATCGTTAGTTACTAATAATAGCGCAATTAGAATAAAGATTTGTCGAAAAATGATTTTTCTTAACAAGCAAGAGGCGTATTCTTCTAAAATTTGCTAGAAGCTCAACTAATCACTGTGTTTATCTTTTGTGTGGAGCATGAGGCTTGAATCCTTCAACTTCTGAGAGTTTGTCTGAATAGCTGCTGGTTACACTGCAAACGGCCTGTCTTATCGCTGTAACTGAGCTTCTTTTTCTGGTTTTGAACAGGGTTTTTCGCTTTCTTCCATGTCAAAGTGCTCACTCCAAGAATTCTGCTTCATCAACACATGGCAAAACTAACAGTGATTAATCAGGACTAACCAAACGAAGAAAAGAGACTTCTGAAAAGCATGGACTTTTCCCATGCCCTAACCATCGTGGTAAAATTGCTTTGAACAGGTTTTAACCGACATTAACATGCATACCACGCGCATAATTAGGCTCACGATTTAACACGTCCCGCCTAAGAGACATAGCCTGAGCCTCCCTTCTCAGAACCTTTAGGTACCTCTTGATTGTTAGCTGTGAAATCCACCAGTTTGGTAAGAGCGGTAAACATTGCAGTATTCAGCTTCTCCAATTCATACAACCGGCTGTTAGCAAACTTTACCGCTTCCGAGACACGTTTAACCTCTTCCTTCAACTCAAAAGATGCCTGCACGCGATCATGCTCGCCTATGCCCTTCTTTATGGCTGCTTCAAAAGCATTAACACTCATCGGCTGAGAAACCTTCCACTCCTTGCGAACCAAGTTTTCTTCTTTCTGGTAGACCCGTTCAACCATGCCGTAAAGGTCTTTTTTGGTGACACATTGGACCCCGTCGATTCGCACGCCATAGTAGTCCTTATTGCACTCAAACGTAAGGAGCTCCAAATCCACAACCGACCGTCCCAACTTGCCCTCAACGATGTCAAACCAACGATTCAGCGCAAGAAGGCAAGCATCATGACTCATACCGCCAATGTCGCAGGCAATATACCCGCTAATCTTGCGCCGCTCCTGCCCAAAACAAACATGAATCTTCACCCCACCCACAAACTCATCCTTCTCCCAATGAGCAACCGTGCCAGCAAAAAACCGCAAACTAACATTGTGCACGCATAACGGAACGAACCGCATCCCGTAGGTGATTTTGTTGCAGTATGCTCCAGGATAAGGCTGCAAGATCAGGCCTCGGTCAAGTAATTTCCGCAAAATAACTCTGACAGAGGACCTTTTAGCATGGGCTTTCTTAGCTATCTCGTATGGTGCAAGCTCAATTTCGCTCTCATCGATTAATTTTAACACTCGCTCTTCTACGCTGAAACCTGAGCTGGGACAGTAACTGTTATCACAGGTGTTACCTGCCTTTGATGACTTGTCTTCAGATGTTCCAGTCAAAATGCACAGGCTCCGCTAAGTTTTCCCTTTATTCTTCAACTTTTCTAATCGAGTCCAGCACTTGCTCCAAACTTTGGAATCAGAGTAGCAAACAAAAGTGCAACTACACCCATCAATCTGGCACAGTCGTAATTTAGATGCACACCCCACAAAAGCTATATTGCCAATAAATTCGCAGCTACCCGCAGGCGCCGAAGCACCCGCAACCACCTTTGTTTTTGCCTCAAGTTGCGAGTCTTTATGCTTCCAAAGAGGTTGCCATCTACTCACGGCTTCAAAGGGATAATTAGACAAACTGCAATCTTCAGCCAAGTTAAACAGCCACTCCTAGCCAGAAAGCAGCAAAGTTTTTGGCTTCAAACTGATTTCTCCAACACTGCAAGTCAAAGTCAAAGCCAACGCGGCAAAGCAAATCAATCCGTAAACAATAGTTGCGGCAGCCGATACACGAGTTAACCTTTAAACCTTTCATGAAGAAGCCTCCGTTTTAATTTCAAGCAAAGCTCGCTTCGTAACTTCCTCAAGCTCATGAAAATTAGCATCAAAATTAAAGGCTAAACCCGCAAGGAAAATACGCATCATAACAGCGGCAGCTTCTATTTCTTTCTGATTCAATAAGAAACCTCCATCCGGCTGCTGCGAAGCCAAAAGCAAAGTTGGCTGTTAAGAATATCGTTTACTGTTCTGAAAACCGAAGGCCGCAATCTCGACAAAGATAACGCTGAATCTTGCCCTGACTTCTGTTCCGTAGACCGTCTTTCCAAATTTTTATGCTGCCGCATCCTGGACAGTTTATTTTTGGTTTGGGGATACCCGTGAATCGCTCGTCTGAAATGAATCCGCCACACATAGGGCATCTTTTTGTCAACTTTCTCACTTCCTGCCAAACTTGCACCTGAACAACTGGAAGCCCCTAAAAAGAAAAAAGGGGAAGTAGCTGCGTAGAGATAGCTGAGTTGTACATCGCCACTTTTTACTTCGCTAGTGCATATCGCCAAGAAATGGGAGTTCAAGTCCCACCCCCGGCACCACTTGTCCTTTTTACTATGGAAGTTGTTGCCGAAAACCCCTTATACATAACAACAACCAACGGTGTTTGAGTGCACGTATGTTTTGGCTTTGGCGTTTGTCTTGGGTTGTTGGCTGGTTGTGGAGACTGCCACAAGCAGAAGGCACAGGGCAACGTTTTAGTGCCTAAACCACGCACACTACGCTTGATCACAGTGCAGACGCCCAAATATCACATCTACATCGAGTATAGTGAGCCTGACAAGTCTGGCTTTCGCTTCAACGTTTCCCACGCAGAACTAATAGGGAAAATCCAAGAACCATTTGCCAACGGCGAACCCTTCTGGTTTATGGGACGTCTCCTCAACCCAATCAAAGTCGCCAAAATCGTTATCTTTTGGTCCTACCAAACAGCTGACCAACTGCATTTACCCAACCATGAAAGCCTCATAGCAGCTAAAGACAAAAAATACCTCATCGACAACGTCCTCAAAGGCAAAGTCAAAGGCGTTTACCTATGCACCGAGGAATTTGTGGCTGTGACCCAAAAAAAATCGGCGCAAGCCCCACAAGCTCAACCGGTAGTTTTAACTCCAAGTGGCATACCACGGCGAATAATCGTTGTTTCTGGAACAGATGAAATAATGAAGCAAACCATCACTGGAGCTTTGAGAAAACTCGGCCTCGCCGCCATAGTCATGAGTGAAGAACCCGGCCAGGGCAAAAAAATCGTCGACCGCTTCGCAGACTACACCGATGTGGGCTTTGCTTTGGTGTTGCTTTCGCCTGACGTTTACGTTTATCCGAAGGGTGAAGAAGCTACAAAACGCGAACGCATCCCAAAGCAAGACGTGACTTTGATGTTTGGCTTCCTATTAGGTAAACTTGGGAAGGATAAGGTGCTTGCCTTCTATAGGGAAAGCCCAAACTTCGCCTTTCCAATAGATTTTGAAGGCGTTAAATTCACAGCCCTAGACGACCGCGACAGTTGGAAGCTTGCCCTCATACGTGAACTCACCAACTGCGGCTATACGGTTGATGCTGAGAGACTTTTAAGGTAAGATCACAAATACTACAAAACCAATATATCAGCGCAAATCTAACAAAACAGCAAAGCGCGGTTGTAGTATAGTTCGGTAGGACATCAGCTTCCCAAGCTGAGTACCAGGGTTCAAGTCCCACCATAGTCACGTACCCTGTTGAGAAATACCGGGGATTGTTCTGGCGCTGAATTTTTGTCTTCACCTTGGAAACGTAAAACCTATTAGGACACGTCAGAATACTGATTACAAATGACATCAAGTCAGACTGCGCCTTTTAACCGTCAACGAACACTCAAAACCGCGTTCTGCACAGTTCTGCTTTTAGCTCTATCTTTAGCAATCATCGTATCCGCTGCGCCCGCCTTCGCTGATATTTGGTCTCTGTCGGCTAAACCGAACAGTGCAACCTATGTTCAGGGCGAACAAGTGACCATCACCGGCACATTGACAGATACAACAACTGGAGTGGCTGGTACTAACTATCTCGTTACTGTCTTTGTGTATGATTCAGCCGGCAAACTTGCATACAGTACCATTGTCGCCACAGGAACGGCAGACACATACAGCACACAATTCCGAATCAGCTCAACCGATCCGAACGGAACCTATACGATTTCGGTAGGGGCAGTAGAAGCCAGCAACGGCGCAACATTAGCAACAGCCAAAGCAACCTTCAGTGTAGGAAGCACTCCAACGCCAACCCCAATCGTTACTTCATCGTCCTCTCCATCACCAACGCCCAAAATCCCAGAGTTTCCATCAGCCATTATTGTCATAATCTTACTCATTGCGTCGGCAACAGCAATATTATTCTGCAAAAGACGGAAAATTTAACAAGCCTTCTCAGCTCTCCTGTTTTCTCAAAAGATTTTAAGACGTCAAAAAGAAAAGGGGAAATGTTGTTTTTGTTTGGTTTTTTTATGGTCGTTTTCTAAGCATCAACAGAGATACTACGGCGAGGTTTGTGTGGCAGGAGGTTGTTTTTTAGATTGTTTTCTTCGCGGCCTTGTTTTAGAATTTCCCAAGTTATTCCGACGGTTCAAACGTAGGTCATCATTTTTTATTCTTGCGTGTGGCCAGAAGAATGCGCTTGCAAAAAGAACTATGAAGGAAATAAAGACCAGCATAAACAGTGTGTCGTATGCCTGTCCAATAGTGGTTTTCCAAATGAAGCATTGGAAGTAATCTTTTGCGTACGCGCCTGGTCCAGGCCAACTCCATCCTGTGCCATAGGGACTAGCTTGCCACCATACTGGTCCACTTACTATGAGGTCGAGTTGCCATAGGCTGAAGAAAAGCAAACATGTAGCAACCATTATGCCTACTAGGTTAATGACGGCGCTTGTTTTTACCATGTTTCTCCAAGAATTTCTCAGTCGATTAGACAATTTTTCTTCTTGCTCGGTGTGAACAGTCCATTGGCCATTCAAATAGCCCATTGTTGAAAATCGGACAGTTTCAAATATTCCATAAACAAAAACGCCTGTGCCTGCTAGTAACATTCCGAAGCCTGAATAATTCATCAGCGTGTTTTTTGCGTAGGAACTGGCGATTAATGAACCAGTAATGATGAGCATTGAGCCTATTCCGATTGCCCATACGCTTCCCAATATGATTCTCGGTTCGGTGTCACGTCTTTTTCCGTTTAGGCTCCAGTTACTTTTTAGGATTGTTACAACAGTTCCTGACATGCCTATGCTTAAGATGGCTACCCCGATCAGCAGCATTCCAAAGCCCGCATAATTCATTACTGTTTGTTTTGCGTAACAGCCAGCCACGATTGATCCGATAACGGTAAAAACTATTCCGATGCCGACCGACAACATGCTGTAAGTTAGAAACCTCGGTTTATCAACGCGGATTCCAGCTTGTTTTCTGCTCTTACTTAAGTTGGTCTGCAGCATCCCCAGCAATGACCCAAATACTCCTAAGACAAAAAAGCATATTCCCGCCAGTAGCATCCCGAAACCTGACTCGTTTATGATAGTATTTTTTGCGTAAGTACCGCCTAGTATAGAGCCAATAATGCCCAGAGCCACACCGATGCCGATTGCCCATATGCTTAGGCACAGCGCCTTTGGCTTGTTGGCCCTGATGTTTGCGGGCTTGGCTTGGCTAAAGCGAGTTTCTACCGTTGCCGTAGCCGTTGCACACGTGCCAAAAACGAAAACGGCGATTCCAGTAAGCAGCATGCCAAAACCGGTATAATTCGTTAATGTTGCTTTCGCATAAGAACCAGATATTACAGAGCCAATTATGGCTAGAACTAAACCAACAAAAATTAACTTTGCCTTGCCAGAGAGGGTCTCCTGACCATTTTCTTTAGTTCTTGCAGCTGCACCCATATTCTTCACCACTCCTCTTTTAATTACCCGCGAAGGCGATAGTATCTGTTACTGCGCTTCTAGCCTATAACATTTAAGGCAATATTCTATATTGGACGCAGAACGCTTAAGAATCAAACAGCAAATCGTTTAGCTGCTAAAACTAACTTCTTTTTCCTCCATTAGAGTTGTTTGAAAATCACTAAGTGAAAGAAAGACGGAGAAGCACCGTTTTAGATGAAACTAACCAATTTGGCTGTAAACTGATAAAGGAAGCACCGGGTTACCGTTGTTGCCGTTTTGTTGTGTTTGTGAAGCAAGCAGATTTCTTTCTGGGATCGAATGCCGAACCGATTTCTTTGTAGTTAACGACAATTAGAGATAGCAAGGTGAAGAGGGGTATGAGCGAGTAATAGTAGAGTGGCGTATTAACGGCAGAGGAGAAAACCATGCTGGTGAAGCCAGATGCCATGCCTGGATAAAGGAGCATCAGATTCGACAATGCCAATGCGCCGATTGCGCTTGCTGTTGCTGCTTTGATTTTTTTGCGGTTGTACATTACAAAGAGCGGTATAGCCAGCAGTCCGAATCTTGGGTCAAAAAACCCGAAGGCAAAAGTGATTCCAGACAGGTATGGTTTTCCTTTGCTGGCGAAATAGAAGCTGAGCAGAAGCAGGAAGGTGATGAAGACTTTGGCTTGTCCCTCGCCCCACTGCCAATAGTAGCTCAGCGAAAGACCCCCTTGCGGAGAAGGGAACGGCAGCAGCAACGCAACAACCATCACCGCGAAGGTAACTGCAAGTGGCTTGTTTTCTAAGATCTTGTAGATCATGTACGCCATTAGGGGAAGAAGCATAAACTGAACTATGTCAAACGCTAAAAGTGCCTGCTGATAATTCAACGAGAGAAAAGGCGAGACAACAAGCAAGAAAGAAGGCAGGTACTTGTAGGCTTCAGGATGCGGAAGTATAAGTGGTTCCCCGTCTTTTAGAGCCCCAAAAGTGTAAATGTGCGCTGGATTGTTCCACAGCCTCCAAGCACCCATGTAATAGGCTGAGAAATCTTTTGCCAATATGGTGCCTGAAGCGTTGATGCCTGCGTTGACGGCGTAGGTCTCCGGATAAGCCACTATGAAAGTGTACAAGTTCAAAGCGAGAAGTAACGCGATAGCTGCAATGAAAACAATCTTAGTTAAGCGGGGTTGGCTAATCATTTTTATCCAACGTTCTGGCTGGCAGTTTTTGCATCTTATACTCATTGGAACTTTTATACTTTGGTCGATGTAGGCATTTTTATCTATGAAAGTCTCGCAGACATCTCAGTCTCTGATTCTAATGCAGTTATCGTTTGAATATAACATTTGCGTGTTGCCATTTTCTTTGGGGCTTGTTTTGGGTTGCTTTTTTGAAGCAAAGCTTGAATCGATTGCAGGTTGAATCTAGAATAATCGCAAATAATCGCGTACTGGATGCGGACTGGACCCTCAAAGAGATAATAGCTATCCCTCCAGCTCAAGTTCAGTTAACAACAGCATGTTGCCATTTTTGTTCTGGCTGTTTTGGGTTGCTTTTTTTGTTTGGGGTTTGAATTGTTTGCATGTTGCGTACACAAAAGGACATAGAAGGACAAGAAAGGACAAGGAAGTATAAGGAAGTATAAGGAAGGACAAGGAAGGACAAGCGAGGCAAAAAAAGTATTTCGTAAACGACAGTTGCGTCGCCACTAATCTTTCGTTTGGGCTGCTTTTGATTTTGGGTTCTATTCGTTTTTAGGTTGAGTCAAAAAAAGTCGGGTGGTAAATATTGGCTCTTAAGTTGAAGATTTGATTGGGTTTCAAATGCCTATTTAGGATGCAATAATGTGTGGGTTTTTGGGTGATGAAAAAATGTTTAGCGGCGGCGTTCGTAAAATCTTGTCAAATGGCTGGTTTTATCAAATTCTTATGTATTACAATTGTAATACAAACGAAAACACTTTTATTCAATTCTTCCCTTCAAAGCGTTAAAACGCGGAACATAGGATTGAAAATTAATGTCTATGCTAAAACCAAGCAGCGCCAAACGCGCCTCAATAATGGCTATGACAGCAGCCCTCTACACCGTATTCTTCTACCTGTCATTTTCGGTAACACTGCCACATTTCACGCTCCTCTATCTTCCCATTGTTCTGCTGGGTGTTTTTCCAATATGGTTCGGATGGAGCGGACTGGCAGGAGCGATGATTGGAGCATTCATAGGCGGCGCTTTCGTTGAGGGCCTAGGTTTTCTCGGAGTGTTCGAATCAGTTGTAGCACTCATAATATACCTAATAAACTGGACCCTTATGCCTAAAATGGCCGCTGAAGATGGAAAGAAGAAAAGCCTGTTTGCTCTTTGCGGTGTTTACGCTTTCAGCCTCTTTGTAGGGGTAGGTTACATTCTTTGGCAATACACAATTTTGCCTCAACTTTTTACGGTAAGCGAAGCACAAGCCATTCTGTTGCCGACGTTTGCGCTTAACCTGCCAATCGTGTTGATTGCCTGCCCAGCTTTAATTAAGGCGATATCTCCGAAGCTGAGAACTTGGGGCATGTACTGCGGCAACTTTAGGGAATGGCGAAGTCTCAGAGCCAAATCCAAGGTATCGTAAACGTTTCTTTCTGTTTTTGCCTTTTTATCAACGTTCGATAGCTTGCCTGAAAGTTGCAGCAGATAAACCAAAATGTTTAGGGCTGAATGTGGGTAATGCTTTTAAGTTATCGGTTACCTAAAGGCATTCTGAGTGCTCGAACATGAAAATGAGAATAATAAAATTAACTCCCGAATGCCTAATCGAGTTGTTACAGGGAAAAGCGTCCTCTTTGGCTTCCAACTTGCCCGGCGATACTGAACTATTAGACTTAAAACTTGATTTGTTTTCCAAGCAAGTGCTTGCAATAGTAAGAAGCGACAGCTTCGAGGATGTTGCCGAAACCTATCCTATCCCGGAATTGAAATTGACAAACGTAAAAGAACCTAAAACCGCGTCTAAACCAATACTAACAACCGTTGCTAAAATCGAATCCAAGCTTGAAGCCAAGTCTGCAAATGTGAAGTTAACTCAGCCAACCAAAGCCGCCATTAAAATGGAAAATGAATTCAGCCCAGAGCAGCGCAAACTGCTCAGTTTCACTGTTAAAGGCGACTGCGTGGTGGTTAAGCCAACTCAATTTTTGAAGGCTGAATGGGAAGACATCAACGAGGTTGTTCGAAGTTTAGGCGGCAGATGGGTGAAAGGCGACATAATTAGCTACTGGGAGATCCCAGAACAATAGGGTTGATGACCTGATTTGAGCAGGAAACGAAAATCTCTTAAACCAGATGCTCCTATTCTGGATAAGAAGGGTGTAAAGATGGAAAAAACCGATAAACCTCTAACTAGAGAAGCACTAATCTCAATGCAAGTAATAGATGCAAAAGGACGATTAGTTGGAAAAGTTAAAGATATCGCCTTCACTGTTGGAAAGACAGGCATTTGCTTGACCGTGGAAAATGAGACCGGGGAAATCCAACATATCCCATGGGAAGACGTTCAAGCAGCATCAGACTTCGTACTTCTAAAAGCGGTCGCAGAAAGTGCCAGCCAACAGCAGCAACCTATTCTAACCAGTTCTCTGAGCGGGACAGAAAAGATTTCTAAGTCATATGAACCGCAGCAGCAACCTACTCAGACGAGTTCTCTCAGTGAGGAAGAAAAAGTTTTTGGGCCATATCAAGCAGAGCAGCAGCAAGCGGTTCAAACTGAAGTTAAGCAAGAATCCACTCAACCGCTTTGCCCAACGTGCAATCAAGCTCTCACGTGGATTCCTCAATACAAACGTTGGTATTGCTACACCGACAAAAAATATGTTGCAGTGAATGAGAAAAAGGCAACTCAACGACCCTGCCCCACATGTAATCAGCCTCTCACATGGATTCCGCAATACAAAAGATGGTACTGCTACAACGACAAAAAATATGTCTAAACAATAAACAGCAACTATCTTGAAATTTTCAATTTTAATTTTTGTTTTTTACATTTTATATTTTACAACGTTTCGTTAAGCAGGGACTTTTTCCAATATTGTGATTGTTCCGTTTTTTCCGAGACGAAGTTGCTTTTCGGCTTTGAACATTGCTACATGGGCATTCTTTACTTCGATGGAGTCACCCAGTGAAACGGCGTTTACCTGTTGGTCCCAGAGGCAAAGCATGATTTTTCCTGTTTCGTCTCCTATCCATGCGTTGGAAACAAGAGCGTTGTCTCGAAATTGAGTGTGGACCTTGGACGGCTCGGATGTTTCCAAAACTTTGGCCATCACATTGACTTTTTTCATTCCTACATGTAAATTCTCTATCTTCGTGTGTGTGGGAGCTGGGTTTTGCTTTGCGATCTCTTTTCGAACTCTGCTGGTCGCCATCCAATTATCGAATGAAACATCCTTTTGCAAGAGAGTTTCTTGGGGAACCCGGAACTGCGCTATTACTTTACCTTCTTTGGTTATTAGGAAAATGGCTTCGTTGTTAACGCTTCCGCGGTATTCAACCGTTAAGTCTTCGCATGCGGATTTGCCGTGTTCTTTTGCTTTAATTAAAGTTTGAAACAGTTCGGTTGGATAAACGCTATGCTGCGCTGAAATGAATGCAAGTTGATCTTCTAGTGACGGTTTTTTTGATTTCATACTACTTTTCTCCTTTTTTTATAGCGAATTATCTTGAAAAAAGCAAACACGGGTTTCAAAATTTACTTTTTCTCGATTAATTCTAACATTTTATAACTATATCTTGTTAACTATTTAGGTTTAGCTATGGAAAACCCAAGTTTTTCGGGGTGATTTGCCTGTTTTTTTTGATGTAGACTCAGCTCCCGTTTTTGCCCAAAAAAGAAAAAAACTAGTACTTTATAGTGTTTAAGTGTAAATGAGTTGTTTTTGAACTCTACGGTTTTGGTGAAAATTGTGGCGGATGATGAGTTAAGCGAATTAACTAAAGTTAAACTATCCAATTTAGATAAAATTCTTTATCCAAAAAATAAAGTGACTAAGGCGCAAGTTATTGAATATTACGTTAAAATGGCGCCGAAAATGCTGCCAATCATAGCTGACAGACCGTTGGTTTTAACCAGGTACCCAGATGGCATTGAAGGAGATAAATTCAGTTTTTTTGAAAAAAACGCTCCTGAAGGCACTCCCGAGTGGGTTAAAACAAAAACGATTTACTCGCCATCATCCAAACGCGATGTGCACTACATTATCTGCAATGATTTAGATACTCTTATTTGGCTTGCTAACTTGGCGGCGTTAGAAATCCACATGCCTTTCTCCAAGATTAACGCTTTAGATACGCCTGATTTGCTATTCTTCGATATTGACCCTGAGCCGCCAGCCACCTTAAGTGATGCCGCGGATGTTGCGCTTTTGCTTAAAGATAAGCTTTTAGACTTAGGCTTAACGCCTTTCGTTAAGACCTCGGGCAAAAAAGGGCTTCACGTCGCTATTCCCATTGTTCCCGATCAGACTTTTGAAGAAGCTAGAGCTTTTGTGCATAGAATCGGGGTTGATTTGGCAAAAGAAAGCGAAATTGTTGTTTCAGAGTTCAAGGATACCAAGAAGCCGGGAAAGGTTTTCGCTGACTACCTTCAGAATTCGCCGTTGCGCACGATGGTGGTCCCCTACAGTTTACGGCCTACGCCTGAAGCAACTGTTTCAGCACCATTAGACTGGAGTGAAGTAAAGAAAGGAATAAACCCCTCCGACTACACTATTTTTAGTGTAGTTAAACGGACTAGTAATCCGTGGAAAGATATTTTTGAAAAAAAATGTAAACTGGAGATTTAGTTATGGCGCAAGAAAATGTCGAGAAATCCTCAAGCAAGAAAGTAAGTGCTCAAGCTCCAAGGAGATCAATTTGGTCGGGCAGTATCACAATAGGCTTGGTTAATGTCCCTGTTAACTTGTATTCGATGATTTATGATAAGGGAATTGCTTTTCATTTTTTGCATAAAGTTGACGGTCAACCTTTGAAATACGTTAAAATGTGCACTAAAGATGATAAAATCGTGCCGTGGGACGAGGTTGTTCGTGGCTTCGAGGTATCAAAAAACGATTTCATCACGTTTGATAAAAAGGAGCTGGATGCTGCAAGACCCGAATCAGACAGTCGAATTAGAATCAGCAAGTTTGTCGATTACTTCTCGGTTGACCCAATCTACTTTGACAAGACTTACGCTCTTATGCCCAAAAAAAACAAGGAAGCATACAGTTTACTATTAACGGCGCTTGAAAAGAAAAACAAAGCGGGTGCTGGACGCATAACCTTGAGAACCAAAGAGTACCCAGCATTGCTGCATGCCTACCGAGGGGCATTAGTTTTGACAACCCTGCGTTATGCCTACGATGTGGTTGACCCGCAAGATTTTGAAGAGGTCAAAAAACTAGAGGAGCCCGTGAAAGCTGAGTTGGATATGGCTATAAAAATAGTAAGTGACCTCTCAGGCGACTTTGATATGTCTGAATTTGAGGACTCCTACAAGAAAAGACTCGAAGAACTCATAGCGCAAAAGGTGAAGGGCGAAAAAATCCACATCGAGAAGCCCCCTGAAGTGGAAACTAAAAGCCTCTTGGTTTCACTGCGAGAAACCATTAAACAGTTGGAAAAGCAATGAGCCGCCACATCTACACGCCGATGCTGGCGCGGGTCGCTGAGAAGCCTTTTTCGGGCAAAGACTGGATTTTCGAGGTTAAATGGGACGGTTTCAGAGCTATCGCCTATGTTGACAAAGACTTAAGTTTGAAAAGCCGCAACGGAAAAGAGCTTAAACAAAATTTTCCCGAGTTATCTGAGCTTCAGCAGTTGAGCAGCAATGTTGTTGTGGATGGCGAAATTGTCGTTTTGAAAGAAGGGAAGCCTGATTTTCAAAGCTTGCTGAAAAGGGGTCAGGCGGTTTCTGAAGTTGAAATTAAAAGGCAAACGGTGCGGTCACCCGTGATATACGTGGTTTTTGATATTTTAGAGAAGGATGGAGAGCCTTTAACGAATCTTCTTTTGTTGGAAAGAAAAAAAATCTTGCAGGATTCGTTACGTGAAGGTGAACATGTGGTTGTTTCGAGTTTTGTTGAGGAAAAAGGCGAGGCTTACTTTGAATCAACTCTTGAAAAAGGCTTGGAAGGCGTGATGGCAAAGAGAAAAGACAGCCGCTACGAGGAAGGCATGCGAACTGGCAGCTGGCTAAAAATTAAAAAACTGCGAACTTGCGACTGCGTAATTTTTGGGTATACTCAAGGTGCACAATCCAGAGGAACAACTTTCGGTGCACTGCTACTAGGCGTTTATGATAAGGATGGAAAAGCGGTTTATGTGGGCAAAGTTGGAACAGGCTTTACTGAGGAGATGCTTGGAATTTTAACTGATAAATTTGAAAAGCTAAAAACGGATGTTGCTCCTTTCCAACCCGAGGCTGGTGACCGGGTGACCTGGCTTAAGCCCGAGTTGGTCTGTGAAGTGGCGTATCAAGTAGTCACCGATGATACGAAGTTGCGGATGGCACGTTTTCACCATTTAAGAGAAGACAAATCGCCCGCCGAATGTATCCTTGACCAAATTGTCGAGAACACGAAAGTGGACGACGCGAACACTGATAGGCTAACGGAGTACGCGTCAAAACGTCATTTTGAAGAAACACCCGAACCCAAAGGATCTCTGGAAAAGAAGGCTGAAAACCTGATCTTTGTTATCCAGGAACACCATGCACGAGCACTCCACTACGACCTAAGATTGGAAAAAGACGGTGTTCTCAAAAGCTGGGCTGTTCCCAAAGGGATGCCTGAGAATACGCGTGAGCGGCGTTTGGCAGTGGAAACCGAGGATCACCCCTACGAATATGGCAGTTTTGAAGGTGAAATACCCAAGGGCCAATATGGCGCTGGCACTGTAAAAATCTGGGATAAAGGCCACTACGAGCCCAAGCTATGGGAGAACGATAAAATCGAAGTCACTCTTAGCGGCCAACGCCTCAAGGGACGCTATATTCTCGTGCGGTTGAAGAGGGCTGGGGACAAGGACTGGTTGCTGCTAAAGGGAAACGAGTAGCATGCAAAACCTTCATGTAGGCACTATTGGCTGGAGCTACAATTTTTGGAGGGGCATTTTTTACCCAAATAAAACTGCTTCCAAAGATTTTTTGGCTTATTACGCAACCAAATTCAACACGGTTGAAGTTGACAATACATTTTATCGGATTCCAAACCCGCAAGCCGTAACCCACTGGAGAGAGCAAACGCCCGACGGCTTTCGTTTTGCGCTAAAATTCCCCGGAGCAATAACGCATGTTAAAATGCTCAACGATTGCCAGCGTGAAACTGACCTTTTTCTTGAAAGAACAAAACTTCTCGGCGAAAAACTTGGACCACTGCTGTTGCAGTTTCCTCCTGTTTTCGGTGTTGAGCGCCTGCCTGATTTGGCTGATTTCCTAAACAAGTTGCCTAAAACTCATCGCTATGTAGTTGAGGTTCGGGATGAACGCTTTCTCAACGACGGGTTTTATTCGCTTCTACGAGATAACAATGTTGCTTTAGCATGGGTCGATGGTCCCTTTATGCCTATTACCAGCGAAGTTACTTCAGATTTTTTGTATGTCCGCTGGGAGGGCGACCGGACAAAAGTTAAGGGTACCTTAGGCAAAATAGAAGTTGACGTCCAAGAAAACTTGCGGTTGTGGGCAGACAAAATAAAGCCTTACCTGAGCAAGCAAATGAGCATTTATGGCTACTTCGGAAAATATTACTCGGGTTTTCCTCCTTCAGACATAAATTTACTCTCAAATCTCCTGTCTTAGCCCGTTTTCGATCAACTGTAGTTGGCACTGCCGGAAGGATTGTTTGCACACTAACAAGTGTTTTAAGCTTATTGTGCAGTTCAGACCTAAAATTTTCAGCTGGGATTAAATAGGAGGGGTATGTTGCGCGGAAAGTTGCGGGTGGAGAGGCGAAAAGAACAAAAGATTGTTCCTTGATAACCTCTTTAATGGTTGAGACGTATGTTTTTTAAACAAATCCAGCAGCACAGCGACAATTTCTCGTACATTATAGCTGACGAAGCTGCTTTTGAAGCGGCGGTTGTGGATTCAAGCTTTAACAGTGGCGAAATAATCAAGGTTTTAAAAAGTAAAAACTTCAGTTTAAAGTACATCATAAACACTCATGGACACTCTGACCACACTGCTGGGAACACAGAGTTAACCTCTATTTTTGGGGCGAAACTGGTTGCTCATAAACTTTCAAAATTAAACTACGATGTTGCAGTTGAAGATGGCGACGTGCTAACTGTCGGCGAGGTTCAGATTAAGGTGATTTATACGCCGGGACACACGTTGGACAGTATTTGCTTGCTGGTGGATAATAGGAAGCTGTTGACGGGTGACACTTTATTTGTTGGCGAATGTGGAAGAACTGATTTTCCAGGCGGCAGCTCAAAGAGCATGTATGATAGTTTATTCAATAAGCTTTTGAAACTAAATGATTCTGTGGAAGTTTATCCGGGGCATGATTATGGATGGAAGCCTTCGTCAACTATAGGCGAGGAAAGAAAGTCTAATTACACGTTGGAGCCCAGAAGCCTAGAAGATTTTATTGTCTTCATGAAGGAGCCTTAGCAGCTTCAACAATAATGTACTGTTTCTTGAGATACTTTTTTATGGGGTGTGTTCTAAACTATGGGTTTATAGCTAAGCAAGTAAGCATTGATAAACAAAACTTAAAAGAGCTTAATAGTATATAATGGGCTGTAGTGCATAATGGCTCGATCTCGCCTTAGAAAAAAAATGCTGGATAAATTGGCGGTTTCAGGTGTTTGTGTGTGCTTTAGAGCTTTGCGGGTAAATCTTGCAGCTCAATCACTCAAAAACATGCTTTTAATACTCGGCAGAGCGTTAACTGAGGCGCGATGTAAATGATACTTTTTTTTGATATCACCTCTATCATTTTGCTCTCGGTGTTGCTTTTTTGGACGGCGTACAATGGCTCAATCATTTATGTAGGCGTAAAAAATAGGCGCAAGCGCGTCCAAAGTACTAGTTATTCAAATGAGACGCCGAAGATTTCGATTATTGTACCGACTAAGAATGAAGAGGCAGTTATTGGACGCTGTTTGAATGGCTTACTTGATTTGGATTACCCCAAAGACAAGTTGGAAATTATAGTGGTGGATGGCAATTCGAGTGACAACACTTGCAAGTTGTGCTCTGATTTTTCATCAAAGTATAGTGGAACCTTTAAGGTTATCAATGAAAAGGAATCTAAAGGAAAGCCCGCCGCTCTCAACCTCGCATTGACCTATACAACGGGCGAAATTGTAGGCGTTTTTGATGCTGACAGTCTCCCCGACAAGGATGTTCTTAGGAAAGTTGTGTCGTATCTTGAAGATAAGCAATTAGTGGCTGTGCAGGGCAGAACTACCTCGTTGAATGAGAAAAAAAACATTTTGACAAGGGTTATCGCGGCGGAGGAGAAAGCTTGGTTTCAGGCTTTGCTTAGCGGAAGGGAAAAGCTACAGCTGTTTGTTCCCCTAAACGGTAGTTGCCAATTCATAAGACGCAGCACGTTGGAAGAGTTAGGTGGGTGGGATGAGACTTCTCTTACGGAAGATGTAGAGTTGGCTTTGCGGCTGGTTGAAAAGAAGCATCAGATAAAGTATGCTGAAGATGTTTGCTGCGGGCAGGAATCACCTAATGGCTTAAGAGACTTCGTTAAACAGCGGGTTCGTTGGTATAGAGGTTACATGGAGACGGCTTTAAAGTATGGGCGTCTTCTTGACACTTTAAACAAGAAGACTGTGGATGCCGAAATTTCCCTTGCAGGACCCTTCATGATGGTTGTTTCGCTATTAAGCTATGTGAACTGGTTTTTCCTTGCGTTGTTTCTTTCTGAAAGCAACCCGGTCATAAATTTCACTGGTCTAGTCATCGCTTTAACCGCTGTCTCTTTAGTTTCGGTCGGTGTTGGATTGATGGCATCTGAGAAACCCATTAAACTTCGAAACCTGATGTGGGTTCCTGCAGTTTACGTTTACTGGTTTATTCAGATGTGTATTGCTGGATGGGCTTTTCTGAAATTGATATTTAGGCGCAAGAGGGTTTGGACTAAAACAGTTAAAAAAGGATTCATAACACCCAACATTGCAAAGTAACTGCTTCATATACATAAAAAAAATCGAACTTAATTGGCAAATAATTCTATCTGTGTTTAAATTTCTATGCCATAGTTTTAAATCCAGCCTAACCTATTCCTTGATTATTACAACGGTCGTGTGGTTTGGTTTAATGGAGAAGGGCATAACCACTCATCAAAAACGGTGCAGTCCAGTTACGAAGACAAATGCTTTGGTTAATTTCAGAAAAAGTTGCAGTCTTCTCTTAGTCTGGCTTGCTTCCTTAGAGGTCTCTATCGAAGCTGAGCCCAAAAAAGGATTTTTCAGGCAGAATCATTGGCGATTTGGCAGAAAAGCAAAGTTTCTCACAGTGTTTGTGATTGTAGCTGTTATGCTGATTTCTGTTTTTGCGTTTTTGCCAAAACAAGGCGTTACCAAAGGCAATGTTATTCCGCCAAGTGGCAACTCGACCGCAACTCCGTCGCCGACGGCTAAACCTCCCAGCAAAAGTAAAGGCTTAGTGTCTATTAATTCAACTCACACTTTTACTGAAATAGGTTCAGATTCACCATCAACTTATGTTCGCCCTCCTGGCTTAATACAGTCTGACACAAACATCACCAGCGACATTTGGTTGCAGGTGGCTTCGTACGCTTGGGATTATTTTCAACCGGGCATAGGAGTAGATTCTAACACCGGGCTTCCTTACGCCCTAGGCACAAGCTTCACGGGTTTCACCGATTGGGACTTAGGCTGCTATATCCAAGCTCTCATCGACGCGCAGAATTTAACCCTAATAGGCCCCAATGACTTATGGGGCTTTAATGAAAGAGTAAATATGGTTTTAACTTTCCTAGAAAACCGAACCCTTAATCCCAATACTGACTACCCGTACCAGTTCTATGACGCTACAAATGGAAGTGTTTACAATATGCCACAAGAGAGCTATGTTGATGTTACTGATACGGGAAGGTTGATGGTTGCTCTCTACAATCTTGAAAGTTATAACAGTAGCTTCAAGCAACAAATAGATTACATAGTATACGACAAATGTAATTATGCCGCTTTAGTGCCTGGCATCGAGCAAGATAGCCTTACCTCAACTGACCTGTACTCCTATTTTGTTTACAGCGGTTTCGCAAGCTTTTTCCCCGCTCTTTCCAACGCTCCGAATGAAGTATTGACCAATATTTTGAAAGCTAATGTTACGTACTCGCCTTATGGTAATGTTTCCTTGCCTGATGCTTCGATTTCTGGTGATCCGTTGCTTATGTCTATTTTTGAGCTGAACAATAATGATTCTAGGCTGCTGGCTTTATCCCAGGAGGTTTATTTGGCTTCTGAAGCTTATTATAATGCGACAGGGAACTTTGCAGCTTTTAGTGAAGGAAATGGCTACAATGGCACTTTCATCGACGAGTGGGTTGTTGTGCCTAATGGTGATACATGGGTGATAACGACACTTGGTGTCAGTGGATATTTGAGCGTAGATCCCGTTATTTACACTAAAATAGCGTTTAGCTTCTTAGCTCTCTACAACACGACGTATGCCCGCAACATGATCATTTACCTTGAACAAAATCTTCCTTTGCCCGTAATCGGCTACGCTGACGGAGCCAATAACAGTGGGTTTGCGATTTCGGGTATTGGCAGCAACACGAATCAGCTAATCTTAGACGCCGCACTCTACGCCCTACAAAATAATTCCACCGCCTAAATTACATGAAATCTAAACAATAAGTTGACCCACTTTAAATTTTGGCAATTTTTCACCGTCTGCTAGTGATTATGAGGCGATTATTTTTGTGGAGTGTGGCATTTAAAATAACTTGAGAACCTAAAACCTCTTAAGATGGGAAATCCATGTAAATTCAAACTCGTAAGAGGCAAAGATGAATGAATCTGGACCCAGCGAACGCCTTAAAGACGTTTCAGGAACAATGTTGAATGATTGCTAAGAAAAAGATAAATGCGTTCTGCTTGACTACGGTGATTTCACTTGATATCTTGCAAGTTTCGGTTTCTAAAGTTCGTGGACAAGGAGAATAGTGTGGTTGCGGGTCTGTTTTGTCTCTTCTTATCCACCTAATCATGCACGTTTAAGCGAATATGCCCAGAATTTAGTGACTGCTCTAGCAGGCAGACCCGCGATTGATGCCCTGTATCTTTTAGTTGACAAAACTAGCCTTTCGGGGAAAGTGTTACCGGAAGACCCTAAGGTTAAAGTTTTCAGGGTTTGGAAAGCCGATAATTTGCCTTCAGTGCTAAGCTTAATGTACTACATCTTGAAGCTAAGACCCGATGTCGTGCATTTTAACGTGAGTTTCCAAAGTTTCGGCAAGAATAAACTCACCAACGTAACTGGTTTATCGCTGATTCTTCTTAGTCGACTTCTCGGTTTTCGCGTTTTAGCCGCAGTGCACACACTAGGCGAAAAAGCAGATTTAGAGAAATTTGGCCTGAAAGATAGTTTTCTCAACCGAGTCGGAATTCTCTTGGCAACAAAAATTATCCTTTCTGCCCAAACCGTAGTGGTGCTTGTTCGCTCCTATGGTGATTTTTTGAAGCAACGTTACGGCCACAAAGGCGTTCAGTACATACCTCACGGCGCCACAGTGGATACAAATCCGAAGATGAATTCTGATGGAAAAGTCATTTTGATTTTCGGTCACATGGGACCCCACAAGGGACTCCCCTTAATGTTTGAAGCCTTTGAAAAAATCACGAAGGAAAAAAACAACATCAAACTGGTAGTTGCTGGTTCAAATCACCCCAACTTTCCCCATTACTTAGAAGAATTTGATAAAGTACATACGCCCAACGTTGAATTCACAGGTTATGTCCCACAGGAAAAGCTGACGTCCGTTTTCAGAAGAGCTGACGTGGTGGTTCTGCCTTACAATGCCGCGCCAGGAACAAGCGGCGTATTCCATCTCGCCTGCGGCTACGGGCGACCTATCGTGGCCTCTGACCTGCCTGAAATCAGAGAAATGGTTAACGATGGTGCTTCAGCAGTTCTTGTGCCTTCCGGCGACGCAGACGCCCTCAAAAACGCAATTTTAAAGGTCCTCTTTAACAAAGACGTTGCCGCAAAAATGAGCGAGCAAAACCTGAATTTTGCTCAAAGGGAAAACTGGAGCGCCGTAGCAAAAGCCTACGAAGAAGCATACCTATCGCTTTTACACTGCTGACTCTTTAAAACAGAGCTGAAGCAGTTTATTCTAGGCACATTTTGCCCTATGTTTTCATCGAATTTACAGTTGCATCAATGCCTGTTTTGCAGGATTATGTTTGAATTAGGTAAATGATATAAGCGAAGCTTAATTTGGAATGTTAGAGCTGTCTGGAGTTTCGTGTTCAGTTGGTTAAGTGGGAGGCATCGTACTGAAGGGCATAAAGGTTCGTGCATCAATGGTGTTTGCAGTGATTATGGTGGTCGTGGTTGCTTCGCAGGGCTTTTGGCTTGCCGAAAACGCCTCAGTTAATCAAGTCGTTCAGAATCCTGCGGTTTCCACTGGTTCTGCGTATTGGACGGGTTTGGCTACTAATGCCTGGCAGTATTTTCAGGTTGGAAACGGCGTAAACTCTGTAACTGGGCTGGATGCTTCGGGTCAGGGTTACCCCTATTTCACAGATTGGGATTTAGGCGTCTATATTCAAGCAATTATTGACGCTGATAAACTGGGCATAATAAGCGACAATGGGACTTATGGTGCCGACTGGCGAATCAATAAAATATTGACTTTTCTTGAAACTCGACCATTAACAAGTGATGGCCAGCCCTATGATAGGTATTGTACAGCAAATGGGCAAAATGAAGATGATTCAGCTCAGGTTGCCACTGACGCCGGCAACTTGTTTGTGTCTCTAAATAACTTGAAGGCGTACATGCCTGATTTAGCAAGCACCATTAGACTATATCGTGTATAACCGCACCAATTATGGACCTGAGCGTGAAGCTGTTAGTGCGGTAGCTGGCTCTGTTGACATCTATGACTATTATGTCGCATGCGGCTTTGCGGATTTTTGGCCTAGCCAGTTTTCTGCGGAAGCAAACACTATCCTTAACAACATTGTTAATGCTCCTACAGTCGAAACTTATGGTGTTGCGTTGCCTGAAGCTAAAATAACGTCTGAACCTTTGCTTCTTTCCATCTTTAATTTTCAACAACCTGACGCAAGGCTTGCTGAATTTGTCAAGGCAAGTTTACCTTGCCGAGGAAGCGAGGTATAATGCAACGGGAAAATACACAGCTTTCAGTGAGGGAAACATCGTAGGGGAGAGTGGGGAAACTTACATTTGGGAATGGGTAGTGTTGCCCAATGGAAACACGTGGGTTATCGAGAAGGATCAAACTTCTGTTATTTCCGTGACGCCGGTTGTTTATTTGAAAGTAGCGGTTGGCTTAGACGCACTCTATAACACAAACTACACGCAAAGCATGGTTAACGCAATTGCGCCTGTCTGCCTTACACACAGTGGGTACCAAGATGGAATTAACGAAAACGGTCAGGTGGTTTCAACCGTGATTGATAAAACTAACGGGTTAATCTTGGCAGCAGCATTATACGCGATAAATAACAATGTAACTGCTCCTAATCCATCCCTGATTTCTTCACAAAGCAAAAATTGGCTTCTTGTGGATTAACGTTTTCTTGGGGCATTTTGGGAAAAATTTAACTTCTCCAAGTCCGAGTTGTAAGTGATTTGTTTCCAAAAAAGTATCTGTTTCCGTTGCTTGCGTTTGCAGTTCCCCTGTTAATCAGATTTATCCCTGAAGTTTTGATGGGGCCATACGTTGTTGGCTTTGACACGATGGCATATTACACTTCAACAACAACGCTGTGGCTGCATGGCAACGTAACCATAGCGAGTTTCATTGCTACAGCTCCGCTGCTGTACACTTTGATTATCGGTTTCGTCTTAAGCGGCGGCTCAGTTGTTTTAGTGCTTAAGGTGCTTCCATCCGTGCTTCTTGGGTTTTTGGGTTTAGCCATGTATGGTTACGCCAGGCGCGGCTTGGGCTGGTCGCCTAAAAAAAGCATTGTGCCTGCTCTGGTTGGAACTTTGTATTTTGTGGCTCTGCGGGTTTCATGGGATGCGTTTCGAGAAGAACTGGCGTTAATCTTTTTCTTTGTAGTTCTCATGTTGCTTGTCACCAAAGCTGGAGAGTCAGGCAAGTTTTCTTGGAAGCGTTACGCGGCGTTTTCTTTGGCTCTAGCCGCAGTCGTGTTGTCAAATCAAGTGGTGGCTGTTCTTGTGCTTGGTGTGTTGCTCTTCACTGTTGTTTATAAGCTGGTTCGCGAAAGCCGCGTTGATGCTGTTCGCTTAATCATGTTTTCTTTGCCGGCGGTGCTGCTTTTTTTCCTCATCTTTTATTTGAGTCCTGCAGTGCCAGAGTACCGTTTGATTTTCGGTTTCCCTACAACAACGGATGGCTGGCTGGCGCTGTTTGGCTACTCTTCTTATCCAGCAATGTTGGCAAATGAAGCAGGGTTTTTCCTGTACTGCTTCGTGCCCCTACTGCCCTTAGCACTTTTGAGTGTGAAGCGTTTTCGCAACTTCCAGATGCGCAGTTTTATCGTTTTAGTTTTTATTGCATCTTTAATTCCCATGGTAAGCCCTAGCGATCTGCGCATTGTAATGCTGCTTGTTTACCCCTTAGCTTTCTATGCGACGGAAGGGTTAAGCTGGCTTAAGTCTGTTCACTGGAAACGTTTTAAGATAACTTCGCTGCGCGTAGGCTTAGTTTATCTTATGCTTGTAACTGTGGTTCTGAGTTTAGGTTTCATGGTGATGACTCCAGCAAATCCTTTTCCGTATTTTGCGGAGGGAGTGAACCCTTACATTTACACGATTCCGACCTCGATGCTTCAAAACACCGTATCCATAACCGACTGCCAAGGAACAGTAAATGCCCTTCAATGGCTTAAAGATAACATGACAGGAAACTCGATTTTGCTTACGCACAGGGTGTTTTATGGTTGGGCGCTCACAACATTTAACCCTGATCAGGTGTTTCTATATGAGTTCGGTAATCCTTTAAATGCTGCAACGACAGCTGCCCAAGAAGGGTATAGTCAAATATACCTTATATGGTGGGTAAATGGAAAAGGATGGGAAGGGCAACCGACCGTGGCATCGGCATTTCACGAAATCTATCAGAGCGGCGAAATCGCCATTTACCACTATGCTCCAAATTAACTAATGCAGAGTTGAAAAACTGATAATTTCAAAAATTCGCGAGTTAATTTCAAAGCATAAATTAGCAAGCATAATCATCGTTGGCGTAGTCATAAGAGTTATTCTGATGCCGATTTCCGCTCACCCATTTGACATGTACGCTTGGTATATCACTGCAATAAGCATCATACGAAACGGACCTTTAAGCGTTCAGATGTTTCCTCCGCTTAACAACTACATGATGATTCCAGTCGCTTACAGTTATAATTGGCTTGCAGGCATTTTCTCCACAAGGGCTATTCCTATGGCTTCTCTTCCATCGGCATTGAACTTCTATCCTTCTTTTAATGTCCAATACGTTCCAGGGATGCTTTTTAATTCTGTACTTAAAATCCCCTTCTTGATTTCAGATGTTGCGATAGCTTTTCTTCTTTACAAAATAGTGGAGGAATTAACACATAGCAAGGGGCTTGCTGAAAAAGCCGCGTTTCTCTGGTTCCTTAACCCATTTGTAATTTGGATTTCAGCTGGTTGGGGCATGTGGGATACTTTGCCTGCGCTTTTTTCTTTGGTTGCCTTCTTCTTTTTGTTGAGGAAGAAATATGCACTTTCCGCGGTTTTTCTCAGCTTAGGTGTGGCTTCAAAATTGTATCCCGCTTTGTTTTTGGTGCCTATTGCGATTTATCTTTTAAAGTCGAGTCCTGTTGGAGATAAATGGAAGAATTGCTTAAAGTTTTTTTCTGTCTTTACAGCTGCTACAGTTTTGCTTTTTCTTCCCTATTTCGGCATGATAGAAAACTTTTTCACTGGCTTCTTTGTGTCAAATCCTGCAGCCTCTAGTGCTGTGGCTAATCAAGTTACTAACCCTGTGGCTTTTGGTCTTTCTTACTGGTCGCTTTATCAGCTAAATCGGCTACTCAACTTGCCTGTAACTGCTGAGTTCGTTTCTTTTGCATCGATGGCGTCGATTGTGCTTGTGGCTGTTGCTTTGGGGCTCGTTTACTGGAGAACTGTCAAAATGACTTTTCAGAAACCCGCCTATGATTTGGCTTTGGTAATGCTTTTGCCTGTGCTTGCCTTGTTTCTTTCATATAGAATTATTTGTGAGCAGTATTTTGTTTGGGCAATACCCTTCCTAGTCATATTATGTGTGGGAGGACGCGTTAAAGAGGCTTTTTACTGGGCTGCTTCAATAGTAGCGTTACTTTACGCTGTCCTGAATTGTCCACTTCCTTTCTTCTTTTTGCCTTTAGCTCCACGGTACACCAATATTTTGCTGGATATGGTGCATGCTATCTGGGCTGTTGAACCCCTAAGAATTGTGACTCTCGCAATATTAGGTTGCGTTTTTTCCATTTTGCTCGTTGTTATGCTATTCCAATTAGCGAAAACTCGAGATTCTAAAAAAAATCGCGGCAGAAAACGTGATCACATAGAACTAACAATAAAATGCGGTGGCGTTACTATTTGCTTAGAAAAAGATTTCAGAGTTATTGAAACTTTGGATAATAATCTATTAAATTTCAGTAAATATGCATAATTCATAAATACCCACAAGATGGATGTTTACTAAAATAATAACCAAGGAAACAAACGATGTCTAAAGCTGCACTAAATGGCGATGTTTTCTGCTTCCTTGATAAAAAACAATTGGTGAATCTGAAAACTAAAGCTATGCGTTCTGGCGCATGGTTCAAAGCATTGCAAAGAATAGATAGAGTACTCTTTGATTTAACGATAAGAGTTGTAGATACCATCCGAAGTTCAAAGTTAGCAAAAAGCCTACTCGCGCTCACAAGGAAGCTGGAGGATGCTATTAAAAGCAGTTTTTCGAGTCGTTTAAAGGAGATTGGTTTGCCTCTGGCTCAAAAAATCAGTTTCGCAGCACAGAAGTTAGGAAATATTTCTGCTATTAGTTGGGTATTTGATTCTTCGTTCGCAATCTTCTTGGCTGTGATGCATGTTAATAATGTTAAAATATTCAAACGGTAATTCAAAATTGGTGAGTCATAACTCTTTGTTAGGTGGAACTTTGAGAATTTTTTTTGTGTGTATGCCGAGATTATGGCAAACGTTAAATTCTGAGCTTCGCTCTTAAAGATGAGAGTGCCTCTGTAACATGACACAAGTCGGCTTCAACAAGATTATACTTAAGGTCAAAGGATACGTTAAGGAGAATTGGGGCTCTCCCTTTATCGTGGGGTTCATGCTGCTTTTGATTGCTGCCGCTGTTTCCCTGTCTACAGGCTTTGCTTTCTTAGCTGACAATGTAGCCGTTTACGCGTATTATGCCTTGATCGCTGGGGTTATTCTCCAACTTGCCAGCTTTCTGAAATATCGCGGAAAAATCAATGATGAGGTGGCTGTTTAATGCAGCAAGTAGAATTATCTTTCGTTATCCCAGCATACAATGAAGAAGACTTCATTGAAGACACGCTCGGAACAATAGATGAAGTTATCAAGGACAAGAACTTGCCATATGAAATTGTGGTAGTTAATGACGGCAGCAGAGACGACACTTTAGCAAAAGCAAGGAGGTACGCTGGGAAAAACGGTCATGTCAAAGTGGTGAGTTACAGCGAGAACGTGGGGAAAGGGCATGCTGTGAAGACTGGTTTTATGCATACCAGCGGGAACGTCGTGATTTTTGCGGACGGCGACATGGAAATCGACTTGAGAACGATTTCGAAGTATCTTGATGCTCTGAAGTATGGTGATATTGTTATAGCTTCTAAACGGCATAGGGATTCACGAGTGGAAGTGCCAGTGTCTCGAATAATCTTTAGCAAAGTCTTCAATGGCATGGTTCGTCTTCTTACTGGGGTGCCTCTTAAAGATACCCAGTCTGGGCTTAAAGCAATGAGGAAGAGTGCGTTTATCGATGTTTTCCCCAGATTGGCTGTGAAGCGTTATGCTTTTGACGTTGAGTTGCTGGCTGTCGCGAATCTTTATGGTTTGAAAGTTGTTGAGATGCCTGTAAACATCAAGTTGGATGCTCAATTTAAGCCGAAAGAGATGTGGCACATGTTTATTGATTTGCTTGGAATAGCGTACAGACTTCGGATCATCCATTGGTATCAGCGCCAGCTTCCCGAGAAAAACGGTTTTCAAAATCTGGTTTCACTTGTTCTTCGTGAACATTAATGTCTTAAAAACCGCTTGTTTCAATTATTATACCTTGTAAAGATGTGGACGATTATACGAGAGAGTGTATTGAATACTGTGGACACTTGGATTATCCAAATTTTGAGATAATATTGTTACCTGACTATTCTACCGAAGCGATTGATGGGGTCAAAGTTGTAGCTACTGGACCGGTAGCTCCTGGGGTCAAACGTAACACGGGCGTTAAAAGATCGAATGGTCAGTTCTGTGCTTTCATCGATAATGACGCTTATCCTCGAAGTGACTGGTTAACCAACGCTTTGAAGCACTTTGAAGATCCACAGGTTGGCGGTGTCGGGGGACCTGGATTAACACCCGAAGCAGACGGTTTACTGCAGAAAGCTGGCGGTTATGTTCTTACCTCGTTTATGGTAGGCAACTTATCAAGTAGGTACAAAGCCAAAAGCTGTTTCGAG
>CAVYES010000008.1:0-267604 GCA_963767735.1 Candidatus Bathyarchaeota archaeon | reverse complement strand
GGGGTTACCTACGCCGTTGTCAGACAATGCAGACAAGATTTAAAGAAACACGATCTCACGCTAACAATAGCGAAAGCTGTATAAGATAGCCGAAATCAAAGAATCTTTATGGAGAATCTAAAGAAAATCTTCTCTGCATCAATTCTTCTCACAGTGATTCTTGCTTTGTTAGCAGTCAACGCGGTTCAGGGGGCTGGAGTAATTGCCACAATACCTGTGGGAGACATCCCGAGGGGCGTGGCTTATGATTCTGGGTTGGGAGAGATATTCGTTGCAAATGCTGACTCCAGTTCGGTTTCTGTTATATCAGATAGCACTAATGCAGTGGTTGCCGCAGTTTCTATGGGTGGCCCGAGACCGTCGCTTATGATTCAGGTAAGAACGAGGTATTCGTGGTCTGCGGCTTCAAATCTGTTTATGTTATATCAGATAGTAATAATGCAGTGGTTGCAACGGTGCCCGTTGGCCCGGCTCCGTTTGGCGTGGCTTATGATTCTGGAAAGGGAGAAATCTTCGTAGCCAATAGTGCCGCCTTCAACGTGTCGGTCATTTCAGACAGCAGTAATTCCGTGGTTGCAACGATAGGCGTTGGAACCCAACCTGAAGGCGTAGCTTACGATTCTGGCAAGGGCGAAATATTCGTAACTAATTATGGAGCGTCGGATGCATCCCACTCAGTCTCAGTTATATCGGACAGTAGCAATGCCGTTGTTGCAACCATACCCGTAGGAACCTTGCCTGAAGGTGTGGCTTATGATTCTTCAAAGGGCGAAATATTCGTAGCTAATTCAGGCGACAACACAGTTTCAGTCATATCCGATAGTAGTAATGTCGTAAATGCAACTATTCCCGTGGGGCTTACGCCAGATAGTGTGGCTTATGATTCTGGTAAGGGCGAAATCTTCGTAACCAATAGTAAATCCAACGTGTATGATATTGCATCCTACACGGTCTCAGTTATATCGGATAGCAGCAATGCAGTGGTTGCAACGATACCCGTGGGAAACACCCCCCAAGGCGTATCTTATGATTCTGGCAAAAGCGAAATCTTCGTAGCTAACTCTAACTCTGGCTCTGTTTCAGTGATAAATGATGCTTCCCTCTCGTCTCCATCTTCAAGCCCAACTGCGTCTACAACTCCAACTGCATCTCCCTCACCTGTTCCAACTGCACCGGAGTTCAGTGTTGGCAGTCTCATTTTAGTGATGATAGCTGTGGTGGCTGTGTCCTTGTGCGTGGCAGCATGGGCTGCAAAAAATGACCGAACTATCTCGATTCAAAATAGACGAAAAGAAAGAAAACACTAGAAAGTGCTTGTGGCCACACTTTGCGCTTCACCGCTAATATCGTTCGCGATTGTGCCTTTCTGCCCGTTTTTGACGCTGTAAGCTGTTAAGACAACGTTGCTTAATGTGATTTTTGGTGTTCCCGACCCTGTGGTTGTGCCTTGTGGACCCCAAATAACCGTAACCAAGTGAGCCGTTAAGAACATCTGTTAATAGTGCTGCATAGTTTGCTGGGACATAAAGGGCTGAAGCTTTGAACGTGTAGGATTGGTTGCCGCTTGCCGTGAAAGCTGGCGATGGAGACCCGCCTGACGCGCAAACGTACTCCTTAATCATTTCCGCTTTGACATCCATAGTGAAGTCAGTGAGAAAACCGATTGCTGCTCCGCCTACCTGGACAACTGCATTTCGACTTAGAACTGGCGTAGTTGCTAAACTCATACTTTTTCACCTCGATTAAATTTGGTTACTTTAACGTCTTTAACGATTATCTTTTAAGCAAGGTCAAAACAAATACAAGATTGGCAAAAGCAAATGCGCTTGAGGTGTCATTGTGACAACAAGATTAACAACTGTCATTATTGCCAATATAATATTGGGTTTGCTTCTTTATCTTTCCAGCCAATTAGTGCTTTCTGAACTCAACGGTACGACACTAAACGGATTTAATATTTTCTCAATCAGTGGCGGGCGCTCTTTTGAGAATCCACCACTTGCACTTGCTCTTCAAAGTACCTAACTTCCCACTCTATGTCTTTATCCTCTTTTTATTAGTAAATGCTTATTTCATAATAAAACTGCAAAGAAGCAAGGAAACAAAATTGAACCCTTCTTAGATTTCACCATTATACTTTTTCAACCTCGTAACAAATCTTGGATTTGCTGCTCAATCTCCGGCGCCAATTCAGGCAAATGCTGATTAACCGCGTTAGTAAGGAAAAGCCTCGGCGACATTTTCCTTGTTCCAAACTCCACGTAATAAGCATAGGGAGCCGTGGCTTTGACTTTAATTTGAAATTTGCTGGGCTGCTCAATTGCTATGGTACTTTTCAAATAGCCCGTTCTGACTGGAACTAACGTGTTCGCAGTCACCAAAATATCCTGAGCAACGTTCATCAGAGCTTGATTTACAGCCTCAGGGTACTGCTTACAAAGACAATCAAAGCAGCTGCTCAGCACATCAAAGTTTGATTTGTTAATTGAAATTTGAACGCTCAACTAAACCACCTTAAGCCTACCTGTTAATTAAAAGACCTGGATTTCCTTTGACGGTTTATGAACATTACAAATGGGTGTTCTTTTGTTTTGATTCTGAAAAACGGGGATTAGGGCACTAATAAAGTGGTGGATTTGGGAGTATTTGTCCTGTTGAAGCATCAATTAAGCTGTAACCAGGAGGTGGAAGCTCAATAACGCTTGAGTTAGTAACGGTTATTTGCCAAACGTACCTATAAGTTATGCCGTTGCCGTATACATCAGAGTAGTCTGAAGGTATACTTGTTAATGGACCAATGCTAAAAGTTTGATTAGTTGTAGTTTGCAAATCTAGGAAAACCCCAACGGTTAATCCATAAAGTGATGTTTTGTTCCAGCCATCTGATTCAAGCCCAAGTTGTAAGGCACGATACATTGAAATTGGTGGAGTGTATGAAGAGTTAACATTTGTATTTGGTATTATCCCAAATTCGCTATAGTATTCCATAGCTTGTAAATTAACTGAATTAGAACGGGTAAATTCCCGCTGAAAATCAGCTGCTTGATTGTACTCATACACTGCGACTGCTGAACTTGCAATCAGGAGAGCCACCAGAAGAACAGCAACAGGTTTTAGGCCTACCTTTAAGTGTCTATGCCCTTTCTCTTTTGTTGCAGTTCTTGGCGATGAATTCTCGACCGTTTGAACTGTCAGTAAGGCGTCTTTTCCTTGCTCTGTTAGGCAATACTTGCCATATTCATCAGTCTTTATCAGTCCGTTGAGCTTGTTTAAGTGGTGTTGAAGATGCCCACTGCTCTCAATGGCTGTTTTCTTTTTAAGTTCGGCAAATCCAAGAGCACCTTCACTTAGGGCTTTCAAGATTACAATGCGTGTAGGGTGACCTAGTGCGTCAAAGACTTCTGCGCGTTGCCTATCATTCTCCACTTGCCCTTCGTCTTCCATTTTTTCTCACCTCAAGCTGTCTTATCCATGTCATATCATTAAACTATTTAATGCCTCGTTTGTAGACACATTGAATAGGACAATTAACGTAAGTCCAGTTTTCTGGACTAACAGCGTTAAGCGAATTTCCGCAGCGCTAAGCTATTTTTGTTACTCTGTGCTCTACCAGAACCTGGGAACCGTTTTTGTAAGTCACAATCCAAGAGCTAAATTTGGTTTTAAATTTCTGGTTTGCCGCCCTTTTTTGTTCTGCCATTTACTTCACCTGCCTATTAACTTGAAATGCTGAAGTAAACGGCGTCAACGTTGATCATGACGCGGGTTACTTCAGTTGCGTTACTGTGAATCGGCTCTCCGGTTACTGCATAGTTTGGGTCTTGCAAGTGGATGATGCGGGTAACTTCAGCCTGCAATGCTTCCAAAGTTGATTCTGCAGAGGCTAAATCAGCTGTGCTTTGGCTAGCGTTAACAACAATTATGTCGACGACAAGTTTTTCAGTAACCAGGTAACATTCGCGACTAAGCGCATCCACCTGCTTGCTGGGGCTCGCGTTGTAGACGGCTATTTGCAAGGATCCTTTTCCCTGAGTAATCCCAATCGCATCCATGCGAGTAGTAGGCCACAAAATATTTGCGGCAGCCACCGGATTTGATAGCGACCAATTCTCCTGCAGCAACTCCGAAACCGCTAAGGCTTGATTAGTTGACGTCTAAGTTTTCCTCCGTTTTCTGCCGAAATAATAAAGAAGCCAACCAATCACGAAAAGCACTATAGCAACTGGAATAAGCAGAAGCCTAAGTTTTCGCTTTGCCATTCCTAACGCCCCAGTCCTCTACAATGAGGAACTTCATGTCCCAGCCGTGCTTGAGCGCCTATGGCTACAGTTGAAAGATTCACTATATTTCGGGTAAAACTGTCTTGGAAGCTTTGCACTGCGCTTTGAAATGAGAATTTTCCAATGGCGCCTTTAGTTACGAATAAGTCGCCAAGCTTGTAATCTGCCGCGCCCAAAAGCATGCCTCCGCTCGCAGCAACTAAAACGCTCATGCACGCAAGATCTAAGGCGGCTAACTGCGCAAATGGGTAACGCGGATCCGTCGACGTTACGCTGGGCACAAGGCTGCCTATGTAAGTGTTCGCGTGGTCAACGTAGTCCTGAACGCTATTGCTTGAAACAGTGAGCCCGTAAACTAGATAATTGCTGTTGCTATCAGGTCCGGTAGCATTTAGATGTGTGACCACTTCAGAAAGCGAAGTGAAACTTGGGTATGACGACATATAGGTCCTCTGTCATAATATTAATGTCCTGAAAACAGGACTTGGTTTTATTCGGGAGTCTTCAAACGAGGAATTAAATAGCTAAGTGTAGTGAGTGCCTTGAGGCGCACGATAATGGAAGAAGGACAAGACATCGAAAGAGACAGGCAAAGAGCAGAAATATTTGACGCCCTTGGCCATCCCACAAGGATCGTTATTCTAAAGGCTTTAAGTGAAGAAGCCTCTTGGATTTGCCGATTTAAAGAAAAAAACCTCCATTGAAAGCAGCGGGCAGCTCCAACATCATCTTAACAAATTAGGAGACTTAATCAAGACCGACGAACATGGGAAATATTGTCTGTCAAATCAAGGAAAGGATGCACTATTAACCGTCCAAACGGTTGAGAATGCTTCTCTGGCAAGAAAAGATTCCGTTAAATCTCACTCTCGTCTTTTTAGTTCAAAAAAGTCTTTCCAAGTTCTTTCTGTACTGTTAGTCTTTCTCTTAATTGCAAGCACAGCAATTGCTTTAGTTGAGTTTAATCAAGTACAACAGCTTCAGAATGGACCAAGCTGCAAAATTGAGTGATGCTGGCTATTTAGGTAGCTCAAAGATTTTTCTAATTTCATCGTATTCTTATTATGGAAAATATGATGGTCAAGAATGCTTCATCATTGAAGCCACTGTAAGAAATGATTACACTGCACAGCAACCGCCTCCAATGGATAACTTCCCAGGCAACAGCTCGGGCACAGCATATTTTGGCTTGACAGCAAAATTATACGTTAAGAATACGCCAATCCAATCAGAGGACGTAACTAGCCCAGGATCAGCACCCTTAGGTGTACCTCAAATCGGGTTGGGCAGCGGAGATACGTATGTGGTTGAGATTGACATGGCTACAACAAACCACAATGTCGGCAATTATACAATAGATTTGGTCGGATTAGCAGGATATCCAATTCCATAACTAAAGAAGTTAGATGAGTGAGTGGTTACTTTGAAGCCGGCTTTACGGTCCATAACTTAAAAGATATGGGCAAAAGAAAATCAAACTTAACTTTATGCTTAGCTTGTTGCTAGTCCTGTGATTGCTGCAATGCATTGGCCGTTAAGAATGATCGGAGCATACCTGGTTGACAGAATCGGCTTTACAACTTCTTTACTCTTAAGAAGCTCAACATCTGTGGTCAAAGGGCGCTTAACAAGAAACATCCCAAGGGGCGCATAGGCAGCTGAAAGGTTTTTGCCAGTTGATATGCAAAGAATGGTCCCTGCGGGCACGACGTTGCTCCAGCAAAGCTCCCATTCACCTAGCATCTGGATTGGCTTCTGAGTAATTGGGCTGATTTCGTCGCGGTATAGGCTGTAGTTGGGCAGGTTCTTGATGTCTCGTTTCTGAACGGGGTTGCAGACAATGGTGTCCATGATGAAGTCGCCGGCGTTGATCAAAGCTTCAGCAGCGTTAAAGTCTTCCATACCTGCAGTGTTCGCCTTAGTGTATTCGGTACCTGTTATAGTAACTGTTTTACCGGTGCCAGCAAAGCTATTTGCAACCGGAACGGCAGCGTTCATTACTAACCAGCAGTCAAGCTCAATCTGGTATGCTAAGCGTCTGGCCATACGTTTCAACTGTTGATTAACCACTGGCAGATCAACGTCTTCAACGACTTCTTTAGGAATTTCGACAGCTTCCATACGTTTGTACGGGCTAAGAGTTGCAAACTTCATCGGGGTGTAATCGACTGGTGCAGCGGTGCCTGGAGCTACTTCACTTATGCCGACACTGTGCGATCCGTTTTCAATCGTGTAAGTCTTAGTTCGTCCGTGCTTGAGAACATCGTCAGTGAGAAGCCGCTTCAAAATCAGGTTAGGCATAGTCATCTCTATGATAACTTGGTTGAGCTCTGGATACTGAATCCCAGCACTATCAACAAAGCTTAAAGCATCTTCAACAAAACTCATTTTTCTTTTTCTCCTTTAAAATTTTAATTAATTTTCTTTTTTCTGCTTTCAAAAAAACTGAAAGGGAATCCTCGGTTACCCGAAGATTATTTGAACAAGCGCGTTATTTGCGCCACCAACAGCTACGATTCCGCGTCGGCCCATCTGGGCGTTGATTGCAGCGATTGTTAAGGTCAATGGGAAGCTTGTGTCAAGAGCAGTTATAGGCGATAGAGCTGTGATTCCGCCGTTGCCTGAAGTGATAACTTGGCCTGCAGTTAATGTTCCGCCTGAAGTGTTCTTGCATCGTACTCTATGCCCGAAGACGTAGACGTTAAGCAGCTTATTGCCAAAGGTGTCAGTGGGTATTACAGATTGCACGAAGCCAACGAACGCTGGGTTTTCGCCTACGCATAAGCTGACTGCCGGAGTGTAGCCGTTGTCACTGGAAATGTAAACTGGGTCACCTACTGCTGGCGATGTGTATCCTGTATCTGCTCGGAAATGTCTGCTCAAGATCTGGAATAAGCTTTAGGCCCTACACCATCAAATGCTTGTCCCTGCGACATTATGCTCCCTCCTCATCTTTCTCTTCATGTGTTACATCGGCTGTTAAACTGCCCATACGCTTAGCGGCAGCAGCTAATTCAAGCCCTGCTTTCCTCAAATTGGCCTTCGGCGCAAACATGTTGTTAAGGCGTTGAGCATCATCGATTCCTGGGAGTCCCTGACCTGCGCCTGCTGCACCCAAGCCGTTTCCCGCTTGGCCTTTCCCGTTTGGTCGAGGCTTAGGGACTGCGGCTTCGATTGCTGCTTTTACAGTAGCTTCCACTTTGGATTCCATTTTCTTTTCAGATTCCGCGATGGCGGCTTTGCAGGCATCCATGATCTGCGACGTATTCTTTGTTAATTGGTCTTCTAGTTGCTGATAGGTCAATTCGGTGCCAGCTGCTGGTTTTTGGCTAGTGGCTGGTACTTGCGGAGCTATCGGTGGCTGATTTTCACCTGAACTCATTTTATTTTTTTCTCCTCTAATTTGATTGTTAAGCCCGTGTAAGTCAGGCTGTAACTTTGCTTTCAATTCCTTTAGGCCACAAGGGCAACGCGACTTATCCGCGCATTCACAGACAGACGCAATAAGCCCTAGCCGCTGCGATTCATCCATGGCAGCCGCAAAACCTTTCAAATGAAAATTGTTATTCTCGTAAGCCCCCTCAGCAACTATACTGAGTTCCAGGCAGCGGGGTTGATGCACGATTTCCCAGGCGCCCGCGCAGAGATGAATCATCTGCATGTTGGCATCTCGGGTTTTGCCCTGGCATAAGCTGCAGACAATATCATCTGAGATTACTTTTGGGCTGACCATATGGAGATATTTCTTTTCAATCTGGGTCAGTAATACGGGATCGCCAGAAACATCAGCCTCAAAATTTACTGTGTTCCCTATATGCTTAGTTTTGAAGACTACGCCTTTGACGTCTTCCACGCGGTCCCCGTGATTAATCCTGAGCTGAGCATTTTGGAGAGTTGAACAAAAATAATCTAGATCTTGCTCCGGAACCTGCCAACGGTTTTTGTTAACTGAAGAGTCAATTGCTTGGCCTTCGATAATGCCTGTTTTCCTTAGATCATCTAGGCTGGCTTGTACTTCAACATCATAATTTAATTCCATAAGCGAGATATTCTCCGTTTAATGTTTGAGTTGTTATTAATCTGATTTCTTCACGCAGAAGCAACCGCAGTTCGGGTGAACGTTGCAGGCGAAGGTATCATCAGCTACAAATTCACCATAGGGAAAAATATCCCGTAGATCATCAGGGTCTTCCAAGCTCGTACTCGTCGCCGTCGTAATCTTCGCATTTTTCGCAGGTGTTAGGGTTCTTGGAGTTGTAGAAGCGCCAAGTAGAGAACTTCACGTTTGGGTTAACAACTGCAGCTTCCAAAGCCCTTACAGCACGAACCGCGTTAACGGCTTCAAGGCAGAGCTCGCACAAGATACGAAGCCCCCGCCCCATCCTTAACAACCTGCGCAGGCACACCCTTACCTAAAGCCTTCCGCGGTTGCCCAGGAGTCTCAAACTCACGACCTTCAGGCATCCCTATCGGCGCCGGAGCCGACTGCTGCTTCAAGACACCATCGATCTTTTCAGGCAAACCCAACTCGCGCACGCGCTTCTATATCACCCATCAACATAGCATTGTAGAGGTCGATAACACGGCTCATCTTGACGTCTGTCGGCGGTTCCCAAATCGGCTTCCACTTAATCTTCGGGATCTTGTCGGGTATGATCAAGCTTTCAGGGAAATCGCCGCGCAGGATTAGTGGGAAAAGCTGCATTTCATAAATGCTGCTGCGGTGTTTCTGACGCATACGCAGCCGAGTTACGAATTCCTGCATAACAATGTCGCTAGTGGACCTGTTTGCGCCTTCCGGTTCTCCGAGAAAAATCTTTGGCACGCCCAGCTGGCTGTCACGTTGACGCTCTAGGTACTCAATCCACCATTCAGCCTTCAGGTCCTTAGTTAAAGAAGACATTGGCTGCACTTCCACGTCGCCCCTAACGGTTAGATCTGTTCCTTGATCGCGCACTTGCAGCGTATTTGACATAACGTCTAATTGGGCGTCACTCCAAGGCTGAGCCTTCCCAGGAGAACCATCACCGCCGCATTTAGCGATCAACATCGGCTTCGTGTAAACTTTCATGATTTTAGCCATGTCAACCTGAAAATCATCGATCAAAGCTTGAATATGCAAGAATTGAACGCAAAGAAGAGGTCCCGTAGGCATTCTCAAACAGCCAGCTAGAAGGGTTATTGATTGATCGATAAATTTCCTCTGGGTCAAAAACTACGGGCGGGTAACTCTGCAGCTGAGCATAACCGAAAATGTTCTTGTAGCAGTCTTGGCGAACCCGCATATATTCGGGATCAAGAGTTTTTAGCCATTCTACTCGGCTGGAGTCTTCATCCATACATGGCTCGGTGTAAGATGACCCGAAAACCTGCGCATCCTTCTCTTCTGAGCGCATCGTATCAAGCAGATCATGCGACTCAACCCACTCTTCCAAAAAATCACGAAAAGTCGCTGTGCCGCCTTCCAGAGTGAAGCCGTTTGAAATCTCCAAATTAACTTTGACGTCAACTGCAGCCTGGATACGCGGGACAAAAGAGTAAAGAGCTTTGAACTTGGGCAGGTCCTCAACCGGCGTCACTCCCCAAATACGATCCCAAAGCGACGTGTAGGGGCTGCTGACAAAGCCGATCCCGGAGGCTTTTAAACAGTAATTGTTGACGTACTGCATTAAGCTCCAGTCGCCACGCCAAGCAACAGGAACCTCCGTCTCCCGCTGCGAAACCGCAACCGCATTTGGCACATTGCGTAGCGGGTTAGGCATCGTTAATGAAAGATCTTTTCTCAGCAGCACCATCTATACACCTATTACTTCTTTTCAGGTTCAGGCTTAGGGTCCACAAGCGTGATAGAAACTTCTAATTCATCAATAATGACGTTCTTGAATTGTTCTACCCCGTTAATTTTAATGTGTAAATTACCCATGGTCGACGCATGCTGCAAGCCGCCGAGAACTTTAACAATCTCGTCTTTAGCACTTGCAGAAACCAAAATTTCTTCCAAATTAATCATCCTCATTTTCTTGTGGTTTTTTCTTGATTACCGATACGCCTTTACCCTCAGGCATCGATGTTACCCCAAGCAGATTTCGAACCAGAATCTCAACAGAATCCAAAGCATCATCATGCGCACTCCTTGGGAACTGCACCCACTCCTGGAAAAACTCACTTTGGGTATATACCCAAGCTGGGTTTAGGGTTATACGTTTAGATTCAAAATGGCTGCTAAGCGGGATCAACCGTTCCTCTTTGCCTTTCGACGTCACAACCGGAACAATCGGCAACCCCTGCAGCTGAGGCATGTACATGATAACTTTCTGGAAAGCGTTTGACTCAACGTAAATTTTGCTGTAGTTATGGATTCCGTGAAGTTGCAGAATCAACTGCATAGCAGCGGGATACGGCAAGCAGCTTAGCGTAAACATCATAAAGATATGCTCGATTTAGAACCCGATCATAAGTCGCAGTGGCAACAGCAAATAGGTCGCCTTCACCGAGCGCTGGATCCACACCCGCGTATTTGGGCAGATTAGAGGAAGGCACAAAATTGATATTTGCCGTTTCATTCCATGGGTGCAGCCACTCAGCCTTAAGCAAATCCCCAGCCATTGACGTCGGGTCATTCTGATATTGAGACTGAAAATAAACATCGACCATTTTTAATAATCCTCGATTCGCTGTTTTTTCTTGTTTTCGTTAAACCTTTCGCTTACAGTCTTGAAGTAAACCAATAACTATCGATAATTAATTTTAATAGAGCGGAAGTTATACCTCAGTCAGTGGATGCAATGTACAAGAAAAAATCAGTCATTGTAGCCTTCGCAGTGATACTTGCAATCTTGTTGGTGACACTTTATTTTGTCCAGAATATTTATTTTAGTTCCGCTGGCAGTACCGCCCAAAGTGGCGTCATGGATGGCTTACAAGTTTCCCTAACTCTGAATTCAAAAACAACAACGTATAAGCAAGGAGCAGAAATCTACGTGACAGTGACGTTAACCAATACTTGTCATAAGGTATTGACCGTTTTTTCTCATAACGCTTTCAATAACTCATACTTATATAACGCATATCTCGGTTTTGATGTTCGGAATAGTGAAAACGATTCGGTCTGGACGGAAGATGGCACAGGAAACCACAATGGGGCTGTAACGCTTCACCCACAAAAAAGCGTTAATGACACTTTTAATTGGAATACAGGCTCTTACCTCAGTACACCCCAAGCGTCAACTGGCGTGTACCAACTTGTAGGTTTTTATGAAACTGATAACAACTTAATCGCCACCAGCCGTTTGCAAACAGTACCACTAAACATAACAATTACAAATCCTTGATTCGTGAGAACTTCTATTGGAAAACGCCTTTGAAAGTTTTTTCCATTTTAATCATCCTCAACGTTTCTGGTTTTTTCTTGATTACCGATACGCCTTTTCCTTCAGGCATCGAAGTGACCCCGAGCAGATTGCGAACCAGAATCTCTACGGAGTCCAAAGCGTCATCATGCGCACTCCTTGGGAACTGCACCCACTCCTGGAAGAACTCACTTTGGGTATATACCCAAGCTGGGTTTAGGGTTATACGTTTAGATTCAAAATGGCTGCTTAGCGGGATCAACCGTTCCTCTTTGCCTTTCGACGTCACTACCGGCACAATCGGCAAGCCCTGCAGCTGAGGCATGTACATGATTACTTTTTGGAAAGCGTTTGACTCCACGTAAATCTTAGCTGTAATTGTGGATTCCGTGAAGCTGCAGCATCAACTGCATAGCAGCCGGATACGGCAACAGCTTAGCGTAAACATCATAGAGATACGCTCGGTTTAGAACCCGATCATAAGCTCGCGGTGGCGACTGCAAATAAGTCGCCTTCACCGAGCGCTGGATCAACACCCGCGTATTTTGGCAGATTAGAGGAAGGCACAAAGTTGTTATTCGGTGCTTCATTCCAGGGATGCAGCCACTCAGCCTTAAGCAAATCACCCGCCATGACTTGTCGGGTCATTCTGATATTGAGACTTAAAAAATAAACTGAGCCGATCTCATCTTTTTTCTTCATCAGCCGCTCATAAGGCCAAACTTCAGGCCAAAGAACCCGAGGCGCCGCGCCCTTCTCAACATCTTCATAGTTCTGGATGGCACGGTAAATTTTGCAGGGCCAGCCTTTGCCGCCTTTCTCCGGAGGCTGAATCAAATCATTATAAAGATCCGCATAATGCCACCGTGTCCCAATCACCAAAGTTGCGCCATTGCTAAACAGAGTTGTTAGCAGGACCTTGAAGAACCATCGGCTGGCCTTCTCAAGCTGATTTGGAGTGTTGACGTTTTCCTCGTCAATAATGTCGTCGGCGATTATTACGTCAAAGCCGCGACCCGTTAATGAGCCGCCGAGACCGCATGCATATAAAGTGGCAAATTTGCTGATTGTCTTGCGGTTAACGTAAAATTCGCTATCGGTCCATTTCTGAGGGTTCTTAGGCTTTAGATCTCCGAAAATGCTGAAGTATCTTGGATCATTTTCAATCCGGTTCTTTATGGCTGCAACTGTTTGTTCGGCTAGCGGAGCGGTTTTGCTGACGATCCCGATTCTGATTTCAGGATAATTCCCGATAAGCCAGGAAGGATAATTTATGGAGATGCATTCACTTTTCGCGTGCTTGCGCGGCGCCTCAATATGCAGCTGCTTTAATGCTCGCGTATGCCAGGGCAGAGGGCTAAAATGCGCTGGGTCATTTGCTGGCTGCAGGAGATTATACCATTCGTCTTGAAACCAAGCCGTATCAGCATAACCAAGATATCGTGCATAATATTGGAGGCTACTGCGGGCCAGCTGCTGTCTCTGCTCGGGTGAGAGCTTCCTCGGCTCGTAAGAGGGCATTTCTATCATCAGCTGACATCTTGGATAAGTCAATCATTATTTTGGTCTCGGACTTAGCCGTAATTTGATTAAAATTATTCTGAACAAGCGGCCCAGGCTGCACTTTAGAGAGCAAACCTAAACTCTGCTCAAGCTCAATCTCCGTCTTAATAGCCTCAATAAACCTCGCGATCGCCCCAACCCGAGCATTCCCGCCAAGCCGAGGACTATTCATCAACTCAAGCGCTACCTCACGAGCAAGCTGCAACTGCTTAAGCAACGACTTGCCCTGATCATTAGCCTCGAAGTTCGCCCAGATAAAAGGCTCCCAAACAGACTTACGCTCCCAATCTCGCTGCAAAGTATCCACAGAAGTATTAAACTGATCAGCCAAATGCACCATAGCCGCAGGAGTAAGCCGCCCCATACAATCGGTTACAAGCATCGTCTTTCTGCGGTGAAAAAGCGAAAGGGTCATATGAACCTCAGGCTCCTTATCCCCAGATCCGACTGGCTGGTCGGTTTTTTTTGGTGCGGCGCCAAGTGCCTCTTCCAGCTTGGCTATGCGTTCGCCCTCAATAGAAGCCAAGATTTTAGAACCCCTTCAGAAGCCAATACTCTAAAACCGCGGTTAATGCAACACTAACGACTAAAGCGCCGAAGGCTTTAAGGTTGCTAACCCAACTCTTTTGGATAGCTGCACTAGTACGCTCCCGCTGTTGACATTTCGCGAGCTCACTAATCTTATCAAAAAGCGTCCGGATAACACCGCCATTCAAGCCTGTTAGATCCTCGCCAAGCAGCGATTCTAACGCCTTGTTAATTTGAGCAATTACTTGGCGGGTTTCAGCATTCGCCTGAGTGTTAAGGTTAATCTGCGTTATGTAGGGGCAATGAGGATTCTTGCAGGCATCACTGCACAGGTCTTTGTCGTAAGCCATTAGGCATCACCAACAAACAGCTCGTATGTGGTAGGCGATTCACCTAGAGGAGAAGTTAAAACCTCGCCGTGCTCGGCAAGATGCTGAGTAAAACCAAACCTATCCTTCAATTGAGCCATAACAATCTTTTCATGTTCAGGCGTGTAAACAGTCTCCGATGACAGCCGATCCTTGAAACTGTACGTTAACAGAATGTTTCTAACCTGCCGGCGCTCCTGCTTGCGAAGTTTAGACTCAGGACTACTGCGTTTACCCATCCAAGAAACACACCCTTCATTGTTAGTTGCAGCTGTACACTCCACTTTCCTTTTGGCCCTGTGAAGCTGGATAAGGGAACTGCAACCATTAATCTAACGAGTCAGCGTACAAAACATCTCTCACGATAAGACTATTTAAGCTCTAACGCTTGCTTGGCTGTCTTCTTAAGAGTAACTACCCATTTTTGGGATTTATGATTTTAGATAGCTACTGTATTAAATGATAAATCGACCTTCCCGCGCGGATTAGCTTAAAGGTCGATACAGCGCTCAAGTTGCCTGGTCAAGAAACGTTTGACCAAACCTTAGTCAAGGAACTTTTACGAAAGCCTTTTATCGCCCATGTTTCTTTAGTGAATTATGCGTAGTTTAGGTAAGAGTTTCGCTTCATTTCTTGTCGTTGTTTTCATAATGTCCTTAATCATTCTTCAACCTACTTTAGTTTCAGCCCAAACCTCAAGCAACACTTCACCTCCTGCCACCCAATGGCAAAAATCATATGGGTCGGGAAATACTGCTGCAGTTTCTAACTTGATTCAAACAAGTGATGGTGGATACGCCTTTTTAGATTGCGGCTACACCTACCAATTGAGTTTATGTTCCTTCAACTCTCTACAAGCTTGATTCTTCAGGTAACATGCAATGGAATAAAACTATCAATTTGTTTCACAGCGTCAACCCTTATTCAAACCAGTGATGGCGGATATGAAATAGCGGGAGAATGGAACACATACGGCACAACTTTTCAGTCTACTCCGACACTCATAAAACTGAATTCACAAGGAGATATTCAATGGTATGAAAATACAAGTACGGTTTGTAAACTTAGCGCATTACGTCTTCTCATCAAATATTCAAACCAGTGATGGCGGGTTCGTTTACTTTGAAGCAGGAAATGCAGCTGATTATCCTGTTCGTACACTGTGCCACCTACCCTTGTGAAAACCGATTCAAATAACGATACACAATGGATTGAGAATCTTACATATTCAGGTCCTGCAACTTTTATAATGGCACCATCAATTTTCCTTTCAAAATATTTTCCCTCATTGAAACGTCAGATGGAGCACTTGCAGGTCTGGGCATTGCAAACTCTGAGTTGAGCTTTCCAAGGATTATGGGGTTATATTTACTTGATAAAAACTGCTCCATTTTTGCCTTTGCCGTCACAAAGTCCTTTACCGACACCTTTACCAAGCCCCACACCAGCTCCGACCATGATAACCGTTAACGAACAAATTCTAATAATTGCACTTATAGCGGTAGTTGTTGCCTTAAGTATTGTTCTGTTAATTTATAGAAGGCATCGAAAAACCGCTAACTTGAGTAAATAATAAACAAAAGAAATAGGCAAAATAAGTTGAAGAAAAGAGCTAACTCAAAATTGATGCCTTGATTAAGAAGATAATGCCCAAGTTAAGCAGCAATTTCAATTCATCAAACTTTTATTTTTGGTTTAAAAGCATAATTCTCTTATACAATAATTGACGTTTGGGTCGTGCAACATTGGCGCTTTGGGCATGTTTACGTCTTACTGTTGCTTATTGTAGGCAAGCTCAAAGGCATCGTTAAGGGACTTTTTTAGTTTGTTGCTTGAATGTATGCACGAGTTTTCCCCAGCATTTTCGGCAGTACCCACTCTTGTTTGAATGGGAAAGCTTGTTGCCACAACCCTTGCATCTAGCCATCGGTGGCGCCTCCAGATTTACTTTTGGGAATGTACTGTAGTGTAACGGTTAGTCGGTTCTTGCTGATTGAGGATCGAATTTCCCGATTTATTCGGCTGTCAGTTCTTCCGCCGCTAATGTGACCTACACGCTTAACCTTCCAATTAGAAAGACTGCCATGGATAAGCTGCGGGTTAGTCGTTAAAATGTAGAAGGGCAAGTCAAGCTGGCTAGTGTAGAGTTCCGCTATAAAATTCAGTAAACGCTTCCCTACACCGATGCCCTGGTAATCAGGCAAAACCACAAGTCGAGCTAACCCTAAAATAATTAACAAGCATATGCACGTGCGCAACAGCAATAAACGCAATGGGCTTCTCTCCCAGCTTGGCAACGTAGCAGCGAACACCGGCGCCAAGGCGTTCAGTATTCAAATAATGATGCTCCCTAAAGACCTGCCACATGGATAAATCGCATTTATGAACTGAGAGAATAATTTGGGGGTGACATCGTTTTTTTTTACATTCGTATAATCAAAGAATTCTGCCGGTATCAACATTATAGATCCAGTCAGGTTCAAGCCAATCCAAAACATCAAAATGGCATGTAACAGCTATGAACTGCTTACCTGGATGATGACGAATTGCCCTGCTTATCGCATAAGAGCCAATTTGAGCAACATTCCGATCAATCACTGAAGTAAACTCATCAAAAACAACAAGCTGCTGAGGCAAACAAAGCGCATGAGCAATATCAACACGCATCTTTTGCCCCTGACTCAACACACTATAGCTTTTCAGCCATGCAGGAGGCTCACTAAAGCCAGCTGCTTGATAATGCGGCGCCAAGCTCACTTATAGTAAGTTCAGCTGGGAAATCATTTAGAAAACAAGGCTCTTTGTATCTTTCTTTAAGATCAGCATAATAAGCCTCTGGCCAACAGTGCCGAGCTATACTTGTTTTTCCGCTCCCAGATGACCCAACAATACAGCCTATCTGCCAGTTTAGGCCTTCAATCGGAATGTTCCCTTTAAGGTGCTTCTCAAGCTTCACGTCTTTAAGATCATATGTACTGGTAATTGCTTGCTCTCGGTAAGTATTGCCAGCATGCCAGCTGAAAACCAAATCAAAAGACGGCATCTATAGATTCAGCAACCCCGCGTCATAACCCTCAGCCGTAACTTTTCCCAAGCAGCCTTTTGAGCCTGCTCATCGAACTTTTTACCCTTGAAACCGCGAATAATTATTTCGCAGGTCTCAGGAATCATATTACTGCCGCCACGCTCTACGCTACTACTCAATATTTTAGAAAGGTCTTCGCCCACAGCAGAAAGCAACGATTCCAAATCAGATCGCTCACCCAAACCATCTATTTTTATGTACTCTGCGCGGTCTGCCTCGCGATTATGCTTACCTCGCAGCTTGTTTAGTTCTTGGCCAACAATTAATCTTTCAGCTTCAGTAAGAGGCCTACGCAAAACAGGACCAAAAAACTCGCCATGGGCAATGCAAACGTCAACGCGCTGCTCACCATCCGCAACAATACCGTCGGCATCAGTAATAATTGGAACCAGCCAACCATAACGCTGCAAACTATGCCACAACTGCTCTTTTTGCTTAACAGTCATCCGATTAGGATTCCCTTCATGATGCTTCAAAAGCCGAAGATCCTCAAGCTTCAAATCATCAAGAAGAGGAACTTTCAAACTTGTCTTTTTTTCACTCATTTTTGTCACCAAATAACCCTAAATTCTTCAATAACTCACGTTGCTTTTGCTGACGCTTCTTAGCACGTTTCTTCTCATGATTCCCCATATTTTGGTCCTTCCTCTTTTACTTCCTCGTCAAATTCTTTTTTACTCTTACCCCAAACCTCAAAACCAAACTTAGTAACTGCCCACCTATGACCCCGCTTCTCAAACAAAACCTCGCCAACCTCAAAATGCAGACGCTTATTCATCCTCACAACGCGGCGGCTTACAGTCATAATACCTCAAATGATACTTCGCCAAGGCTGCGTCGACAGCTACATCTTTCGGGAAAACACCTGAATCCCCAGCAGTCATTATTCGCTGAAAAATCTCGCTATCAACCTGATCGCGGAAAGCGTACCGCTCAAGCATCGGCATATCGATATCACTCTCACCCAGCGCCTTCAAGCGGTGACGGATCCAACGCAGCTCATCAAGAATCTGCTTATTCTGAGCATAAATCTTATCAGTCTTAATTTCATGCCACTTCTGGCGCCCCAGCTTGTTTTCAATGCTCCGCGGATCCTTTTTACGGACTTTTCCAACGCTATTTTCCTCTATTTGAACAGAGTTTTCGCCAGATATTTGCTCGTCTTGTTCAATCATGGATAGTCACTCCTTGAAACATCATGGAAAATAATGGTGTCTTAGCCTGATCAGACACACTAAGAAATGGCAAAGACGAAAGCATGGAAAAAGACCATGCAAAAAAGCTCCTAAAGACACGCCTCGCAAACTTCAAACAAGGGTTTACATCCAAAAAGGCGCAAAAATTGCGATTCAACAAGAACCCTCCTTGATGCATCGCTCAAGTCCCTGCTCGCAGCGGGCGCAACTACGGATCTCCAAACAAACATTTCTGTAATGATCACATTCGCTCCGCATCTTCCAGGGGCAATGGCGACAAGGACAATCAACCGTCATCTGCAAACTCATCTTACATACTCCCCGAGTTTACTTTGCTTCTCATCCAACCGCTTAGGATCCGCGTCGGCATCGCTCAGTCGAGTCAAAGCCTCATTAAGCCGCTCAATACCTACGGCCAACTTTTCAGCTACGCCGCTATCCAGCACCGGCAGCTTGACCATATGCTGATAAATCGCCCCCGTCAACTTCTCAACCTCCAAAATACGGCTATTAGTAAACTTAATCGCCTCACTATTCCGCCGAACCTCCTGCTGCAGCTCATAGCGTTCCTGGCTAAGTCCGATCTCCTCAATGCCCTTATGGATCTCCGCTTCAAACTTGTTAATGCTCATCGGCTGGGTAACCTTACGTTCTCGGCGGATTACATCCTCTTCCTTCTGATAGGTCCGATCAATAATCCCATACAGATCCTTCTTAGTCACACATTGAAAGCCGTCAATGCGCCTGCCATGATAATCCTTGTTAAACTCAACCGTCTGCAAAACCAAATCCTGCAGACAATAACCCAGCCGCCCCTCAACGATCTCAAACCACCTGTTAAGCGCTAAAAGACAAGCGTCATGACTCATCCCGCCGACGTCGCAAGCGATATACCCAGTGACCTGCTTTCTCTCCGCCCCAAAACAGACATGAATTTTGACACCCCCGATAAATTCGTCATTTTCCCAATGCTTCAGATTTTGACAGACTTTCGCAAGCAAAGTCACATTATGCACGCAAAGTGGAACGAACCGCACGGTGTGGGTGATTTTGTTGCAGTAAGCCCCCTGGTACGGCTGCACAACTTTACCTTTATCAAGCAGTTTCTTGCAGACAACCCGGACAGTGGAGTATTGGCCGGGCGTTATTTCCTTGGGTTTCTTATCGCTATGGAGTATTCGAGCAATCTCGGCAGGACGCAGCTCCACTTCAGAAGCATCGATAATATGGAAAACACGGGATTCAACTGAAAAGGCGCGGCTGCTAATCTTATTACGCCTATCCTGCAAAGAAGGCACTAAACTGTTTACACTTAAGTTACTACTATTGTCTGTTGAGTTATCAGATACAGCAACCAAAATAATCAGTGCCCCCCAAAACGTCGATGCTCAAGGCATGCTCGCCTAGAACAGGATCCGCCGCCATGCGTACAATTCCGATCACTAAAACTGTAGGTCTTGCAGGAGATATCGGTCCCGTCAGGATATGCAAGCTTTGCAAACTTGCAGAAAAACAAATCCTTAGAGCAAGTGTCCATTACTAGCGCAGTCTTTTGATGACGGATTACTTATGCAGGGATAGTATCCGAGAAGACAAGGAGGCTTAAACGAATCAGCGACAAAGCTCATTTGGGGCTGCCTCCTTTGGGCTGGAACTTAGAGCAAGCGCTGCTTGAAGCTATTTGACCAATTGAGTTCTTACGCGTCGAGTTGGGTTCCGCGCAACGACCACACCAAAAAAAGCAATCCATACAGTAGAAAATTTCTGACGAAGCTGATTGATGAACGGTTAGTCTGGTTGATTTAAAATTAGGCGAATAAAAAGAGGGGAAAAAATGGTACTTTTTAACGTGAGCATTGGTGGGGCCGCTGGATCTCAAACCGAGAAGAGTTCAAACCTTGGTTTTTCTCCATGTTTGTTAGTTCCTACGGTCTACCGCCACCAAAAGAAAGCAAGCAAAATTTAGCGGTTTACTAGTAAACTGGGGCTCGAATCCCTTCCCCGGCGCCATCAACAAAGTAGAGTCCTTGTTCTTGAGAACGCTCGCCTTACGGTCGACCAACCAAATTCGTAAATTGTTATTTTAAGGCATCATAAATTTAATATTGCTATAAAGATAAAGAGAAGCTATAAGACCCCCTCCGGGTCTGTCTCTGTCTGTCTACGTGACATAACATGCCGCTGTTTGAAACAAAAAAGAGCATTATACTGCACGACAACTCTGTACTAGACACACAATCGGATCCATCAGACGGCATACCGCTCTGCCGCGAAACGCTCCTGACATTCATGGCTTCCAACGTCTCTAACATCTTTACAATAGGTCGTGCCAGAAACATGTTCATATGGGGTAGCCCTTGGTCTCTTTAGTGGAAAAATGCAGGGAACCTGAACGTAGGTTAATTTTATATGCAGACTCGGAGTACTTGTTATGGGCTGATTTAGCAAGATGGAAAAGATTGCTGAAGGCGTTAGTGACTTTGGTGATTTCAAGGCTGTTTTGTTTAAGACTGCGGATGGTCGTCATTTTGTGCGGATCATGCCTTTCAAGAGTTCAGAAAAACCTCACGTTGAGTGGCTTTCAGGAAATGATTATTTAGAATGGCTCAGACGTTTGGTCGAGAGCGAAGAATAAAACGCGCAAAAAAGTCTTAATGCTTAATTGAAAAAATGGCGGTCAAGAAAAAACCGCTTTCAGATTCTTAGAGAGAAGTCTATTCTGTCATGTAAGCAATGTCGTCCCATGGGTGTCTGTAGAGACCCTGTTTAAGCCGTTTCTGATCTAGGAAATGCGCTGTCATGCCAATGGTTCTGCCTACCACGAATAAACCGTTTAGTCCGCCCATCCGTATGTATTCGTCGGCTTCATTCTTTGGCATCTCGCTTCTCAGCATGTCGACGAAGCAAATTCCGATGCAGCCGTCAACGTTTAGGATAAGGTTGTCTTTCTTTGCTGTTGTGATCTTCTCTACCTCAAGGGCGTAGTCCAAGAGCGGGGTGCTTTTGAAGTGTTTCTTTGCGTATTCTTTCAGGATCGTGACTCTCTTGTCAGGGTTGTGTATGCTCTTTACTAAGTGTCCGATGCCTTGGATGTTCTCACCTTTCGCTTTCATTTCCTCGACAAACTGGATCGGGGTTAATCCTCATGTCATAGGCGTTGGAGAACATTTCTGCTGCACCGTCGATGGCACCTCCGAACCTGGGACCAATAGTTAACATGCCGCTTGCAACTGAAGACATCAAGTCTTTGCCTGCTCTAGCCGCAACTATGGTGTTATGGGCGCCAGAAACTGCGGGTCCATGGTCTGCTGTAACCATAATGGTCATTTCTATGAATTTGGTCGCATATGCTGGGAATAGGCGTTTGAACCAGAGGATACTGAGTACTCCGCCGATTCCTATGTCTTTTTTGAAGACCTCGGAAATAGGCATCTTGCCGTAAAGCAGTTCTTCTCCTCGGTCGTCGGATATTGTGCAGATAAAGTTGGAAGGTTTTCTGATGAGCCCTTCTTTCATTGCCTTGGCGTAGTCCATTGGGATCTTCGGCACTGGGGGTTCTGGCTTTGGCTTGATGATGCCCTGCTTTGACTAAGCTCTCGTATGTGGCTTTTATCGCTTGGTCATAGTCGTCATATGAATTGGGAACTATGGCGCCAGCGGCTTTGAGAGCGGCGTTTTTTGCGTCGGCGGTTTCCACTTCACAGCCTGCTTTTGCGCCAGCATGGCCGAACTGAACTTCCGTCTTGAATGCTTTGGAGCATGTCCCAGTAACCCAAATCACCAGCGGCTTTGTTATCTTCTTGTTCTTGATTGCCTCAGCAATCTCGTACTCGGCGTTTCCACCTACTTCACCCAAGCACACCAGCATTTTGATCTCGGGAATGTTCTCGAACCTTAAAAGATGTTCTAGCAGTGTGGAGCCTGGGTATGTGTCCCCGCCGATGGCTATGCCCTCGTACAAACCGTCTGTGTTTCGAGCGATGATGTTGTATGCTTCGTTGCTCAAACCGCCGGATTTAGATACGAAACCCACGGAACCGGGTCTGTGAAGTTTGGATTCAATGATGTTTTCGATTGTGCCGCCAGCGTTGCCGATTTTGAAGCAGCCGGCTTTTATTCCTCCAACAGTCGCGGGACCGATGATGACTTTTCCGAGGGCTTTGGCCTTGGCGGTGAGAAGTTTTGTTCGCCTCTCAGGCACGCCTTCAGCGATTATTACAATGGTCCGTATCTGCGGTATGGCCATTGCTTCTTCAGTTGAGGCTGCCGCTGACCTGAAAGGATGCAAAGTTTATCATGACATCAACGTTAGGATGCATCTTTGCGGCTTTCTCGATGGTCTTGTAAACTGGTATTAGGATTTCTCGTGTGCCGAAGAAGAACTTTGAGAAACTGTCTGAGCCAGTGGGGTTGATTATTGCTGCGACTGAAGGTGTCTCGCGGCATGATGCATAGTCAAAATCCAGCATCCTCTGCGTTGCATTGACCTGGTTATTGTAGATGAATGCTTGGGTATTTCGATCGAACAATTCATATGGATTGGTCTTCTTGGCTGATTTTGCCTTTGCCATCTTACTTTCCTCCCTTCAAAGCCATGGAAACAATTTTGGTCATGTGAGTTTCTGGTCCATAGACTTCAATCGGCACGCCTAGCTTCTCGCCGAGCGCTCTCATCTGGCACAAGCCTTCCTGATAGTTGGGTCCGCCTCTGCGAACGTAGATCTTGACCTTGTTCTCCTGAAGTTCTCTTTGGTACTCTTTGAGGGCTTTGATTATGCCCTTGAATGTGCTGGCTACGTCGGTGAAATTTGCTATGCCACCGCCTATGAGCAGGAACTTGCCTTTTGGGTTTGGATTTCGAGTCATGAGGTCAAGTATTGTTTTGGCGTAGAGATAGGTGAATTCCTCGCTTGGGTCTCCTGAATATTCGCCGTAATTGGCCAACTCATTCATGCAGCCAAGGTCGGTAATTGTGTCTGCGTATATGACTGATGCGCCGCCGCCTGCAACCATTGTCCAAACTCTTCCTTCAGGGTTGAGAACAGTTAGTTTAAGCGAAGCCCCAGTCTTGAGCATCCAAGTCTTCAATGAAAGCTTCTTCTTTAGTATGGAGTTCGACCGAAGGGTGCAGGAAACTCTATGTTGCCCCATTTGCTACCGCTTTCAAACTCGGCAGTGCTGTCCAGTTTAGCTGCAAGGTCCAGTGGGATAACCGAATCCTCTGTCACTACAATGGGGTTTATTTCTAAATAGGTGAAGTTCAGGTCTGCATAGAATTTGAACAAAGCTTCTATGAAGCCTGAAAGGCGCTTTTTGCGTTCAGCCGTGACTTTTGCCAGAAGTTTCTTCTCGATTTCTGCCAGCTGTCGGGAATGTGCCGATGGGTACTTCTAAGCGTGCCGCCTTTGCGTCCACATCTCCAACGTTTACTCCGCCTTCGTGGTAGAACATGATTGTGTCGCCGTCTTTGGTTGACATTATTGCAAGGTAGCATTCGTCCGATTCTTTGTGGGGTACCATTGGCTCAATGATGAAGTGCGTAAGTTGCCCAACTGTTCCTTTGTCCACTGGTTTTCCGTTGGCATCAAACTTGCCGTAGATTGTTATCGGTCCCTTGGATTTCTCTTCTATCCACTTCTTAGCTTGGTCGTAGTTTGCGTCGACAAGGATGAGTTTGTTTTTTCCTCTGCGCTTTATCAGCTGGTCAGGTTTGACAACCAATTTTTCGGTTGTTAGCCACTTGTATTGATTCGGCAGTTTCGCCATGTCGGTATCTGGTCCGACAGTGACAATCTTGTCTGAGATGTCGTATTTTCCTTCGGAGTAGTCTTTAAATAGACGGGCGAGCATGCGTTTGCCGTCAGCTTCTCTGATCGCTTTGTGCGCCATTCTATCTTCTCCTCTATTCAAGCTTTTTCTTGAGCCTTTTTGCCACTTCGGCAATAAACTCCTCGGTGTAAACCTTCCTGTTCTTTGGGTCTGGTGTGGCAACAACCATCAAATCACCAGTCATGATGCCGCTTTCAACAGTTTCAAGAGCCGCCTCTTCCAGCTTCTTCGCGAATTCCACGACTTCTGGTGTCTTGATCCAGTTCGCCCCTCTTTCTGAGGCAACCAGTCCAAGCAAATATTAGAGCCATGGAGTTGCTTGAGGTCTTTTCACCCTTCAGGTATTTGTAATAGTGCTTCTGGACTGTGCCGTGAGAAGCTTCAAACTCGTAGTATCCCTGAGGGCTAACAAGAACGGAGGTCATCATTGCTAAGCTGCCATAGGCTGAGCCCAGCATGTCGCTCATAACGTCGCCATCATAGTTCTTGCATGCCCAGAGCATACCGCCCTCGGTCTTCATTATCCTAGCAACAGCATCGTCGATGAGGGTGAAGAAATATTCAAGTCCCGCTTCCTCATATTTTGCTTTCCAGTTATTCTGGTATTCCTCTTCGAATATCTTGCGGAATTGCGCGTCATAAGTTTTGGAAATCGTGTCCTTGGCACCAAACCACACATGAAGTTTCTGGTCATAGGCGTAAGTGAAGCAGGCTTTGGCGAAGCTGGCTATGGATTTGTCGGTGTTGTGAATGCCTTGAATGATGCCTGGACCTTTGAAGTCCTGAATGGTTCCACGCCAAAGTTCCTTGCCTGCGGTGTTTGTGAACAGCAATCTCGGCTTTTCCAGCTTCTGGAACCCTGTACTCGCAGTTCTTGTACACGTCACCGTAGGCGTGTCTTCCGATGTGGATTGGTTTCTTCCAGGACCTGACTGCGGGCAGAATATTCTTCACCAAGATGGGTGCCCTGAAAACTGTGCCATCGAGCGCGGCTCTGATTGTTCCGTTGGGGCTCTTCCATTCCTGCTTTAGGTTGTATTCCTTAACCCGGTCCTTGTTCGGCGTGATGGTGGCGCATTTTACGCCGACACCGTATTTCTTTATGGCTTCTGCTGCTTCGAGGGTTATTTTGTCGTCAGTCTCGTCCCTCTTCTTTAGCTGGAGGTCGTAGTATGCAAGGTTCATGTCCAAGATAGGGCAAAAGAAGCTGGTCTTTGACCATTTGCCACATTACTCGGGTCATTTCGTCTCCGTCTATCTCGACGATTGGTGTCTTTACCTTTATTTTGTTCATTGCAGATTCCTCTTTTCTTCTTACTTGACTGTGTACGGGAAGCAGACCGCCCGCGTAAAGAATGTCTTTCTGTCTCTGGGAAAGGTTGTATCCAAGCTCGATTTGCAGGTTCTTGGTCTTGTCCACCAAGATGACTGGCTCGTTGTTCTGCAGTTTCTTTTTGATGTCTGGTATTTCAATTTCGTCGCCCTGCTCTATCTTGTCATAGTCAGCCATGTTCTTGAAAGACAGTGAGATTATGCCGAAGTTTACAAGGTTAGCCGCGTGGATTCGCTCCACCGACTTGGCTATGATTGCCTTGACGCCAAGGTACATCGGGCATAGTGCAGCGTGCTCTCTGGAACTTCCTTGACCATAGGATTCGCCTGCAACGATGACTGTGTGCAAGCCCTTTCTTTTTTGCTTCCATTGCTCTGGTTGGAAATGCTTTGTCAATCGGTTCAAAAACATATTTTGAATATTCTGGCACATTAGAGCGGTATTTGAGTCTGGCTCCAGCAGGCATTATGTGGTCTGTTGTGATTTTGTCGCCGACTTTTATGCCGATAACGCCCATCTATTTGTTCAGGCATTTGGATCATTGACTGGTGGCGCGCCAATGTTTGGTCCCCTTGACTATCTCAACGTTTTTGTCGGCGTCTTTGGGGAAAATAAACATGGAGTCGTCTATGAGGAATTTTGTTGGCATGCTAACTTTCGGGTACTCTATGCCTGCTTTTCGTGGGATCTGTCAATTTTCCTGTGATTGCTGCCACAGCCGCAACTTCTGGGCTTACAAGGTAGACCTGTGCATCCGCCGTGCCGCTTCTTCCCTCGAAGTTTCGGTTGCTTGTCCTTAGAGAAACGCCGGTCGATTTGGGGCTTTGGCTGTTGCCGATGCAGAATCCACATGTCGCCTCCAGCAATCTAGCGCCAGAATCTAGCAGGTCACCGATGTAACCATCTCTTGCCGCCATCTGCAGAACTTGTCTTGAGCCTGGCGCAACTCCGAATGATACGTCTGGATGAACCTTTTTGCCCTTCATAATTTTGGCTACAGTGGCTATTTCTTTGTAGGAAGAATTGGTGCAGGAGCCAAGCATCACTTGATCAACCTTCATATCCTTCATGTCACTTACTCGGACTATGTTGCCTGGGCTATGCGGCGCCGCCGCAAGAGGCTCCAACTCGCTGAGGTCAAGGTCTACAATTTTGTCATACTCCGCATCATCGTCAGCTTTTAGCTCGACCCAATCGGCTTCCCTGCCCTGTGCCTTGAGGAACTTTTTGGTCTCCTCGTCCGAGGGAAATATGGAAGTTGTGACACCCATCTCCGCTCCCATGTTGGTGATTGTTGCTCTCTCTGGAACAGAGAGGTTCTTTACGCCTGGCCCAGCATATTCAATGATACGCCGACATTGCCCTTCACTGTGAACATCTCCAGCATTTTCAAAACCACGTCTTTGGCGCTAACCCAAGGCTGGAGACTGCCCGTGAGGTTTATCTTGTAAACTTTTGGGCATGTTAAGTAGAACTCGCCTCCGCCCATGGCTACAGCAACATCCAGTCCGCCGGCTCCAATGGCTATCATGCCGATTCCGCCTCCGGTCGTTGTGTGGCTGTCGGAACCGAGAAGGGTCTTTCCGGGCTTGCCGAACCTTTCCAAATGGACTTGATGGCATATTCCGTTTCCCGCCTTTGAGTAAACAATGCCATATTTGGCGGCCACTGTTTGAAGGTACTTGTGGTCGTCGGCGTTCTCGAAACCCACCTGGATGGTGTTGTGGTCTACGTAGCTGACGGAAAGCTCGGTCTTCACCTGTTTCAGACCCATTGCCTCGAACTGCAGGTATGCCATTGTTCCTGTGGCGTCCTGAGTCAGGGTTTGATCAATCTTTATGCCTATCTCGTTGCCTGGTACGTATTCGCCTGCTACCAGATGTTTTTCTATTATTTTTCGTGTAAGGGACTTTCCCATAAATGCCTCATCCTTTGGAAAGATTTGTGTTTCTTATCTGCATATAAATGTTGTCAATTTATATAACGAATAGATTCGCATATTTACTTAAATAAAATTAGTTAATTTTTCAATCTTAATGCAAAATATAACGTTAAAAAAATGAGAAAAAAAGACAAACAGCACCCCGCTCTATTGGAAACGATAATTAAAATAATCACTATTTTCTAAAAAATGGCAGATTTCAGAATATTGTGTTGTGAACCCGAACTTTTGTGGGGCAAGTTTGACAGGTCTTGAAGAAACTAGGAAAGTGAGATTGAATCCTTTCTATTGGCAATTATTATCTCAGAATTAAAACTCGAGGATGAGTCGCAGATTTCCAAAACACTTTTCTACTTAAAAGCAGAACCTTGGTAAGGCTTGTAATTGCATTATATGTGATAAAGAATGGCAGAAAATACAATAAAAAACACTAACCCAATCTGGATAAGCCGAGAATTCACAAAATGCAGCGGTTGCCGCAAATGCGAAATCGCCTGCTCTCTGAGTCACGAGAACAAAATTTGGCCTGAAGCTTCTAGAGTTCGCGTGTTTATGCTTGTTCCAGGGGCAGAATTTCCCCATTTATGCACGCAATGTGAGGATTATCCCTGTGTTGAGGTTTGTCCATTCAAAGCACTCAGCATAAATAAGATCACCAGCGCCGTCATCGTTAACGTGAACAAATGCACTGGCTGCGGCATATGCATAGATGCGTGCCCGGGTAAAGTTCCGCATATTCACCCTAAGAGTAAGAAAATTTTGATCTGCGACCTGTGCGGCGGCGACCCGCAGTGCACCAAAGTCTGCCAGGAAGGCGGTTGGAACTGCTTAAAAGCTGTTGACCGGGGAGATCACGAGTTCAAACTTTACGCGCGCACTCCAGAGGTGACTGCTAGAAACCTTGCCACTAAGTTATATGGCGAGAAAGCCGAGGAGTTATTTTAATGCTTGGTTACGCCGGAAAATTCTTGGAAGTGGACCTTTCAAAATCGAGCTTCAAAAACACAACGCTTCCAGAAGAGTGGCTCAAAGACTATGTTGGAGGCAGAGCGCTCGCCGCAAAAATATTAAGCGAAAGACTCATCTCGAAATGGGAGAACATTGACCCTCTTGGACCAGAAAACATTCTGTTTTTTATGCCCGGACCTTTCACGGGGTATTTCCCAGGTGGCAGAACATGTGTAACAGGCAAATCGCCCCAAAGCAACGGTATGGTAGGCTCCACGGTTGGCGGCGAATTCGGGGTTGAGCTCCGATGCGCAGGGTACGACGGCGTAATCGTATCAGGTAAAGCTGAGAAACCTGTTTACCTATTCATTAAGGATTCTGATGTGGAGCTCAGGGATGCTAGCGACATCTGGGGCAAAGACGGCAAACAAACAGACACTTTGTTGAATCGTGAATGCCGACGCTTGCTAACTGAGCGTTATCCACATGTCGGTGTTTGGAAGGAGCCAGCTAAACTCTACATTGGGCCTGCGGGTGAACGGAAAGTTCGTACATCGGTGGTTGTTGCTAAGTGGACTCATGCGGCTGGCTATGGTGGCTATGGGGCAGTTATGGGTTCAAAAAACCTTAAAGCCGTGGCGGTTAAAGGCACGGGACCGCTGCCTGAAGTCGCTGATTTGAAGAAAATCAAGCAGATGATCGATGACGTCTGCAAGGGCTCTTACGCTAACGTTTTGTGGCGCAGATGGGGAACCGGCGGAGGAGGCTACAATTTCGGAGCAGAAACCAGTTCTGAGCCCGTTCGGAATTGGCAGGAGGAGTGGCATGACCAGAGAAGTTACGGCGTAGATCAGTTTGAGAGCAAGGTTTGGGTTAAACCTGCATGGAGCGATTTCGGTTGCCCCACAAACTGCTTGAAAATCAGCTGTATCCGCACCGGCAAATACAAAGGTGCGATAACGGATAATCCGGATTATGAGCTGCAGGCTTTTCTGGGTCCAAATTTGGGGTTGTTCACGCCTGAAGAGAACGTGTATTTGTCATCGCTTATTGAAGATTTAGGCATGTGCGGCATCCAAGCAGGCAGCGTCATGGGGTTTGCGGCTGAGCTGTTCCAACGCGGCATCTTAACGAAAGTTGACCTGGATGGTTTAGAGTTGAAATGGGGTGACGCTGACGCGTTTGCAGTTTTAGCAAAGAAAATCGCGTATCGAGAAGGTATAGGAAACTTGCTTGCTGAAGGCACTTATCGCGCTGCGCTTAAGCTTGGAAAAATGAAAGCCAAAAACCTTTTGCCATACGCTGTGACAAGCAAGGGCATCAGCATCGGCGCGCATGGCATCCGAAGCGGAAGAGATTTTTCACGGGAAATAGGCTACGCCTGCAGCGTGCAGGGAGGCGACCACTCATCCATGACTGACTTGCCCATTGACGGTTGGGGCAGTGAGATTTGGCAAATATTCAACGATTCAGCGGTAATGTGCATCTTCACTTCATTCAGCATATCGCCAAACTTTAGATATGAATTCTACAATGCAGTCACAGGTCAAAGCTTAAGCCGCAAGGGATGGCTAAATGGTGGAGGAATGAAAACGCTGCAGATACAACGTGCACTTCTGCTTTTGGGTGGACCAGATTTACAGTGGAATCCAAAAGTTGATGATGACAACCCAGAAAGATTCTATGAGCCTCTGCCTTCGGGACCATGCAAGGGGCAAGCCGCTGACAAAGCAAGTGTGAAACAAAAAGTGCAGCAATACTATCTCCAAGCAGGATGGGACCAAGACGGCGTACCTACATCCGAGACGTTAAGCAAGCTGCAAATAGAATATGTTGATAAAAGCTTAAGCAGGCTAAGGGGCTAAATCTACAAAAAAATATATAAAATTTTAAGAAAATTATTCGATTTAACCCATAATTGTTGGGTGTTCGCCTTCTTCATTGATATGATGCATGACATGCAGGGCTAACCCTGTGGCGGCGCCTGCAGAAAGCCCCAAAAGCAAATCGGTGACTAAGGCAATTTGCCCGATCAGCCCTAAAACTACAAGCGCATCGAAAACTAATGCAACGCCTAGGTAACCAGCGCACCACATTTTAACGCTCATTCCTCGGGGCTTGTTTATGCCGATGCCCCCTAAGAAGCCAAACATAATCAGGAAGCCTATTAACGCAAAGATCCAATCGTAACTCAAACTTTTCACCCTTGATGTGGCTTATGGTTAATTTAGAGCTTAATTAGCTTATCGAAATTAAAACATCAGATGAGACGCATTATCGTTAATCAAAGAATATTTTACCGCTAGGTTTTTTTACCCTCACATGAGAATCTTAACTACCTTGAGGATGTGGATTCGTTAACAAAATTCGACGCCGGACAATGCCATAAATGGGCTCAACTTTTACTTGCAAGACAACAGAAACTCAACCAAGCCTTAACTGCAATAACAGAAAAAGACTTTGATTTGGCAAAGTTGCTGTTTTCTCAAATTTTTAACGGAGAAAACGGCGGCAAACATGCCGATCCAGGCATGGCTGGCTCACTTTTGTATCATATGGCGATGGTTACGAAGATGGAGTCGGAAACACGCGCGCTTATTGAGGAGTTGCATGTAAGCGTACCGGACATATCCATAAACCTTGACAAGATTTACAGCGATTTTGAATCTGACGTGAAAGAGCTGACAATGGAAGTTACGCCGTTTACTTTAAGCTTTCATGAGGTAGCCTCAACCCCACATCTTGGAACAGCCGAAAAAATCAGCCTTTTCATAAATCTAACCAATGAAAAGAAAGCAGTCGAAAGCCTGCTAGACAACAAGAATATAAAAGCATCTGTTGCACTAAAAAAATTGTTCCGTTTATGGGCAGAGCAGATTATACGGATGCGTTTAATCCAAGAGTACGAAACAATAAAGGGTTTACTAGTAACAGCTGAGCTGTCGAAAAGTATCGGCGTGCCAGCGCTTGAGAGCACTATGGGAAGGGTGCAGGACAAGTTTGGTAGGGAAACCGTTGACATAGCTCTTGACGTGACGCTTAAAGTTGGCATGAGAAGAGAAAAACTGCAATCAATCATGTTAAGCGACCACTACATAAATTACACCATGAGCACTGAAACGTTGGACGGGCACATGGAGTTTTTGAATTGCCCAATTTTTGGAAGCCACAAATACGCCGAAGAAAAATACGGTATACCGCCTCAGGCCGCTGCTCTTTTCTGTACCCATTTCTGTTTTGCGCATGCCAAAGCAATGTTGGACACGGTGCTTCCTTTCCCGTTTACGCTTTGGCAACCTAAACGGATAGCGACCCATGGAAACTGCGAGTTTTACCTAAAACTTTCACACTCGCCCGCGGCTAAGGCGTCTGAACGGTTTATTCCGCTGGTTATGTCATGGAACATCACGCGCGAATGCAACATGAAATGTTCTCATTGTTACATTAACGCTACAGAGAAAAAACTTGACAATGAATTAACCACTCAAGAAGCCAAAAATCTCATGGATCAAATCTACCAAGTTAGCGCACCACTGTTAATACTGAGCGGCGGCGAACCTCTTCTACGCGAAGACATTTTTGAACTCATAAACTACGGCTCAAGGAAAGGCTTGAAGATGGGACTTGGAAGCAACGGAAGCCTCATTGACGAAACCGTAGCGAAAAAACTCAAGGATGCCGGTACAGCCACCGTTTCAATAAGCTTGGATTCCAATATTCCATCTCAGCATGACGAGTTCAGAGGAGTTGCGGGCGCGTGGGAGAAAGCAGTCGAAGCATGTAATGCTTTGAGAAAAAACAATGTGCTTGTTCAAGTTAACACAACATTAACCCAGCAGAACTATTATCAGATAGATGACATAATGTCATTAGCTGAGAGCATAGGTGTCGAAAACTTTCACTTGTTTTTCCTTGTTCCAACTGGTCGAGGAACAAAAATAAACGATATTTCCCCCGAAAAATATGAGGAAATGATTACAAAAACCTTCGCAAAAACTGCAAATCACAAACTAAACGTGAGACCCTCATGTGCACCGCAGTTTATGCGAATCGCCAAAGACATGGGCTTAGATATGAGACAGTGGATTCGAGGGTGCATCGCAGGATTATACTATTGTCGCATTTACCCAAATGGCGATGTGACACCCTGCCCGTACTTGCCCATTAAACTGGGAAATATACGAGAAAAAAGCTTTAAGGAAATATGGTTCAACTCAAAAATCTTCACCGATCTAAGGAATCCTAATTCGCTGAAAGGCAAATGCGGAGTCTGCGAATACCGCGCCTTATGCGGTGGCTGCCGAGCACGCGCCTATGGTCTCTCAAATGACTTTATCGATTTCTGCGGGGACCTCCATGAACCTGCTGAGTTAAAAAGCGATTATCTCACTGAAGATCCATGGTGCGTCTATCAGCCAAAAACAAGTCTAAACCATGCACAAAGCACCGCCGACACAAAGAAGCCCGCATCCCATGTGCGCAGTATAGATAGTTAACATCTTTATTTAAGATTCATTAACACTATAAGCCAGTAAGCATCATTTATAATAAACCAGTTTATCGTCGGTTAAAGAGAAACGAGGAAAAAAAATGGTTACCTGCTCGAATCCTGCTTGTGGCAAAGCTTTCAGTAAGCCACTTAAAACCTTAAACTTAAGGCAGGATTCAACACAGACATTTGCCGCCTGCCCGTTCTGTTTAACGAAAATAATTGAACCGCAAGCAGAAGATAGCAATAAACCGGAAAAAAAACAAACTGAAACAATTCTCTCTAAAGAGAAGACAAATAAAAACCAAGAAAAACCATCTGCCTGCCAACAACACCTTGGCTACTTAAGTGAACGAGAAAAAAATCAGAAATCCCTGACGAATGCATCGTTTGCCAAGATATTGTTGAATGCATGCTTAGAAAAATGAGAACTTAACTAAAAAAATTTTTCTTTTTTTCGAAAGATAGATTTTTAGAATAAAAAAAATGAAAAAATGAAGATAGGAAAAAGTAATGTAGTTTATTTCTTTTTCTTGGTTGTTGTGTCGGTGGCAGCTGCTTCATCTGTTTTGGCTGGCGCTTCTGCTTTTGGTTCTTCTTTTTTCTCTTCAATTTCGGTTGTTATTTCTTCAATTGGTTTTGGAGGCGGTGTTGTTGCCATTGTCCAGCCTATCCATGCGCCGATCGCCAGAATAGCGATAAATGCTACGGAAACAAGAACCAGTACTGCATATAACCTGACGTCGTTTCCAGTTTTAGCGAATTAAGCTAGGATCAATCACTAAAACGAGATAGACTATAGCGACTATAACGCATACGGCAAGTATTGCTCCACCTATTCCTTGATCTTTGCTAACCATTTAAGTCACCACTTTATAGCCATGTATTATGTCAAGCAATTTAAAGTTTGTCATGATTTTAAGCATGCCCTTGTTTAGGTTGTTCCCATTTCCCAGGTTGAAAGGTACTTTTTCTGTTCAGCCGTAAGCTCGTCGATGTTTACGCCCATCGATTTCAGTTTTAGTTCGGCAACTTTTTCGTCGATTTCTTTTGGAACAGTGAACACTTTAGGCGCTAACTTCGCTGTTTTAGCAATGTATTCTGAGCATAACGCTTGGTTAGCAAATGACATGTCCATGACTTCAGACGGATGCCCTTCTGCCGCTGCCAAGTTTACTAGTCTGCCTTCGGCTAAGAGGTAGAGTTTTCTGCCGTCTTTTAGCGTGTACTCTTCTAGGTTGGGACGCATTGTTCTTTTAGAGGTTGACAGTGATTCTAAATCTTTTATGTTCACTTCCACGTTGAAGTGTCCGCTGTTAGCCATTATGGCGCCATCCTTCATTTTTTGCATATGCTCTTTCCGTATTACACTTATGTCCCCTGTGGCGGTTACAAATATGTCGCCTATGGCTGCCGCTTCAGCCATTGGCATGACACGCAAACCATTCATTACTGCTTCCAACGCACGAGTAGGTTGGACTTCTGTTACTATAACGTTGGCGCCTAAGCCTTGAGCTCGCATGGCTATGCCTCTTGAGCACCAACCGTAACCTCCGACTACAAAGTTTTTGCCCGCTATCAATGTGTTTGTCGCCCTTATGATGCCGTCCATTGTGCTTTGTCCTGTTCCATATCGGTTATCGAAAAGGTATTTTGTGTAGGCATCGTTTACGGCTACGATTGGGTACTTGAGGCTGCCGTCTTTTTCCATTGCTCTTAGACGAATTACGCCGGTTGTGGTTTCTTCCGTTCCGCCTTTAACGTTCTTCAGTTGCAGCTTGGCGTTTGCTGTGGAGGGTGCCGACTAAATCTGCTCCGTCATCAAGAGTTATGGATGGCTTATAATCTAACACGTTATCTATGCACTTGTAGTATTCTTCAGTGTTTTGTCCTCTCCAAGCAAAAACGTGAATACCATCATCAGCTAAAGCTGCCGCTACATCATCTTGGGTGGAAAGCGGGTTAGAACCGCATAACGCAATTTTGGCGCCTCCGGCAGTTAATGCTTGCACTAGAACAGCTGTTTCTTTTGTGACGTGGAGGCAAGCGCCCAAAGTTAAGCCTTTTAACGGTTTTTCTTTTTCAAACCTGTTTTTTATCAGGTTTAGTACGGGCATATGGCGTGATGCCCATTCAATTTGTAAATGACCTTGCGGTGCTAAACTTTTATCTTTAACTTGGAATTCTTCCATGAATATTCCTTCTTTTTAGAAAGAATGTGTCTTCAACCTATTTAGAATTTGCTTTAAGGTAAGGACAGTTAAAATCTGGGAATTGCACACAATCAGTTATTGGGCTGGAAAAAGTTTAATTACAACTCGTCAAAAGCTAACAGTAAGAAGGTCTGTAGATTGAAGGAACCTTTTGCCAAATTTATCAAAGACAATTTAGGAACCAAAACATTGCTGATTACTTGTGGATTACCTGGAACTTGGAAAACAGAAACCTCAGAGGAAGTGTCAAAAATCAAAGGGTACCCAATTCTCCGAAGCGATTTAATCCGCTTAGAAGTTTTAAAGAATGAGGATGTTTTTGACGCGAAAGTCGCAGGAAACATGAATAAACGCCTGTCTGTCTATGATGAAGTTTTCCGAAGGGCAGACGATTTAGCTCAAAAAAATGTTCCCGGCATTATTTTGGATGCAACCTTTGTTACTCAAGATTTGAGGCGGCGAGCAGGCGAAATTGCAGCGAAGCATAATATGACATTTGTTATTTTGCAAACAAGCTGTCCTGAAGAAGTGTCGATTGCGAGGATTGAGAGGCGCACTAAAGAGAAGTATGAGTCAAACGCTTTAACGGTAGATGCTTATCTCGCTAACAAGAAAAAGTTTGAACCAGTAGACATCGAGGACATAAAGAAAAATTATCCAACACTTAAGATTCTGCATTTAACAGTTGATACTTGCCACGATAACGCTAAGGACTGGTACATTATAGGGATGGAGAAAAAGTAACGGACACGTCCATTAATGATAACCGACTTGCATATTCACTCTAAAGCTTCAGACGGGAAACTAACTGTTCAAAGAAATTTTTAATGAAGCAAAAAACCGAAACATCAACTTCATGGCAATTACGGATCATGATTCTATCGGCTGCCAAACCCAAGCGATCGCAATAGCAAAAAAAGAAAACATACGTTATGTCACTGGAGTCGAGTTAAACGTAACCTTTGCACATCCAAAGTATCATGAAGGCAAAGCCGTTTCACTAGATTTTTTGGGCTACCAATTTGACGTCAACAATAAAGCGTTTGGAAGAAAGCTTGAAACAATGGCAAAATATCGAGAGGAAAGAGCAGCAAAAATTCTTGACAACCTAAACGCGGAATTTAAGAAAGAACACATTGCCGCATTAACTAAGGATGATTTGAGACAGATTGAAGAGTCGGTTGACGGAGTGCTTGGCAGACCTCACATTGCAGATTATTTAGTGAAGAAGAACATCGTTAAAACGAGGCAAGAAGCCTTCGATAAATACCTAGTAAAGTGTGATGTGCCTAAGTACCCGCTTTACCTAGAAGAAGCATCAAATCTAGTCAGGGGTGCTGGCGGAAAATTGGTTTTGGCTCACCCTAACGATCCGCATGGAACCTCGCTGGTTGCATTAACTAAATCGTTAGTTGAGCAAACAGAAATTATCCAAGAAAAAATGTTACCGTACATTGACGGCGTTGAATGCTGGCACTCAAGAAACACCGCTGAAACAACAAACCACTATGTAGCGTTCGCAAAGGAACATGGGTTAATTATGACTGGTGGAAGCGATTGCCATCAAAAACCAATCATTATGGGCACGGTTCAAGTTCCCGATTGGGTAGGCAACCAATTCGAATAGTTTGTCTACATTTTTTTCGCGTAATCGGCAGCCAGTTTGAAGTATGCTTGTGCTTCTTTAGTTGCCGCGGCTTTTTCTCCGCTGCTAACGTTGGGAGTCATCTAGTTTGAAGCTGATTACTTTGCCACGCACATAAGCTCTATAACATTTATAGAAAGCAAGCACTTGCGTTAATTGTGGGTCTTTGGAATACGCTATGTACCTTTCGATGAAGTAGCCTGATAAGTCAGGTCTCTGTTGAAAGTCTAGGTCCATGGCTAAAAAGGCAACATCTGAAGCTACATCAGAGTATCTGAAGCGGTCATTGAATTCTATAGCGTCAAAAATGCAGATTTTATCGGTTATGAAGATGTTTCCTGAATGCAAATCGCCATGGCAATCTCTAATTTTGCCATTTTTTATTCTGCTTTCAAAAAGCGCTTTTCTTCTCCATGAAATCTGTTTACTTTGTTTTGAATAAATTGGTACTCTGCCTCGGGATTGTTTGGTTGATGTATTTTTGGGTTTGAGAGAAATTTTCGTCCCAGTTAGTCTTTATGATTTTAAGTGAGCCATACTGGTTTATTTCATTGCTTGTTTGTGCGCTTGGAATGAAATTGCGCGATTATTTTTGCTAGTTCATCAATTGTTTTATTGTCCACTTTGTTTTCTTTAAGCAGTACTGTCATGATTTTTTCTTGAGGTAAACGCTTCATCTTTAAGGCATACTCAACCGTTTCGCCAGTACCTTTTATCTTGATAATGTCTGATTTGTTGATTGGTACAACTTCAAGGTAGATTCTGGGCAAAGTCGCCTGTTGAGCTCTAACTCTTTTTCACAGAAAAACCGCCGTTTTTCAAGTGTGGAAAAATCTAAAAACCCAAAGTTTACCGCTTTCTTAACTTTGTAAACGAAATTTTTAGTTAAGAAGACAAATGAAATGTGTGTTTGGATGAGTTCGATTTTGCCTGAATCTTCTGGGTAAGCTCTTGGAGTAAGGAGGCTTCGACTACTTGTTTTTGGGCTTGCATTGTCAGGTTCTTCCTTGAAGTGTATTCCTTTGTGAGGCACTCAATAAATGAGGGTATATCTATTTTAAGCGGTCACTTATTGAGATATAATGTGGGAAAGAGATGGAGATTATACGCTAAAGGAATTAAGAAGGCCTCTTAAGAGTGGATATTCTAGTGACAATGCGAAGGAAATAGTTAAGTGGTATTCTTAGCCGCTTGAAAATTTTTTACGTAACTCTAAAACTTCAGCAGTCTGCTCTTTTGAAATTTGCTTATTTTGATACAGTGAATTAACGATGTTCGGAGATTTTTGCTAAAGCATGCACTTTGAAGCCAAGCTTCTCCAAGTTCTCTTTGCCGCCTTGCTCCCGGTTAACAACAACTAGTAAATGCTTAACGTTGCCGCCTAGCTCTTGCAGAGGCTTGATTCCTTCAACTTTGGATAAACCTTCGCTTATGACGTCATCAAAAAACAGAATGTTGTCGCCTTTTGCTACGTCTGCACCGGCAATTCTGCCTGTAACGCCGTAGGCTTTCTCTTCTTTTCGCACAACTATACAAGGCAAGTTTACTTTGCAGGCGATGCTTGGCACTATCAGCGCGCCTTTGAGTTCAATGGATGCCAATTTATCTATTCTATCAGATACCATTATCTGCTTGACCTGTTCAGCGGCCAAATCGGCTATAGAGCATAGCTGTTTTGGTGAAGAAAGCAAACGGGCAAGGTCAATGTAGTATGGGCTGATTGCTCCAGACTTAATTTTGAAGCTTCCAAACTTTAAGCATCCAGAAATGTAAAGAGCGTTAGCCACTTTATCGGTAATACTTGGCATATGAGTTATCCCTGATGTGAATGTAAACTAGGAAATTTAACCCTTTACCAACACAAAAAAGTAATTTAAACGACCAAGTCCGCTAGGTCTACGCTGCGTTCATAAATCTGCCTAAGGAAAGAAACCGCTGCCAAAATTTGAGGCATCAAATCCACAGAAGACTCTTTTGCAACTCGTTCAATGTTTGTGTAAGTTGCATCGATTTTTCCTCGGAGGTTACGCACATTCTCAGCCAAAGCAATGTCTTTAGTTACAAACGATTTCAACGCTTGCTCATGAGCTTCATAACAGATAGCTTGCAAATCAACCAGTAATTTCTGCAGTTCTCCAGAAAACTTCACTCCATTAAGCGCTATGGTTTTTGCAGCCACCTGAACGCATGCGTCACCTATGCCTTCAATTAAACTTGCAGCCAAACGATAATCTAAACATTCTATCGGAGTAATTCCAAGCTTCTCACTTAAACGTGGATTTTGAATTATTGTTCGTAAAATTCTAACCAACAAAAAATACAGTTTGTTACTCTCAGCATCTCTCTCAATAACGTTCTTAGCCAACTCTACGTCTCCATAATAAAAGAGTTAGCGGCATCACGAATCATCCCAGCCACAATAGCATAGTTGCGTTGCAAAATTTTTTCAGGAATAAACCCAGATGGCTGCTGCATTAGAGTTTGCAAGGAAATTTTTGAAGCTTGTTTCCTCAACTATCTCTAAACCAGCCAGTGAACTAGCAGTTGACTTCACTATCTTTCTAACATCAGAGTCAATTCGATCCTTTGCAACAATATCGATGCAGTCATAGCCAAGAAGATAACGACCGATAATCTCCCGACCAAGATAAGGACCAACGTTTAAAGAAGTAACTTTAGGCGGTGGCTCAACATTATATTGCAGCATCAACAATGAGCTTGCCATCACTAGTTACATCCAAACTTACTAAAGCGCCCTTTTTTAAACCATTCTGTTGTAGCCCAAGTCTCTAGGCAAACAAACAAAAAAAGTGCCAGTTGGTGTTTGTTGAACTTTCCGTAATTCACCCATAACGGTACCCCAATCAAGATATAACATATCTAAACTATAGATCATTTATATAAACTAAGTTGATTTTGAATAATTAACAATTAATACGTAATCAACGCTACAGTAAACGCTATGATATTTAACCAGTAAATCAACAGAAGCCTTAAACGTTCAAAAATTTATCCTGCAAACAAAAAACAGTAAATAACGCAAAAGCATAAGAGCCTAAACATTAAGCTTGCACTTACTCACTTGCTAACAAGAACACGATCAAAATGAGCGAAAAAGAAAAACTGCAAAAAGCAATCGAAGCAACAATCGCAGCGGGATACCAACTAAACAGCGAAGCCTTTGAATTCTTAAGCCAAAACTCAGACACAACCGACCCAGTTGGCATTATAAACTTGGCACTTCAAAAGCTAGCAGACTTGCAAGAAAAACCGTTCTTCATAGACAAAGTATTCTTAGAAACCTTAGTGCAACAGCTAACAGCACCCCTCATAGAAACACAGCCTCAGCAACAACAAAACGCCGTAGAGCCACCAACACCGCAGCAAATAAGTACAGTTGAAAGCACTTTTTATCCCTACGCCAAGGACATAAAAGCAAACATTAACATTCTGGAAGATTCAACAGGCAAACTTAGCTCCAACGGCACCCTTGAAGAATATCTGGAATATTTCCAAGACAGGTTTAAACGAATTGAACGCTTGCTTAGACAAAGAATGGACGTTAAAGCTGCAACACCAATACTTGAAGCACTCAAATCACCTGCTAAAACAAAACTCAAAATAATCTGCATGATAACAGAAAAAAGAGAATCAAAAAACCAAATGATACTATCAGTTGAAGACTTGCTGGGAAGCACAACTGTCTTAGTGCCGCAAAAAGCACCAGAAGAAGTCAGGAAAAAAGCGCTTCTTCTTTTGCCTGATCAAGTAGTTTGTTTGGCAGTGATAAAAACAAGAACTAACCTTTTCTTAGCTGAGGACATAATTTTCCCTGAAATAGGCAGAAAAACCCAACAAAGAGCACAAGAACCAGTTTACGCTGTCTTAACATCAGACCTTCACATTGGCAGCACCAAATTCCAAAAAGAAGCATTCAAACGGTTCATACTTTGGCTTAAGGGGAAATATGGAAACGAGCAAATGAAGGAAATAGCAGGCAGAGTAAAATACGTACTAATCGCAGGCGACATTGTTGACGGAGTTGGAGTTTACCCCAACCAAGCAAAAGAACTATCCATACGAGACGTCCATAAACAATACAATTTTGCCGCGAAATATCTGGAAAAAATCCCTGAATACATTGAAATAATTATTTCCCCAGGCAACCATGATGCGTCACGCAAAGCTTTACCCCAACCTGCCATACCAGAAGGCTATTTGACGGGAATGCAAGGTAAAAAGAACATTCACTCTGTTGGAAGCCCATGCCTGTTAAGTCTACACGGAGTAGAAGTTTTAATGTATCATGGCCGCAGTTTAGACGATATTATCGCTGTTCTGCCTGGAATGGATCATGATCACCCAGAAAAAGCAATGAGGCTACTTATGCAAAGTCGCCACTTAGCGCCAGTTTATGGTGGAAAAACCATGTTGTCTCCAGAAAACCGTGATTACCTGGTCATCGATAGAGTTCCAGACATCTTTCATGCGGGGCATATTCACGTTTTAGGTTACTGCAATTACCGCGGAGTGTTGGTTGTGAATTCAGGCGGCTGGCAAGAACAGACCGATTACATGGAGAAATTAGGGTTGGTTCCTACGCCGGGAAAAGTTCCAGTGGTAAACTTGCAAACGCTGGAGACTACTGTTCTCTCATTTAACTAATTTTCTCAGAGGGTTTAGCTAGTACCATTTGAGCCTTTATGCGAGGATTGCAGGGAATAATTGAGCAGGCTACTAAATCTGTTATCGTTGCCAAATACATCCTTTATGAGGCTTCTTGAAATTTCAAGCCTGATTTTTTTGGTTCTGCCATACCGCCCCATGCTTACAACCTTCGCGTTCACAAGCCCCATGGAATCAAGCTCGTTAATTAGCGTGCCTAATCGGCGTTGTGTCAGAAGACCAGCACCCATTTCGCCGCACAGTTCATTGTAAACGTCGTATATTTCGCCTGTGGTAGCACTTGGTTTGTTTAAGTGATAAACGCTAAGAAGCACCAGTTTTGAATGCAATGTTAAATTTTTGAGCGCTTCAACCACTCGGTTATGCTCAATATGCTTCTCTGCCTGACGCACATGCTCTTCTGTAATCAACTTGGCACCTTGCCGCTCAGCAACTTCTCCAGCAACACGCAACAAATCCAAAGCTCGCCTTGCATCGCCATGTTCTGCAGCAGCCAAAGCTGAGCAAATACTTAATGCGGAATCAGACAAAACGCCTTCTTGGAAAGATAATTTTGAGCGTTCAAGAAGAATGTTTCGAAGTTCAGCTGCGTCATATGGCCTGAAAACTAGTTCTTCTTCGCTAAGAGAACTAAAAACTCTAGGATCCAAAAACTCCTTCAAGCGCAGGTCATTTGATATGCCGATTATTGAAACTTTGCTTTTACTTAGAGTTTCATTTATCCTTGTTAACTCATACATGAAAGCGTCTCCGCGGTCCTTGATCAAGGCATCAATTTCATCGAGAATTATTATGAAAATTATTTTCGAAGAATCTAAACCTGCTCTGAACCTATCAAACACTTCACCAACAGATAAGCCTGTAAAAGGGATTGACATACCAAGGTTTTGGCTTAGGCTTGCGAAAACTCGGTATTCTGAACCAGTCATTCGGCAGTTTATGTAACAAAACTTTACGGGCGCACCATATTCCTTTGCTTTCGATTCTAGATGGCTTAAGACGTATTTTGTAACCGCTGTTTTTCCGGTCCCAGTTTTTCCATAAATAAAAATGTTTGAACATCTTGCATCCTTTAGAACTGGCGCGACTGTTTGTCCTAATAATTTTATTTGGTCTTCTCTGTGCGGTAATTTTTCGGGAAGATAATCGTGTCTGAGAACCTCTCTGTCCTTAAACAGCCGAACCCCATTAACGAAACTCTCGAACACATCATCTAATACGTTTGAATTTCCCATTTCTCCAATCCCCTAGTTTTCAGAGGCTCAACCCTTATTTCGTCTGGAACAGATAAAGGAATCAGTACAAAAAAATGGTTCTAAAGCACAACTATCCTAAAAAACAATGAAAACATCTGATAACAATTGAGCAAATTAAGAACAAGGCACACCCCAAAGTTTCTACTGGAAAAAATTTGTGAATTAACGTAAAGAACAACTATTTACTATAATTAGGTAATATACTCTAAGGTATTAATAATATTTTGATATATTAATAGTTGTTATCCAAATTTTTAGATAAGATTACTGCAAATATTTTTCCTAAGATTTCTTTACTTCTTTTTTGCTTGAAGACTTCGACAGGAAACACAGGGGTGCCTGTTAGATGATTTTTACCATGGTAATTTGTCTTTATTGAAACGGAAACAAAGTTTTATTGACAATAATCTCTCTAAATTCCAAGTTAGGATGAACTTTCCATAAATTTCTTTAGCTCACACCCATTTTTGGTTCACAAAATTGTGAATACATGTGAAATATCATTAAATTTGCTGCTTAATCAGTTTGCTTTTGCCTCAAATTACTTTTTTCTTGTCTCTTTACTGTTAACAAGCCACCCCTACGCTTCTACTGGAAAAGCGGAACCAGGCAAGAACCTTAATTATCCAGCTAATCTAATTTACTGTGAAGTCCGTTATGCTGAAAAGAATGAAAATTGTGGCTATTTAATTATAATAAGCTGTATTCTGCTTTTTCTATATTTCATCATTCACCATAACAGCTATAAGCTGTGAAGTATAAAGTTGTGAAGCAACCCTCGTGGTGTACACTAAATGCCAGCTCGTAAAATGCGTGTTGAGCTGTTCGATAGCGATGGAAATCGATATACTATTGCTTTCGAGGGTCAAGTTACCCGCGACAAAGCTCTACGACTCTTAGATCTTGTTGAATTGCTAGGCGGCGCACCAGGCGAGGGTCCAACCACGGGCACAGGAGCGTCCTTGCAAAATCGTGTACTTTCACGCTTCGAAAAAGTTCAGTCAGTGATTCAGAAAAGTTTTCCCTTGATTTGGTTTTCTTCAAAGGACATCCAGTCTGTTTATGAACAGGAACTTAAGGAACCCGTCAGTCTTAGTACCGTTTCCACTTATCTTTCCAGGATGACAAGTAAAGGTATGCTGTTAAGGACCGGTGGGCCAAATAGCTTAAAGTACAAAACAGCGAATATTTCTCAGGCAACTATAAAACAAAGAATAAAGTGACTTGAGTTGCTAAGAGAAGTAAACTGAAATAAATTTTGTTGGGTTAAGAAGTATTTAGCGCGAATTTAGGTAAGTACAATTTGAGTAGAACTGTTGGCGTGGATGCCTGAAAAGGAACATACACTTACCGCTATGGTAGAGACAGGATAACTCTTGTCGGTTGGGCAGTCACGAGACGCTTTCTTTGCGGTTTATGCCGAGGGGCTGCTCTCGGACTTTTTCAGTATCTTTTCCATCTCTTTTTTGATGCTGTATCTGAAGGGTATTTTGCCTACTTCGCGTTCTAAGTATCCTTCTTCATAGAGTTTTTTCATTAGTCTTGCTGTGTGTTCTCTGCTAAGTTTAACTCTGTCTTTGATTTCTGGCGCTGTTTTGGGTCCCTCTGAAGATAACATTTCCAGCACTGTGATTTCTGTGTCTGTTAATGAGGCCATTGCTTTGTCACGTTTAATTGGGATGACGGTTTCGCTGATTTCTGGAGTAACGTTGAACTTTTGAATTTGCTCTTCAAAGCCTGTTATCTTCAATTTTAACGTCTCTTGTGCCCCTTCAATATCTCTAATTTTAGATTCCAAATCTGTTAATCCTGAGAGAATTTTATTGGTACTCTGTGAAACCGTCTGTGAAATAGTGCCCATTTGATTTTCGATAGGCAATAGCCTTTTTTCTAAAGTGTCTACTTTTTTTAGGCTGGTGTCCGCTTTGGCCAAGTTTCCTTCTATTTTGAACGCGATTAAATCTAGTTTGTCGGCTCCACGCTTGAGATCTCGGTTAAAACTAAGAACTATGTCTTCAACAACACCTTTGGCTTTCTCATACTCTTTTTGTGCCTTACGTATTTGCCTATAATATTCGACTGTTGCTGCGACGGTCACGGTAAGCAAAACGCCCAAAATTATCGTTACAAAATCAACCGTGATTTTTCATCCCTGTGACTTGCACGTGATTTAATCAGTTGCATCACACATCACAGTAATCCATGGACTTTTTAAGGTTTACGGTGACGTTATCGCCATGCTTGTCATGATATCACATGTCACAACTATTTTCCTCTACTATCTTCGCATTCATCTCTCAATAGTATAGCTGTGATTTGAGGTTATTTTTAAAATTAAGACTTGTAAATGACCTTTATATTTTGACTTTCCGTACTTCCTTTGATATTTAAAAATACTCGGTTTTATCTGTGATTTGTGACGTCACAAGTGCTCTTCTGATGGACTAGAAAGCCGTTTTAGGCTTGTTTCAAGCTCTTCCCGAATGATTTCTATGACTTTTAGATGGTCTTTTAGCTCCTCCTCCTTGTCGGGTGCCTCTTGGTGTGCCTCCACATATTGGTGCAGTTTATTGGCTATTTCGAGATATGGGTCAAGAGTTGTGCTGTCAAACACTCCTAAATATCCTAAAAGTAGTACCGTGTAGATTGATTTTATCACGTTTTCTTTAGACTGTTTTAACGTCCTGTTAAAGGAGCCGCGGCTTATTTTAGCCTTAGTTAGTCTTAAATCGGCTTTTTCATCGTACTTTAACTGTTTGCCCGAGATGTTCTCGGCTAAAATGTCTATTAGCAGTGTTTCAAGTTGTGTTTTGGTTAATTGGCTGTTTTTAGCCAATATTTTTACAATGGGGTCGTTTAATGCCCCGTTTAGCCATGCTTGAACGCCGTCTTTTAGCTTCAAACTCGCTGTCATCTCCGTAGCCTAAATGGATACGCTTTTGTATACTGAGTCGAGTTTTTAAGTCTTGCCCAAGCAAAACCACTTTATCAGACGGTCATAAATGCCGCGAAAAACGAGTTAATCATCAAAATACGGTGAATGTGAGTGTTTTTATTCAATTAGCCAATTAATAAGTGCGATTAACAGATAAATGGCAAAATTATTCGATATCTGGTGCTGGCTTTACCGTGAATTTTAAACAAAAATGCAGTTTTTCAAAGTCGCTCCTAACCGATATTCATGCTTTAACAAGCTATTTTAAAACTCACTTATTATCATTGCCAGCTTCTGTTGAAACATTCATCAATTCACTTTTTTATGCCAAAAGGCTAATAATAAACTCAAATTGGTAGCGTGACGTCATGTTGTCACATTAAAATCACGGTGATTTACCATCAAGTCACTTGATATCACAGCATTGTGATAGGCTTGTGATGTCTTTGTGATTTCCCTTGCTTAGCTTTGCAATCGCCTTTTCGAATTATAGACCTTCTGAGTACTCTTTTAGTTTATCAAAAAGTTCAGGTCTAAGGTCCTTTAGGGTGGGGATGAATGTTTCTGCCGTTCTCAGGTCACTGTAATCTACCTCACAGGTGACAAAATCCTCCTCATCATACTTTGCCTTCGCAAGAACATCTCCAGTTGGACTAACAAGTCGGCTTCCTCCCCAGAATTGCAAGCCATCTTGAACGCCAGCAAGGTTCACGTAAGCGAGGTAAGCCGTGTTTTCTATTGCTCTGGCGCAAGTTAAAGTTTCAAAGTAGCTTCTTCGTACAGCTGGAGATGCGGATATGCAGACGATTAATTGTGCTCCCTTCAAACGGGTAAGCCTAAGCACTTCAGGGAAGAAAATGTCATAGCAAATGCATAAGCCAATGTTGCCCAAATCGGTTTGAAACGCGGCTGTCTCATAACCTGGGCGAAAGTACCTTTTCTCTTCAAACACGCTGTGAGTTGGCAGATACATTTTTCGGTATTTACCGATTAAACCTTTTGGACCAACAAAGACGGCGGTGTTAAAGATTGTGGCTTTTGTTTTTTCGCTTAACTCCGGCATCCCAAAAATAACATGCATCCCTGTCTTCTTTGCCAACGCCTCCACTTTCTCAACTGTGGGTCCGGGGATTGTTTCAGCTAACTCGTAGAATTGATCTCTAACCACGTAGCCAGTTAATGACATCTCAGGGAAAATGGCTAAATCTGCCCCTTGCTCTTTGGCTTTGCAGGTTAATGTTTCTATTTTCTGTAGATTTGCCTCTTTGTTTTCTCGTTTACTGCTTATTTGGGCAAGGGCAAGTTTTATCTTGTCTTTCATGTTGTTTCCACTTTTCAATAGGTATGTCTGGGAAGCCTAAAATCATTTCCCACAGTTCTATATCCAATTTTGGGGGGTAATGGCATTCTTCTTTTATGTTCATTTGCGAGCCATCTGATCTTAACCTTGTCAACGATAGACTTCTCAATGCTTAGTTGACTTGCAATCTCTTCAGTAGTCATAAACCGTTCTATCCCATAAAGAATTAGGTCTAAGGTTTCATATTTGATTCCAAGCTCGTTTTCTGCAGTCTGGTTGGGCCAAAGCGCCGGTGTAGAAGGCTTTAATGCAAGCTCCTCTGGGATTCCTAAATGAATTGCGAGTTTGCGAACTTGTGTTTTGTATAAATCCATAATTGGCGTTATATCGGAGGCGACGTCTCCCCACTTAGTGAAGTAGCCCATCATTGTCTCTGATTTGTCAGAACTTCCGCAAACGATTCTGTTAAGTTTGTTAGCGTAATAGTAGAGGTAAATCATTCTAGTTCTTGCTTTAATGTTGCCCTTACAAAGCCTGTCTTTTGGCTCAAACGCTGGAATGCTGTTGTAGAAGCCTTCTAAAACATTTGACATGTCACAGATTTGTGTTTGCAATTTAAATTTGTCTGCAACTACTTTTGCATCGTCGATGTCTTTTTGGTTAAAGTTTTCTTTTTCCGGCAGCATCAGAGCCAACACGTTGTCTCCGCCTATTGCAAGACTTGAAAGTGCTGCAATTGTTGCACTGTCGATTCCCCCTGAAAGACCCAGTACTATGCCTTTTGCCCCAGCGTTTTCCACGTACTCTTTAATGAAGCGGCAAATTCTTTTTTGAGCTTCTGAGAAATCCATTTCTAAGACAGAAGGCGTTAATTTCACTTGGCTTTCACGCAGCCTCATATTCTTGGTTTCTAGGCAAGTATTTAAGGACAAGCATAAATATCATTCAACATTATCATCAATTTAGAAGGCTGTTATTTGGGGCGAAGAAGGAAAAAAGTAGTTCATATTCCTAAGAAACGTTTACCTAAATTCTTCTCTTGCCCAAAATGCGGAAAAGAAACGGTAAAAGTTGAAATATCCAGAGAAGACGGTGGTCATTCCGTTGCACAATGCAGTAGTTGTGGTCTTAAAGAAGAATTCCCCGTTAAACCAGCGCAAGGCGAAGTTGACGTTTACTGTATGCTCACAGACCGGGTTTATGGTTCTACAAAAAGAACACCTATAACCAACGTAAAAAAAGAATAATCGAAGGATAATAGCTTTGCTAGGGCCTATCGAAAAGTACTTACTCGAAAAAATAAAAGCTCGAAGGATCAATCCACATAACGCTAATCGACCCAGAAAAAGTGTCAGCCCTACAAGCTTCACGCATTGCTGAAAATTCTGCAAATAGCGGAACCGCCGCCATAATGATTGGAGGCTCAACATTTGCTTCTCAAGCCCACCTTGACGACGTAGTAAAGAACATAAAGTCCGCAGTAAAAATTCCTACAATACTGTTCCCAAACAACATAACTGGAATTAGCAGTTACGCCGACGCCATATGGTTTATGTCGCTTCTGAATTCGGTTGATCCTTATTTTCTTATGGGCGCTCAGATTCTTGGCGCACCGCTCGTCAAAAAGTACGGTTTAGAACCTATTTCCATGGGTTACATAATTGTTGGAGACGGCGGCACTGCAGGTGTTGTAGGAAAAGCCATCTCGGTGCCCTACTCTAAGCCTGAACTTGCAGCCGCTCATGCCCTTGCAGGCCAATACCTTGGGATGCGCTTCATTTATCTGGAAGGCGGTTCTGGAGCAGCAAATCCCGTACCCCCAGAAATGATCCACGCAGTTAAGCATGTGATTGAAATTCCACTCATAGTGGGCGGAGGAATAAGAACTAAAGAGCAAGCCGTAGCTGCTGTATCTGCAGGAGCAGACATAATCGTCACCGGCAATGTTACTGAGTCAAGTGATGCTAAACAAAGGATCTCTGAAATCATTAAGGCAATCAAAAGCATTAAGGTTTAATGCTTGGCAGACTTGGGATTAGATTTCCGTTTAATTTTAAGAAAGCCAAAATAACCCATTACTCTATATGTTGCCACTGGAAGCTGCACTTTGAATATCAGCAAGGGTTATCAAAACTACGTTGACACAATGGGAAATGAGCTCAAGCGATTGTATGCGTTAAGCGACAGCGCTAGATCAGAAGGCTTTGACCCCGCGTTGAAAACTGAGTGCATTATTGCCCAAGACATTGCTGACTTAGTGGAAGGGCTAGTTGGACCCAAAGGCGTTGCGCTCAGCATCAGAGAATTAAGCACTAAAATGCAAAGAGAAGAAATCGCATTCAAAGTTGCTGAAGAAACCGTCCTAGGCAAATTTGGTCACATGGAACCTGAAAAAGCGGCTGAGCAGGCAATACGAACTGCCCTGGCAATTTTCACTGAAGGCTTAACCGCAGCGCCAATACAAGGCATAGCTCACGTAAAAATAAAAACTAACGCCGATCGGACACGTTACCTGGCTATTTACTTTGCAGGTCCAATAAGGTCAGCGGGTGGAACAGACCAAGCGTTAACTTTAGTCGTGGGAGACTTCGTGCGGACCCAGCTTGGCTTGGATAAGTACAAGCCGACGGAGGAGGAAATCTCCCGCTTCATAGAAGAATTGCGATTATATGAACGATCAGTTGGCCGTTTCCAATATCACATTCCTGACGAGGAATTAAGGAGGGCGCTTAACCTCATTCCAGTCGAATGCACAGGAACTGAATCAGACCCAGTTGAAGTTTCCTCCTACAGAAACCTCCCAAGAGTAGAAACTAACCGCGTCAGAGGCGGCGCCCTTCGCGTGGTAAACGACGGCATCGTTGGACGGGCCCAAAAAGTTTTCGTGATTATCGATAAGATCGGTTTCCAAGGCTGGGATTGGCTAAAAGATTTCAAAAAGAAATCTGAAAAGAAATCAGGCGGCTTTATGGACGATGTGATTGCGGGACGACCAATTTTCGCTTTCCCCTCAAGACGAGGCGGCTTCAGATTAAGGTATGGCCGATCACGAAACACAGGCCTTTCAGCTGTAGGCATCCACCCCGCCACTATGCTTGTTGTTGAGAATTTTCTTGCGGCAGGCACCCAAATGCGCTTAGAGCTTCCAGGAAAAGGCTGCGTTACGCTTCCTGTGGATACTATTGAGTCCCCCATTGTTTTGTTGAAGGATAATTCTGTAGTTCGAGTAACAATGGAAAATTTTCCGGAGATAAAAGGCAAGGTCCAAAAAATCTTGTTTCTAGGGGACATCCTGATTAGTTTTGGCGACTTTCTCTATACCAGCAAGGGGCTTCCTCCCTCGGGATACGTGGAGGAATGGTGGGTTAAAGACCTACAGGGCGCTCTGACCCAAAAATTTAGCTCAGATTCTGCGAAAGCGGCAAATGCCACTCAGGTTTCTGCGGAAAGGCTCAAAAGCTTTCTAGATGACCCCTTTAGAAATAAACCAACGACTAAAGAGGCAATACTTCTCAGCCTTCGCATGGGCATACCTTTGCACCCCGCCCGTACATTCTTTTGGGCAAGCTTAACCAATGTTCAAGAAGTTGAGGTGCTGAAAAAATGGCTGGGTTCCTGCGAAGTCGCCTTGGCAGATGGATGCGTTTGCAAAATTTTCGGCGAAGCCAATGAAAATGTTGTAAGGTTACTTAGATTGATCTTTGCTCCTCATAAACTAATTAGTAATAGGATTTTGCTGGAAGGCGAGGATGCCGCCGCTTTAGCGTTCTGTCTTGGCTGCGGCACCACAAATACGATTGAGGGCACTCAGACTACTTCTGTCTTCGAGGCAATCAGCATGCTTTCAGGAGTGCAAGTTAAGGACAAAGCACCGACCTTTGTAGGTGCCCGCATGGGAAGGCCTGAGAAGGCTAAAAGGCGGGAAATGAAGCCTCTTGTTCATGTTCTTTTTCCAGTAAGCTTAGCTGGCGGTTCACATAGAGACCTTTTGGAAGCTGCAAAGCAGGGTCCTGTGTTTGTCGACATGGTTAAGAGGAAGTGCCCTAACTGTAAAACTTACACTTTAAGGGTAAAATGCTTCAACTGCGGATGCGACACTGTTGCTGAAAAAAGTTGTCCTCGTTGCGGCAAGGCTGTAAAAGATAACAGTTGCCCCACCTGTAAAACAGAAGGAGTTCAATACCAGCGGCAACCAGTTAACTTTAAAGAAATGGTAGATGACGCGTGCAAGTCGCTTGGTTATCCAGCTCCGAAAATTCTAAGAGGCGTCAAAGGCTTAACGAACCTAGACAAAACTCCTGAAATAGTCGAAAAAGGAATTTTGCGAGCTAAATATGGCTTATCTGTTTACAAGGATGGCACAATCCGATTTGACGCCACCAACGCTCCTTTAACGCATTTTACGCCTGCCGAAGTTGGAGTGCCCGTAGAAAAGATTAGGCAGTTAGGATACAGCTACGACACACACGGCGCATCTTTGACTGATCCTAATCAGGTTTGTGAGCTCAAGGTTCAGGATATTGTGATTCCCTAGCAAGGCAGGGGAATACTTTATTCAGATCGCGGCTTTCATTGACGATTTGCTCGCAAGAGTCTACAAGCTTCCACCTTACTATAACGTTAAGAAGCCAGAAGACCTCGTTGGGCATTTGGTTTTTGGTTTAGCCCCCCACACGTGCGCTTGCATTTTAGGTCGCATTGTTGGTTACACGGATCGTAACCTGATTTATGCTCATCCGATTTGGCACTCAGCCAAACGCCGGGACTGTGACGGTGATGAAGACGCGATTATGCTGGCGTTGGATACGCTTCTGAACTTTTCTCGTGTCTATTTGCCTGCTCAGATCGGCGGAATTATGGATGCTCCTATACTTTTAATTCCGTTTGTTAACACCAAGGAAGTGCAGAGGCAAGCGCATGATTTTGACGTTGACGCTTCTTATCCGCTTGAATTTTACCAAAAAACTCTGGAGAAAGCCGAAGCTAGACCCGTGAGTTCAATTATGGATGTCATCAGTCATAGGCTTGGAACTGAAGCCCAGTTTGAAGGCTTCCAATACACCACTCCCGTTACAAACATAAACCTCGGCAACGCTAACAGCGCCTACAAAGAATTCAAATCTATGATTGAAAAACTCAACATGCAACTGGAGCTAGGCGAAAAAATTGACGCTGTAGACGTCGAACGCGTCGCTTTGAAAGTTTTAACCACCCATTTCATCAGAGACATAGCAGGGAATTTACGTGCTTTCTCAACGCAAGCGTTTAGGTGCAAATCATGCAACAAAAAGTTCCGTCGACTGCCTCTCAAAGGGAAATGCCCATTCTGCGGTGGAAAGCTGACTCTTACCGTTTATCGTGGTGGCATAGAGAAGTATCTTGTGGCAGCTCAGCAACTTGTTGACACATATGGCTTACCCAACTATTACACCCAACGCATGGATCTTATAAAAGAAGAGATAGCTTCCATGTTCGATAACAAAAAACCCAAACAAGCTAAACTTTTTGATTTTAATTAACCTAAAGCTTTTCAATGTAAACCGCTGTTTATTAATCGGTGAATAGCATAAAGGAAACTTTGCATCCGAACGCTTACTTGAAAAATATAAGAAACGTAAATAGCGGTCTTAAAGCCAGAACCAAAATATTGGAAGCTCTCGAGAACCAGCCATATAGTGCGGTAAGAATTGCAAAGGAATCCTCTTTATCTTACAGTGTTGTCATGCATCATTTGCGTCTTCTTGAAAACGAAGGTATAGTTCACCGTAAAGGACGTAGACCCTCTTATTGGGTCGTCTACAGGTTTAGGGCAGAAACGCTTAGTTTGTTAAAATGTGCATTGGCAGGGTGATTGCTGGCATTTTGGGCATTTATGGTTGTATTTGTTGATGGCTGCTTTTTCAAGGTCGATTCCTATTATGTTAGCCAAGAGACGCAAGCCACGCAATTACATCCGCAAATTCTTTCTCAGTAGCCTCTTGATCTGTTCCTTTTTTCAATTCTTCCCCTAACTCTGCAACCTCATCAACAAGCCAATTGTATGTTCCGTCTATTCCGCGTTCTGTGTCTCTTTTGAAATATAGCTGCCGCATCATGTCTTGAAATTCTTTTATATTGCATAGACTCACCAGATTTAGGGTACTCTTAACTTTGGGCAAGTTAAATATTTAGTACCTTAAAACATTTTGGAATCTGCGTAACATTAATTAATGCAAATAATACATTGAAAGGGCAGGGATATTTGGTGAGCACTAGGAAGAAAGAAGAAAGATACAGGTCCAATGCCAGCAGCAAGTGCAGGTTTGCTGAGGTTCTTTGAGGAAGAGACTGAAGGAATAAAAATTAGACCTGAACTGCTTGTCGTCTTTGCGGTCTCATTGATAGTTCTTTCAGTTGTAATAAAAATAGTTATAGACAGTTAAACGCTGCCTTTACCGCCTCGGTGCAGTGGCGTGTAATACTTCTATTCTTTGAACCGAATTTAAATGAAGAAATAGCTCGCTTCTTTCTTCTCGACTTGCAACTTGCGGGATAGGCTGAGCAATAGTTGATCTCAAAACAATCGCTTCTGCGTCTGAAAGCCAAATTCCTGATGGGTCATGCGTCACGGCGGCTAAGATGCCTTCAAAACCGTAAGCTGGATCTATAATAACCCTGATTTTCTTGCCCACGTTCCTCTCCAACATATGAAATATCGAGAGGGGCAAATCTTGATCTGCCATAGACTTCGCAAACTAATACAATTGTCATTCTAAAGATAAAACAGTTCCCTTCCAAAAGGCATGTTTACTTCCTGCCAAAAACCTCAAAGCGGCGTTTTGCCCAATGGCGCTTTAACTTGTTTATGCTAAATTGCTAATCGATACTTTTTGGTTTGCAAAAAAATTTGTGTTTCCTGCCTTAAAACTGAGACATGCAGCTTCGTGTAGGCTAAATTTTAATAAGCCTCCCTAATCCCATAAGGAAGCCTAACCGAGTTGGAAACATGGAGAGCAAAAGTCAACTTAACAGCTCAATAGACAGCGCATCAAAACATTACACCTCCATGTTTTCTCTTCCATCACTCAAAACAGCCGTCGTAGCCGTCGCCGCCCTCTGCATCATAGCAGGTCTCTCAGCGTTCTTTGTTTCCTCCAGGGATGGGCTACTTGGCTCTTTTGCCTTTGGCATTTCACTTCTCGTTTTAACAATAGCTGCTGATTTGATAATTACCCAGTTGCTTCTCAGGCGGGACCTGATTTTTTCGCTGCGGCGAACTTTGGTGCTTTCACTAGTAGGCTGGGTCTTCTGGCTCATTTTTATCCTCATAGGACTCGCCTTTAGCTTTCCCTTTGGCTCTTTAATCTGGGTCAAACTTTGCCTTGTCGGCTACGCCGCCGTCGTTACACTAAGAACTGTCGTGTTCACTGCAACCTCGTCAGCGGCTACTTGGAAAAACCTCACGGCAGTTTTGATTAACCCAGTCCTCTGCATAGTCGCGTTTGTTGTTTTCTGGAGTAGCATTCCAACGATAAACCTTATTCAGATTTCACCTCTAATAATCATTTTTCCAGTAGTCGCATGTGTCGCAGTTTTTGTTTTTATGTCCTCTTTGGAGCGTCTGGGCAAAACCTATTCAATACATTCTTTGCCGCTGTTTAGAGCCTTCATGCTTAACTGGGTAGCCTCGCTAAACGAGCCTCTTGAAGACCTTTTTGAAAAAACTGGCGAAAACGCTGACATCGAAGTTAATTTTCTCAAGTTCGATGCATCCAAACCTAAAGCAGCCATAATCGTTCCACAGGTGCATCCTGGCCCATTCAAAAACATCGGCAGCAGCCTCTTGCCGTCGCTGATGAAGCAGGATTTCGAGAAGGAATATGGTTGCAACGCCTGCGTTCCCCTGGGTATTCTTGGTCACGAGCTTGACTTAGCCTCTCAAGCGCAAAACCACAAAATAATCTCGCAGGTCATTGCTTCAGCCAAGTTTACAGCAACAGCAGACTTAGCTTCACCCTGCGTCAGAGCCACTGAGGACGTCGCCTCTGCATCCTGCCAAATTTTCGGCGACACCGCCTTTGTCTCTTTCTCCCTTGCACCAAAAACTACTGAAGACTTGCCCCAAGAGTTAGGACGCATGGTTAATGAGATGGCATCCAAGATGGGGCTAAAGTCAGCAATAGTCACTAACACCCACAACAGCATCACTGACGTGGTTGAGGTTGAGAAGTACGTCGGTGCTCTGCAAACCGCGGCTTCCAAGTGCCTACAGAAAGCGGTTTCGTTGCCGACCGAGCGGTTTATGGTGGGAGCAGCCACCGTTTACCCCAAAGAGTTCACCCTAAAAGAAGGCATGGGCGCAGGAGGCATCACAGCGACAGTTATTCAGGTTGGCACACAGAAAACCGCTTACGTGGTAATCGACGGCAACAACATGATTTCGGGTTTGAGAGAGAAAATCCTTGCCGCCTTAACCTCCGCTGGATTTGATGAGAGCGAAGTTTTCACCACAGACACTCATGCAGTAAGCGCGCTATCGTCTGGGCGCAGTGTGCGGCGGGGTTACCATCCCGTCGGTGAAGTGATGAATCAAGAAGTTCTTATTGGATACATCTGTGATGTCGCCAAAAAGGCAGAGTCCACCTTAGAGTCATCCAAAGCTGGAGCCGTCCACCTTGTTGTTTCCAATGTCAGAGTTATAGGGGAAACCCATCTGCAGGCGATGTCTACCCTGGTAGACAAAACTCTTCGAAGAGCAAAGCAAATGGTGTTCCCAATCTTCGGTTTAGAAGGGTTAATTTTGATTTTGCTTCTGCTGCTTCTTTAGCCAGCCTCACATTCTCCGTGCGTAAAGGTTAATATTGCATCTTTCCTAGACGCTTAACCGGAGTCATTTCCAAATGGTCGATTATCCAAAAATTGTTGTTTCTCCGCCTGGCCCTAAAGCTAGAGAGCTTGTTCAGATGGATGAGCAGTTTGTTTCGCCATCTTACACGCGGTATTACCCTATGGTTGTTGAGTCAGCAAATGATTGCACAGTTAAGGACGTTGACGGAAACGAATACATCGACTTAAACTCCGGCATATGCTGCATGAACGTTGGCAATAGTCACCCACGCGTGGTTGAAGCCATAAAAAGCCAATGTGACCGTTTTCTTAGTTATTCTAACACTGATTTTTACTACAAAGAAGCAATCAGCCTGGCAGAAAAGTTGGTGAAAATTGTTCCTGGCGAATTTGAGAAAAAGGTCTACTTTGGCAACAGCGGCACCGAAGCAATCGAAGCAGGGGTAAAGCTTGCTAGATGGCACACGCGCAAACCATTATTTATTGGATTCATCAACGCTTTTCATGGGCGAACTATGGGTTCGTTAGCTTTTACCAGCAGTAAACCGGCGCAAAGAAGCCATTTTTCTCCCTTCATGCCTGGCGTAACTCATGTCCCTTACCCCTATTGCTACCGATGCCCATTCAAGTTGGAGCAGCCAAGCTGTAACTATTGGTGTGCAGACTTCATTGAAGAGCAAGTACTTCAAAAGTTTATGCCTCCTGAAGATGTGGCGGCAATCCTCTTTGAACCAATCCAGGGCGAAGGCGGCTACATAGTTCCTCCAGCCGAGTTCTTCCCAAAACTAAAGAAAATCGCCGACAAAAACGGAATACTGCTAATTGACGATGAAGTACAATCTGGCATGGGCCGAACGGGAAAATGGTTCGCCGTTGAACACTGGAGTCTCGAACCAGACATAATCTGCACTTCAAAAGGTTTAGCTTCCGGCTTGCCAATCGGCGCTACAATTGCTAAAGCAAAAATTATGGATTGGACGAGTGGCTCGCACGCAAGTACGTTTGGAGGAAACCCACTATCATGCGCTGCCGCAAACGCGGTCTTAGACATAATTAAAGATCAGCAGTTGCTCGATAACGCCAACAAGCAAGGCGCTTACGCGATGAAAAGATTGGAGGACTTTTCTGTGACTTGCGGCATAGTTGGGGATGTGCGTGGAAAGGGTCTGATGATCGGAGTTGAACTTGTTGAAGACAAAGAAACAAGAAAGCATGCGCCGCAGAAGGCTTCTCAGGTTATTTTGCGTTCATGGAAACGGGGAGTAGCAGTTGTTACTTGCGGTTCGTCAACGCTTAGGATAGCTCCACCGCTTACTATACAAACTGACATGCTTGCAGCGGCATTGGATATAGTTGAAGATACAATTAACGAGGTTGCGAAAGAAAGCTAACCTTTTGTCTTTACTTTTTTCACTGTTCTGCGGGGCTTTCGCTTCAGTTGTGTTCCACAAACTTGGCACTCCTTAGATGCGTAGTCGGCGGGGTACTCTCGGTAACACGCCGGGCAATACCTTACCCATTCTAAAAGCCGCTTTATACCAAAAGTCGCCAGCGCCAAAAAATCGATTCCCATCTGCGTCGCTACATTCTGAATTGAATAGTCATCGGTAACAATCTGAGACAGATAGCCGGCAGCCTTCAACTCTGAGGCCAAAGCTAAAAGCTGCATGTCAGTTTCCGATAACTTAAATGAGTCCCCAACCCTGTTTGCAGATGCTTTTATTTTAATCAAAAACTCTTCCGAAGGAGCCTTAACCTTTACCTTTCCGCTCTCTATTGCCGTTGAAAATCTAACCAAAACCATCGAGTTTCTTCTTATTTCTTCTTCAACTTTGGGAACCGTAACTTGCTCTTCGCTTACAGAGAACGCGTCATAGCCCGCCAAGAAAGCAGAAGTGTCTAGAACAATGACTCGTCTGCCTGGCCGCTCTTTCTGAGTTTTCATTCTGTTCCCTTAAAAAGTAGCCGGCTTTTCAGTCGGTCGTAAAAGTCGGTTTCAAACCTTATGAAGGAAGTTACGTTTTTGGATACTTTGATTTCTAAGGTTGGCTCCTTGCAGTTTACTTGCTTATGGTATTTTCCATCTATGAGAACAAGGATTTTCTCCGCCCTAATTACGTTGAAGGTGATGGTGGAGTTTGCGGGGAAAACAAGCGGGTGGAACACGGTTAACGAGCAAATAGGCGTTAAAACAAAAGCACCCAGCGCGGGGTCTAAAACTGGTCCGCCTGCAGAAAAAGAGTAACCGGTAGAACCCGTTTCGGTGGCCACAATCAAACCGTCTGATTGGCAATTAAGAATCGGCTTGCCATCCTTACATATCCGAGTATAAAGTATTTTTGAAGGTTCACCCGCAGAAATAACAACGTCATTTAAGGCATCAGGCAATCTATCTTCGCCCGCAACCACAGATAGCTTTGCACATTTTTCTATCTTGTAATCGCCGCTAAGAATTTTATTTACCGCTTCAAAAGCGTTTTTCGGCTCCGCTTCAGTCAAAAACCCCCGGAGTCCCATGTTTATAGCTAAAATTGGCGGTTCAGGCTTAGCGAGGCCTATGCACGTTCGCAATATTGTTCCGTCGCCGCCGATTGTAATCAAGAAGTCTGTTTTCATCTGCGAGAGGGGAACCATCTCTTGCTGCGTGGTGGTGACTTTATCTGCCAGTGTATCTTCTATGTAAACCTTCAATCCTTTCTTTGAAAGATACTCCGCCAACTCTTCTGTAAGTTTCAAAGCTGGTTTCTTATCGTAGCGGGCGACTAATCCCACACTTTTGAACACAAATCCCACAGCTCTTGTAAAATAGCGTGACTTAACTCTATATTAACCCTTTCAGTGGAGAATTCTCTAATTTCTACAGTTTTTCCTTTTTTTGTGATTGGGCTGCTTCAACATAACTTTTTCCGTGGTATTGATCAATTTTGACCAATTTGGGGGGATGCCCTTTGTTAGGTAATGGTGGCGGGTCCAAATCTCGCCGAAGCCTCCAACCGCCTTTCATTTGAGCAATTCAATAAATTCATCCTTTGTTAACCCGGCTTGTTGTATTATGGCTAGAAGCGTTCCTTTTTTGACTGAGTCATGGCGTGGAACGGTGAGTTTGTGTTTTCCATCAGCTAAAAATATGTGGCTCCCCTTCTGGCCGGCAACGGTAAATTTGGCTTTAGCGAGAGCTTTATGATTTCCCGCCAAGAGACAGACGGCAGCTTTTCAGACAGTTATTTCCACGAACTCTCTTTTGCGTTTAAGCAGGTAAACTTCTTCTGGGAAAACTTCCAAGTAACCTTCGATGGCTTCTTTAATGTTGGCAAGTGCTTCCTTGCGGCTGTCGCCTTCGCTTAACGCTCCAGGAAGTTCCAGGCATTGAGCTGAATAGCCACTTTCAAGCTCCTCTCTTAAGATTACTGTGAATTTTTTTCCCTTGATTTTTACCATAACCGACACTTACAATAGAAAACATCTCGTTGACCCTATAAGCTTTGATACAGACCGAGTAAAAGATGTTAGAGACGTTGGAAGCCATGAATGTCAGGAGCGTTTCGCGGCAGAGCAGTATGCCGTCTGGTGGATCCGATTGTGTATCTAGTACGGAAAGGTCTTGCAGTATATTGCTCTTTTTTGTTTCAAACAGCGGCATAGTGAGTCACATAGACAGACAGAGACAGACCCCGAGGGGGGGTCTTATAGCTTCTCTTTATCCTTATAGCAATATTAAATTTACGCTGCCCTAAAATAACAATTTACGAATTTGGTTGGTCGACCGTAAGGCGAGCGTTCTCAAAAATAAGGACCCTACTTTGTTGATGGCGCCGGGGAAGGGATTCGAACCCCTGCGAGCACGAAACACTAACTTTAATGCTTGGGGCAATAAATTTATTATAATGAGCTATAGTTAGTTATAGTGACTTATATGACAAACGAAGATGTTACCTCAATACAGCTTAAGAAATCGGTAGTTAAGGAACTCAAAAATATCAGGAAATACCCAAGAGAAACCTACAACGAAACCATTTTAAATTTAATAAAAACTGCAAAGGAATCGGGCAAGAGAAGGCAATACGATGAGTTTCTCCATAGGATTCAGCAGGCGAAAATGAAAGAATTATGGGATAACGAGGAAGATGAGGCTTGGGAAGATGCTTAAGCCTGGCGATGTTATCCTTGCCAGAGTGCAGTTCACTGATGCCGATGAAGTGAAAGTTAGACCCGCCGTGGTTTTGTTCGAAGAACTTGGCAATGTTGTGATAGCGGGCATAACAAGCAATCTTAAGATGAAGGGAATACCCCTAACCAAAAATGAAGGCGCCATAAAAGACAGCGTCATAAAATTAAACTATATTTTTACAATTTCAAATGAAATGGCTAACAAGGTTATCTTCAACTTAAGCGAAGAGAAAAAGCAACTGATCTTTGATGAACTCAACAAGAGACTTAGCGGACTCAAAACACAATAGTACACTCTCTTTTCTTTAAGAGACCCCAAGTAATTTGTATCGACGCCCAGGAAGGGGTTTGGCTATTTGTAAGTGGATAGTAGATGCCCTGGGGAAAAATCACCGTCGAAAGCCAGTTGGAAAAGTGAACAACCTTCACCATTAACTCGCCAATCAAACTCTCAAAAAGTGAATTCACACAATTCCAGATGTTTACGGGAATTTAAATGAGTTAGTCCCTCACGTAAAGAGGAATTGATGGGCAGTGCCTCTACAGCAATGAGGCTTCAAAATCCATGCCCTACTCAATTTGCCAGAGGATGGACCTTCAACCACATTTCAAGATGCTTGGAAAGAAAAAGAAGGGACGAAATAGTTACGATACAGTTGTCTATAGCTTTTTGTGTTCTTTGAGAACGGTCATCGGTGACGTGCTGGTATCGGCGATGCCCGGCATTGCTCGTAAGACCTCTCCGATGAAGTGAAGGCTGTTTTCATTGCTGTCGGCTTTGAAGAAAATAACGAAATCCCAGTATCCATATAAGCTCCAGGAAGACTCCACCATTACTCCTTTCATTGGCTCGGTAGGCATTTTTTTGAACGCTTCCCAGAACTCGCCGCCCTTTCCTGAAATCGTTTTGATTAAAACTTGATATTTCATCATGCTTTTTTCCAATTAAAACACCGTTGTTATTTTTGTAAAATCATGCCTTTAAGACTCTGTGACTGCATAACAGCAACCACAACCGCTCCAACGCCAACTTCAACTCCCACGCTAAGGAACTTTTACAAAACATAGCCCGAAGGCTATCATGATTACTGCGTTGTTACTTTGGCAATGGCTGCTAGGCAACAAAAGTGGTCTCCGCCTATTATGGGAATAGGCATTGGAGTAATTAAGAAAAAAATAATTGAAAGTAATGATGATTAATCTAAAGAAAGGGTTTACTATCCATTCAGCTCCGAAGGAGGTGGTGGGGAATGCTTAACGTAGATTATTCCTAGGGTAATCTTCAAGATAATCCCCTTCTAGCCCTTGGTTAGATCTGTTATAGGCGTTGTTGCCTATATCGGCATGGTTCCCTATGTTTTGTGGTTTAGTAATTGTATGCAAGAACCTGTTTGCAGGCGTCGGTGTGTCGCAGTGATCAAGAAAAAAATAATTAATTGTGGTGATGCTAGTCTGAACAGCTTTAAGGTATTGGGTAATGGTTGCTTTTGCATATTTGCCTTTCACCGTATAAGCGCGCAAAAGTTTGAGACTTCGCTTTGTAGTCACAAAAGCATATATTAGATTACTTTCAAAATAGATAACCAAGAATAGCTAGTCTTTTTGTTGCGGAATGCGCGGGCGTGTGACCCACGTGAAGTTAAATTTCTGATGATAGTAAGGTGGATGATGCGAGTTTATGAAAATTAAGATTTTTTTATTCTGGAAGTGTTTTCGTGAAGGGCTTAATCGTTAGTTTAGTTTTGATTTTGCTGGTCGTCTCGTCGGTCAGCAGCGTTTTGGGAGCCAGTTTCTATGTTGCTGATTCCAGTTCCAATGTTGCTCAGCCCCTTTTAGGCTATGTTCTTCAGGGTCAAGCGCCGAGTGATCTCTCTGTGCTTGTTAACATTGCGATTCCTTTGAGAAATGTGGGGCTTCTCAGTTCTATGGTGGAGCAAGTTTCGAACCCCTCGTCGCCTTTGTTTAGGCAATTTTTGACCAGTACTCAGATTCAACAGGAATTCTTGCCTGTGGACGCGTATAATTCGATGCTTGCTTATCTTCAGGGGGTCGGATTGCAGGTTGTTAGGCAATCTATGGATTCCATGATAATTGTTCAGGCTACTGTTGCCCAGGTTAATCAGTACTTTGGTGCCAGCGTGAACATTTACTCGAATGGCACGGACTCTTATTATGTAACGAGCGGGAATTCCTTGTTTGAAGGAGCTTATTTTGTTGCATCGAACGCGACAAGCCTTATGGTTCAACCACAGGTAGCAAGTTCTGCAGCGTCTCAAACGAATGCAAACGTGACCTTCTCGGAAGGAGCGTCATCTGCGAAGGCTCTTCAGAGCGTTTATAACGCAACCTCTCTTTATGCACAGGGCTTCCAAGGCCAAGGCCAGACTATTGGTCTGCTTGAATTTTTTGGCTCTCCGACCATCACCCAAGATTTGCAGCTTTTCGATGCACAATTCGGGTTCTCAAATCCGAGCTTGACTGTGACACCTATTGTGCCCTACAATCCTAACCTTGGCGTTTCGGAGGGCTGGAGCACCGAAGTATCTCTTGATGTTGAGATATCGCATGCAATGGCTCCTAAAGCCGCCATTGATATGTACGTGACGACCGGCGCGCCAAGTTTTGCCTATGATATTGCACAAATAGTAGGTGACGATAGTGTCACTACACTTTCAATGAGCTTTTCTATTGCCCCCGAATGGGAGGACTCTGTCATTGGCGGACCACTGTTTTATTTCAACATGTTTCTCCCCGACCAGTACTTCATGTTGGGCTCGCTTGAGGGAATCACTTTCCTAAGCTCCACAGGTGATGGAGGAGGAAGTGGCTACAGTTCAGGCCCGGCAGGCAACTTAGGAAACCCAGATAATTCACCATATGTTACTGCTGTGGGAGGAACTCAAACTTACTTCTACACTCAACCAAACGGGACCGAAACGGTCGCTCAAACGGCGTGGTCGAACGGCGGATACGTCCCGAACTTTGTTAATTCTGGTGGAGGCGGAGGCGGGGTAAGTTTTGTGGAGCCTAAGCCGTGGTATCAGCAAAGTCAGCAGACACCTCCCTCTTATCCGAACGGAAGATTGGAACCAGATCTTTCTTTGCAGGCTGGTGTTAATCCAGCCACTTTCATCGTGGATTCGGGTTCAGTTATGGCTGTGGGCGGCACGTCGGAATCTGTTCAGCTTCTCTCGGGGCTACTCACACTGGTAGCTGAGTCTGCGGGAGGTCCGCTTGGTCTCATCAATCCGTTCCTTTATAGCCTGGGCAATAGCGCTGCTACTTACGCCAAAGCTTTCACTCCTATCACATTTGGCAACACTATCCCGTGGACTTCATCTTATGGTTATAATCTTGCTACAGGATGGGGTAGTCCCAATATCGGCGAAATTGCTTCCCTCTACAACGCTCAAAATCCACAGTCCAGCCTAATCGTTTTAGTCGGAGTCGCTAACTCCACAGGCGGATCTCAACTTGAATTCACTTCGGGTCAAACTGTTGAGGTAACAGCATCTATCTATAATGGAGCTTTCTTCACGCCTATAACTACTGGAAGCTTTACAGCCAGCCTTGTGACGCTTAATGGGGCTTCCTTATCCATTCCTATGAATTTCGACAGTGCAAGCGGGGCTTTTAGTGCTTCTTTCGTGATGGGGCAGCAGTCCGGTGTTGCATACGTCAACGTCAACGGCACATCAGCAGGAATTTCAGGGGCGGGTTCCGCCGAAATTTTTGCTGGTTACCTCGCAACCTTCACTAGTCCAACTCCAACAGACCCATGGACAACAGCGGGAGGCTTAAAAGTGGTTGTCACCGCTACAGACCTCTACGGCAATCCAGCCCCGTTGCAACCGCTCACAATGCAGGTGAATTCCTATTCGATTCTCAATAATCTCTACAGCTCTCAAGGCACGGTTACGCTGCAACCTACCCTTGTATCTGGAGTAAACGTAACTGAAGCGACGCTAACATCCCCATATCCAGCAGGCCCCATCGATTTGATGCTTCAGGGGGGCACGTATGGATTTCTACCGTTTACCAATGGGATTTACCTGCAAACCGCCGTCGTCCTCCCTGAGGTGGCAGTGGAACCTGGCGCGATAGCCCCTGGACAATCACTTACTCTCTCTGTCTCTCCCATTGCCCCATTGAACGTTGCAAAAGAGACATCGTATGATACTGGCGAAACAATCGGTTCCGATGTGGCCAGCGGCTCAAACGTCAATGCCTTTCTATTAACTCCGTCGGGTCAAACGGTTGCGAGCACGAGCCTGTTTTTGCAAAATTCAGAAATGGTCGGCTTGCTCACGGTCCCGTCTAACGCGGCTCCTGGGTTGTACACGATTTTGCTTCAGGCAAACTATGGCTCTGTGACTCTTGGGTACACCCTCAATGGCGCCTTTTACGGTCAAATCCTTGTTTCGAGTGGCGCAATAACTCCTGAGATAACGCTTTCGCCGTCAACTTTGTATATGGGGCAAACGGCGCAGATAACTGCTGATATTCATTATCCGAATGGTCAAGAAGTTACGCAGGGTGAATACTCGGCGGTTATTTATCCGCAGGAACTGCAGAATGACTACACAGCCATAATGTATGCGGAGTATCAGGGTTTTGAGTTGACGCCATTGCTGTATAGTCCGACGCTGAACAGGTGGACCGCCAATGTCTTGCTGCCTTCACCATACAATGCCGGCGTTCTATCACCAATAAATGATAACTCGTTCAATTATGCTGGTCCTTACGACGTCTACGTGACAGGCATCTCCTACGACGGTTTCCCCACAACCGCCGCGCTCTCCGCCCAGCAAGCCTTCTCTATACAGCCCTACGTGTACTTGTCAAACCAACAAATCACCTTGTTCCAGCAGAGTTCGGGGCTAGCTTTGAGCGGAGTCAACGTGACAAAATCGGCGAACCTGTCTAACGATATCTTCATGGGATCAAACTGGTTCACGTCAGGCACAACCGTCATCTCAGACTCGTTTGTAAACGGGACTATATTTGCAAACGGCGCCAACCTAACGCTTGAGGGCGTGCACGGTGGGGAAATTGTCGCTTCAAACAGCAGCATTAACTTAGTCAACACTGATCTAAACTCAATTGCTCTTGTTAACTCGAACCTTTCGTTGACATCGTCAAGCTATCAGAGTATCTCCCCGCTTCCACCTACGATTCAGATTTCTTCGCCCACCAACGGAGGAAAATATACCGGTAACCTGGTCGGAAGCGTAACCGTCTCAGGAAACAGCATTAACTCCATCGTCGTTTACCTCAACAACCAGCCAACCCAAACTTTCAGCAACAACGGAACGCTCAGCTTCACCATAAACACCGCCAACTATGCCGACGGCGGCTACTCGCTACTGATAGTCGCCACCCAAACAGACGGAGTCAGCTCCAGCGCCAACTCGACAATGTACTTCCAGAACCAATTAAACTCAGAAACTTCCAGCCTACAAAACTCCCAGAGCTCCATTCAGTCTCTGCAAAGTCAGACCAATAGTCTTACAAGTAGCCTGAACAGCGTAAAGTCATCTCAAGCCTCTGTGCAAAACCAGACCAACAGTTTGGGGGGAAGCCTAAACAGCCTCAATTCATCTGAGACATCTCAGCAAAACCAGCTTAGTAGTCTCGGGAAAAGCCTAAACGCTTCCCAAGCTGCTCTCCAAAACCAAATCAGCAGTCTCAAGGCCAGCGTGAACAGAGCATACGACTACGCTTACGCAGGAATCGGAATAGGCGTAGCGGGCGTCACCATCGGTGCCGTGGCAGTCCTGAGGAAGCGCTCGAAGAGTCAGCCTCTGGCCCTTCCAGCATCAGAGCCGATTTCCTCCTCCAATACTAATAAGCTGCAAAGAAAATCGCTCCTGTCAACTTTCAGGTAACGCGCTAACCCATTACTGTTCAAATCCCCTCGACCCACTTGTAAGTGAGCGTCACGTCTCATTTCGAGTTCTGGCTAAATCCCGTATAAGGTTACAAATTATTTAGCACTTGAACCCATTTTAGGGCACACACATTAGCGGTAAAAATCTCGCCGTATTGAAGTTACTTTTAGATGCTGACTCAGATTAGCCCTGAATAAGTTCCATTTTGATAAAATAAGCTCAAATAAAAGTGCCGGGGAAGGATTCAAACCCCAGAGAAAGTGGCGATATTACCTCCTAATGTTTCTCCGCAACAATTCTCCCCTTTTTATTGCCCTACTTTTATCTGTTAGTTAGTTAATTTACCGTGCCCCCAAAGTGAATCTCCCCAAGATAAATCCTTATGAGACCGTGCATGTAATCGTTTTACGCCTTTCTTTTTTCGTTGAGTTAACGCGAGCGATTATATTTTTAGTGGTTTTTTATGAGAGGCTAAAGAAGCAAACCTTAAATCGGCATGCCTCTATCAGAATTAACCATGACTGGTACTGACTTTGAACTAGTTGTTATTACGACCCAAAAGGATTCCATGGATATTCTTAAAACAGTCAGAGATTCAGCGATCGAATTTAAGCTAATTAAAGAAAACAAGTTTGCCCCTGTCCCCCCTGACGTTGCAGTCCAAATAATGATTTCACTCGCCGGATTAATTCCGGTAGCATCCGATCTTTTTAAGAAAATACATGCCAAAAACGGATATGTCGATTTCAAGACAAGGCATAGGTTGGCTAAAGAAATGCTTGCAGGACTTTCTCCTTTGCTGGAAATTGAATCTGAAGACAAAAAAGACTATAGCTGTTATGTTTTTAAGACTGCGAAGGGCCTGCATTTCTGGGAATATGATAGAGGAGAAGTCAAACATGGCGCTCTCAAAGGAAGAAAGGCATAGATGACAGTCCTTACTGATGAGCACATCTTCCAAAGCCTCATGAAACGGGAAATTATTATTCACCCAATATTAGACTTAAATCAGATTCAAGGCGCAAAAATTGACTTGAGACTTGCAAATCGCGTTTATTTAATAAAGCATTCACAGCAACCGTATTATGACCCTATGCGAGATGAGCAGCCAGATTACGGCGACGAAAGGAACATTGGTTTCAACGAACGTGGATTTATTCTTCAACCGGGAGACTTTGCAATTGCGCCTCTATTTGAACGAATTAGGTTGCCCTCTCATATTCTGGGAAGATTAGATGGCAGAAGTTCTTTGGGGCGGCTAGGCTTAATTATTCATGCAACAGCTGGAGGAATAGACCCAGGATATACGGGTCAAGTAACCTGTGAGCTTACGAATCTTGGCAAGATGCCAGTTGCCTTGCACCCTTTACAGCGGATTGCGGCATTAACACTTGAAACCTTGGACGATAACGTTGTTGTTCCCTATCAAGCAAAAAAAGATAAGAAGTACGCAAAAACGCTAAACACTATGCTACGATCAGATAAGGAGTTCACGACGGGCATTCTGACAATTGTAAACAAAAAACTATAGCTTTTTGATCTGGCTAATAGATGAATTCCAGACCTCTTTAATTTTCCATTTTTTGATGCTGTCCACAATGATATCATAGTCCTCATCTTTGTTGTAATCATCAGCATTGGCGATTACTACATTAAGAAGAATATCAGGATGAATCGCTAAAGATACCCCTTGAAAAATAGCGTTCTGTATGTTATCGAAAGAAAGCAACGGGTCCTTGAAGGGTATGAACTTTGGTCTGTTTTCAAAGTCAGGGGTCCCTTTTTTTAGCAATGACTTTAAAGTTGCTCCCGAGGGCTGGGATTGAACAATGTAGTTATCAAGGATTTGCAAAAAAGTCGGAACCGGAATTGTATGCCTGAATTTAGTCATTAACTTAAAAAGTTCGGAAAGAGATCGTTCATTTTCGGAATCGAGATTTCCTTCGTCTTCATATCTGCTTACCTCAGGCTGTATCTCAGCTTTCGCGACCTCTTGGCATCTTTTGAAAATATCGCTTTGAGACAATGCAGGCGAAGTGAGGTACAAGTAAACGGAATAAATTCTGTAGCACATCTCAGGATGCTCAGGAGTTGGATAATAAGGAGATCGTTGGCAATAGTCTAAAAGCGATTTAGCATACATCGGGCCAAAACTGGTGATTGCTAGAAAATCCATAAGAATTTCCAAAAGCCAATTTTCATTTGCTAACTTCTCATCATTAATGCTTGGCATTGACTCAGTTTGCGTCTTAACAAAAATTTCAAATTTATTCATTATACTTTGACCTGTCAAGCCTAAATCCTTGTCTACCGCTTCAAACATTTCATGGCATAGAATTGGCCACATTATAGGATTTGCTGCTTCGCTCCTAATACAATCTATGACGTACCCCTCATCAATTTTGTGTTTTGCTAAAATGTCAACTGGTTGGATTTGCATCAAAGAGCCTTTTATGTTGGGATCTTTAGCTATTGCAATCAACGGATCTAGCGGTTTAATGATTTCATCTTTGAAACTTTTACTGATAAACTGTACACCTTGTCGAAAAACAAAAGGTTTGCTTACGCCAAAACCTTGAGGAATTTCTAGTGACCAGTAATAAAGTTCCCAAGGGATACAGCTTTCGACTAGCAAGGCAATTGATCCATTAAACCCCTCGGCCGTGCTATACGCTGAACCCACGGTTTCTCGGTAAATATCATAAATTATCTGATCTGCACTCAGGTATTCGCCGTTTTTTGTTTGTATTTTTGAAATAGCTAAAGCTTTTTTTGTGAGTGAATTATCCAAGCAGTCGTTAATTATAGTTAGACCATTTTTGTAGTTCGTTATAGCTATAGCTAGTATATCTGCAATTTTTGAAAAAGGAATATCTTTCAGTTTCTTTATTTGGTCATCGGTTTCGGCTATTAATCCGTCAATATGTTGAATTAAAGCGGTTAGTTGCAATTGATTGGCCTTTAGATGACTAGACCTGAGACTGCTGTTCTATGAAGCTCAGCCAATATACCGTACAATTGTTTTGTATCTTTAATTGTGTCATCTATCGCTTTATCAGATGGCTCTTCAACAGACAGGCTTTCGATGTCTTGCTTTACCTTTGTCTGTGCTTCTGAGATCGATGCTTTGTATTGTTCGCGTAATGGTGATGGCGCAAAAGCACAAATTTTGACTTGCTCCTCTGTAGACATAGCATTAATAAAGAAATCCAACTCTTTAGACTTCAAGCCGTACGTCTTTAGCAATCTTAGCCCCGCTAATCCTGTTGCTAAGACAGAAAAACAGCTTTCGACCTCTGACCGTGATGCCATCAATTTTTCACCGTTAAACACATGCATATTTTGCTTTTTAATGTTTCTTAATATGCTACAATATATGGTACAAATATGTTTCAAGATACTTAAAACAATTTCGTATTTTTCAAATAAAGTCATTCAGAAAAATATAATAAAAATGAAATTTTTCTGTATATATTACAATGATTTTTCCAAAAAAGCGTCATTTCACCGCTAAGTTAACTTCATAGACCTGTGTAGATATTGCTATAGAATTTGACGAAGCCAATGTAAAAAGCAGAGAATCTTTCCAGTTGCTCATAGGTTTCGTCGGTAACTTCAAGTAATACTTTCTTTGGCATGCAACTGAATTATCGACTTAACGGTATAAAACTTGATGAGCTTTGACTGCCAGAAAAACAAGATGAAAAGTGTCTGCGAGACAAGCTAAAAACATTTTTATAGGATATTTGGTGGGTTTAATTTGGTGATTTTTTGAGAAAAGTAATCTTGTCAATGCAAATGACGCTTGACGGTTTCTCCACTGGACCGAACGATGAAATGGATTATCTTCCACCTTTCGGTAAGGAAAAAATGTGGAAAGACCTTCATGATGAAATGTGGAAAAATCTCGATCTTGCGGACACTGTTATTCTTGGACGGAGCACTTATCAAATATGGGAGAAATATTGGCCTGCAGCGGCAAGTAACCCTCAGAGTTCTGAGAGCGACAAAAAGTTTTCACGGTATGCGGACGAAACCAGAAAAATTGTAGTCTCAAGCACGCTGGACGGCGTAGAATGGAAAAACTCCACTCTGATTAAAAACAACATAGCCGAAGAAATCCAGAAACTAAAGCAGCAACCAGGAAAAAACATGATCGTGGTGGGAGGAGCAACGGTGGCGCAGACGTTTGCGAAATTGGGGTTGATTGACGAGTACTTGATTGTTGTTCATCCTGTGATTTTAGGCAAAGGAAAACTTTTGCTAAAAGACGTTGATGTGAGGCAGAAACTGAAACTAATCGGCACAAAGACGTTCAATTCAGGTGCTGTTGAATTGAGATATAATAGAATAAACTAAATCAACCCGGCATAGGTTTGAGGCTCAAAAAAATCGTCTTTCGCTATGGCTCTCAGGTGAAACTGAAATAACGCAAAAATGGGGATCGCGAAAAGTACACTTTTGTTTGTGGGGTTCAAATCCCATCCCTGCACCATTACTACATCCTTTTGCCGATTAGGGCGCGATTGGGGGTATTTTAGCCAATATGTGTTGATTAACTGTCGCAAAGATGTCGCCAGATGACTTCTTTTGCTTTTGGATTTGATAAAATCCTTATAAGGCAAAAAGGGCTATTCTACCGATTATGTGTGAGAAGATACCTCTTCCAATTCTAATAACAAAAGAGGGAAAATGGTTTGTAGCCTCTTGCCCCATTTTGGACATTGCTACGCAAGGAAAAACAGAAAAAGAGGTAAAAGAAAACATGACTGAACTCATAGACGAATACTTAAGTGACCCCGACACTGCAAAGCCTTCGCTGGATGATTTGATGTCTTTTTCTCTAACGAACATTCCTGTCAAGGTTCCAAAGAGTGTTATGCATGGCAAAGCTTCCACCATTACCTCAGCGAAAAGTAATTGAAATTTTAAGGTCTAACGGCTTTCAAGAAGTGAGATCCAGTAAGCATACTACATTCAAGAAAACAGTACGTCAGCATATTTTAACCACATGGGTGCCGCATCACAAAGAAGTCACCGTTTTTGTAATCCAATACATTATCAAGCAAACAGAAAAGCCCCGGTCCGAATTTGAGTAAGTCTATTTGAAGAGATGGGTTATAACTGCCTTTGAAATGTAATTGGATTCGCCGCTTAGGCTTCGCGCTCAAAAAACTTGCAAACTGCTCGGCATTTATGGAAGCATTTTTTCCCTTCTGATTAGTCTGCTTGACAAAATCAACAATACGATTGACAGCCCACCGGCAAGCGCGATAATAAATAACTCAACTAAAATGGCGACATAAAATGGTAAAAAAAACGGGATGTAAAATGTAGGAATGATAATCGGGACGCCAATGGTTAAAGCAAGAGGACTATTAGCACCTACTCTCTGCTTCTGTAATGAGCTGAAAGCCATCATGGCAATTGTAATTAAAGAAATGGCTGAAAAACCCAGCATGGCGGTAAAAGCTAACGTCACTAAACCTTGAAGTGCCCCTGTAATCACAATTGCTACAACATTGGCAACAAATTCAGCAGTGAAAAGGGTTAGCGAAATTAAAAGGGCAGATTTCAAGTAGCACTTAAAGATGTCGCTTTGACTCCATCCAAGAGAAAGTAGATACTCCAAAACTCCGTTATTTTTGTCATAGACGTAAAGCAGTATAACAGATGTAGAGAACATAAGCATCCCAAAAGCCATAAACGCGGAGGGAAAAAGAAAGTACGCTACAGGCACACTTTGCCCAGCAAGGATGAATGCAATTGATACAAAGACTCCGAAGGCAGCAAAAAAAATCCCTACAGCCGAATATATTTTGCTCAAACTGAGGCTTCGTTTAGCAAAAATTACGGCACTATTTGGCAACTTGCTGAGGCTCCTTTTGTGTTTTTTCCACCTTTCCATTTGACGACTCAAAAAGCTCCTGCAATGGATTATCAAGCTGACGCATTTCAGTAACCAAAACGCCCTTTTCAACCAATTTCTTCAAAGCAAGCCCTGCTTCCTCAGGGCTAGACACATTCAAAACAAAATAGTCACCCTCACGGTGGGCATCTACGATTTTTGATATGTCCGTTGAGGCTTTGATGCCTACTCGGTACTGTTTGGGTTTAATGTTTGAGATTTTATCAAACAATGTCACTGAGCCATTTTTGATTAAAATAAGGTAGGTCCCAATATCAGTTGCTTCATAAAGGTTGTGGGAAGAGTACAGGATCATTTTGTCTTTGCTTAGTTTTAGGATGATATCTCGGATTTCTTTTGAAACTGCTGGGTCTAAATTCGCTGTGGGTTCATCCAGCAAGTACAAATCACTTTCGTGAAGGAACACCTTTGCGATTGCTGCTCTCTTTTTTTGTCCTTGTGAAAGGTCAGAAAACCTCTTGTTTTTTAGTTGGCCAAGATCAAGCAGGTCAATCACCTTATCGGGGTCTCCGCCTTCGATATCTGAGTAAAATTTTAGCGCGTTAAACACGGTCATTTCTTCAGGCATTGCGTTGTACTGTGAGAGATAGCTTATTTTTGAGCGCGTCTTGCCTGATGTGGTTGTGTTTTGGTCGTCGAGAAGAATTTTTCCGCTGAATGGCTCTAGTATGCCCGCGATTGTTCTAAACAGCGTTGTTTTGCCTGCGCCGTTTGGCCCTAAAACAACGTAGATTGAGGGTTCTTGAAGCTTAAAGCTGATATCGTGTAAAACGACTTGTTTATTGTAGCCGGAAGACACATTATTCAATTCTAAAGTGTGCATTTCTAATTCACCCTGCTTGTCATCTGTTGCGTGCTATCAATTTTGTTGCTTTTGATTGAAGCAAAGACCCAACCCCTTGTTTCTAGTATCCTGCTTTCGATATCTTTATGTCAACGAGATTAAAAACTATTTAATAATTTAATATGACTAGCCTGAAAAAATAGGGTTTTGCGAGCCGATGTCTCTACTGCCTCGGGGTTCAAGTTCCAACGCTGCGCCACTAAACTTTTAGGGCCTGCAAACGGCGGTTCATTTTGGTGAAAGGGACGAAGCAAAAAGCGGGTTTTCCTTTTTGTGGCAATTCAGGGAACCAGCCCAAGGTGCTTGAATCTGCTTGTTGAGTCAACGCGTGTGGATGCTAGCACCTTTTCGAAATCGTCAGGTAAAAAGTCAGTGCAGTCTTTCCACGCTTCTTCGCTTGCTTTTTCAATCATTATTTTGTTGCCTTCCACTATTCTCATCTTCAGCTTATCTCCTTCCGTTATACCCAGTTCTTCACGTATTTCTTTGGGTATTGTAACTTGCGAATGCTTCGTAACAGTAACTGGCCTCATATCTTTTTTCCTTACCCCTTAGGCACATGGTATTTACTAACAATTCTTACTAATAATCAATTACCACAATTTGATAGGAAATCCTTTGGCGCAGGCCTTCGTCGGTTCAACTCCCACATCCCACGCTTTGCCCCTTTTGTAAATTATGGCCTGATTTTCACTCGTTTCTACGAATAAACAGGTTACTCAATTATCGAGTTGATCGCTTCAAATGGTCTAGAATTATCAAAAAAAGCCTTAAAAAAAGAAAAAAGCGAAATTTGTTTTTGTTTTGGGTTCTTCTTTGCGATGCAAAAGAGTTGGTTTCGGTATCATTGTTAGGTTTTGGAGTAAATGATGAGCGATTTGAGTTGTTTGCAGTTAGGTAAGTTTGGTTCCGCATTCACCGCAAAAGCTTGTGCCAGCAGGATTTTTTGCTCCGCATTTGGGACAGACTTTTAAGCCTAGGGGCGCTCCGCAGTTTGTTGCAGAATTTGCCTTGTCCGGCTGGTTTTCCGCATACTGGGCATATTGTTTGTCGGCTGCTTATTTCGCCTGTGAAAACCTGTGTGGTTTCGGCTTTTTGTTTGATATCTGCTACCATTTTTTCATTGCGGGCTGCGGCGACTTCGGTGCTTTCGCGAGGAGCGTCATTGATGCAGAGACCTTCTTGTTCGTTCCAGTCGTTTTCACAAACGTATTTGTGGCATCTTGGGCATCGGAAGAAGTGGCCTTTGGCCTCGTTCTGAGCAGTATCAAAAGCAGCTTCGTGTTCTTTGTGCCATTCAGGGGTCATGCCCTGAAAACGTTGCCCCATCACGTCGGCGCCCTGTCCAACACTGTATCCACTACTGTGACCTGTTAATTGTCCACCGATTTGGGCTACACTGCCAAAGCCTTTCCACAGACCTGCTTTTTTGTAGGTCTTTGATTGGATGAAGGCTGTTTTATAGCCGTCGCCACAGATGTCGCATAAAAACGTAAATTGAAATCCCGCGTCAGTACTGTTGTCTTGGTAGTTTCTGGTAAAAGGTTGAAGAGTCATATAATTCATCTCTTTATAGGATATAACGGTTTACCGCATTTTATGCATTTCTCTCCCAGAGGAGGCTGTTGAGTGCCGCATTTTGGGCAGACAACCATCAGTCGAAGGCCGCAGCTTTGGCAATAGTCACCGAAAAATGTTGCTTTTCCGCAGAAGGGGCAATTGGTTTGTAAAGACAAACCGCAATGGCTGCAGCTGATTTGCCCTGTTTCGGTTGGATTCTGACATTTGGGGCATCTAGTGGGTCCTACCGGGTTAACTTTACCACAGAACGGACAAACATTATCGTCAGAGGACACTAATTTTCCACAATACTTGCATGGATGCTTATATCCTGGCAATCTAAATTAGCTCCTTTTTTCCATTTTGCCGAATCATCCTTAATACTAGCGTTTAAGTCTAATAAATTTGTGATGTCATTCTTCCATTGGTCGAAGGACGAATGAATTACTCTGCCAATGAACAGGCTCCTCAAAACCCTGAGCAGACGGTATCTTCGCCACCGCAAAACGGTACTGAGTGTATTTAGGGCTGTCAAGGCTGTCATCAGATAAGTATATTGGTTCTCTTCTGAAGTTGATGTCAATCATGCAACGATTGATGTTTTTGATAAAATTATCAAGCTCGATTTTCAGCTCTTCGTCGCTGAGCTTGAGTGTAGGCTTGTCCACTCAGAAGCCTAAAAAAGTAAGTTGCCTTTCCACTTGCATTTGAGCTTTTTTCTTCTGTATCCTCCTGGTTGGAAGCTCTGGCCATGTTATTTTTCTCGAGTTGTGCTTCTGGCTTTTGTTCGTCACTTGAGCTTGTTGAGAACGCTTCCAAAGCAACACATTCAGCAGTTTGTTTGATCCCGAACTGCATAAGCGGAAACAGTAGCCATATGTAATCACCTGTTAAATCTCCCATGAGCCCTCGTTTCACTCCGACGCATTCTTGCTCTTTTAGAGCAATTGCGTCGAGAAAGCCGTATTCTTGACCCATCCCTGCTTCGTCGATGCTTCTTCGTTAGCCGTCGCCAGAGCTCTGTCGAAATCGCGTCTATGTCTTTTCTTTTAGCTGCTCTTCCGTCTTTCATTAATGCAGCGAGTTTGTACGTTTTGAGAGGATCAGTTTCTGGGATCATTTCTTTAATGGTTGTTTGCGACCTTAGCATCATTTTGTTGAGCGCATCTGATAGGCTCTTGCCGAAGGCATCGAATTTTTCGCCAAGTTTTGAAAATTCGAACCTCTCTTCAAACTCGGTATTCAGAACGACGGTGTATTCTATTTTGCTGGTTTGGAATAAATAGCAGTACGGAACGCGAATTGGTTCGTTTTTTTGAGGTAGTATAAGAAGTGCGTTCTCATACACGCGGAGTTCACAGTTGCCAGATTGGTTAACTTGCCCCTTCGAGTCGAACCAGGAGAACTGTGCGTTAAACCCTGACTTTATGAGCGATTCTTCCATCAACATGTATTTGAGCAAAATTTCATTTCGCAGTCTGTAGAGTTCGGAAAGAAAGTCTTCGTACTGGTACCCCAATCCCGAAAGTTCCAGTGTTTCTTTGGAGGTTAAGAATAGCTCAATTCTATATTCTTGTTCTGAAATTCCGATGATGTCTGTGTAAGAAAAAAGTCTGGGCTCGCCGAATCCAAAAACTAAGGTTACATATTGATCATCAAGAACGACCTTTGCTTCTCCTTCAAACTTTAAATTGGACTCTTCATCTATTAGCCTAAAATTGGCTTTTGCTTCCACATTAATCACCTAACAATTACTTGGTACATTATGTGAGAGAGAAGAATATGTAAATTTTGATTTTTTGAGACCTGAAAAGAGTTTGCTTAGAGTAGTTTTGTGCGCGGTGTCCGAACCGAGAGTTTGAACGTTGAAACCTATTAGGTTTGATTTTTTATCGTTGGATTTTCGTGTGGAATTTAAACTTGGGTTTAAACTTAACATCCCGCGCCATTTCAAAATTCGGCTGTTTTTCCAAATAATCGTTTCTTGACCTTTTCTTCCGTGGAGCCTCGGTTAATCTTTTTTTAGTATGCCGTTGGGCGGCTATGCTTACCTGGATTCACCACTCGAATGTGAGCACATTTTGGGAGTTTTTTACCGGTAAAATAAGGTGGATGTCCCACCCCCCGACGTCACCATAATTTTGGAAGATAGAAAAATCAAAATAGTTAGAAAGCGCTCATGTACTACTCAGAGTGTCAAGTGACTAAAAAAAATGGCTCAGTCTCGGATGAATACATTCAATTGTGGCTTAAGGATATAGATGATTCTTTAAGAATGCTGGAGAAGGTTATTAGCTGCGAGGCATATCCTGTAGTAGCTTTCTAGCTTCATTTGACAGTCGAAAAATCCTTGAAGGCAGCTATCGTTGTCTTAAAAAAAGCGGCTCCTCCTAAGGTGCATAATTTGGTTGAATTACATTCGAAAATAGCTGATGAGGTCGAACTTACCGAAGAGCAAATTCGTTTTCTCAGACAACTATCTTTGGCTGTTCGAGAAACAAGATATTTTGATGCTACTCTTGAATTACCTAGTGAAATATACACTAAAACCGTAGTGGATGAATTCATGACAAAAGCTTTGCCCATCATCAAAGTTATTAAGGAAAGGATTGAGGAGGAAACGACTTGACGAAGGCTTTGGTGCTTGACGATAACAGGCCCTTAATGGATAAACTGGACGAATTTTTGAAAGTTGTGGATGCAAAAATAGGACTTGAAAAAGTCCTTCTTTTCGGCTCAACAGCGAAACAAAAGAGAAAAATAGGCAGCGACATCGATTTGATAGTTGTTTCGAAAAATTTCATGGGTCTGACCAGTCTTGAGCGTGGAAAGATGCTTCTTGAAGATTGGTCATTTCTTGAAGAGTTGGATCTGCTAATGTATACTCCTGAGGAATTTAAGAAAGTAAGCAAAAGGCCGCTCGTTAAGGAAATGATCATCGAGGCATTGGACCTAACACCTTAGGACCAAAGTTTAGTCTTTCTGCGCTCTATACAGATGCCAAGGTTCGGGGCGGCTTGATAAGACCATGAAATGGCAAAAACCGGTGACAAGGTTGGATAACCGCAAAATTTTTAATGTTTGCTGATAGTCACTGGACTAAAGACTTTATGCGCGAGGCAAGTTATTGACGACTTCAATTGTGGAATGTCCGCATTGCCATTACAGGTTCAATTACGAGTTTATCCCAGGAGCCTCATTCACGTCTATACGTTTGGGTCCGGCAAGAATATTCAAGTGCCCTAACTGCAAAGAACTCCACAAGTTCTACATCAACCACTTCGGTACAGATCCTTCACTGCCAACACACGGAGACAACGCGGAGACCTCAATCGGCGGAAAAAACATTGCGTTAGCGGCTGGCCCCCTGATAGTTCTTGTCGCCATAGGCATTTTATTGGTCGCCACAGGAACATTCCACAGCGCTCTTGTTGTCCTTATTCCTTCAGTAATTGGGATTATATGGATATTGGCTTATATTGCATATCTCTATAGAAAAGCAACCCGTTACACAAATGGTACCGTAAACGGGGCGAAATAGATGTCTGTTGAGCAATTTACAATTCAGCCCTCCTCAAGTATAGGAACCGTTGCATTGATCATTCTGGTTGTTACAGGTGTGGCCCTTTTGATTTTGGCCCTAACAACTGGAAGACGAGCCAAAACCGTTAGACCCACTTTTATCGCGCTGTTGGCTATAGGAATAGCGGTTATCGGACTTGGCGTGGGACTGTTTTATGCCACAAGTACTCCCTCAACAATAACAGTCGGCTCGGGGTATGTGAGCATTCATTCGCCTAGCTTTAACGGCGCAGGAAACCTCAAAGTCACTTCTAACCAGATAGTGTCTGCTTATGTGGGACAAATCGGTTCAGGAAACCTTGCCTTGTCAAAACAGCACGGAACTAACTATGACCACGTTAACGTAGGAGTATTCACACTTGGAAACGGCGCTACAGCTTACGTTATCTCCAATAACTCTACCGACCTTATAATTCAGCTTACAAGCGAAAAATACCTGGTACTTGGCACTTCAAATACAAACGCTCTTGCAACAAGCTTCTCACAATCAGTCTACAAGTTGAAGCCAGCATAGGCGTATGAGCTTTCTGCTACTTTCAACGATGATCAGTCTTTTTTAATAAATTTTACTCAAACGCTTTTTTTTTGCGCGTTTTATATACTCAGGGGTGTTTCAAGAAACAGGGGTACAATAGAATATCCGTAGACCTATCATGCAAAGCTAACTGCTGTCCGCCGGTGCGGTTGAATGCCCCGAAAACCGCGCAGGTCGGAAGGCCTGGAAGCGTAGTGAGGCTCACTTTTGCGGCAATTCTGCTTGTCCTGACAATCTTGCTTATCGGGTCGGGTCAGGCAGTGATGAGATTCAACGGAGGTTCAATTTCCATCGGATTAGGTTTTTATGGACCAATCATCGCCGGTTTCTTCGGTGTTTCCTTTCTGATCGCGGGCTCGAACGTTTTCCTGGCTGCGAGGTTATGGCCATCCCGAACCTCTTAACTGGAAAGAGGAAGTATTACATGCCCTGCGTTATTGCGCCCTTCAATTTGCCTAACGGGCGGTGGTTGGAGTTTCTCGAACCCTTGGGAACCGACGGGCGCTTTAGTGCAAGCAACTCAACCGCTAGAATTTTCAAATGGTTTTTATGTAAAGACTGCAATAGTTAGGGGTAGGTGTTTTGTATGGTTGAAGATTTTGAACAAGACGATTTCGACATGCTTGACCAGTCAGCTAAACGGGTACTTGTAGTCCTATCTCAATTTGAGAAAGGTATGTTGGTGAAAGTTGATGTCTTACATAGAAAGACAGGTTTGATGCCTGAAGGCCTTAACGACGCAGTGAGGCACCTGTCAAAATCCAAGCTCATCGACATACTTGAAACGCCAAAAAGAATGGGGCCCTACGAGTTCTACGCCGTCGAAATAAATGATTTCGGACGGGAAGTGCTCGCAAAATTCGGGTAAAGCTACTTCCGCTTCAAGTAGGCTATTCTCTAATTTTTTTAAAGTTGAAAATGAGGTTGGTTTGGTGCGGTCGGCACAGAGCGTCAAATCCACGTAAAATCACGTATAAAAGCGCAAAAACACGTATAAACCACGTCTGGGAGCTTCACAAAATCAAGGCACTCTGACCCCTTTCTAACGTGGTTAAGCGTTTCTAACCTCAATTTAAGCCTATTTTAACTTGAAATTTAGCGTTTTTTGAAGTTTTAGCTTCAATTTTAGAATTTCTAAGCTCGCTTCCTTTATCCTTCCCTGCATGCCTCAAAAAACAGATGACCTTGAGTTTTTCTACTCGACGCGAATGACTAGCGAATATCTAGTAGTTTACTTATTTTTTAGAAACTAAATAAATATCTATATATGGTTGTTGTTCAGAATGTTTTGGGTAGAAATAGTGCTGTTGGTGAGTGTATGAGCAGACCAGTTGATGTCGGAGAGTTACGCGTCGGCGGTTACATGATGATTGATGGCGAACCCTGCAAAATAGTAGACATTGCAAAGTCAAAGCCTGGAAAACACGGATCCGCCAAATTTAGAATAATTGCTATCGGCGTATTTGATGGTCAAAAAAGACAGTTCGTTAAACCCGTTGATTTAGGCGCTGAAATTCCGATAATTGACAAGAGACCGGGACAAGTTTTCGCCATTAACCCCACAGGCGTCCAAATAATGGATCTGGAAACCTACGAGTACTTAGACGCTCCATATCCTGAAGAGCCAGAACTCAAAGCCAAGATTGCCGCAGGCGCGGAAATCGAATACTGGAAAATACTTGGAAGAGTAAAAATCGTCAGAGTAAAATAATTAGTTAGCAAGTTACTAATATTTCTCTTCTTACTTACCTAAGAGTTTTTTTAGCTCCACCATTTCCAACCGAGCTTTTGAAGCTAAGGTACATTGCTAAAAGAATTATTCCCCAGCCCAACGGAACACTTGAGATAAAAAGAATAAGGTTAGCTTGCAGGTACGTGTAACTTGCTCACGCGCTTAAAACCGTTAATCCTACAAGTAACAAAACGAAAATGCTCGCGTGGATTACTCGTTCTGCCGTCAACTATTACACCAGTTGTTATTAGATTGTTTCGATGTTGTTAAAAGATTTTCCATTAACGTTTATGTTCTAGCTTGGAACCTTTTGATGTTGAAGCCAATGATGCATGAAGAGCCGTCTGAATTGTGAAGATAGCTATAATGGGGAACTGAGGCTTCAAGTCAGCAGCCATAATTCTCAGGTTAGAAAAAGCTAATGGCAAGCATAAACGGAAAAAATCAGGTTAATTCTTTAGTTTTTGGCTGTAATCTTTATTTAAAAGAATTATAGCATAATAAGGCTGGAGACTCTGATGGCTCTAGACAAACTAAGTTCTTCCCTAACCGACGCCATAAAAAAACTGTTTAAGGCTACCGTAGTGGACGAAGCGACAGTGAAGGAACTTGTCCGCGACATCCAAAGGGCGCTACTCCAGGCAGACGTTAACGTCCAGCTTGTCCTCGAAATATCCAAACGCATAGAGGAGCGTGCGCTGAAAGAGAAAGTTCCTCCGGGCATTTCAAGACGCGAACATGTAATCAAAGTCGTTTACGAGGAACTAACGCGCTTTGTCGGCGATAAGCCTGTTCCAATTAAGATGGAGCCTGGAAAAAGGGAAATTATAATGCTTGTTGGAATTCAGGGCTCAGGAAAAACCACTCAGGCGGCGAAACTGGCGCGTTATTTCCAGAAAAGAGGTTTAAAACCCGCGTTGATTTGCGCTGATACTTTTCGCCCAGGCGCATTTGCTCAACTTCAGCAATTGGCCGCTAGAATAAATATTCCAATTTACGGCGACTTGAAGGCTAAAGACCCAATTAAAGTCGTTAAAGAAGGGTTAAAACAGTTCAATGATAAGGACCTGGTAATTGTTGACACTTCAGGTAGGCACAAAGAAGAAAAAGATTTAATTAAAGAAATGAAGGATCTTGAAAAACACGTCAAACCTGACGAAGTCATAATGGTTATCGACGGCACCATCGGTCAGCAAGCCCTTATTCAAGCCAAAACTTTCCATGAAGCAACTCCCATAGGCGCAATTATAGTGACAAAACTTGACGGTTCCTCGCGTGGAGGAGGTGCGCTTTCGGCAGTTGCAGCAACGGGGGCTCCCATAAAGTTTATTGGGACAGGCGAAAAAATCGAAGACATTGAGTCTTTTATTCCCTCACGTTTTGTCGGTCGACTCCTCGGCATGGGCGATTTAGAAACGCTCTTGGAAAAGGTGCATGACGCCGAAATTAAGGTTCCGCCAAAGAAAGCCAGGGAAATACTTAGCGGAAACTTCACCCTAACAGATATGTACGAGCAGTTCCAAGCCGTCAAAAAAATGGGTCCATTCAGTAAAGTGCTAAAGATGATCCCCGGAATGGCTTCTTCTGATATTCCACAAGATATGCTCAATTCAGCCGAGGGTCGCTTGGATAAATGGGGCGTAATAATTCAATCCATGACACCTAAAGAAAGAGAAAACCCCAAAGTACTGAACTCTTCTAGGGCAAGACGTGTGGCACGAGGTTCAGGCACAACTGAAAAAGAAGTTAAAGAACTCCTCAAGCAGTACATTATGATGCGTAAAATGCTAAAGACGTTTAAGCGTAAAAAGAAACTGCCCTTCGGACTTGGCGGACAAGGGCTGCCAGCGGCTTTCGGCAAGTAGGCTCATGAAATGGATATACTCGAAAAAACGCTTGAACTTCTCAGCAAACATCCCCTCTGCGACCACTGCCTTGGAAGACAATTCGCATCGCTCGGTTACAGCATGGAAAATGACGTTCGCGGATCGGCATTAAAAGTCAGTTTAACCCTGCAAGCAAACGACCTTGCCAAAGAAAAAAACCTCGACGGAATTAAGCAACTTAAAATTTTGGCTACTAATGGTTTTTCAAGAGAAGCTCAAGAAACCCTAAAACACCTCAAGAAACGTGTTCCCAAAAAAGGGTTGGACGATAAGTGTTTTCTTTGTGAAGGTAAGTTTGAGCATCTTGGTAGCTTAACTGAGAGATCTTTAAGCGCCCTTGAAGGTTACGAGTTTACTACATTTCTAGTAGGCATTGAATTGCCCGTTAAGGTTGAAGAGCGTGAAGACGAGTTTAAGGCTACTCTGAACCTTAGCTATGGCGAAAGCATAAAGCATGAATTTGGCAGGTTGTTTGGTAAAGCTCTTGCTGAACGAACTGGTAAAGAGGTGGATTACTTAGCGCCTGACATGGTGATAGTGATCAACCCTTTCCAAGAGAAAGTTAGACTTCAGGTAAACCCACTTTTCGTCGGAGGCAGATATCGCAAGCTGGTGCGCGACATTCCACAGTCAAAATGGTTCTGCTCAAACTGCCGTGGACGAGGCTGCGAAAAATGCGGCGGAACAGGACAACTGTATCCTGAATCAGTTGAAGAGCTCTCTTCAAAGCCCCTGTTGGAAGCAACTAAAGGTGAAAAAACATCATTTCACGCCTCTGGACGAGAAGACATCGATGCTCGAATGCTGGGGACAGGTCGACCTTTTGTTATTGAGGTTTCTAAACCTAAGAAGCGGTTTGTTGATTTAAAGGAAATTGAAGCCAAAATCAACGCTGGAGCAGTGGATAAAGTTGAGGTTTCGCGGCTGCGTTTTACTACTAAGGACGTGGTGAGACGGCTCAAGAAGGGTGAAGGCGCACAGAAGGAGTATAGGTTACTAGCCGAATTTGAGAACGAAGTCTCCGAAGAAGGCTTGCACACGTTGGAAGACACGTTAACTGGCGTCACAATAAAACAACAGACGCCCCTTCGTGTTTTGCATCGACGGGCAGATTTAATCCGGGAAAGGTACATATATCAGTTTAAAGTTAGGAAGGTGTCGCTTAAGAGGGCTCTTATGGAAATTCGTTGCCAAGGCGGCCTCTACGTCAAAGAATTGGTGTCTGGAGATGAAGGAAGAACAAACCCGAACGTTTCAGATTTGCTTGGAAACAGAGCGAAGACGCTTAAGCTTGACGTTCTAAAAGTTATAATGGATGATTAAAAAAGGTGAAATTGGATGAGAGGTTCAAAAGGATATTACACGGGAACTCGCAGTTTACTTCGAAAGCCAACCCGAGAAAAAGGTAAACCACACATTGGCAAAATACTCCAAGAATACCAGCCTGGGTCTCAAGTGATAATAAGGATGGATTCTAGCGTACAGAAAAGTATGCCTCATAAACGGTTCCACGGTAAAATAGGCACCATAATTGAAAAGCGGGGTCGAGGCTACGTAATCAGTGTCCCTCAAGGTAATTCCATTAAAGCAATCATTGTTCGCTCTGAACATATAGAGTCGTACATGGGCAGTGGAGAAAAATGAGTAAGAGGGAAATAAGCGAAAGCCGCTTGACATTACCACAGGTTAAGAAGCTCTTAGGGGACATTGGCGAGGAAAATCTTGACCAGTTCCAACGTCGAACATTAGATTATGTCAGCAAATTCTCCAAAGTTGATCCTGAGAAGGCCGAAGTGCTCTTGCAAACTATAGTTAAAGAATACGAAATTGACGAAGCTGAAGCGATTCAGATTATAAATTGTATGCCTGAAACTGTTGATGAACTGAGGGTTTTCTTGGCGGGTGGTCGCAAGATTATCGAGACTGCAAAATTGCACGCTATAGTTGAGCTTTTGAATGAAAATAAAACTCTGAAGTAGCGGGAAACGGCTAAGTATTTTTAAGCAGTAAGCGCAATAGACTAGAGGGCTTAGTGACTGGTATGGAAAAAAGGTATGAAGAGTACGCTTACGTGTTAGATTTCTTATCACATGGCAAGCCTGGGTTCCGACCAACTGGACGGGCGGGTTATCGAGCTGGAGCTTTAATTCAATGCGTGGGTGAAGAGTTTTTTACGCTCTTGGAGGCTTTGGTGAAAGAGGGTTTAATGCTTAAGCCAGGCGACCGCGTGTACGTGGGAAAAGACTCTCGCGAAGAGGTTACTTACATTATTGGCCGCATCGGTTATGAAGAGTTAACTGCATCCGCCAAAGCGGAGCTTCCAAGCACGATTAGCCTTATAGTGAAGAATCGTGAAAAATCGTTTGTGAACTTTTTCAACACCGCGCGAGCAATTACCCCTCGTATGCATGCTTTAGAGCTTGTTCCAGGTATCGGCAAGAAGTATATGTGGCAGGTACTCAATGAGCGTGACCGTAAGCCGTTTGAGAGTTTTGAGGATTTGCAGAAGCGTACAGAGTTACCTAATCCTGTAAAGTTGATTACTAAACGAGTTATGGAAGAACTTGATAGCGAAAGCAAGTACCGATTGTTCACTAGAGCACAGTAAGGCATAAAGCGATGAGTCTTGAGGAAACGAAGCAGCTGCTTCGAACTTATCGAATTACCCCGAATAAGCTTTCGGGACAGAATTTCATGGTTCAGCCTTCACTTTACGGTAAGTTGTGCACTTATGCCATGCTTGACGATTCAGACGTGGTGTTGGATGCTGGCGCAGGTTTCGGTTTTCTGAGTCGTTTCTTGGCCGATAAGTGTAAGGCTGTTATTGCAGTTGAGAAGGATCCGCAGGTTGCAGATGCGCTTCGTGAACAAGTCAAATGCGCTGGCAATGTGATTGTAATCGAGGGCGACGTGTTGAAGGCAGCTTTGCCAGAGTTTAACAAGGTCATAGCAATTCCCCCCTACTATTTGTCTTCTCATCTCGTTACGTGGCTTGTAGAAGGCAGAATCGATTGTGCAGTGATGATTTTACAGAAAGAATTTGCCCGTCGACTAATAGCGGCGGTAGGCAGTGAGGATTATAGTTGGTTAACAGTTTTTACTTTTCTACATGTAGAGGTTGAGCTTTTGGATGCAGTTCCAAAAGAAATGTTTTATCCTCAACCAGAAGTGGATTCGCTAATCGTTCGGATAAAGCCTTGGATTAAAACCTCGTTTGAAGTGAAAGATGAAGTGTTTTTCAAGCAAATGGTTAAATGGCTTTTTACCCAGCGAAACAAAAAAATAGGCAAAGCACTTGTGCCATTCATAAAGAGTACCTTAAAGATAAGCAAAACAGACGCCGAAAAAATAGTCCTCAACATGCCATTTCAGGAAAAACGTGCAAGAGAGTTATCTCCTGAAAATTTCGGAGTATTAGCAAATGCCATCTCCAGTTAAAAGAGTACATTTTGGCAAATACGTTTTTAATGTTTGGGAGAATGTTTACGAGCCTGCAGAGGATTCATTTCTTTTCGCCGAAAACCTCGCCGTAGAAAAAGGCGCACAGGTATTGGATATTGGAACTGGCTGCGGGTTGCTTGGCATATTGGCAGCGGAAAAAGCAGACAACGTGGTTGCGGTTGACTTAAATCCGTATGCTGTTTGCTGCGCAAGGGAGAATGCGGCGCTTAATAATCTGCAGTTGTAAAATGGCTTTCATCCAAACTGACCTATTGACCGCTTTTAACGAAAGCGCAATATTTGATTTAATCCTCTTTAATGCACCGTATCTTCCCGCCGCTGAGTGTGAAACGGAATCTTGGATTGGCCGCTCATGGGCAGGAGGCATTAATGGACGGCAAGTTATCGACCGCTTCATCGCCACAGCACCACAGCACTTGAAACTCGACGGTCGAATCCTCTTAATGCAGTCTACACTTGCAAATGTTGAAGAAACGATTAGCAAATTTGCCGAGAACAATCTTAAAGCAAGCATCAAAGCCGAACGTAAGCTGCCTTTCTTTGAAACTTTAACGCTTATAGAAGCTAAAACATAGCCTGACTAAGCAAGTGCTATCTGATTGCGCTGAAAAGCAAATAAAGGTATAATGCATTGGTTATTGTCAGTGATTGAAAAATGACTCTTTGGGTTTATGTTAAAACAAACGATGATCCAAAGATTGTTGGAGATGTTGTTTGCAGTTTCAACTTTACACAAGGCAAGCATCCTGAGGATCAGTACTCTTGGATTATGGAAGTTGGGCAAGATGAGCCTGGCTACTGGGAAATCAAAGGCAAATACGCTGCCCTAAAAGACCTTTCAGAAATATGTGACGTTTACAGGATAGGCGACACCGTGGTTTTTTCAGAGATAGATGATGACTTAGCCCCGGACTTCCTCGATCCATTAATTACAAAGTATGGGTTTGATAACGTTAAATGGGTAGTTGTTCCGAAAATAAAATAAAAACTAAAATTAGGCGCCAGAGGAAGGGAGCTGACTCTCATTTATTTTCTTCTAAATAAAACTTAAACCAAATTGCAGCGGTTCATTGCTTGTCGTATTTTTCGACTTCATCATTCATTATGGCTAATTCAATACATGCTTGCTTGAACATCTCTATAGTGTCAGCGTCAGCATGATAGCGCTTTTCGCAAACTACTCGTTTTATGCCAGCGTTAATTATCATCATGGCGCAAGTTCGGCACGGAGTCATTTTGCAGAAAAGTGTTGCTCCTTCAAGTGGTATTCCAAACCTAGCTGCTTGAATAATGGCGTTTTGTTCTGCATGAAGAGTGCGCACGCAATGTTGGGTTACGTTGCCGTTGTTGTCAAATACTTTGCGGATGTCATGCCCAACTTCGTCGCAGTGTGGCAAACCAGCAGGAGCACCAACATACCCAGTGGTCATAATTCGTTTGTCTTTAACAATTACACAGCCGCTTCTTCCACGGTCACAGGTAGCGCGCCTAGCCACTGCTTCACATAAATCTAAGAAGTATCTATCCCAATCAGGCCTTGAATTATTTATCCAACAGTCTCATGCCTCAACCCGTTTAGTTCGTTAATAACAAATTAATAAATCATATCTGAAAACAAACGGCTTATTTTTGGTAAATGTGAATTTCTCTGCAAATTTTGTGTCGCTCATCAACTTCAACCAAAGAGGAAGCATTGATTAATTCTTCAAGACCTTTTGCATCTTCTGAAAACATGTCTTCTGAGAAAGGCTGAATTCTCTTAAAGCCTAAATTCTCAAGTTTCTCACCAATAGGCATAGTTACTGATTGCCCTGAACGCGTTATGATGTAAGGTGTCACAAGAACCAATCGTCCACCCTTTTGCAGCACTCTATATGCTTCTTCAACAAAAGTGAAATACAAGGGCTCAAGCTTCTGGATAATCTTTAATGCATATGGTCCCGTTGGCACTTGTCGTAATGCTGGACCCAAATCAGGCTCAGTCACGATGCAATCAACTGTTTCTTGCCCAACTTTCTCTGCCAACCTGCCCACGTCTCCTTGCACAACCCTAAACTCCGCATCTTCAAGGCTATACTCTCTTTTGATCCATTCAAGATTTTCATTTGCTGCTTTAACACACCAAGGATTAACATCTACGCCAACAACCTTTGCTTTCTCAAGGAGTGCTTCTTGAAGAATTGTGCCAACACCGCAGAATGGGTCAAGCAAAACCTTTCCAGGCGTACAAGCGGATAAATTAACCATTATCCTAGCTAACCTTGGAGGTATAGCAAAAATTTTGCGTTGATTAGGCTTGTAAATGTCTCTTTTTTGAAATTCAAACGGGTTATGCACAGCAACTGTTGTGGCAACCCATGTTTCTTCCTTTGCCGATACATAACAACACTTCCGCTTTGTTTTCAACTAAATTCTTCTTTAAAACTTCAACATGGCTTAGCTGAGCGAGCCTTCTATCTTTAGAAAAACCCATAAACTTTGATTTCTTGCCATAACCTGCCAACTCATCCTTTACAGCGCTTCCGACAAACCGCTGAATAACCCCTGATAATGGACGCAGTGTTTTCTCAGCACAATAAACGCTTACTCCAAAAAGCACTTTCTCAGCCGACTTATCCATATCATCAACTAAACCGCTTGATGCTAACGATTCAGTTATTTGTGACTGGGCTTGCTTGTTTCTTTCAAGAAATGCTTCCTTAACAATTTGGGTTGGAAACTTTGCTTTTACTTCGCCAATTTTTATTGTTCCGCCTAAATCCTCAATAACAGAAGCGCCAAAGCTCTTCTTCAATGTTAACCGCAAAGAATTCTTTCGAAAAAAATTGCACTTCAAATTTGATTTCTCTATGCTTTCAAGTAAGAAGTTAGCTCCGCTAATGAAAGCTTCCAGTTTTTCCCTGAAATAAACAACTCTGTTGGCATCTGGAAAAGAAAAGTTAAACTAAGTATATAAGAAATAACGCCGCCGTTTAACTGAACAAATGTTTAAAGTAGACAATTAGAAATTGAAAAATTCACGCGAAGCTTCACCGTGAAGTTACAAATCGTTTAAATACCGCTAAATGAGTATGCTAAAAAGGGACGTTTGTATGCACGCAAGAAATTACAGGCACGTGAAAAATCGAGCCTACACAAGAAAAGAATATGCTAGAGGTTTTCCACCACCAAAAATAGTAAAGTTCACTATGGGTGATACTAAAGGTACCTTTGAGGTCGAAGGCAAAATTATAGCTTTAGAACGGGCTCAAATACGTCACAGTGCCTTAGAAGCAGTACGTGTAGCTACAAACCGTGTCTTAATTGATAAACTCATAAATGATTATCTTATGGTTGTTCATCCATACCCTCACATTATCCTAAGAGAAAACAAAATGATTTTCGGCGCTCACGCTGACCGACTTCAACAGGGAATGAGACGTTCCTTCGGAACAGCGATCGGCACTGCAGCAAAAGTAGAGGTAGGACAAACCATCATAACGGTCAAAGTTAAAGCAGGAGCTGCTGAAACAGCCAAAGAATCGCTCAAAAGAGGAAGCGCAAAACTTCCAATACCCTGCAAAATAGTTATCTCCAAGATTCCACCTTCTCTAGATGTAGCTGAGAAGTCCGAACCGGAGACGGAGACACTTGAGAGTTAAAGAGAAAGAACTGGTTTTATGGTTTGATGATGTAAGAAAAGAAGATATTCCTGTTGTTGGCGGCAAAAACGCCAGCCTAGGCGAAATGATTAATGCCGGATTACCTGTTCCACCAGGTTTTGCGGTAACTGCTTATTCTTATGAAAAATATCTTCAAGAAAAACGAATAGCTGAGCAAATCTATAAAATAATTAAGGAAACAGTCACAAACCCAAATGACCCTAAACAGTATGATACAGCGTCTAAGAAAATACGTGAACTTATCGAAAAAACTCCGATGCCTAAAGAAATTGAAACCGCCATAAGAACAGCTTACAAAGAACTAAACCAACGGCTTGAGTTAAAGGACATTTTTGTTGCTGTACGGTCAAGCGCAACAGCCGAAGATTTACCTGACGCGTCCTTTGCAGGTCAACAAGAAACTTTCTTAAACGTTAAAGGCGCGGATGACCTCATTGATAAAGTAAGAAAATGCTGGTCAAGCCTATTTACGCCACGTGCAATCTTTTATCGAACCGAAAAAGGCTTTGCACATGACAAAGTCTTCATAAGCGTCGGGGTCCAAAAAATGGTGAACTCCGGATGTGCTGGAGTCATGTTTACCATTAACCCTGTGACAGGTAACTCGGATGAAATTGTGATCGAAGGCAACTACGGCTTAGGAGAAACTGTCGTTTCAGGCGCTGTTAACCCTGATGATTTTGTCGTTGACAAGAACACAGTTAAGATTAAGGAAAGAAGAATTTCGCGTAAAACAATAATGTATCTTCGCGACCCAAAAACAGGCAAAACAGTGCACTTGGACGTGCCAGACGGATAAGCAGAAAGTAACCTGCATAAGTGATCAAGAAATTTTTACGCTTGCAGAACTTGCCAAACGAATTGAAAAGCATTATGGCAAACCCATGGATATTGAATGGGCAATTGACCAAGACCTATCTTTCCCAGAAAACATGTTCATAGTTCAAGCTCGGCCAGAAACAGTTTGGAGCACAAAAAACATGGAAACACCATTAAGAACTGAAGAAAATAAAGCTGAAGAAACATTAAAAGTAGTAGTGAGAGGCATTTCGGCTGGAAGAAGAGGTTACGGCATAGGAAAAGCCACAGTTGTCCTAAACCCTGACGATGCACACAGAGACATGAAAAAAGGAGATATTCTCGTAACAGGTATGACTGACCCTGACTTTGTGCCATTCATGAAAATGGCAAGTGCCATAGTCACCGACAAAGGCGGAATCACATCTCACGCAGCAATTGTAAGCCGAGAACTTAACATTCCCTGTGTCGTAGGAACAGAAACAGCTACTCAAGTAATGAAAACAGGCAAAGAATACACTGTTGATTCAAGAAACGGCGTAATTTACGAAGGCATAATGGCCCAAGCCGTTCAACCAGCAGTACATCAAACGGACCAGCTATGGTTATGCAAGCAGCAGATTGACGCTCCAGTAACAGGCACAAAAATCTATATGAATTTGGGTACTCCAGAGATGATTGAACATTACAAAAATCTGCCGTTTGAAGGCATCGGCTTAATGCGAATCGAATTCATCTTAGCCAGCGCCATAGGACAGCACCCAATGGTGTTTGTCGAAACAGGTGAAAGCCAAAAATTCGTTGACAAACTTGCCGACGGCATAGCAACCGTTGCTCGAGCAATTCAGCCCGAACCAGTTGTAGTACGTTTAAGCGACTTCAAAACTAACGAATACCGAGGCTTGAAAGGCGGAGAAAAATACGAAATCATTGAAGAAAACCCAATGTTGGGTTGGAGAGGCTGCAGCCGCTACATAAGCAAATGGTATATCCAAGCCTTCCGACTTGAATGCCAAGCCATCAAAAAATGCCGCACAGAATGGGGCCTCAAAAACGTCTATGTCATGCTTCCAATGGTTCGCACTCTTTGGGAAGCCAAAAAAGCTCTTGAAATTATGAAGGAAGAAGGCTTAGAGCGCTCTCGCGACTTCAAAGTTTGGTTTATGGCTGAAACCCCATCTATAGGAATAATGGCTGACGAATTCTCTAAGCTTGTCGACGGCTTCTCAATAGGCTCAAACGACATGACCCAAGGCGTACTAATGATTGACCGCGACTCTGAACGCTTAGGTCAAATGGGCTACTTCGACGAAAGAGATCCAGCAGTAAAAAGAATCATTGCACACCTCATCAAAGCCGCACATGAAAACGGATGCACCGTCTCAATCTGCGGTGAAGGACCATCAAACCTTCCAGACTTCGCTGAATTCCTCGTTCGCGTTGGAATCGACAGCATATCCGTAAACAACGACGCTGTAGTAACTACAAGAAAAAATGTTGCCAGCATAGAACAAAAAATAATTCTTGAACGCCTAGCTGAACAAGCTGCTTTAGCTCGTGGGCAACCACTTAAAAAACCAACTCAAGACTGGGAATGGCCACAATAGCACTAAGAATCATTATGCAACAGTTTAGCCTCTTTTTTCTTTTCTTTAATTTATTTTTTTCCATTAGTGGTCGAGGTAAAGTATGAAAGGGTTTGATTTTGAAGAAGAAAGAATAAAGCAAGAGATAACCAAACTTGGCGCCAAACGTGTTCTACTGCAACTGCCAGAAGGATTAAAACCTGAAGGTCCACGCTTAGCCAAAATTGTTGAAAAGAGCGGTGCGCTTCCAATAATTTCCGCTGACCCATGCTACGGTGCCTGCGACATAGCGGTTAATGAAGCAGAAAGTTTAGGCGTAGATTTGATAGTGCATTTTGGGCACTCAAAACTTGTAAAGCATGAGCAGATTCCAACAATCTATGTTGAAGCAAGAGCAACAGTAACGGTTGAGGAAGCTGTCAAAAAATCTTTACCGCTCTTGAGCAAGTACAGTAAGATTGGTTTAGCCACTTCAGTGCAGCATTTGCAAGCGCTAAATCAGGCAAGAGAAATTTTAATCAGGGCTGGAAAAACAGTAATAATCGGCGACAGTGGACAAATGAGTTATGCTGGGCAAGTCAGCGGCTGCAATTACAGCAACGTAAAATCAATCGCCGAGGAGGTAGACGCTTTCCTTTTTGTTGGCGGCGGAATGTTCCATGCTTTAGGCATTGCTTTAAGCACTTCTAAACCAACCTTCATAGCTGACCCCTACGATAACAGGGCTTTCGCAATTAATGATGAAGCCCAAAAAATACTCAAGAAACGTTGGGCATGCATTGAAGAAGCGCAAGACGCTAAAGCTTTCGGAGTTCTTGTCGGTTTGAAACCGGGACAAAAACGGTTTGACCAAGCCTTAAGCGTCAAGGCGTTAGCCGAGAAACATGGGAAAGCAGCTTATCTGTTAGCTGTCTAGGGAAATTACTCCTGAAACACTCCTGGAGTTTCCATCTATCGATGCATATGTCAACACGGCATGCCCCCGCATTTCTCTTGATGCTTCGGAAAAGTTTTCAAAGCCTGTGTTAACTATTAACGAGTTCATGGTGGCTTCTGGCGAATCTTCATGGGAGAACATGCTCAAAAAAGGATTATTCGAAAATTAGATTTAGAGCTGTTTCTCTCAAAAATTGCTCTTCAGCCTTCTCCTCAGGCGCAACTTGAACAGTACACTATTTCCCCATCGATTGCATCAACCATGCTGTACATCGCTACCTATGCGAACAACGACATTATTGGCAAAACAGTGCTGGATTTAGGCTGCGGAACAGGCAGGCTCGCTTTAGGCGCCTCTTACCTTGGCGCCGACAACGTTGTGGGAGTTGACGTTGATAGGTTAGCCATTAAAACTGCCGTTGAAAACTCTTTGAAAGTTGGTTTAGCTGGTAACGTTCAGTGGATTATTGGCGACATCAACGCTATCACGGGCAGGTTTGATACTGTTTTGCAGAATCCGCCTTTTGGAGTGCAAACACGGGAGGCTGACAGAGCGTTTTTAGTAAAGGCGTTGGAAGTTGGGAATTGCGTTTACTCTCTTCATAACCATCCAGAAACCGATAAGCAATTAATCAAGCAGCTTAAAGCAAGCAATGGGTTTTTGCAGGTTTCGCCTTCTCCCTTTTTAGAAAGGTTAGTGGCGCAACATAATGGCGTTGTTAAAGCAGTTTATGCTATGCTCATGACTATTCCCAGAATGTTTGATTTTCACACAAAAATTAAGCATGAATTTGTCGTTGACTTATATGTTATCAAAAAGGTAAGCGTTGAATAAATTTTTAGGCCCTTTGGGGCTGGAATTAATTTTGTTTATTAATCAAAAGGTTTATTGATGCGACTGGAAACTAAGCATATGCATTTATCAATCAGCTAATGTTTAGCTTATTTAACATAAAAGGGAAACTATCATGAGTCTAAAATCACCTGAACAAAAAAGCGGTCATTTAGTGGTGCCTGGAGAACGCTTAGGTGTTATTGAAGAGTTTATTCCAGACTCCGGAACATACGTTAAAGACGGCGTTATCTACTCCAAAATTGTTGGTCGTGCATTGCTTGACTTGCTAAACAAACGTGTTTCTGTTTACCCACTAGTCAACGGTGAACTCGTCCCGAAAGTTTCAAGCACGGTTGTGGGGCAAATTGGTAATGCCCAATCTGATAATGTTTTGGTAAAAATCTTTAAAATAGAAAACAAAAGGCTCTCAGGCGAATTTGGCGGCATCTTGCACATTTCCGATGTTTCAGACAGGTATATCGATTCAATGAATGATGTATGCAAGCCTGGTGACATTGTCAGAGCTAAAGTAATCAGTGGAAAAAACCGCATCTTCCATCTATCAACCAACGACAAGAACTTAGGCATAGTGTATGCTTTCTGTTCTCGATGCGGCACTTTGCTGGAACCTCAACGGTATGAACTGCATTGTCCAAAATGCGGCAATACAGAAAATCGTAAAATCGCGCCAGATTATGGAAAAGAACCGATTTAGCAAAAAAAGAGGAAATGACAAGTGAAAATTAATGTGCTAAAAAAATCAGGGTAACGAGCTTAAAATTGAAATTGAAGGCGGCACTCACGGCCTATGCAACTTGCTACAAAAGAGGCTTTTAGAAGATAAAACAGTAGATTTTGCAGGTTACGATGTTCCACATCCTTTGGCATCGAACCCCGTTATTTACATTATAATGAAGGGGACCGCTAAACCCGAAGACGCGTTGATTAAGGCTGTTGAGAAAGTTCGAGAAACAAATGACGCTTTCAGCAAAGAGTTAGATCACGTTCTAAAAGCTTACGTTCTAAAAGCTTAACTCTTTTTTTGTTCTAACTTTTAGCCTTAGTTCTTGGTTTTAATATCCCTTCATAAAAGTCAAGAAGCTGTTTGCTGAGTTTTATTTAAAAGCTGAAAATATCCTTATAGCTTCAGGGGAAAGGTTTGGAAGTTAAAGACTTTCGAGTCATAAAATCTGAAATCCGCGTGCTTGGTGTGGACGATGGAAAATTTGTTCCACATACTAAAGGAGCTGTGATTGTTGTTGGCGTTGTGTTTAGAGGAGGATGCTGGCTTGAGGGAGTGATGCATACTCGAGTTGAACTTGATGGCTTTGATGCCACTGAACAGATAGCTTCCATGATTAATAGTTCGCCTCATTGTAAACAGTTGCGTTTAGTAATGTTAAACGGGATAACGTTTGCTGGTTTTAACGTGGTGGATATCAAAAGGCTAAATTTGGCAACAAAGCTTCCTGTTATTGCCTTAACGCGTGATAAACCTGATTTAGAAGCCATTCGCAACGCGGTTAATAATTTGCCAAAAACTGAAGAGCGTTGGAACATGATTCTTGAGGCAGGAACGATCCATGAAGTCTGTTGCCACGGTAAGCAGATTTACATGGAGCTATCTGGAATTTCATTGGTTGATGCCCGAAAGATTGTTGAATTGACTTCTACAAGAAGCAGTTTTCCTGAGCCTTTGCGCGTTGCACATCTTATTGCCTCTGGCATCACTCCTTGATTTGGCACAGATTTGGAAAAGGTTTAAATGTTACAGTGCTAAGGGATTCGCAAACGGGTAGGGATAACGACTATGGAATTTTGCCCTAAATGTGGTTCGCGTCTTGAGCCAAAGAAATCAAAGGCTGGTAAAGACGCTTCTTTAGTTCTTGCGTGCCCAAAATGTGGGTATAAGAAGCCTGAGGCTGGCGAAAAAGTCGAGCCAAAATTAGCATCTAAAGTTATTCAGCATACCCCCCAACAGTTTGTAGCCGTTATTGGTAAAGAAGAGCAAAAATTAAATACATTGCCAACTGTACACATTGAGTGCACAAGATGCGGGAACAACACAGCTTATGTTTGGCAGGTCCAGACGAGGGGCGCAGATGAATCTTCAACCCAGTTTCTCCGCTGCACAAAATGCAATTACACGTTCAGAGAATACAGCTAAGAACATTTTTTCTATTTAATTCCTATAGGAACCGTATTGTTAAGCAATATCTTATTCATCTAACGTGATTTATTCTTAACTATCCAATCTCCAAATAACTCAATATTATTTAGCCCTGTCTTTTTTTGCCTATAGCGTTTGTGTGCGCTACAGTCTACCCTCCGGTCTACTAGATGAGGCCTATTAGACGCCAAATATGATTCAACATACTGCAATATAGAGCCAACGTCCCGCACTTTCAACATTAAACAATGCTTTTTCTATGTTAAAATGTGCTTTTTGGATTTAAAAAAAGGATGGAAAAAGAAAAGGCAAGAACCAAATAATTACAATAATCTGTTTTGTGAGAGTATTTTTGGTTTGCTGAAACAATTTATTTATTAGCTAAAAGTGTAATCATAAGCTATATAACTTTACAGTAATATGCATTAGCGAGGATGAGAATAACATGTTCAAGCTCAAAGTATCTGACGCTAAACTCTTAAGAGACATGGCTACAGCCATCTCAATCCTAGTGGATGAAGCAACATTCAAAATTGACCCTGAAGGCTTAAAACTCCGCGCCATGGATCCCTCCCGGGTGGCTATGATTGATTTTGAATGGCCAAAATCTATTTTTCAAGAGTACGTCGCAACAGATCCAACGAAAATATGCATTAACATAAGTGAACTGCTAAAATTACTTAAACGTGCAGGAAGAGACGAGGCAGTTGAGCTATCCCTAGATGACAAAACTGGACGATTGCAGATAACGATAACTGGAAAGTATAGCCGAAACTTCACGATGCCCACCCTTGAAGCCTCGGAAGAAGAAGTGCCTACTCCAAAAATAACCTTCAACGTAAAAGCTAAAACAACAACCCAAGGTTTAAGCCAAGCAATCGAAGACGCCCAACTAGTAAGTGACCACGTTCGAATTGAAGCTGAACCAGAAAAACTAACCCTGACCGCTTCTGGAGACTTAATGGGTGCAACCATAACTCTGCAGAAAGGCAGCGATGCGTTGCTTGATTTGGACGTGAAAGAAAACGCCAAAGCAACATTTAGCTTAAGCTACCTGTCTGAAATAATTAAAGCCGCGTCCGCAACCTCAGACATTGCGACACTTGAATTCTCAACCGACATGCCTGTGAAAATAGACTTTCAACAAACAAAAGAGGGAAAACTAACCTTCTTTTTGGCACCAAGAATCGAAACGGAATAACGAGATAATTAAATGCAAAGAGCAAACGTGCGGTTTGAAGATACCGATTGCTCAAAATATCCTTTTTTAAAAAAAACAGCTGAGCGAGTTAAAGAAACTCAGATAACAATTGAAGAACTAGTAAGCTCGCAAAACCCACAAGTTTTTGATAGAGCTAAAGAAAGGGTAGAAAATGCAATACTGACGCTTGAACCTGGCAAAAGAAAAAAAGACAATATCGAGATTCCTTCTTTTCCAGGTGCACTTGTCCTTGTTATCGCTACAAAAAATTCTTGGATTAAGAAAAGATATGCCCTAGCTGAAGCAAAAAATGCCTATGTAGAAATGCTTCAAGAGAAAAGTAATGAAAAGATACTGACAATAGCTCAAGATTTTGATTGGGAGATTAACGAGGGAAAACCCTACAAAGATTTTCGCTTAGGGTTTACCTTTTATTTAAGAAACGCCGCCCATTTACATGGTTATGAATGGAAGCTCATTAATCAAATTATAGACAAGGGCATGGTTTATTTAAATAAAGATAAGGTAGCTCGCCTTCTTCAAGAGGAAGTAAAAAGAAGAATAGAAAAAAGGCTCGATATTCCGGATCTCAAGAACCTACCTGAAGACATTACTATTATCGCTAACAATCTAACAAAATTAGCTCAAGACATAATGGGACAAGAAATTGAGGAAATGCCTAAAACTGTTGTTCAAGGAGCTTTTCCGCCGTGTATAAACATGCTTTATGAGGATGCCGCAAAAAGTCATCATCTTTCGCACATCGGTAGGTTCACTCTAACTTCTTTCCTTATCAACATAGGAATGTCACCTGAAGCTCTTAATGAGTTGTTCAAGACTTTTTCAGACTACAATGAAAGGTTAACGCGCTATCAAATCGAGCATATCGCTGGAGAAAGAGGTTCAGCGACTCATTACACTTGTCCTCAATGCTCAGTGTTGCAGACGCATGGTGTATGCAGAAGCAAAGATGATTTGTGCAGCCGAATTTATCATCCTCTTGCCTATTATAAGCGGAAACTAAAGCATGCTTAAAACTCGTTTTTAGCTAAGATTTATTAGGTCACTAAGGTAAAATAGGGTAGAGTCCTTATGCCTTATCAATTAATTGGAAATAGTAACGTGGTCGGCTCCGAAATTGGGATAATTCTTCCTACTTATCGAGAAGCGGACAATATTTCTAAATTAATTGAAGACATTGAAGATTTAAAATTAAATGCTTCAATACTTGTCATTGATGATTCAAGTCCCGATGAAACTGCAAAAATTGTGCAAGAAAAACAGAACAAATACAATAATGTTCTATTATGCGTTAGACCTAAAAAAAGCGGATTAGGCACAGCAATAACCGTCGGATTCAAATTCTTTTTGTCTTCAAAACAAACACCAAAATATATCATTACAATGGATGCTGACTACTCCCACAACCCCAAAGATATCCCACAACTCATTTCAGCCATGTATAAGTCTGATTACGGAATAGTAATCGGTAGCAGATATATCAAGGGCGGCAACATAACAGGTTGGCCTTTCACCAGAAAAGTAATTAGTAAAACTGCTAACTTCATCGCCAAGGTATCCCTTGGACTAAAACCGCATGACTGCACCAGCGGCTTTCGCTGCTACTCCACAAAGTTTCTAAGAGCAACAATTGGCAACTTGCACAGTCACACGTATGAGATTCAAATAGAAACAATAAGGCAAGCCGCTTTGAGGAATTTTAACGTGAAAGAAACTCCCATTTTATTTGTTAACCGAAAAAGAGGAAAATCTAAACTCTCTTGGACTGAAATCGAAAGCTACATAACCTATACATTAAAAGCAATCTCCCGCTCGTAAGCTTAGTTAGCCAACACTTATTTTAGTTGATAGCAGAATTAAATACCTCTTTGGCTGCTTTATTTGAAGGACGCCGCGTTTATGAAACCCCACAGCACTAAGGTTCTTTTGCTTATAGCCATTACAGTCCTGGTGATGAGCGTAGTCCTTGCAACCGTCAGCTTATTTCCAAAAGAATCAGGTGGAAACCAATCAACTGTTTTGCTTAACGATACTTTCCAATTAGGCCCAAACGAAACATACATGGAAGGCTTAGGATCTTTTCGCGGCGGAGAAAACGTTTCACTTTCAGTACAATGCCCAACCGCTTTCGAAAAAAACTTTTCCATTATTTTCCCCACCAGACCCTATTTTTTTATAATTACTAGCAACGTGGATTACTCTGTTTTAACACAATCAAACATCACTTACTCATTTGTTGCACAAGCCAACTACTATGAAGCCTCTTTCGTCTCCGATTCACCTAACGTCGGCACGGTTCATTTTCAAGTATCTGCACAAGAACCACAAAGTACCCTTCCATATTCGTGGCTTAACGAGCCCTCAAAAATAGTGTTCCTCTTAAGTTTAGCCCTAACAATACTCATAATGTTAAAAATGGTGTCTTTCTCAACCAAATTCAAGTCAAATACGCTCAGTTTACCGTCTCTTAGCAAGAAAAACCGCCGATACCTCTTAATTTTACTTTTATTGTCGCTGATGATTTGGCTTTTCCTAATAGCAATAAATTCTAATCCGCTTGGGGCATTCGAAAACTGGTATACTGATAATGCCCGAGACTCCTATGTTTCCAGTTTGTTTCTTAAAGATGGGTTTTCAGTTTTTAATCAACCCTTAGGCAAGCTAGCAAACCTTGATAATTCACACTACAAGTTTGTAACATGGCCAGAAATGCCGCAGCTGTACCCATTGGGCAGCATTTTCTTGTTCTTGCCCTTTGGTGTTCTTCTCCAAAAGGGTTTTGACCCCTCTTTAATTTACAAAGCTGAGATAGTTATATTTCTAGTATTTGCGACCGTTTGCGCTTATTTTTTCCTTAAAAGTTATTTGCAAAAGGACATGACTTTGATCCTCAAACTTTTGGGAGTTTACATTATTTATGTTAGTTTGGTAGTTTACGCTGCAGACGGAATGTTTGATTCAGTTGCTTTCCTTTTTTCTTTATTTGCAATATACATGTTTATGACGGAGCGTTACGATTATTTCTTTTTGCTTATTGCCGTTTCTATATTTTTTAAATATGAAGCAGGCATTTTCCTTTTCCCACTAATTATTGTGGGTTTAATCAAACTTTTCCAAAAAAACAAGTTAAGCAATTTACTAAGAAATAAAGCTGTAATCGCTGGCGTTATCTTCGGGGTTGCAAGCATCTTCACTGCGTATTTAAGCGTTCCATACTTTCTGGCAAACGCACCACAGTTGATAATGAACGGCATCAACGCTTTTTCATCCAACACGCAAATTCCTTGGGGGCTTCAATCCTTCTTGGTTTTGCTGATACTGGCGGTTACTTTGGCTTACGCATTTTATATGCTAAACAAGAACACTTTGCTTTCCCTTTCAGCGCTTTTTCTTCTCTTGCCAAGTTTTATGCTGCCTTACTTCCAAAATTGGTACCTGCCCTTCATTTTTGTATACGTTCTGATTCCTCAACAGAAAAAAGAATTAGAGATCACCGCGCTTTGGCTAATGTTTATCATTTTCATGCTTGCTTTCGCTGCGTCCTTCTTTAATTTACTGCTCGGTATTTAAATTGCCTGAAGTTTTGATACTCACCGAAACAATATACGATTTGGCTAGGCGGGCGGTATATAGATAAATTTGGGAAGCGTAATCATTACAATCACTTTCAAAGGGGCAAGGGAACATGGATGAGGCTTCTCGAGACTTCGTTTATCAAAAATTCTGCGAATACTACCGAGACCCTACAACCATTATTCCTGCCCCGATTCTTCTCAGCCAAAGAGAATTTGGCTATCTGCTCTTCAAGGAACGGTTTATGGTTAGGCACAAGAGGTTTGAAAAAATTAGCAACCTGAGGGCAGTGCTGAACCAGACTGTTCCATCAGATGTTTATCATTCTTGCGCTTACTATGAAAACCCAGATTTTGACATGGACAAAAAAGGTTGGATAGGCGCTGACTTAGTCTTCGACATAGACGCCGATCACATTCCGACATCCTGCAACAAAATCCACGATGAATTCACCTGCACCAAATGCGGCTTCAGCGGTAGAGGAATAACTCCCGAGATCTGCCCAGCCTGCGAAGCAACAAAATTTGAAACAAAAACCTGGGCCTGCGAGCTTTGCATAGATTCCGCTCGACAAGAAGCCGCCAAGCTGATTGACATGTTAAGTGATGATTTGGGTTTTTCTTTAGATGAGTTGCATGTGTTTTTTTCCGGTCATCGAGGATATCACGTGCATGTAGAGAATGAATCGGTGCGTTCATTAGACTCCATGGCGCGGAAGGAAATTGTTGATTACGTTACCGGATTAGGCTTAACTGTACTAGATAAAGACGTGAAAGAAAAACGGGGAAAACGCGCAACTAAAAAATTTAATCTACACAACTTTGGCTGGAACAAGCGACTAAAATTAGGAATGCAAAATTTTCTCGTCAACGCAACCTCGGAAGATTTGAAAGAGGTTGGTTTAAAGAATAATGCACTTTTTAAAAACAAGGAAGCCATCATTAAACGTTGTATAAATGACGGTCGATGGGACAGCATTAACGGAGTCAGCGTTCAAACCTGGTTAAAACTGGCTGAGCATGTGAGAGATTTGCAATCGTCAAAGATTGATACGGTTGTCACAACTGATATTCACCGTTTAATCAGGATGAACGGCACTTTGCATGGCAAAACAGGCTTAAAAAAAGTCGAGTTTCCGGCTGAAAACCTGCAGGATTTTGATCCGTTCACTGAAGCGGTAGCTTTTAAAAAGGGCGAGGTAAAAGTGATGGTCTCTGATGCTCCGGAGTTTAAGTTGGGCGGGGAAACGTTGGGTCCATACAAGAATGAGACTAAAGAGTTGCCTGTTGCGGCGGCAGTTATGCTTATCTGTAAGGGAAGGGCTAAGGTGGCGAACTAATGTACAATGAACTTTACGTGGCATGGCGAAGAGAAATTGAAGAGGCTTCTCTTGGAGGTTTACCGCCTGACTTCTACTCTAGAATAGCAGATTACCTGAGGCTTATCTGCGAAGAGAGCAAGATGCTTGACAAAAAATCAGTTAAATTAGACCTGCTGGATTGTGAAGCGCAGAACGTAACCCGGATGCTGGATGAGCTGCTTCGGGCAAGATACAAAAAATTAGTAAAAACAATAACGCAAAACCCACAGTTGCCCTCAGAGTTGTTAACTGTTGAAGAAGCCAAGATGTGTGAAAGTTTTGTCACTTTTGCTTGCGCATACCAAAAATTCGCTAAAGATCTAATGCAAGGGCAAACTGTTAAAGCTGAAGATGAAGTGGTTAGTCATAAACGATTGACTTTAAGATTTGCAAAAAACACTCCAGCCATTATTGGTTTAGACATGAAAACTTACGGGCCATTTAAGGCTGAGGATGTTGCTTCTTTGCCTGTCGATAATGCAAAGATGCTGGTTAAACAGGGCTTGGCTGTGGTGGTTGCGGTTTCATAGGGGTTCCTTGGTTAGCGCTTGATTTTCCTCTTTTAATTTTTCGCCATAAACCTTGGCTTACAAGAATGATTAATGGATAAGAAACAATCCATGCTATCGCGTATAGTGGACCGTAGTAGAAGTGGAACGTTTGCACTTGGTTTGAGTTTACGCCATACTGCATGCCGATAGTGAAGATGGTGACTATCCGCATAACATTTATGAAATATGTGACAGTAGCGCCAACGATAAAGTATCCCGTTTTAGCTTTCCAAGAGATTGGTATCTGCTGCAAAAACACCAAAACAACAGCTGTGTAAATAAGAAAGCTTTCGATACCTGCACAAGGCCAAGCTATAGCGAATTTGGCTGTTCCTAAAGGTCCCGTAGCTTGAAGGGTAGGCATGCCATTTTGCATTACCATCGACGTTGTGCATCCCATGAAGTTTAAGACTCGAGCAGCAAGCGTGGCGGTTGTTGGAACAAACATTTGGAATGGAGTAAACCCCCCGTTAGGAAACACGTTATCAATAGTATACAGAACGCCGACTAAAGCGACAAACAAAGCGGGTAAAGCAAAACCTGCTAAACCCTTTTTCCCAAAAGACAGAAAAATAGTTAAGCAGAAAAGAACCGCGAAAACAAGGTATTCAATTGCGAGAGGCATCGAATCGTAAAAAGCAACGCCGTTTTGCAGTGATAAGTTGGCAATTGCGCCGTTTAACCCGAAATAATACTCAGAAATTACAAATATTGTAGGAAGTGACAAGGATATTGCAACGGCGGCGAGCTTTGCTTTGTTTTGTTTGATTATTTTTGACTTGAAGATTTCCCAGTTGAGAATAAACTCCAACGCTATTAACCAAATAAAAAACAGCTCGAAGGTTCTGCCCTTCCACATTAACTGGAAAGAATTTTGAGGACTAAGATTAAGATACGGATCGGCTGGGTTCAGCCCATATAGCAGAGCCAGCGGAACGACGAAAGCAAACAATGGCAACAGCTTAATTATGATATCCGAGTTCTCTTTAAGTTTTGAAAGAATTTGCATCAGCGCATTACCTGCAGACTATGTATAGAGTTAAAATTGGCTTCCGTTTATAAAAGAATGCGCCTTTCTGCCAGTTGACAGTTTGACAAAATGGCATAGCAGTAAATTACAAACATTCCGTTAATTTGGGCATAGGCTTAAGGATCAAATAAGACTGCTGTAGAATTCTGCTCAATGCTACTTCTATTTGCTGAAGGCCCTCACTTTTTGGGCGATAGGTAAAAAAGTATAAGAATGCGTATGTTTCTCTTATGCAAAGCTGGTCGTGAATAAGGTGCACGTTCCTAAAGAAGTTAAAACCTACTGTCCGAAATGTAAAATTCATCAAATTCACAGTGTAACTCTCTATAAGCCTGGAAAGCGCAGAGCCTTAGCTCATGGCGAACGTCACCACGAAAGAGAAAAGCATGGTTATGGTGGACAAAAATATCCGCTTCAAAGAGAATTCGCGAAAACAACGAAAAAACAAACTCTGCGTTTAAAATGCAAAGTTTGCAATTACATGAGGCATAAAGACGGGATTCGCCTCAGAAAACTAGAAATACAATAATAATGGAGAAAAAAAGTCATGTCTGAATGGAGCAAACTTATCCCAAAGCCAAAAAGCGTCTTCCTTAGAGTTAAATGCCCAAAATGCGGCAATGAACAATTAGTCTTCAGCAACGTGTCAACAAGATAACCTGCAATGTATGCGGAGAAACATTAGCTGAACCATCTGGCGGAAGAGCAAAAATTAAAGGCGAAGTACAAGCGGTTCTTGAATAAGGGATGAAGTAATGAATGGCTGAGCGTAAGCCCGAATGTTCCACCTGCGGCGACCTTTTAATCGCCACCTTTGAAACCGTTACGGCGCATGGCGCTTATGCTTTTAGAAGGGAAAAATAGTTGGTTTGGCAATTACGCAAATGCGTAAACTGCGAAAAATATACACTAAACAAAACAAGTTGCCCTTACTGTGGTGGGCCTGTCAGAATTCCGCATCCTCCCAAATTCTCGCCTGATGATAAATACCTAAAATACCGAATGGCAATGAAAAGGAGCAGCACAAAATAATGAAAGAAACATACATCAAAGAATTCATCCAAATTGAACCGAACAATCCTGTTCTCATCGAAGGTCTTCCAGGTTTAGGGCTTGTCGGTAAAATCGCTCTTCGCTACATGATCAAACAGTTAAAAGCCAAAAAAATTGCCTATCTCTACTCTCCTCATTTCCCATATTTTGTCCTCGTCAACAAAAAAGGCAACGTTCGCCTTTTAAGAGGCGCATTCTACTACTACCAAAATCCAAACGGACCAAACGATCTAATCCTATTTACCGGCGATAGCCAATCGCAAACAATCGAAGGGCAATACGAAATCGCTGACAGAATGCTTGACTTCTCAGAAAAGTACAAAGTTAAAACAATCGCAACAATCGGCGGTTACCGAATGGAGCCGAAAGAAAAACCTAAAGTCTTCATAGCTGCAACTTCACAGGATATCTTAGACAAAGCACTGCAAGCAGGCGCAACGCTTAGCACTTCAGGAAGCCCAATTGTTGGAACAGCAGGATTAATACTTGGCTTAGCAAAATTCAAAAAAATAAATGCTCTCTGCCTGCTGGGTGAAACACGCGGTTATCTGCCTGATCCTCTTGCGGCAAAAAGCGTTTTGGAAGTTTTAAAATCGACTTTCAACTTCGACTTAGACCTGACAGGATTAAACGAGGAAATTGCCCGTGCAGAAACAATGGTGACTCGCCTGCAGCAAATTGAAGAAAAACGAGCCTTGCAAGCTGAACAAACACGTAAAGAAGAAGATAAAAAAACCACTTACATCTCTTAAGCAAAACTTTTCTTCAATATTTCAACGATTTTCTGGGCTGCTGTGCCGTCGCCGAAAGGTGAAGCATAGGGCAACTCAACTTCATTTTTAACTGCTTCTTGCATAGCTGCCAAAATATTTTTCCTGTCTGTTCCAACTACTTTGGCGAATCCTGCTTCCACTGCTTCCTGCCTCTCAGTCGATAAACGCATCACCAGCACTGGTTTCCTTATGCCCGGGGCAGTGGCTTCCTCTTGAATACCGCCTGAATCAGTAATTATCAATTTGCAGTTTTTCATTAAAATCAAAAAGTCCAAGTATCCCAAAGGCGGAAGAATCAACATGTTCTTCAATGCTTCTATTTGAGCAAGCATCTTATTTTCTTGAAGTCTCTTTTTTGTGCGTGGATGCATCGGATAAACGATTGGAATTGGGGATTTTGAGAAAACATTCATAAAGGACTCAAGAACTGAAACGTTATCAACATTTTCTGCCCTGTGAGCCGTTGCTAAAGCGAACGTTTCAAAAGGGAATTTTTTCCATTATGGATGATTTTTTTTCGGCAATAGGCAAATGCTGGATTACCGCGTCTATAGCTGTGTTCCCTGTCAGGTAAATTTTGCCCCAAACATTTTCTTTCAAGAGATTTGCTTTTGCTCTTTCTGTTGGTGTGAACAAGTATTCTGATATGTGGTCGGTTAAACGCCGGTTATGTTCTTCAGGCATGCGCAGGTCAAAACTTCTCAAACCTGCTTCCACATGCCCAACAGGAATCACTCGTTTATTAGCTGCTAAAGCTGCTGCCAAAACGCTGTTCGTGTCACCTTCAACCAAAACAATTGAAGACTCAATTTTCTCCAGCAACTGATCCATCTTCATCATTATTTCTGCTGTTTGCGTTCCAGGCGAAGAAGCTTCAATTTTAAAGGAGTAGTCAGGTGTTGGCAACTCGAGGTTTTCAATGAATTGCTGAGCCATATTGTAGTCGTAGTGTTGGCCGCAATGGACAAATACTGATGGAATTTTGGTTTTGTTTAAGGCTCTGATTATTGGAGCCATCTTGATTATTTCAGGTCTGGTTCCAGCAACAACTACTACTGGCTTCATCGTTTGTCTCGCTTTTGTTTAGGTTTTCTTTAGGCATCCTTCTCTGGGTTCATAAATTGTTCCTTCACGCAGCAATTGGCTTATCATGCGTTCAACTTCGGCTCTGGGTATCTTATGCTTTGTTTCCAGTTCGTTGACAAGTGCGTCTTTCTCAACTATGCCTGTTACTTTCTCCATGTCCATCAGCACTGAAAGGATAACATGCAATCTGTCCCGGATGCTTTTGGATCTTCCAGTCATTATCAAGTCAATATCCACTTTGTATGAGGACAAGTCGATTCCCACTTCTTCCAGAGACCTCTTCATAATGACTATAGCTGCCTCTGCATCTTCACCTGTCACTTCCTTTCGTAATGCAACGCGTGCCCTGGCTTCTGAGATACGAACAAGCGATTCCAACTGGCGTGCGGTTATTGCCACTGGTGAACCTTCAGTTTCGCTTGCCGCGCGCATGGCTAAGTAAAAGTCGCTTAGCCGCTTTAATGCTTCAGTACCAAGTACAGGCTTAATCCCTTTAGCATAGCTAACGTATTTCCGCAGCAATTCCGCATCTACCGGTGCTTCTACAGGGCTTACTCCTCTACGATGAATTTCTAAGATGTGCTGAGACATTTTTCCATCTGCTTCCTTGTTGGGCACATCTCGCAGCACGAAAATTAAGTCAAAACGCGAAAGAATAGTTACTGGCAGCGGAACGTTTTCGGCAACCGTTCTGTTTGGTTCATACCTGCCTAAAGACGGGTTGGCCGCTGCTAGCACTGCTGTTCTGGCGTTTAGTGTGGCGACAATTCCGCCTTTTGCAACTGAAACCGTATGCTGCTCCATCGCTTCGTGAATGGCAACTCGGTCTTCTGGACGCATTTTGTCCATTTCGTCGATGCATGCAATTCCTTTGTCGGCTAGCACGAGTGCGCCTGCTTCCAGGCTCATGCTTCCGCCTTTTTCTCTTACTACTGCAGCGGTTAAGCCTGCGGCGGTTGTTCCTCTTCCTGAAGTGTATAGTCCTCTTGGCGCTATTCTGGCTACGTACTGGAGAAGTTGTGATTTTGCGGTGCCAGGATCTCCGATTAAAAGAGCGTTCATTTCTCCTCTTATGTTTATGTCTGGCAGGCTTTTGGAGACTCCGCCGAAGAGCAAGTACATTATTGCTTCTTTGATGTGCTCGTAGCCGAAGATTGATGGAGCTATTGAACTCATGATTTTCCTGTGCACCCATGGGTCTTTTGCGAGTGCATGCATTTTTTCTTCTTCTTCAGGTGTGGGCGGTGATGTTTCTGGCTCTTTTCCGAGCACTTCTACTGAGTTAGCGTCAAGTTGAAGGATGAATGTTCGGAGTTTTCCCATTCCCATCAGTGAAGGCGCAAAAGCGCGGACGATTCCGACTATGGCAATGTGGTCTCCTGGTCTTGCAACATCAACTATGTCGTCGCCGACAAGTTTCACGGCTAATGTACGTGGTAATTGTCCTGGAGGTAAATCTTCAGGCTTTTCCTGCAGCCGAAGATCTTGGGAATCTATAAAGGTTGATTCTTCTTGGACAAACTCGAATGGTCCATCTCTTCCGCAGTCAGGAGCTTGGCATATGGCTGGTGCTTTTAGGAATTGTCCTGTTTGTTCTTCCATGTTCATGGTTCCACAGCGTTTGCATTTGAAGGCTGCTTGCAAGACCATCGGTCGGACTGGTGTGGCTCTGACTACTATGCCTTCAACCATGACTAGTTTTGCCATTTGTCTTGAGCCGAGTTTTCTTAGCTGTTCTTTTCCAAGAAGCTTCACGATTCTGGCATTAATTTTTTCTATTTTTTCAGCGTATTCTGCATCTTCTATGCGGAGTTGTTCGTAGGCTCCTTTTCCTGCATGCTGCAAGTATTCTTCTGGTTTGTTGAGTAATTGTTCAGCGAGTGCTTGGTCAAATCCATAAAGTTCTTCAAAATCGATTGTTACTGATCCTTTTCCAGTGATGGCTAACTGCGCGATTCTTTGGCGGTACTTCTCTTTCTTAAAGAACTCTTGAAAACGCTGCTGCGGATCCACTGTTACCTGTTCGTTAGTCATCTTTACTTTTCTCCTTCACTTTCTAGAATCTTTGTTTTCCACTCAGAGATTATTTTGACTAGTTGTTCATAGAGAATTTTTTCCTCGCTTGTAAACTTTTTTAGAACCTGCTCACTTTGGGTTGGAGCAGAAGATAGGGCAACTATTTTTTTTAGCCTAGAATTTACGATGTCGCGTGCTAATTGCTTTGCTCTATCGTATTCTTGGTATTTTTCCGATTGCTTTGAGGCTTGATCTTTCAAGTCGGAGATAAACCTGCGAAGTTTAGGATAAAAATCATCTGAAAGCTCGGATATTTGTCCTGGGATTTGTACGCCTTCTTTCCATTGCACCTTGAAACAGTTTGGTTGCATCGAAAACGTCGTCTTCTCGGAAATGAACCATTCCTGCATTCGCTAACTCTTTTGCCACCCAAAAATAAACTTCATACTCATTTCCTTCATCAAAGGGACCAACAGTTAATCCAGCAAGCTTAATTTCAGGGCAGTTCCTGTTTGCCACAATTTTAACCAGCGAGTTCTCATAACAGAAATCTAACGTGCCAATTTTCGCTGCCAACTCCCTTTTCCCTTCCAAGTCCGATTATTTTCCCCTTTGTGGGGTTCAACAGATATAGCAAGAACAGTTTTAAGCGTTTGCACTAGAAACAAATAATGCTAAAGAAAGCTTGCCTCTACTGCTCGGAGAGATCCTCTGCCTTTCTTTAACTCATCTTCATGCTTTGTTTCGTGTTTATGGCCAAAGTCCTAGTGTTTTTATGGCGTTAGCCACTCTTCCTACACCCAGCATTAACGCGCCTGTGCGCATGTCGCTCTCTTCCTTCTCCGCAATAGCGACTACGTCGTTGAATGCTTTGGTCATTTTGTCTTCAAGTTTGCTGTTGACTTTTTCCAGTGGCCATTGCTCGCGGGTTAAGTTTTGTACCCATTCAAAATAGCTCACTGTTACTCCGCCGCTGTTGGCAAGGATGTCTGGGATTAGGCAGATTTCTTTTTCATACAATACCTTATCAGCTTCAGGTGTTGTTGGTCCGTTTGCTGCTTCAGCAACCATTTTTGCTTTGATTTTGTCGGCGTTTTTGCAGGTGATTTGGTTCTCCAGCGCTGCAGGAATCAGCACGTCGCAGGGCAATTCAAGTAGTTCCTCGTTGGTTATGTTTTTGCAGTCCTTGTAGTTCTGGACAGATTGGGTTTTTTCTTTATGCGCAAGAACATCAGGTGGGTTTAAGCCGTCTGGGCAGTAGATTCCTCCTGTGGAGTCGCTTACGGCTATTATTTTGCAGCCTACTTCTTGCGCTGCCACTGCTGCGTGGTAGCCGACGTTGCCGAAGCCTTGGATGGCTACGGTGGCGTTTTTGAGTTTTAGGCTGTTGTTTTCTGCCGCTTGTTTTACGCAGTGGATTACTCCTCTGCCTGTGGCTTCGGTTCTGCCCCATGAGCCTCCGATTTCAACGGGTTTGCCGGTGACGCTTTCGGGTATGCTGTAGCCTTTCAGTTGGCTGTAGGTGTCCATTATCCAAGCCATGGTTTGCGCGTCAGTGTACATGTCTGGCGCAGGAATGTCACGGTGTGGTCCCAAATATTCGAAGATTAAGCTGACGTATCTTCTTGTTAATCTTTCAAGCTCATGTTTGCTCATTTTTTTAGTGTCAACGCAAACGCCGCCTTTTGCTCCGCCAAATGGTATGTCGGCGATGGCGCATTTCCAAGTCATCAACATTGCCAGCGCGGTGACTTCATCAAGGGTAATGTTTGGGTAGTAGCGGATTCCGCCTTTGAATGGTCCGCGCGCATCCCAATGTTGCACTCGGACGCCGTTGAATACGCCGACGGTTCCGTTGTCCATTCGGATGTCGATGCTGACGCTGATGGAGCGTTTTGGCTGGCTGAGCATCTTATGCATGCCAGAATCCAACTGTAATTTTTTGCAAGCCAGTTTAAGTTGGGAAAGTGCAACGGTTAATGGTGTATGTTCTTCAGCCATAAACGAGTCCTTCTGACAATAATTGTTAATTAAGAATGGCTAGATAAGATTTGCCTTCGCGCGTTTTTGTGTGTTTGGTTGATGCTTTTGTATACCGCCCCTTTGTCTCCAGCCACCCTGAGAGGGTCATCTTTGTTACATGGTTGTTTAGTTCGTTTTTTACCCGCTAATTGTTGTACGTACAAAGCGAACTGCCCGGTCGAAAAGTATTTGCTTTTTGTCAGTACGTTCACAAATGTTTTTCCTAAAGTTTTCTGGTTCTTGGTCGAAGTTGGTGGTCAGGTAACTTGCTACGACACATTTATAAATAGTTTTGACCCATTGGTTGGCTCACAGAAAAAAGAAGGAAAAGAAAAATGCAAATTAGTAAAAATAAAATTGGAACTATTGCGATTGCGATAATTTTAACCCTTTCGTTGTCAGGAACTGCATTGCTTATGCCAAATGCTAGTGCACATACACCTGCGTGGCAAATTCCAACCTACGCTTACATTAACGCGACACCTAACCCTGTTGGTGTCGGCCAGACACTGATCGTTTACATGTGGCTTGACCCCGTTTATGGAGCAGCCGGTGGAGCAACCGCCGCTGTAGGTACGAACGGGTACACCGCCAGCGCAGCATTGCTTGCAAACGATTATAGATTCCACAACTACAACCTTATCATCACATCGCCTAACGGTACAGTAAATACAGTAACTTGGGCTATTTGCGAAGACTCAACATCAGACCAGTCTTATGACTTTACTCCTACAACCGTCGGCACATACAATCTTACCTTTAGTTACGGAGGACAAGCCTATGGAGCGAATGGCAATGGCTACTCTGGATCAATATTGGTTAACGATACTTATTTGCCAAGCAGCGCATCAACAACACTCACAGTGCAGTCAACACCAATCACTGCGCCCGTAACTAGCGAACCTTTACCAACGAATTACTGGTCACGCCCAATATTCGGAGAGAACACCAACTGGTACACGATTTCGTCAAACTGGCTAGGCTCAGGTGCAGCTGTTCTTTCATCAGGAGGTGCCGGTTACATTAGCAGCTTCTCCAGCAACTCCGTTTTGGAGTTAGCTCCAGGAGATGCCGTTGGACCTATAACCAGCCACGTCATGTGGACAATGCCAATTGAAAGCGGAGGAATCGTCGGCGGAAACATGTTCCCCAGTGATACAGGAGTCGGCTACTTCGAAGGCTCTGCATACCAGCAAAGATTCATTAACCCAATAATAATTGGCGGATACCTATACTACACAGCACCATCATCATTCACGGGTCCCACTAGTGGACCAACAGTCGCCGTTAACCTACAAACAGGACAAGTTCTTTGGAGCAGCACTACTGTACCAGCGCTATCATTCGGCTACATCTATGACCTTTGGGACCCCGACCAGCACGGAGTATACCCACCAGTGCTAGTTGCAACTGCAGGAGGCGGACTTACAGGTATCCCAGCAACATGGGAGTTGTTTGATGCATACACAGGAGACTCACTGTTCAACGTAACAGGCGTTCCAGGATTTGCAGCACAAACAGGCCAAACCGTAAATGGCCAGCCAGCCGTAGCTCTCACAAACGGAGTTGCAGCTGGTCCAGCTGGCGAACAGTTGAGGTATGTCCTCGCTAACGCAGGCACAGCCGCGGCTCCAAACTGGTACTTATCTGAGTGGAACATGTCTAAACTGTGGATATACGACATTAATCCATACACTGGCGGAGGAAGTCTGTCACCATCAATCATAAACGCTACAAACGGCGTTCTCGTTCCGATTCTGCCAATTCCAATCACAGGTGAAACTGGTACCACACCCGCTGGCGGAAGTGTCTTTGTTCCTTATGGTTCCACATTGACAGTTAGTGGAAGCGTCGGCATCGCGGAAGGTCTTCTCGCATCTAGCGCTAATCCGACATATACTTATGACTGGAACGTTTCGGTACCCTGGCTCAACACTATGCCACTGCAGGCCACTCTTAACAGCGTCACAGGAAAATTAGCACTACCCGCTGAACAAGGAACCAATACTGGCTTCCTCGCGGCAGGCGGAACTAATCCAGTAACAATTGTTGCAGCTATCACTGGTGATCTGATGCTTTGCAGAAACGGTTCTCTTCCTGTAGGTTTCGCGAACACTCAGGCCGGCTACCCACAACTTCCATTCACATACTTCGCTGTTAACCTTAACGCATCTAGGGGGGCACTCGGTTCGATACTATGGATGCAAACATATAACCCACCAGCAGGCAACCTCACTGTCGTACAAGGCGATGTTGACCCAGTTACCGGCATCTTCGTTTTAAGCTATGCGGAAACTATGCAATGGGTAGGATACAGTTTAACGTCAGGAGCTCAAATATGGGGACCAACTCCAACTGAAACAGCCTTCGACTACTACGGCAACCAAATCTATCCATACCTCAGCGGTCAGATTGCATACGGCAAACTGTACGTTAGTTCATTCGGAGGAGTATGCTATTGCTATAACGATTTAACCGGAGCTATAGAATGGACTTGGGGCAACGGCGCACCAGGCTCAGACAACAGTACCTTCGCTGGCACTACCACGCCTTATGGTGTTTACCCAACTTTCATAAACGCTATCGGAAACGGAGTAGTATACTTGGTTACTTCAGAGCACACAATCACTGACCCGATTTACAAGGGAGCAACATTAGAGGATCTTAACGCCACCACAGGACAAGAAATACTAGGCACGGTTCTTTTAGATTACACCGGCGAGTTCAGAAGCCAGAGCTTCGCTATCGCAGACGGCTATTCAACAGTCTTTAACGGGTATGACGACCAAATTTACAGTCTAGGTCAAGGACCCAGCGCTACTACAGTACAGGCACCACAGCCAATTGTAACAGCAGGCAACAGCGCACTTTTGCAGGGCACAGTTATGGATACTTCCGCAGGCACACAGCAATCAACAGTGAAAGCTGACTTCCCAAGCGGCGTTCCATGCGCGTCTGACGCAAGCATGACATCTTGGATGGAATACGTTTACCAGCAGCAGGCAGAACCAACCAACTTCACAGGCGTAACAGTGACATTGACCGCTATTGATCCAAACGGCAACTTCGTCACCCTCGGCAGCGCTACAACCGATTCAAAAGGCTTATACAGCTTACAGTGGACAGCTCCAAATGTCCCAGGCAAATACACAGTCACTGCAACATTCGCAGGCACCAACGGTTACTGGGGCTCAAGCGCACAAACCGCCATGATCGTACAAGCACCTTCAGCTACTTCAGCGCCTACAGCTGCACCAGTATCAGGCCTTGCAACAGCATCAGACCTAACCTATGGAATTGTTGCTGTAATAATTGTAATAATCATCGCAGTAGCCATAGTAGGTTTGCTCTTGCTAAGGAAAAAGCCATAAAACAAAAACGATAAAACAACCAAAATCTCTCTTTCTTTTTTTATTTTTTAAAAGCATCGATTAAAATAGAGCTGAGAAGGTCTAGTCAAATTCACGAAAAGCAATAGCCTTCAGCCAGCTTTTGCGCTTCTTATCTACTAAAGCAGTCCAAGACCTTAGCAAACTCTAAATGCTCTAATATCGCCAATCGATCATTGTCTTTTTTAGAAAACGAAGCTTAATCTTTTCAAGTCGTCCCAAGAAAAAGGAAAGGATTCGAAAACCAATTTAAAATTAAATAACTGCAAACGGTTTAGCTTCGAAAACTGTTCAAGGCAAGAGTAATTTGATTTTTTCGCTATTTGGTTGATCCTCCATCAGCATTCCGCTTCTTATGAAGCTTGAATATCTTCTCTCTTTGGCTAACAAGGTTAGCACTAGATTTTTTCGAGGTATTCTTCAAACTGCTTTTTATCTCTCAAACATTGAGGGCAAACGCAACTGAACGGAAGATCTTTGGTGGTGCATAACTCACTGTACTTGCAGTCTGAACATGGAAAGTCTTTGCCGCAGCGCGTGCAGCTTTGGAGAAAAACCACTTCAGTGTTTAAAATTCCGCCGATGGTCTCTATGAGTTTTTCGGTGTTGTTGCAGTTTTTAATTGAGAACAATCCCAACCCTTGATTGTAATCTAACCCGAGACGTATTAGGAGAACAAACTTTTCCTTTTCAACCCTTGGAAGCTTGAAACCCTTAGGATTTAAAGCTATTACCATATTTCCTTTCTTCCTAGTACCTATTCATTTTCGTTAGGAAATCAACCTCTTCAGGCGTAAACTTGAACCATGAAATGAGCGGGCTTGACTTTTGGTTTTGCAGCATAACCTTGACGAATGGAACAAAATCATGCTTAGCAATCGAATGAGAAACATGGCATTGGGCACCGATTTTTCCGCAAATCGAATCCAACATTGTTCTTTTGCCCTTCGTCCAAAACAAAGTAATAATCCTAATCGGCGGCGAAATCAACTCAAAAGGCTTATATGATTCAGGCGGCGCAACCGCGGCTGCACGCGACAACGCATTAAAGAAATATTTTAAAAGAAACCAATGCTCTGTCCCGATTCTTCCCCGAAAAACATCAGCCTGCGAAACAAAATCGTAGGCGGCTGCAAGCTCATGAGCATCAGTGTATCGTTTGGGCAGATTGTCGGCTACTGACATTATAAATTCGTCATAGTCGACGCTTGAGCGGCTAAGTAAAGCTGATGCTTCAGCAACCGATTTAGCTGAGAAAAAGCCTCTGAGGGTTTCATCCATGCTAATGTCTTTGTTTCTATATGTCAACGCCATCGTGTCCTGAAGCGTTAAGGTCTTGTTTTCTTCGCTGAGACTTTGGAGGTCATTTATGGCTGACCGGACGTCACCTCTGCTATTTTGGGCGATATGCTCAAGCGCCTCAAAATCTGCCTTCACATGCTCCAGCAAACAAATTTTCTGCAAAATCGCAATGATGAGAGGAATTCTGGTTTGCTGAAAACGTATAAGCAAACAGACTTTCTTTAATGGTCTTAGTTTGTCTATGTCCGGGTCGTTTGCCGCCATTATAACTGGCACTCGGGATTCTTCAACGATTTTTATTATTGCGCCTACTCCGCCTCTGTCCTCGTTGCCTGCGATGCCGTCAACTTCGTCGAGGAACAGAAGGTTGCCTTTGCCTTTGTTTGCAACTGAGAAATTGTCTAATGCAATGTAGGAGGTGGCTGGTTTGGCAACTTCGTTAATTGCTTTTTCTGAGCGGGTATCGCTTGCGTTCATCTCGATAATGGTGAACCCGAATTCTTTAGCGGCAGCGTTAACCAACGCTGTTTTTCCAACGCCGGGCGGTCCGTAAAGTAAAACTGCTTTTTTGCTTCGTCGCTTGCTTTTCAGCCACTCTACGAAGGCGACTTTCGCTTCTTCGTTGCCCACTACGTCTTCAATCTTTTTCGGGCGATACTTTTCAACCCATAAAAGATTGTTGCTCAATAGGTTTCCCCTATGGCTTTACCGAATTTTGCGAATTGAGCAAGCAAAGCGCTTAGCTGGATGTCGCTGTTTGCGCCCTGTGTTAAGCGGAAATCGTATTCGCCGATTACGCTTGATATTTCTGCTTTTTGTTCGGGCGTAAGGTCAGACATTTTGAAGATTTCCCGTTGCACTTGGCGTATTATTTCGGAGCCTGAAAAACCGTAGGACCCCATTATCTCATACATTGTTTTCCTTGCTTCAATAAAGTCGCCGAATAACGCTTTCCTTATCATTTTTTGAACTTGCATTGGGCTAGCTTCTCCGACGACCAGCAAAACTGTTTTCTCGTCCACACATCCTTCCTTGTAGGCTGAGGCTGTCTGCAACGCGTTTATCGCGTGTCTTAGGTCCCCTTCGGAATAGTCCACTATTCTTTCGGCTGCTTCAGGCGACAGGTTAACGTTTTCTGCTTTAGCTATGCACTGCAACTGCTCCTTCATCGCTTGCTTGTCTAGTCTTGAAAAACGGAATATGGCGCAACGGCTTTGTATGGGCTCAATTATCTTGCTTGATTGGTTACATATCAGAATAAACCTGGATGTGCGGCTGCTGGTTTCCATTATTCTTCTCAGCGCAGTCTGAGCAGGACCAGTCATCTGGTCACATTCATCCAGAATAATGAGCCCAAACGGGGCATCTCCAAAACCTGTCCGACTGTAACGCGAGAAATCTTTTATTCTTTCACGTACGGTGTCGATGCCTCTTTCGTCGGATGCGTTGAGTTCAAGTGTGAAGCTTTTCCAGCTTGGACCAAAAAGTTCATGCGCGATGCAGATTGCAAGGGTCGTTTTTCCAGTGCCCGGTATCCCCGCGAACATGAGGTGAGGCATCGTTTTGGGGTTTTTCATGAAAGCTTTGAGGCTTTCAACGATGTCGTGTAAATCTACGACTTCGTTTAGGTTTTTCGGTCGATACTTTTCGACCCACATAAGCGCTTCTTCATTAACTGCCATTAAAGTAACCTTCCCAATAAATTATACAATAACCTGCTTTAATTTACTAATTTAACTTTTCCCCAGCTGCATAAAAAGAATCTGGAGGAATAAATAAATCCTTGTTTTTACCCGATTTTGCTTCCTTCAGCAATATCTTTCTCTGGCACAAGCACCACAACGTTTCCTTCGCTATCTTCAGCGGCTAAAACCATACATTGCGACTCCACACCCGCCAACATGCGCCTCTGCAGGTTCAAGAGAAAAACACATTTTTTGCCAACCAACTGCTCAGGCGTATAATACTTTAGCAGACCTGCAACCGCCTGCCTTTTCTCCGACCCGAAGTCAACAGTTACCTTGATTAGCTTTTTTGAGTTGGGAATCGGGGTTGCCTCAATTATTTTCCCTATGCGCAAGTCGAGTTTTTGGAATTCAGCGAACGAAATTTCTTCAGCCAAATAATTCACACTCTATCGATAGTTTAGTTTTCAGCGATATTTACTTTGCTTTCCTGCGTAAGCCTGATTCGCTCTTGGGTCGCTAACTTGTGAGCTTGCAGCAGTGGCTCAGGAATTCGGCTTTTTGCACAGTGTTTAACCATATTGACGGCTGTTTCAAGAGACACCATGTGACCAATGCTCACGTAAATGGGCTTGGCACCCTGCTTTGTAGTCACGACAGCACCGATGACTTCGCCCTTATCAACCAAAAAGGTTCCCCCATCCCTCTCCAACGGCTGACCAGTCAACCTGCTTTTTGCAGCGCCAATAGTTGGTTTTCCAATTGCAAGTCCAAGGTGGCTGGCAAATCCGCACCTATAGGGATGAGCTATTCCCTGTGCATCAACAAAGAATACATCGGGCTGAACCTTCAACTTGTTTATTGCTGCCATAGCGGGAGGGAGTTCTCTAAAAGACAGCAAAGTGGGAATGTAGGGAATCCTAACTTCGCAGGTTGCGACTTGGGTTTCCAAAATCTTCAACGATTCATAATCTAAGACTGCTATCGCGCCGACGCCAACCTCGCCAATGTATGAAACATCAACGCCTGCAATGGTTCTAATTTTAGGCGGTAATCTATCCTTTAAAATAATCTTTTGTGACAAACAAAGTTGAGTTTTGTGCGCTTTTTGTACTGAAAAATTCTTCATTAACTTGCGGGGTTTACTCAAATGTTAGCCTTTTTGGTTTTGGGTTTGGCAGTGCTGCGTTTTAGGGGCTGAAATTTTTTTAAGTAATCTTCAAGAGATTTTCTGCGAATTTCCAACGTTACGTCGCCGCGTGTAGCCTCGATTATTCTTCTGGCAATGTCAGATTTATGCCTGAGTCCTGGAACAAGCATATAAGCCTCATCAAGCGCTAACATTTGGATGAAAACTTGATCCATAATTTCTAGGCATTCTTCCGCTTTTTTAACTTCGCCTTCCCGTAAATCGTCAAGTGCCAAGCGCCTGTATTCACCTATAACATCCGCTAAACCAAGCGCATAATCAACCGAAGGCACGCAAATCTCAGCTGGCGTAACAAAACGCGATTCCTTGACTAGAATCAAAAATATGCGTGCTTCTGAATACTCCTGAAGCGCTGCACTAAACATGCCACCATAAATGATCTCAGGGTACTCCTTAGATAACGCCTGAAGGCTTGAAATTTTCTCTTTAGCGTTCCCAATATATTCTTCAGCTTCAGCATATTTTTTCTGGTGAATCAGCAGTATTGCTTGTTTGGATAGGCTAGTTGCTTTCCGCATGCTTTCATGTGTTTCCTCGCGAATTTTGTTTTTTTGCATGAGCTCGTTTTTTACTTCTCCAAGAATAGTCTCTAAAGAGGACAAACTTATCATCTGATTAGAATGAATTGCTGGGTCATTTATTTCAATTTCCCAAAAATTTGCGTAGTATACTAATTGATAACTAAATAGCAGGCTCACAAACAAACGCTCCTCAGCGACTCTTTCCCTTTATATACCCAAATTTACCGAAATAGCTACATCCTAACTCTAATTCAAGCCCTAAACTAAAAAACCAGCTAAAAAAACTCATCTACTTAATGCAGCTAGTTGGTTGCAACCTGAATAGGCTTCTCTAATCTGCTTAATAGCACAACTCTGCTTTCTGAGGCTTCATTAATAATTTTGTACCCGGTCTTCTCAGCTAACTGCTCAGCAAAATCCTTCACTTCGCTATGCCGGGGCATGCTCTCAAAGCCCAAGCGGAGGCTTGAAAAACCAATATGCATGTACGCTTTTGCTTCGATGTACGTTGGATTGGCTTTTTCAACAATTTTAGCGTATTCATCCACATTGTTCATGTTGCGCTCTTTTACAAGTGTCATGCGGATTACTGAGGGACAATTGAAACTCTGCAATAAGCCAAGCGTTTCGTTCAGTTTTGTCCAAGCGCTGGGAAATTGTGGGCGGCAAACCTGCTTGTATATCGGCTCGTTTGGCGCGCATACTGAAATGTAGAGTTGGGTGGGTTCTTGGCTTAGATTTGAAAGTTTACTTGGCAAAGTGCCATTGGAAACAAGAAAGGTGGTGAAACCTTTTTGATGAAATGCCTCAATCAAGTCTCCAAGCGGCTCGTAGAGCGTCGGTTCACCGGTTAAACTTATCGCAACGTGCTTAGGCGTTAGAGCTTCTTGAAATTTGCGCCAGTTTGTTTTGGGGTTTCCTTTGTATCCAGTTAAAATTTTTTCTTGCGCCTTAAGGCTTCCCTGAATAATTTCTTCCGGCGAGTCTTGCATTGGAATTTTCATCTCGTCCCAAGTAACCTGCAAATCTCCGCTTTGGGCTCTCCAACAAAACAAACATTGTTGAGTGCAATAGTAAAGGGAGGGCGACATTTGGATGCATCTGTGCGATTTTATGCCGTAAAACTTCTGTTTATAACAGTGTCTATCATTAACTATAGATTCATAGAGCCATTTACACCTTTTAACCGCAGAGTGACTGCCAACCAAATGGTATTTTTGCTTCTTTAAAGCGCCTGAAAGCACGGTGGCAGCGTTTTTCTCCAAGGTTTTTCACCGAATTTATTCATAGTGTGAGTCTTATGTCCCTTAAAAATCCCCTTGCTTAAATGAAATTTTTGGTTTGAAATCAGATTTTTTCAAGTTGTATCACTGGCTCAGGCTTTTTACCCAAAGATTTATGGGCAAAGTTTAAAATCAACTTAGTCAAATCATCAGTCATTAAACGTCTGGATGGCAATATCAGTCTGGAGCGCAGAGCAGTTTGAATAAAAAAATTGGTGCAGTTACCCTCTTAGTTTTAATGTCTTTAGCCGTTGCGCTATCACCTTTTGTTGCAGTATTTGGGCAAAACAGTCTTGGTGTAGAAATTCTACAGGTAACTCCGATAACCACATCAAACATCGTTAACGGACAAAGCCAATATAACGGGACTGCAGGTCAAGCGTTTCATCTTGATGGAACAATTTACTACTCTAATAGTTCTTACCAATTAATATTCGGCCAAACTGTTGTCGCAAGCGGAACCTCAGCGGGATATTACGTTAGCGCAAACTTTACAGTACCCTACACTCCAGCCGGCAGTTATCCTCTAACTCTGAGAGACGTCAAGCTTAACGTAAACTCCACTGGTACCACGCCAGAAACATTCCTGGTCTTAACTAATTATATTGTAACTGCTGTTCCTTCACAAATACAGGAAGGAAGCAGCGTTGCATTAACTGTCAGCGTAACTGGTGGATCTGCTAACGCAGCCTACGCTGCGAACGTTTCAGTTGTTACACCGGATAACTCAACATTTACACAAGCAGTGTCGATGGGGACCTCTAACTCAGGTGGAACTGCAACTGCACAAGTCACTTATCCAAACAGTAGCTTCCAACCGGATGGAAACACCACTGATTATGTAGGCACCTACAACGTTTACTTTAACCAGTCTACCTCCTTGGCGGACACCCAATTTTCCGTTGGCTTCCTTAATGCAACCACATATCATAGAGGCGACACAGTAGCAATAGCCGCAACAGGTTACCAACCAAATCAGGCGGCAACACTGAGCATCGCCAACAATTCAACCAGCACAACTGTCGACACTCAATCACTAACCGCTTCGTCTGAAGGCGTAATCGATGCAACGTGGCAAGTTCAGTCAAACACGGCGATTGGAGACTATACCGTAACAATAGCTCCCACAGGCGTCCAGAAAGCGATACAAGATGTAGAGACCTTTTCGATTTCAGGATACTCTATTCAAGTTGAAACAGTAAATCTGGGCGGTCAAATTGTTTCTAGTATAAAGGTTCAAGCTTTGGATGTTGCAAGCGGCACAACTTATAGCGCTACAAGCGGAGTAACTGGCATAGCCGACTTCCATCTTGAAACAGGTGCTTGTTCTTTGACCGGGTTTTGGAACGGGGTTAACGTTGGAGAAAGCAACGTAACTATCATCGGCAACGGCACTTTCACCCTTACATGCCAATTAACCGACCTTAAAATAACAGTTCAAAACGAAAATGGAATTGTACTGCCGTTTGTGAATTTAGCCATTACATATAAATATCAACCGACCAACGGTGGGGCTTCTCAAACAGGAAATGTTTCAGGCCAAACAGACCTTTCAGGAACCTACCAACTAAACTCCACACTGACAGGAATTAGCTACACAATAAACGCTTCATTATACAATCAAGTTTTCAACTCTGGTAATGATACTACCCCCAATCTTCCGGCACAGGCGCTCTCAGACTTCGTGATAACCTGCCCAAACGAAACATTAACCTTCAATATAGTCGGTTATAATGAAGCTGCAATCCCTGGCGCCAGCATAAGCCTCGTTGAATTAACAAATGGCTTATTCTATACTGCTACAACCGGTAGCTCGGGCTCAGTCACGAGTCAAGTTACTTTTGGAAAGTACAGATTACAAATTTATAAGGACAACATTCTAATCAACGAAACAACCATCGAAGCGTTCGGTGCAAGCCAACTGCAAATAATTTGCAATCTCTACGGCATTCCAGTATCTGTATCAGTTGTTGACTTCTTCGGTACTCCTATTTCAAATGCTAATGTCACGTTGAATGGGCCGGCGACAGAGCAGCTTTCAGCTATGACTAAAGGCGACGGAACTGCAACTTTCAATAATGTAATTGGTGGCGACGTACAGATAGTGGCATATGCTCAAGGGGCACAGAGCAGTTATCAAGCTGTAACTCTAACCGTTAATAAGCCAACTTCGGTTACGATACAAATTGATCGATATATTGTTCTTGGATCAATCTTGATTCCAGTAAGTTCCTTCATAACCCTAATCATAATATTGATAGCTTTAGTTCTGCTCGTTACCGTGGAAGTTTACAGGCGAAGAAAAACTAAACAATCCCCTAAAACCTAACTATCATTTTATCCTTGATAAGAAAAAAGTTTATATGGCATCCAAATAACATTAAGAAACTAAAAAAACAAAACATCACAAAAATATTTTGATTTGACAATTGAGGTGTATCTATTGGCTCAATCAAAAGCTTGTTCTCCAACATGCCCTTCTTTTAAGTGCAGTCAAAACTCTGTCTTCTATAGACGAGACTCCATTTGGTGCAAACAGACCGAAGAAATGTGCAATGTCGCAAACTGCACCTATTCTATGTGCTTAAAAAGGCGGTTGTTGCCCGAAGGAGTATGCGGCGAAACCGTCAAACGCCAAACTGTTGAAAAAGACCTTGATGACGATTTCTTGGCTGAATCAATAAGACTTAAAGGAAAAGCTTTGCGCAAACTCGGAGACAAAGAAATCTATTAGGATAAATTAAAAACTAAAAACTGAATTACTCGTCTAAAAATACGAGTATTCCCTTCTTATTTTGATTGAACGCGTTTAACTACTGGAGGTTTAACTTTTTTCAGAATTCTATAGCCACAGATGATGCATTTGGTTTCTCCGCCGCGCAGTTCTAATTCTTCGGATGGCACTCTTGCCCCGCATCTCATGCATTCATAAACAATTCCTGATTTTTCCATTAGAAACGCCTCTTCCTACAAAGAAAAGTATTTTGCTTTTAAACGTTTCCAATACCTTGCTATTAATGAGGATATAAAGTTGAGAAAAAGGCTTCGCAAAAAACTTTCTGCCGTCTTCTCTTCAGCAGAGTTAAACCTAATTTACCAGCTCTTTTGACATAATAGGCGACATAGCAATCATTAAAATGCCAAACGGCAATATCGTTGATGCTGAAAAAGTAGCAAACCAAATAATGGCCCTCCACAGGAACGTGAAAACAGTTTTTGCCCAAACTAGTCCCATCAGGGGAGATTTTAGGGTTAGAGAGTTAAGGTTGTTGGCAGGTGAAGACAAAACAAGCACCAAATGTAAAGAATCAGGTTGCGTGTTTGCAGTTGATCTTGAAAAATGTTATTTTTCACCTAGGCTTTTGTATGAGCGATCGCGGATTGCCAGTCTCGTTGAGGGCGGCGAGACGGTTGTTAACATGTTTTCAGGCGTAGGCTGCTTTAGCATAATAATCGCTAAAGCCGTGAGCCAAACTAAAGTGTTCTCGATTGACGTTAACCCCACTGCAGTTCAATACATGGAGGAAAACGTTAGAATCAACAGGGTTTACGGTAAAGTAATTCCTTTGCTTGGCGACTCAAAAGACATAATTAACGCTCAACTGCAAGGGACGGCTGATCGTGTCTTGATGCCTTTGCCTGAAAAAGCCCTTGAATACTTGCCCTATGCAGTTTCAGCGCTCAAAAAACATGGCGGTTGGATCCACTACTATGATTTCCAACATGCAATGGGCAACGAAAAACCAGTTGAAAAAACCAAGTTGAAGGTAGCCCAAAAACTTGACAGCCTCGGCGTAGGTTACATTTTTGCTTTTTCACGAGTAGTTCGAAGCACGGGCCCTAACTGGTACCAAACCGCTCTCGATATACAGGTAACTTCGTTGCCAAGCAAGTTTTAATAGCTTAACCGTTAACTATCTATTCCGTGAAGAAAAATGAAGCGAAAATTAATGGAAATCTTGGCCTGCCCCATAGACAAGTATCATCCACTTGAACTTCACGTTTTCGAAGAAAAAGACGAGATAGTTGAAGGCTTAATCGTCTGCCCTAAATGTTTACGCTGGTATCCCATACGCGATGAAATTCCAGAAATGTTGCCTGACGAATTACGGAAAGAATCTGAAGATCTGCCTTTCATGAAGAAATGGAAGGAAAAAATCCCTGAAAAAATAGTTTCTGAAGGAAAACCCTTCAATTTAAAATAAGCTTTTTATTTTTTAAGTTGTATCGCTCTGTTTTTCGCTGAGGATTGCATTGCGGCTTGAGCGATTTCCAGGGCTTTTACGCCGTCCTCTCCCGTTATTAGCGGCTTTTTCTTTTCAAGCACGCATTCTGCAAAGTGTTGAAGTTCACATTTTAAGTGGTTCTTGGAATGGGTATCTTGGTTGCACCGTCTCTTTTTGCTGTTCAATCCATAAGTCTTGCGTTATGTAATCCAGTCTCATTATGGCGTCGCTTCCCGTGACCGTTAACGTTCTTGTTTTGTAGGGTGTTAGCCAGTTGGATTCTATGAACGCGCTTTCTCCACTCTTGTATGTTAGCATTATTTGCGCGTAGTCTTCGAATTTTCGGTGTTTCATGCTTCCCATTTTCGCGTAAACAGTAATAGGGTCTTGTTTGGATATGAACCGCATAACATCTATGTCATGTATCGCTGTGTCTTTAACTACTCCAACATCGCCTATTCTTTCAGGCCATTGGGAAACGCGTTTTGCGGTTGCGCAGACTAACTCGCCGATTTTTTTGCTCTCAACCGCCTCACGGATGCTCTGTAATCCAGGAATAAACCTCATCAAAAAACCAACGGTTAAGACAAGACCGTTTTGCTCTGCAGTTTCACAAAGCTTCTCCGCTTGCTTTGTGTTGGTGGCCATAGGCTTCTCAACCAGAACATGCTTTCCTGCTCTGAGTGCTTTGAGCGCTTCTTTTGCAAGGTGTGTTGACCATGTGCAAACGCTTACGGCTTCTATTTCTTTGTTTTTCAGCATTCGCGAGCTGTTAGTGTACGCTTTTACGCCGTATTGGTTAGCCATGGCTTTGGCTCTTTCAGGATTCACATCGCAAATTGCAATTAGCTCAGTTGAGGGCAATTCTTTGTAGACTCTTGCATGGTTTTTTCCCCAAGAGCCTGTGCCGATTACTGCTACTCCAAGTTTCTTCATTTTTATTCGTTTCCTCTTCCAAGTCCACGGTATATGAAGCCTTCTGTTTCCACTTTTTGAGGCTCAAAGGCACCTGCCAAATCTACGATTACTGAGGGCGTCTTCGTTAATGGTTTAAGTTTCCGTAGGTTTAAGTGTTTAAACTGCTCCTCTCCAGTGAGTATTACTATGCAGTCTGCGCCTTCCACTGCCTCATTTAAGCTGGTCTTTACTACTCCCAAATCTATTGCATCTCTTTTTGATGCGGGGTCATAAAGGCTGGCTTTAGCGCCTTTCAACTCTAACATTTTAACAAAAACGACCGTAGCAGTACTTGGGTTAACTGTGCCTAAAACGGCAATCCTTGCTCTTCTCAACGTTTTGCCGCATCTTCGCAGAGCATCTTGGGTTAAATTAACCGCGTGTTTAACCATGTCTTCGTTTATTTGCCTAGCCAACGTTGGGAGCCTAAGTTTAACATTCAAGTTTTCTGCGCTTTCAAGCAGAAGATATGCTTCGTTTTTGTTTTCTTCCTCAACAGTTGTAGGCCAAAAACTCGGGTCATTAAACTCCAACAATTTTAAAACTTCAAAGTAGTCTATGTTTGCGCTTTCACAGAAAACCGCCAACTCACTTGCTAACGCCGTGTTTGCCTCCTGTTTTGCCGCCTCAAAAAGCGTCGCTATTTCTGCTGTTTTCACGTCGCTTATTTGTTTAACGTTTTTTGTTATAGTTTTTAGAACGTTTATAGCCGCATCTTGGCTGGGTTTACCAATTGCAGCAACCTTTAACTCCAAGTTGGCTATCGGCTCAATGGGCTTGGCACCTGAGTTATGGATCGGAATGTAGGCTAAACCGAAATCCTGCCCAACCTTTAGCCCTGATGTGTTCTCCAATGTTTCCTTCATTATTCCTTCAGTAAAACCCAAACCCGCAACATCACCATAAATAACCAGCGTGCCAGAATGGAGTGCTGATCCAACTTGCTTGCAAGCGTTTAATGCTTCTGAGTTATCAATTTTTTTCTTATCATCAACTTTTGCCGGTACAGTTATAATGATTATATCGCTTCGAGAAACAGCTTTTTTCAGCTCGCTGGTAACGCTTAATTGACCTGCGTTGATCAAGCCTTTTAGTTTAGCTTCAATTTCTTGTTCGGCGAAGGGTGTTTTTCCTTTTGCTAATTTTTTTATCACGCTTGGGTCAGAGTCTGAGCATGCAACTTTAAAGCCGGCGTCAGCGAAGGCGTTAGCGTAAAGGATTCCTTTTTGCCCGCATCCTACAACGCTAACCAGATATTTTGAGCGTTTTTCTTTTGTATCAATTTCGTCTGGTTTTAGGTTTAGAACATTGGGCATTAGCTGGGTTTCTCCAAAGCGCCATAGGTTTGCTATATGGTTTCGAGGATTTTTTTAAGCCGTGAACTGTAGTCTTCAACTAGCTTTAATGCTTTTTCTTGGTTTTTCGCCTCAGCATATAACCTGAACACGGGTTCTGTTCCGCTTGGTCTAATCAGGATGGCGCTGTTGTCGCTGAACCAAATTTTCACGCCATCAATTGTGCTGATGTTTTCGCCTTTTACTTGCTCGTACAGTTTTTGCAGCAATATTTCTTTTTTCTCGTCTGGGCAATCGATTTTTCCTTTCTCGATAAAGTATTGCGGTTGCTCAGCCACAAGTTTAGAAAGTTTCTCTCCAGTTTCAGCCATTATGTTAAGTATCAGAGCAGTTGTCATTGCACCATCTCGGACTGCTTGGTGTGGACCATAGAAAACTCCGCCGTTTTCTTCTCCACCCAGTTTAGCGTTTAACTCTTTCATTTTCTGGGAAACCGTGACGCTTCCAACTTTAGTCCAGATTAACTCTCCCTTGTAAGCTTCTACTGTATCTTTGATTAATGTAGAGGAGCTTACAGGCGTAACTATTTTTGCGCCTGGGTTTTTGATTAGGAACTGTTTTATTATTACTGCAAAGGTTTTGTCTCCCCAGTAAATCACGCCATTCTCGTCAACGAAAATGGATCGGTCAGCATCGCCGTCAAAAGCTACGCCTAAGTCTGCGCCAATTGCTTTAACAGTTGAAGATAAATCGGTGAGGTCTCTCAGGTCTCGGTTCTGGTAATCGTCCTGGGAAAGTGCCGTCAATGTTAGCGTTGATAGTGGTTACTTTGCAGCCAAGTTCCCTTAACAATTGGCGGTGCTGTGAGGCCACCCACGCTGTTAGCCGCGTCTACCACAACGTGAAAGTGCTTTTGCGCTATTTTTTGAGGGTCAACGTGATTTTTTATGGCTTGGACGTATTCATCGTTAATTCCAGGCAGCTCCTGCAACGTTCCCAGTTTGTCCCATTCTGCGAATACTATTTTGTTGTCAAAGTAAATGTTCTCTATTTCGACTTCTTGCTCATGTGACGTTTCTATGCCGTCGCTCCAAATTACTTTAATACCGTTATATTCAGGCGGATTATGTGAAGCAGTAATTATTACGCCGCCATCCATCTTATGGTTTTTAACAGCGTATTGCAGCGCAGGCGTTGGAGCCATCCCAGCGAAAAACACGTTGCATCCAGTAGCGGTTAAACCAGAAATCACTGCTTTAGCAAGCATGGGTCCGCTGGTTCTAGCATCATATCCTAAAAGTAAATTTTTTCTTCCAAAAAAAGTTCCGATTGCGCAGCCAACTTTTATGGCCATTTCAGGCGTCAATTCAACGTTGACTAGGCCTCTGATACCGTTTGTTCCAAAAAGTTTTCTTTCGCTCATAAATTTTCATCTCATTGCTTACTTAACAGTTAGTCTTGGGTTTTAAAATGTTTTCAGAGACTTCTTTTGCTGGACAGACAGTATGCACATCTGATAGGTGTAGGTTATCTTTGACTTTTGCGTGGTCGCCGATTATGCAACCGCTGGTGATTTTAACATTTTTTCCGATTCGTGCTCCTTCGCCGATTAATGCTCCATCTATCGACACAAATTCGCCGATTTCAACATTAGGAAAAATTACCGAATTGCTTATTTGCGCGTTTTTGCCGACTGTAACATTTTTTCCCAAAATGGCGTATGGACCGATAACTGACTTTTCTGCTATTGAGACGCCCTTGTCGAAGGCAACAGGATTCTTTAACTCAAAGTTTTTTGCGCTTTCTCTGTTTGAAATTTTTAGATAAGTGAATCAAGTATTATTTTGTTTGTTTCCAAGTACTCTTCTGGTTTGCCTATATCCATCCATAAGCCATTAACCAAATGACCGTAAAGTTTTCCTTCTTCCGCTAGTTTGGGGAAAACCTCTCGCTCCATGGAAACTGCTCTTCCTCGGGGAATATACTCGAAGACTTTGGGGCTTAGAACGTAGACTCCTGCGTTTATGAGGTTGCTCGGAGCTTTATCTTTGGGGGGCTTTTCAATGAACCTTTTTATGCAGTTGCCATTTGCTATTTCCGCCACGCCGTACCTGCATGGGTCTTCTACTTTGCAAAGTGCAATTGTTGCTAAAGCCTTCGTTTTAATGTGTGTATCCAGCAGTTCTCTGTAGCTTAAATCCGCAAAAATGTCACCGTTCAAAACAATAAACGGCTCATCATGGCCTAAGAGTTTTTCGGCTTTTTTTACTGGTCCTGCGGTTCCCAAAGGCATTTTCGGCGGGTCAATTGAAAACTTTATTTTCAAACCATGTCTATGCGGTCGCTGCTGTTTAATATAAAATTGTGTTAACGCGTTAACTGCCAGTATGGCTTCTTCAACGCCGTTGTTGGCTAATCTTTCAAAAATCCATTCAAGTAATGGTTTGTTAACTATTGGAAAAAGAGTTTTAGGCCTAGAGCAACTTAGTGGTCGTAGCCTTGTTGCGAAGCCACCTGCTAAAATCAACGCCTTCAGGAGTGTCACCTTTATTGAGAAGTAATGTATTGGCTTGTTTTTATTTAAACACTTATGGAAATGTTTTATTCCCACTCTATTGTTGCAGGCGGTTTATGGGTGATATCGTAAACTACGCGGGTAACTTGGGGTATCTCATTTGTGATTCTTGTTGAGATTTTCTCAAAAACGGGATAAGGAATTTTGGCGAAGCTTGCAGTCATGGCTTCTCGGCTCTCTGCAGCTCTAACTGCAACTACGTAGCCGTATGCTCTGAGCATCACCTTTTACGCCTGTTGCCTTAGTGTCTGTTAATACGGCAAAGTACTGCCAGAGATTCTCAGCTAAGCTGTTTCTCTCTATCTCTTCGCGGACAATTTTATCTGCTTTTTTGGCTATTGCAACTTTTTCAGGAGTTAATTCGCCAATTATCCTAACTGCTAAGCCAGGTCCAGGGAACGGTTGCCTTGTAACTATTTCTTTGGGTAAATCAAGCATTCTGGCTACTTTGCGCACCTCGTCTTTGTATAAATCTCGCAGAGGTTCCAGAATTTTCTTGAACTTTATTTTTTCCGGGAGCCCTGCAACGTTGTGGTGGCTTTTTATTTTGTTAGAGTTTTTTCTGAACCCTGATTCAATCCTGTCAGGATAGATGGTTCCTTGGATTAGGTATTCGGCGCCTGATTCATTAGCGATTTCCTCGAAAACTCGAATGAACTCTTCCCCGATTATTTTCCGCTTCGTCTCTGGATCTGCTACGCCTATTAGTTTCTGCATAAAACGCTCTTGGGCATTAGCTACTATGAAGTTTATTGGGAACTTTTGGAACGCTTCTCGGATTGCTTCGGGTTCGCCTTCCCGCATGAATCCATGGTCAACAAAAACCGCTGTTAACTTATCGCCAAGCGCTTTAGCTGCAAGTGCGGTGGCTACGCTTGAATCTATGCCTCCGCTTAAGCCTATTATGGCTCTGCTTCCGCCAGTTTCTGTTTTTAATTCTGAAACCATTTTTCCTATCAGGTCTTCCATTTGCCAGTTAGCTTGGCACTTGCATACTTGAAATATAAAGTTGCGGAGCATGCGCATGCCGTTTTCGGTGTGAATAACTTCAGGATGCCATTGCAGACCGTAAATTGGTTTTTGCTTATGCCTAAACGCTGCAACAGGGCAATTTTCCGTGTGAGCTAACGCTTCAAACTCTTGGGTCAGCGCAAAAACTGTGTCGCCGTGGCTCATCCAAACTTTTTCTTTCTCGTTTAAGCCTTCCAGCACGCCTACTGGCTTGTCAATGGATACTTGTGCGGTTCCATATTCTTTGCAGACTGCCGGCTCAACTTTGCCATTGGTTAACTGTGCTAACAGCTGATGTCCATAGCATAAACCCAGAATCGGCAAATTTACCTCTAAAATGCGGGGGTTAAGCTTGGGCGCGTTTGGTTCGTAGACGCTTGAGGGTCCGCCTGAAAGAATTAAGCCTTTAACATTTAATTTTTCGTTTAGAGCCTTAATCTCTTCGGGTGAGATGTCGTGGGGAACAATTTCTGAGTAAACGCCGTTTTCTCTGATTCTTCTGCCTATGAGATGGCAGTATTGCCCCCCAAAATCCAGTACAAGTATCGTGTCGTATTTTGCTTGCATTGCAGTGGCTCAAATTATTGAGTTTAAGCTGCTGGTAATTTAAGATTGCTGTCAGTTTCACGTCAAAGCCGAGGTTTTTGAACCTTTAAACGATTTTTCTTCAACTTTAATATCGATTGTTCAAATGAGGAAACTAAACTTTTATTAATATAATCATGTGATAATTAAAATAATGTTTCAAAAAAGCGGGTTTAATTGAAAGAACGTGCAGGGTGAGGGTATGGCTACGGATTTAAATGAAACTGATTTAAAAATCCTCAAAAGTCTTTTGGAGGATGCAAGGTTTTCAAGCAGGCAAATAGCCAAAAACGTCGGCGTATCTGTTGGAACAGTTTTGTCCAGAATTAAAAAGATGGAAGATGAAGGTCTCATCAAAGGCTACTCTGTTCTGCTGGATCATGAAAAACTTGGTTACCAATTAACAGTTGTAACTGAAATCACGGTTTCAAAGGGCAGGCTTGTAGAAACTGAAAATGAAATAGCTAAAATATCCAATGTATGCTGCGTCTACGACGTGACAGGCTTGACGGATGCCATCATTGTCGCCAAGTTTAAAAGTCGAGAAGACCTTGGGCAGTTCACTAAGCGATTGTTATCTTTGCCATTTATTGAGCGAACAAACACGCATGTAGTTTTGACTACGGTGAAAGAAAACTTCCGCCTTCTCTAGTTTGATTTTTCCGAGTGTTTTTCTTTTTTATAGTTTTGTTCTGGTGCAGCAATGGTAATTGTTGTTCCTGAAGCAACTGGTGAGGTTATCCAGACATTTCCGCCTATGACCACGTTATCACCGATTATTGCATCTGGTCCAAGAAGAGTTGCGCCTGAATAGATAACCACATTACTTCCAACCGTTGGATGTCTCTTTCTTCCTTTGATAATATTTCCTTTCTCATCTTTTGGAAAACTCAGCGCGCCTAAGGTTACCCCTTGGTAAAGCTTGACGTTGTCGCCTATTTCTGTGGTTTCCCCGATGACTACTCCGGTGCCGTGGTCGATAAAGAAGTTTTTGCCTATTTTTGCGCCCGGATGAATATCTATGCCGGTTAAGGAATGCACATGCTCGCTCATTATCCTCGGAATCAATGGGACGCCTTGAAGGTAAAGTTCGTGGGCTATCCTGTTAGTCGTTATCGCCAATACACATGGGTAGCTTAGAATGACTTCTTCTATACTTATCGCTGCTGGATCTCCTGCATAAGCGGCTTGGATGTCTCCGCTTAACATTGACCTAATTTCAGGCAGCTTTTCGAGAAGCTCTTTAACAACGACGTCGGCTCTCCTTTGGCACACATCTTGTGGGCACCCGCTTATTTTCCGGCAAATATACTTTAGACTTTTCTTGACTTCTTCGGTGAGCCGTGTGTTAACCGAGGTTAAAGTCGTGCCAAGATGATATTTTACGTTGGCCTTGGTAATCTCTTCCTTACCCAAATAGCCCGGGAAAAGAATTCTGAATAAATCTTCTAACACTTCAGTAACTATTTTTTTTGACGGCAAGTCTCGCCCTTCAAGGTGATCCATGCCACCGAAGATTTGGTAATTAGCCATCATTTCGTCTACTAGTTTCGGTAAGCCTTTATCCATCCAATCCTGCTCAACCTTATCGTGATTGTGCATTAATGCATCAAGCATTCTATCCGGGTTCCAGCAGTCAACTTCCAGATTTTTCTCTGCACATTCCTTGCAATCTTTCGGGCGGGACTGGTCAACTTTTGCGGTCATTTTCTTCCCTTCCCCAAATATGGGAAAACGGAGAATATAAGAGAAGCGTCTTGCAAACATCGAACTTAAATGTTAACGTTTGTGCTTATTGAGGTTCTTAACAAGACTGTGCCAAGTTAAGCGTTCGCATGTAATCAGGAAAATTACAAATATCAGCTTGCCCATGGAACCTTTTCAGTAATAAACACATTTAACACTTAACAGTCAACCTGCAAAGTAAAGTCTTTAAATGTCATGACTAATTCTATATTTCGCACCAACCTCAATCAGCAAAAAATATGTTTGCGGAGGTCGCCCAGCATGGTCAAAGGCGTAGGACTGAGGCTCCTATCCCGCAGGGGTTCGTGGGTTCAAATCCCACCCTCCGCACTTTTGCCCCCATTTTGCAAAATAAAGCCTGAATGCTACCTATTTTGAAAGTAAAGCCTTTTCGCGAATCGCGCTGAGTTTAGACATGATTTCAAGGGGTCATGTGCTTATTCTAACAAGCGCCTGATCAATGGGATACAGCATGCTTTGAATACGCTAGATGCAACTCAGCTAACCTTGAGTTGCTTGATTTGTGCAACTTTGTATCTAACCGACTTTTTAGGCATATTTGCAAAGGTTTTAAATTAGAGATTGAAAGTTTTTACTTGGAAGAACTTTGCGGAGGGGCAAGTGTGGGCTACAGTTATAGTATGGCATTAATCATGGCGGCTATCATAGTAGCGGCGGCATTCACATCAATTCCAGCACTTGCACCCGCAGTTAATGGGTCCACAGAGCAACCTATTACCGTTCAAAGGGTGTCTGGGACAGTCCAGATAAGCTCCAATGGAGGCATTGAATGGGCACCTTTAGTTCCCTCTGACACTATAAGTTTAGGGGACACTATTATGACAGGACCGAATAGTGTACTGTTAATCCAATTCTCAGGCGGTGAAATCGTATTTGATCAGAATACAACTGTCGCTTATAATGACCCTCACGGCCTTCACCACCTCCTTTATCTCCTGGTTAGGTAGGTTTTGGGCATACATCGAAAGCGCAACTGGTGGATCCGATAATTGGGATGCTGATATTGGTGTGACAGCTGTTGTTGGGGTTCGGGGAACTGAATTTACTGCGGCAGCATATGAGAATGGCACCGCTAATGTGATGGTAATTGAGGGCTTGGTTGAGGTTCAAGACCTCGCAAGTAACAGCACCGCCTTGCTGCAGGCAAACCAGACGATTACTGATTCTGGAGGACTCAGTCAACAAGATATGTCTCAGGCAGTCGAAACAGTCAATTCGACTGTCGCATGGTGGGAGGAAAGTTCCATCGGGCCAATTGCCACTCTTGCTCCATCTTCCACTCTTTCAACCACAACTCTTGCCATGTACGTTGTCGTTGCAGCCGTGGTAGCAGTTGTGGCAGCTGGCGCATCGGTTTTGTATATTCGTAACAGGAAACGTAAGTCAAAGAGCATCTCCTGATGCCTTCGATTAATTCCGATTAATGACAAATTGCTCGCGGCTCGTTGGGCGAAATTTACACGTGAATGTAAACCTCACCCTCCGCACTTTGCCCATTTCGCCAAATAGAGTTTGATTATGGGCTATTTCAGAAAAATAGGTCACGATTGCAAATTTGCCACTTTAAATTCGTTCAAAACGATCCTGTTTCGACCTTTCCAACTCGCTTGTAGGATGCGATAATCACTCCCTTCGGGGAGGTTTTGGACTCTATGAGCGTAAATGCAGACGATACTGTTCCGTCGGCAAATAGCCGCTTCCCAGAGCCGAGCGTTATTGGGAAGATTTTGAGCCACAATTCATCAACCAAATCCTGTTTCAGGAGCGTCTGAATGAGATTGCCGCTTCCATGAACTTGAAGCTCCGGCCCATATTGCTGTTTTAACTTCTTTATTGCTTCAGCAACATCACCTTGTAACATTACAGTGCCTGCCCAGTCTGATTTGAAGAGTGAGCGGGAAGCCACAAATTTTGTTGCTTTGTTGATCCCGGAGCCGACAGGGTCCTTTGGGTCATTATGATCAGGCCAATAGTTGACGAAGATGTCGTAGGTCTTTCGACCGAGCAAGAGATCAAACGGATGTCCCATCTGCTCGCTCATGACTTTGCCCGCAAAATCGTCAAAATACGGAACTGCCCATCCACCGTATTTGAAGCCGCCGCTTATATCCTCTTTGGGTCCACCAGGAGCCTGCATGATGCCGTCGAGTGTTATAAAAGATAAGACAATAATTTTTCTCATAGTATCATTCTTCCGCGCTTGAAAAATATTGTTTGCCTTATTACTTTACTAGCTTTAGCCAAGCGTTTAAACTTTTTTCACGGCGCACTAACTGTTTACTACCTTGAATTGAAGACTTGTAACACCAGCGATTGAGGTAACCTCAAATCTTTCCAACTCAATTGGTCTTGAACTCAACTTTTCAAATAATCTTATGTCCTCTCCGAGGATTATTGGTGCAAGATCACTAGATTCAACTGGAAACATTGTTGATCAACCGCTTCTCCTAAAACGCTGACTTTCTTGTTTCCAGCAGCAATTTCAGCTTGAAGCTGCGGAGTTTTCTATGTTTGGGAGAAGTCCGGTCCAGCTTGCCCAATGTTTAGAGAATGGCGTGATGATTAGATTTCATTGGCTTTTCTTGTGTGAAATTTAAACGTGAATGTAAACCTATCCCTCCGCACCACGATTTCAGGGTTATTCCAGGCTTAATCTGGCAAAGTAAACTCGATTTTTACGATCGGCTCGAAACTTTGGTCTGCTTTAGTTACTCTCTTAAGGGAGAAGTGACTAGATTGTTGGAAGGTGTTGTTGAATGAAAGTTTTAGTTGTATACGACTCGGTTTCCCCTATGAAGTTAACAGCGAAGGTCGCTGAAGCTATCGGCGATATCCTGAAGGGTGAAGGAATTGAGGCTGAGTCTATATCCATTGAGAATGTTAATCGGACAACAGTCAGCAGTTATGATCGTCTGGTCGTTGGAGCGCCCAAAATGTATTTTAGAGCAACGAAAGGAATAATGGAATTCCTTGGTAGTTTCAAAGATAAAGAATTTTCTGGCAAGTTCGCAGCCGTTTTTGACACAGAAGTGAAATCCAGGATAGGAGGCATTGGAAGTGCTACTAAAACAATGGAAAGCAAACTTCGGAAACTGGGGTTCGAGATTGTTTCGCCCCCCCTAACGGCTTACGTGGAGGGCAAGATAAATCAAATGCAACTGAAAGACGGAGAACTGGAGAAAACAAAAAACTGGGCGCATGAAGTCGCCAAAGCCTTTCTGAAACGAACCTAACTATTTGTGCTCGGTTCAGAGTAAAAATTGAGGTATAAGCTGAGTTACAGCCCACGCTAATTGCATAACTGTACTGCGTTTTTGTCAGCCAAACTACCATGAATTCAAAGGTACCGCATTGAGTCTCTAACTACTATCACCTTTAAGGGGCAAGTCAAAAAGAATTGGTTCGAAAGCTTGAAAGCCATGTCTACTACTGTTGACTGCAGCCTGAGCGAAATTGGAACTCTCGTACGGCATACAGGTATATTTTTTACCAGTAAAATAAGGTGGATGTCCCACCCTCCGCACCAAAGGTTCTTTTCACTGAGTGTTGGTTCTAGTGGTGATTTAACTCTTTGAGTAAAACTTTGGCTTCAGGCGTTAATTGCGGTCTCTTTTTTCGGTCAATAATCAGAAACACGGAACCTATAGCGATTAGCGCTATCCCGAAGAATGTTACACTTATTATGGGAAGAATTCCCAGTTCAAGCCCAAAAGTAAAAGCAACAATGGCAATTCCAAGAAAAATCATCACCGAGTTACTTCTCGAAGCTGTTGAATGCAAAGCAAACTCCTTTTTTCCCTCATCGGTCACAAGGTAATAGCCTTGTTTTTCCTCTATCATACCGGCATTCATTAAGTAATTCCAGTCATAATGAAAATGTCCATCTGACTTGTAGCCTAATGCAGAGGAGACGCTTGATTTAACGCCTGGTTCAGCCCTAATTCTGCTATTTGGGGCAGAATAGATGAAGTATAGCAGCTTCGTTCTAGGCGATTGAATATCAGCGCTTATTCCACGCGGCTTAGACACTTACATCCACTGCTCCGGCTAACCAACAACGATAAGATAAACAAAGCTCTGCAGCTAAATTTTCTTTCCATGTTTTCACTATAATTCGCTGGTTTACTTATGACTCTAACTCTTAGAGGTGCAGCTCTAAACATTGGATCTGTAACTCTAACTGTTAGGGCTATAACCCGCCTATGACTTGTATGGTTTTCAGGAATCAAAAATTAGGAGGAAAAAAACAAATGGGTACAAGTTTCGAATACAGCAAAACATTGTGTGGCGAAGGATCGATACTGCTTATACTCGGTATAGTTCCTTACGTCGGATGGGTATTGGGAATCATCGGTGTAATATTGCTTCTAAGAGGACTCAAGGAACTTGCAAATTATTATCAAGACAACGAACTCTATCAGAACGCATTGACAGGCGTCAAATACTACATAATCGCTTTGATAGCTGTGGCAGTAGCCATTACAGGAATATTAATCGGCGTTGGAACCGCAACAGGCTTTAAATTTAATTCAAGCTTTACACTCACGGCAGGATTCGGAATAGGATTAGCAGTTTTCCTTGGCGGGATTATCATTGCCTTCATATTCTATGTACTTGCAGCAGTGCACCTAAAACAAACCTTCAACGCGCTTGCGCAGAAATCAGGAGAACACTCGTTTACAACTGCGAGCACCCTACTTTGGTGGGGCTCATTACTGACAATATTGTTTGGCATCGGCCTAATACTGATATTCATCGCTTGGATATTTGCAGTAATTGGCTTTTTTGCTATGAAATCTCCGCAACAGAAACAACAAACCTCTCAACCCTACAGTTACACTCAGCCTTCCACTACAGAAACTACATCACAGCCATCTCAAACAGCGCGATACTGCTCCTACTGCGGCGCACAAGTAAAGCCAGATGCAACTTATTGCCCCCAATGCGGAAAACAGCTATAGCATCTTTCCCTTTTTTTATTTCAAACGCTTATCGCCGATAAGATGCAAATTATTTGCAGAGCAAGTTTTTCATCAAAAAATCATTTTTTATAAGTAACGGTTAAAAGCTAATGGCGCGCACAATATTCAAACATCAAAAGGCTGATTCAAAATGCAATCCGCTAAAACCGAACAAAAAAGAAAATTCGTAGCCGTTGACCCAGGCAAGTGCATTGGCTGTGGGATCTGCGAATATGCTTGCACGCTGGAAAAAGGCGAAGGCATCTGGAACCCAATGAAATCCAGAATCCGAGTTGTCCGCATGGCGCCGCTCTTCAACTTTGCACTTTCATGTCGAGCCTGCAAAGATGCCCGATGTGTCAAAGCATGTCCGGAAAATGCACTATCACAATCAGAAGAAACGGGCTTACTGCTCATAGATGAAAAAAAATGTAAAGGTTGCGACTGGTGCGTACAAGCCTGTGAGCATGGCGGAATCACCATCAACTGTGACACAGGAAAAGCCATTGCATGCGACCTCTGCCAAGGCGAACCAAAATGCAAAGAGGCCTGCCCAGAAGAAGCACTGGAAATAGTGGATTCAGATGAAGCTGCAGAAAAACTCTTCAACGGCGCACTAGAAAAACTACCTGGTCAATGCGACCAACTAACAATTACGGTCAAAAATAAAGACTGGAAGCCCTTGTTAGCAGTTGCAGAGAAACGCTCTGAAAAAGTCACACAGACACTTGAAACGTTAAATAAGAAGGCAATGGCGAAAAGACAAAAATAACTTTTTCCTAAATTATGTTTCTTCGTAACCTTTCAAAAACAAATCAATATCCACCCCAACCTTTTCACCTATGTAACCTCCTTCCAAAACAAAAAACGTGGGCTTCCCGAGCAAAGCAACCCTTTTGCCAATTTCAAAATAATCTTGTTCAATTAAGCCTAAAGATGCTAAATCACCTAGATGCGTATCGAAACCAGCAGAAACTGCAATCACCTCAAACCTGCCCAAATCAACCGTTCCTAAGGCTTTTTCAAGCGTCTCCAAATACAGTTTTCCACCACAATTTGCTGGCAACGCAAAATTAACAGTATTACCTTCAGCGAAAGAGCCGGTTCCAGGATAATTTGGCGATTGATGCAGAGAAACGTAAAGGATTTTCTTGTCACCTTGAAAAATCTCCTGAGTTCCGTTGCCGTGGTGTCCGTCAATATCCAGAATCAGGGTTCTTTTGCCCAACTTTTTAACAGCTATCGCAATGTTGTTGAGATAGCAAAACCCACGCGTGTAAACGCCCAAAGCAGCGCCATTTCTGCCAACATGATGTCCTGGCGGACGCATAAGCGAAAAACCGTTAATTCTTGAGGCTAAAAGTGCACCGCCAACCGAAAGCTTGGCAAACTCGTAGATTTTGTCGTATGCAGGTGTATCTGAATCTTCAACCAAACCTTTCTTTAGGTTCCAAAGGTAATCCGCATCATGAACAGTTAACAAGTCTTCTTCACTTGCAGGCGTTGGCTCCAAAAACTCATAACCTTTTGCTTTCAGGATTTCAGATGCAATTTTTACTCGTTGTGGTCCTTCAATGTGCCATGTACCGTAGCCTAAACATTTTTCTGAATAAATTACCTTTGTTTTCATCGCCTGCTGCATCCATTAGACAGATAAGTACGCTTACATATTTAAAAAACATAACCTCAACAAAGTTAGACTCCAGGAAAATGGCAGGGAGAAGTTCAGTGATTTCGGAAAATCCATTCGATCAATTTCGCCAAGAATGCCAAACAGCTTTAGCGAAAGCGCTGAAGAAGGCTTTGCCAGAGGTAAAAACGCCAAATATAACGCTCAGTAAAACACCGAACATTGAATATGGTCAGTTGGCTTCATCGTTATGTTTCGAGTTGGCAAAGAAGCTAAACCAAAAACCGCTAGACCTTGCGGCGCATCTTGTTGCTGCAATTGATAAATCCAGCTTTAAACTGATTGAGAAGGTTTCATGTGCAGGTGCAGGGTACATAAATTTTCACGTTAACTTCCCCAAGTTTTCAGCTTTAACCTTGGGATCGGTTAAGCAGTTAAAGTTTGATTATGGCTTTGTTAAGACTGCTGAGCCGACTAAAATTATCTTGGAACACACAAGTGTTAATCCGCTTCATCCAATCCATATTGGGCAAGCCAGAAATCCTATGTTAGGTGACGCTTTAGCGCGCATTTTGGAGTGCAGGGGAAATAAGGTTTCACGCCATTACTACATTGATGATGTTGGCAGGCAATCATCTGTTGTTTCTTATGGTTACGAAAAGCTCGGCAGACCAAAACCAACAGAGAAACCAGACCTTTTCATTGGCAAAATTTACACTGTTACCAGTTGTCTTGTTGAAATTAATCGTTTAAAAAAAATGCGTGAACTAGCCATTGCGATCCATTCAAGTGACGATTTAGTTAAAGCAAATAAGGAAATTGACGAGTGGATGTCAATTGCCGCGGAGCTTAAAGAAAAATACCCAGTGCTCTTTGAAGCGTTGATGACTAAAATCGGTGAAGACCAAAATCCAGAGGAAGAAATAAACAGGCTGAACCGAGCTTACGAGGATGGAGAACCCCTCGCTAAACAGCTTATTCGTGAAGTCAGCGACTTGTGCCTTGAAGGTTTCAGGGAAACCATGAAGAGGGTTGAGGTTACTTATGACTCGTGGGATTGGGAAAGCGACTTCGTGTGGAGCGCCCAAGTAAATGAGGTCTTGCAGAAACTGAAGACTTCACCCTTTGTTTACAGTGAAAAAGGTGTGCTGGAGTTTGACGCCGAAAAAGTCGCCGAAGTCCTGAATTTGAAGGACAAGTTAGGTTTGAGCGAGAATAATGAGGTTCCACCTTTAACGCTTGGACGTGCAGACGGCACCACGCTGTACACTACTCGCGACATAGCTTATACGCTGTGGAAGTTCAAGCATGCCCAAAAAGTCATCAACGTTATTGGCATGGAGCAGTCGCTGGCACAGCTTCAGTTAAAACTTGCACTATACGCACTAGGCTACAGCGAATACGCCGATAACCTAGTGCATTTCGCTTACAACTTGGTTACTTTGCCCGGATACAAGATGAGCAGCCGCAGAGGACACTACATTACTTTGGACCAAGTTCTCGACGAAGCGGTTCAACGTGCTTACGAAGAAGTTTCGAAGCGTTCCCCACAACTTTCCGAGGAAGAAAAACGTAAAATCGCCAGCTTTGTCGGTTTAGGCGCCGTGCGTTACGCGCTTGTCGATGTTGACACCTCAAAGCCAGTCATCTTTACTTGGGAGCGCGTGCTAAACTTCGAAACCAACAGTGCACCATACGTTCAATATACTCATGCAAGGGCATGCAGTATTTTGCGCAAGGCCGCAAGAGAACCAGAAAAACCGGCCTTTGAGCTGCTCTCCGAAAAGCTTGAACGTGAGCTCATCTTGAACCTTGCAAGCTTCCCAGACACCTTCGTCGAAGCTACAGAATACTTAAAGCCGAATTTGATTGCCGACTACACGAACGCGTTAGCAGATAAATTCAACACCTTCTACAACGCACTTCCCGTCATAAAAGCAGAGTCGCAGGAGCTCAGCGACGCACGCATTGCATTAACGCAAGCCATACAAATCGTCATGCATAACGCTTTAACATTGATTGGTGTGGAAGCACCAGAGAAAATGTAGCGAGAGTTTTGCGAATTTTTTTTGTGCGCACCACATTTTTGTGGTTGTTTTTGTCACAAAAATTAGAGTAGGTCTATAGGTGAGCGTTTCAGTGTAGGGTTCATTTTGGGTTGATTTTTTGATTAGAGGCTTGAATTAAGCTTAGGCATTTTTTCTTTAAACTACTGCATAAACGGCTCCAGCAATAATTATTCGATAACTGGATTTTTGAACTGTTTAAAGCGGAAGCCCATGTCTTTGGAAGCGGCAGAAAACGTGATTTAAAGCCAATAAACGGTCAGTGCGCTTGGTTGCTGGTTTTCTATATGGCAAATTTCATATACAAGCCAATTAATCTACAACGGGGTGCATACTAATGAGCGATTCATACTTCAAAAAGAAACTTGAACCAATCAAGGTTAAACAAAAAAGTATTTCACAACTTTTGTCGGAAATGAGTAAAACAGCTTATCAAGGGCGTAAGCTTGGTGAAGCAGTTGATGTTTGGGAAAAGATGCTTAAAGAAAAAGACTTAACGATTGCTATGGGTTTTGCAGGCTCCATGAGCACGGCGGGGCAGTGGACAATTATTAATTGGCTTATGGAAAACCGCTTTATCGATGTCCTGGTCTCTACAGGTGCCAACGTTTCAGAAGACATCGTTGACGCTATGGGCTTAGGTTACTATCAGGGCAGCCACACAGTTAACGATGAGCAACTGCTTCACGACGACGTCAACAGATACTACGACGTCTACGGGAAAGAAACCGATTATCGTAAAATGGAGGAAGTCGTTACCGACTTTGTTATGACCTGCAAAGAGGATTACAATTACACTTCAGCAGAATTCCTCTACCTGCTCGGTAAATATCTGGGGAAGAAAAAAATCCCCGCTATATCCGCAGTCGCAGCAGCCAATGGCGTGCCCATCTTCAGTCCCGCCATGGTTGACAGCGCCTACGGAGAAACCTTCCTCTTAGCCAAAAACCAGGGCCACAACGTTCACATCGACAGCGTCAAAGAATTCGACCAATTCGTCAGTATAGGAACAAAAACCAAAGAAGTCGGCGTAGTCTACATCGGCGGTGGCGTCCCCAAAGACTTAACACAGCTCATCGCGATTTCGGTTTCACCATTCACCTGTGATGAAGGAGTCAAAGGCAGAAAAGGAGGCTTACGCAAAGGACTACAAGAATACTACTACCCCCACAAATACGCCATACAAATAACCACAGACTCACAGCAGTGGGGCGGCTTAAGCGGCTGCACGCTGGAAGAAGCCATAAGCTGGGGCAAAATCAACAGCCAAGAAGGAACACGAGCAGTATGCTACTGCGACGCCACCATCGCCCTGCCACTAATAGCCCACGCACTATGCGAAAGAGTACCCGAAAAACGTAAAGCGCCAGACATGAGCTGGCTATTCAAAGGCGTCCAATAAACGCTCTAACCTTTTGTTTTTTTCTTTAATTTTTTGATTTCAGCTTCAATTTGGTCGATGGTTAATTTTTCAGTAGCTTTCCTTAATTCGACGACTGAATCGCCGTAGCATTCTCTGATTTCACTTATAAATTCTATAGCTCTCTTGGCGCCAAGTTCCTTGACCAACGCTTCAAAGGGAACTCCAACAGTTGCAACTTCAGAAGTCATTTTTCATTCCTCTTTTTCTTTCACGCAATTAATTGGGTTTCTCATTCTTAACTCGTGTCCTTCTTTGGCAACAAACTTTATGCCCTGGTTATGTTTTGTTTGGATATTCAGTTAGTTCGTTATATTTCGTGCCTTCAAGTCTTTTCACCAGTTTTATGTCAAGAGTTAAAAATGGCATTTTCAATTTGTCCGCGAGCGATAGAAACGCGGCATCATAAACGGCAATTTTCAGCTCTAGCGCTGTTTTTAAGGAGTCACTTACAACTTCAGAGAAGCTGTGGACTGCATTTAGATTCATCATTTTCTCAGCCCGTTTGAAAGCGACTGTCGCATCTTTTGCATCCAGTCCACCGGTGACTTTGTGCTCTATAGCGTTGGCTACTTCGTAAAAGCTTAGGTCTAAAACATGAAAATATTCGTAGCTTTGTAACTTTTTTGATGCCCATTCAGAGTATTTTTCGGGCGTAACAAGCGCTACAATAACAGATGAATCTATGATGGCTTCAGTGGCCATGTTCTCGGTCTTCCCTGATAATGTCGGCGGATGATGCTGTAGTTCCAGTCTTTTTGCTTAGCTCAATTCTAAATGTGTCAATTTCTTTCATGACCCGCTTTAGCTTCTCAGCCTTAACCTTTCTTTCAAGGCATTCTCTGACGGCGTCTGCGTAATCCATATTCAACTCTTGAAGTTCTTTTTTCAGTTTTTTTGGTACTCTGACTGCAATTACGTCGCTCATGAGTCAACATTTAGTAAACATAAAATATAAACATAATTGTTAACAAAAAGTAAACAGTAGTTTCGGGCGAAAAACTTCAATTTGGAACTGCATATGCAAAGCTAGTTGGCAGAATTACCGTATTTTAAAAAGGCTTATCTGCAAGTATGAAAATTATACTTATGATAAAAATGGGCCAAGCAGAGACTCAACCTGAAATCGCAATCGTTGGAACGAAGGGTCAAATCGTTATTCCACAAAGACTCAGAAAAGAACTGAAAATAACATCCAAAACAAAGCTCATCGTTTACAGGCAAGGAGATAAACTTGTAGTAACTAAACTTGAAGTTCCACCTTTGAGGGAAGAGTTGAAAACTCTTTTCAGCGAAATCGATGAACAAAATAAGGGCAAAAAAGTTTCTGAGAAAGAAATTTTGAATGAGATTCAGGATTATCGACTTAAGAAGCGAGCCAAAAAAGGCGTGTAAAATGGCTCGTGTGGTCATTGACACAAATGTTTTAGTATCCTCATTTCTTAAAAAGGGAAAATCAAGAAATCTCGTCGTTAAAATAATAGATAAGCATGCCGTGATTTTATCTATTCCGATGCTGGCTGAATTAGCTGACGTTCTCTCAAGAGACAAATTTAATGTTAAAAAGCGCTCAGATTGATAGGCTTATTTCCGTTCTAGTCAGGCAGCAACTGTTGTGCCTCTGAATTCCAATCTCAAAATTGTGTTAGAGGACCCTGACGACAATATAGTTTTGAACACCGCACTCTGTGGCGAAGCAGATTATATTATTAGCAGCGACAAGCACCTTCTTAAAATAGCTTGCTGCAGTAACATCCGGGTATTATCCGTAAACGAATTTACTCAGATACTCGGTAAAGAAGAACCATAAAAAATCTTGAAGAAAAACAAAAATAATGCCTTTGTTGCCGAAGCTAATTCGATAAAGCTGCTAAGCGGTTTTCTTTTTGCAAAGCCTATCGATAAGTGAGGCAGTCATTATTGGCATTATTACTGTGGCGTCGCCTTCGATCATGATGCGTTTGGCTTTTTCGTTGATTTTTCCCCAGGATACCGCTTCGCGTGGTCTTGCGCCGCTGAGGCTTCCGTCCCACTCGTCTGCTGTCGTTATGTAGACGACGTAGTCTAAGCCGTCTTTGAACTGGTTCCACCAAATCGTATGATGCTTAGAAATGCCGCCGCCGACTATGAGGGCGCCGCTTTTCTTGGCGTCGAAAACGATGTTGTTGAGGTCACCTTCGTCTTTAAGCAGGTTAATGCGGAAATCGTGGTGGTCTTGGCTGAAGAACCATAGTTGGTAGCCTACTGCGCCGTCGGTTATGCCTGGTACGAAAACTGGGATGTTGTTTTTTGCTGCCCAATAAAGAATTGAGCTTTCATCGCAACAGCGCAAACCGATTTCACGGCACAGTTCGCTCGTGGAAAGCTCATGTTGGCCTTCCTTGTATAAGTCTTGTAGCATGGCTTGGATTTTCTGCTCGATAATTATGCCGTAGCTGTCGTTTGGAACAAGCACGTTCCCCAGACGGTTTAGGCCTTCTTGGTGCAGTTTAGAATCGTTCATTATGAAGCTGCCTTTATAGTAGTCTTTCCAACAGCGTGCCACATCATGGTCAAGCGTTCCACAGGTCGTAATTAAAACGTCAACTAGCTTGCGTTTAACCAGTTCTTTGATTACGCCTCGCGTGCCAGTGGCCACTATGTCGGCGGTGAACGATAGGAACTTTACGCAGCCCTTCGTGTTAATCATGGACTCCATTATCTTGACACCTACCGCAAGCTTGCCCGCGGTGAAACCCCACGCTTCATCCATCTGGTTAACAAGCTCATCTACAGACATCTGCTCGGTAAACTTGTAATCTTTCACTGCTTCTTTATGTGCTACTTTAGGCATAATGGCAATCTCCTGTGCACTGGATAAAATGTGTGTTATAATAAATAGGTGTCGAAAGCGGCGTTGAGGTTATTCTGATAGGTAGCTGATAATTCGCTGGTAAATGTCGTGGTCCATTGAGTCTTCGTAGCCAGCGTAGATGCTCGGGTTATCGTTAACTTCCACCACAACATAGTCGCCGTTAACCTCTTTGATGTCAACGCCATAGAGCCCTTTACCAACCACACTGCACGCCTTCAAAGCTACTTCCCTTAGCCTTGCCGGCATTTCTTGTTTCTTGAGGCTTACAGTTCTGCCCCAAATCACGGTTGGTTTGCCCCGCAGTTTGGCGCCATGCTTCCATTTGCCCTTAGGAATCATGTACTTACACACGTAGAGGACGTCATTGTTTAGCACGCCGACTCTCCAGTCGAAAGATGTAGGCGTAAACTTTTGGATTGCTAAAACGTCGGATTTTTTAAAGAACCGTTTAGCGACGTCTCTGAAGCTTGTTTCGCAAGCAGCCTTCTCCACATAACGCGAGAAACTCGTGTAAGGCGCCTTTATGACGACTGGCTTGCCGAATGCATCGAATATGTCGCTGATTTTTTTATGATGCAGTTCATCTTTGCTAAGAAATATCGTCGGTATGTATGGAACATTATATTTCTCAAACAAAGCATATTGATGGATTTTGTTGCCGCAAATCGTTATCGATTCAGGATCATCAATAACTTTCAAGCCAAGTTCCCATGCTGTTTTAGACACAACGTACGCCGTGTTTAATGGGTCGGTTGTTGCTCTAATGAAAACAGAGTCGTATTTTGCGACGTCCGATATGTCTTCACGGAAAAGGAAATGAAATTCTTGCCCTTGTTTTTCGGCGGCTAACTTGAAGTTTTGAAGTGCGCCTTCCTCTCGCGGATCAGTAAAATTATATTTCTCAACAAAGCAGGCGATTTTAGACACCGAAGGGTTCACCCTGCTCAGAAATGAGCGAGACCTCTTTTGAAATTATTTGCAAATCTTGTTCGGAAAGCTCCTCTCTATTTACGGGTTGCAATCCACAAAGATAAGCTTTGTCAACTGTTTTTTGTATGTGTAGTTTGCAAAGCGGTATTTTGAAGGTTTCATAAACTTTTTCTGCAATTTTCTGCATCCGCAAATCCGTGTTGACTGTTTTGCCGAAGAAAGATTTGACAGCGAAGAGTTCGCCTTTGAGGGGTTGGGCGCAGACGGCAAATTTGTAGTTCATACCTAAGCTTTTCATGGCGCGGTAGAGCGCGCTTTTGTTGTTTGCGACTTTGTAGCCGTCGTAAATAAAAGGATTGACGGCAAAAACGATTACTGGGAAGCCTAGTTCGCTGGTTATTTTTTTAACCGAATCTGTAACAAGGAAGGGTAAGGTGGGCACCCCAGCTTTGGCCGCTCTAAGAAGAAGAATCGGGGTTCGGCTTGAGTCAATAATGTTTTCACATGATGGAATAACACGGTTGCCTAAAATTTCAGCGTGCATAGAAACATAATACCCTGTTTTGAGGTATCGGTATTCGTTATTGATGTTGAGTGTGGCTTCTTTGATTGTGGAATCTAAAAACGTTGCAGGCTTCATTACTTGCGAATTAGTGGTTAGGTCGATATTTGAGACGACCAACACGGTCATGAGACACCAGGTAATTAAAAGGCGTTATTCGTGCAGTTATATTTAAGATTAACTATCATTATATTCGCATCCAAATTAACGCTAAACAAAAAGAGGCATAGCCAACGTATAAACCGCTTGAAGTGCTTGGACCAGAACACGAATTTTCGCTCGTAAACCAGGAACTGAAAGTTTTGCCCATCTCCGACAAAATCATAAAAGCATATTGTGGAAAAATCATCAACTTCATCGAGCTTCCATCTTTTACCTTTGGAAAAGAAATGCAGCTTCACGTAATGGAATTAAAAGCAAATTCTCCCTTCAAATCGCCCCTACAATTCGAAGAAACAATGCAAAACGGGGTCTCAACGCTGAGCCAAATCGTGAACAAGCAAGGCGCGATGCTTCTTGGAACAGGAATGCATCCTCTACTTAAACTAGAAGACACTGCCATCTGGCCTCACTTTCACAGAAAAATCTATCGGGAATACGCCAAAATCTTCAACTTAAACCAGCATGGCTGGCTAAATATCCAAAGTTTCCACTTAAACCTCCCATATCAAAAAGAAGCTGATGGTGTGCGAACGCATAATTTGCTTGTTAACTTGTGCGCTTATCTTCCAGCAATTACTGCTTCCTCGCCAATCTATGAAGGCAAAGCTGGTCCAGATGTCGACAACCGACTGCACTTCTACAAGATAAACCAGAGAGAAATCCATTCCCTATCGGGAGAGGTTATCCCAGAATATGTCAACTCGTTTAGCCAGTATAAGCTTGGTGTTATTGGTCAGTACTCAGAGGATTTAGCTAAAGCCGGCGCGGGCAAAACTTTGCTGTCGCGTGAATGGGTTAATTCAAGAGGAGTAATTTTCCGTTTTGACCGCTCAGCCCTCGAAGTCCGCGTGATGGATGAGCAGGAATGCATTAAATCCGATGTGGCATTGAGCTGTTTCATACGTGCAACTCTCAGAGGCTTAATTACCTTACCGGCTGAACTTTTACCGCATGACCTGCTAGTCAAAGACTTCAACGCAGTAATCAAGAAAGGGTTAAACGCCCAAGTCTCGAACCCTAACGGTAAAACAGCGCGGCAAGTGTGCCAACGCTACTTTAATTTGGCTCATGAATACGCGTATGAAGACGAGAAAAGGTATCTGTGGATTATTAAGAAACGGCTAGAAAATGGCAGCCTCTCTGAACTCATAAGGGACAGGGTCTTGAGGCGCGCGGAAAAAACCGATTTCCATCAAGCAATCATAAACGTTTATTCAACGCTTATTAAGTGCCTCTCTGATAATCAACCATACTTCTAAAAAAGGTGCCACTTAATGACTGACAACAATGGAGCAACCTACTCGTTTGATGTTTGTAGCCAATGCAAAATTATCTGCTGCAAAGACGCCAAACCGCCACTGAGCGAGAAAAGAAAAAAAATAATAAAAGAATACCTCGAAAAGCAGAAGATTAATGTTGAAAGACACTTCACTAAAGAAGACTATTCTTATCCAACAGTTGACGAACTTGTTTTATGCGGTTTTTTCAGCAAGGAAACAGGAAAATGCTCGGTACACCTCGTCAAGCCTGAAACGTGCAGGGCTGGACCCGTAACATTTGGCATTAATTTTTCCACCAAAAAGGTTGAATGGTTCCTAAAAAAAGCTGAAATCTGCGGTTTCGCCGGGGTATTATATAGTAACAAAGCTGCCTTCAAGGACCACTTTGAGATAGCTAAAAAAGAATTAACTAGTCTTATCCAGGAATTAGATCCTGAGGAGCTCCGGGTCATCGTAAAGATTGAAGAGCCACACACGTTCAAAATCGGTGAAGACGACTTGCCCTTAGCAGTTGTGAGAAAGCTTGGGTTGACATGATCTTAAAGAAAGCCTGCATCCTTTAATTTTAAAGCCAAACTCAGGTTTCCTTCAAAATGCAGTTTGCCCGTGAAAAAAGCTTTTTCAGTGCTTAATTTGTCGTTTACAACGTTCATAAAATCGTTATCTGCCATCTTCAACGTCAACGTGGGCGAAGAAGTCTTTCCTTCTCTAACCTGCAATTTTTGATCTTTTATAGTTACCACCCAGTCGCCTCCATTTGCGCCAGTTAAGTTTAATTGAGCCACAACATCGACACCCGATGCCTTTTCAGGCTTGAATCTGTGCGGCAACGTTTTTTCGAAGAATTCCTGAGGCGTTTTAGCATCCATCTTTTTCAACTCATAATATCTCGTATTTTACAAGAGGTTAAGTTATTGAACCTTGTTGAATGACTCATCTGAAGAGGTCTTTTTCTTTGGGTCTAGTGAGTTCAGTAGCTGATACATCCTCAGTTGTTCGGTAATTGTACCCTCGAATAATGGCGGCTGGTATCCCTTCGTTCGCTTGGCCGATCACAAGTTCCGCTGCAGAGGACAATTCGTCGGCGATAGCGGTTTGTTTTATTCTAAGAACATAGCCAAAGAGGTCTTTCTCGCCTCGTCTGTCTCTAATAGGCTTGATTCCTGCCACGCCAACTGCCACATTAATTTCCCCCATGCGCAAGGGTCTCCCATGAGTGTCAGAAACGATTACTGCCACGTCAGCTCCTGTTAACCGTTTTATTTCTTGTCTTATGTTTTGCGCGGACACATTGGGGTTTTTTGGCAGTGGGACAACATTTCTGTCGCCTGAAACATTAGATTTGTCCACTCCAGCATTAGCACAAATTACCCCGCTTTTGGTCTCCGTTATGATGCTGTTTTGACTAATCCGAACTATGTCTTTGGTTTCTCTGAGAATAACCTCAACTAGAGCTGGGTCTTTGTTTGTTTGTTGCGCTATTTCTTTTGCCTTTTTAGAAGGAGTAATTTCGTCAAGGTTGATGACGTTTCCTTCAGCCTTAGAAACGGCAACGTGGGTGACTACAATTATATCTTTTTGTTGTAGGGGCGTTTTTTGTTTTTTTGCTGCTTCAACGATAAGCTGCCCGATGTTGTCTCCTTTTTTTATTAACGGTAGATTCTCGACAGCTATTACTTTAACAGTGCTCACGCAACATACCTCTATTGTGTTGGTAATGGCTTATTAAACGATAAAAATTAAGTTATCTCTCGATAGTAAAATTTTAACGTAAAATGGACTGTTTCAAAAAAGAAAAACGGAAAAAGGTTTGTAAAAAACCTTAGGAAAGATGGTGAAATCTTTCGTTTTGTGTGATGTTTTTAGCTTCTGAACTTTTGCAGTTTCTGCAGCATCAGTTTGTCGCCTTCAGCATCGCCTGCACATGTTGCGATGATGCCGTCGACGAGTCCGTTGAGTTTAGCTGCTTTTTCTTCAACTGTTTCCATGGTTGCGGCGGTTGGCCATCCAATCATTTTAACTGTTTCTACGTTTTTGGCTGTTCCAACTAGGAAGTATGCGTAGATTGGCTTGTTTAGTTTCTTGCATTCTGCGGCTACTTGCTCTAGGATTGGGAAGGATTTGTCTTCTAGCCTCATGAAGTAAATAAAGTCCCATGGTTCTCTTACTCGGGCAAGAGTTTCTTCTACGGAGCGTCTTGCTGTTAGTAAGCAGCCGAGCTTTAGGTTCTTGGTTTTTACTGTGTTGCGTATGAAGTCTCGAGCTTCCTCGGAGGACGGCAGCATTTTTATAGGTTCACCATACTTGGGCTTGTCACCCATGGTGACTGCTAAGCCGTCTAGACCTATGACGTCTGATGCTAAAGCTAAGCCTCCTACTTCAACTGGGCCTTTATAGTGCAGGATGAATATTGGCACGATGTATTTTTCAGGGTATTTGTATTTGAGGATGCAGCTTACAACTACACCGCTGGGGGCTGGAAAACCGGCTGCGCTGTCAGTAACGTTCCATCCATCAACTAGATCCTTAATTTCGTCGGCAAGCTTTAGAAATTTGCGTGTTGGCACAAACTCGTTTAGTATTTTCATGATGATTTCATCTCGGCTAAAGGGGAAACGGGTTTGGGTTAAAAAGTCTTTTGCATAGCATTAGTTAAGTTGTAAAAAGTTGCGTTTCTTTTCTGTTTCATCTAAATATTTTTAGGCAACAAAGAACAATCAGAAGTACCAACGCAGTTGTCCATATTTGACACAGCGTTCTGGCGGCTAGGGCATGTATGTTTATGCTGTGGTACCTGTCAAAAGCTTGGGCGCCTCAAAGAAGCGTCTTTCTCCAGTTCTAAGTCCGCAGGAGCGTGGGCAACTGACTTTAGCAATGTTAGAAGACGTTTTAAGCGCACTTCAGACATCAATTGTTAATGATACCGTTGTGGTGAGTGACGATTTAGACGTGCATGATATTGCAGGCAAATTCGGCGCCAATTACCTCGCCCAGAAAATCGTCGGTTTAAATTGCGCGGTTGAAAAGGCAACCGAATGGTGCATACAGCAAGGGGCAGAAGCCGTTCTTGTACTGCCCGCTGATATCCCGCTGTTGTCTTCGGCGGACGTAGATAGGATGGTTAAGTTGGGCAATCGCGAAAATCAAACCGTAGTGTTGTCTTCCTCATATGATGATGGTACAAATGCTCTTTTCCAGAGTCCGCCAAACCTGATTCGGCCGTCTTTTGGACCGAGAAGCTTCTTAAAGCACATCAAGGAGGCACAAGACAAAGGTGTCTGCGTAAGACTTTATTACTCAGGGAGGGTAGCTATGGATATTGATTCTGTCGATGACTTGCGTAGGTTGCTCAAAACAGAAAGCAATGCTGGGTGCCGACAGGTTTTGGGTCAGTTCAACGCGGGAAATCGTGCGGGTGAAGAAGGTTCACACTCAAAACTGTCTGAGAATTTGTGAAAGATGACGTAGTGCAAAATACGGAAAAGCGGCTAACAAAGTAGGAGACAGGGATAGCGTGTATGTAAACACTAAAAGCGGAGCCTGTTTTTCATCGTTGCTCTGCAGTGCCAACGAAACCAACTGTTTTTGTCATGGGTTTTCTTTCGCGCTCAAGGAAACGTAAATTAATGTTGAAACGAGAGTCTTGTTAACTGTGAGAATTATGAAGGTTGCTGTTTCTGGTAAAGGCGGCGTGGGCAAAACTTTGATAGCTGGCGGTTTAGCATGCGGTTTTGCTGAACGCGGTTTAAAAACAATGGCGATTGATGCCGATTCTTCTCCAAATCTCGGTTTGACTTTAGGCTTATCAACTGAGGAAACTCGCAAAATCGTTCCTATTTCGGAGAACAAAGCGCTTGTTGAGTCTAAAACAAGCACGGGTTACTCGGGCGTGTACCGCTTGCAGTTCACCGTTGACGACGTAGTTCGCGATTACTCCGTATGCACTCCGCTTGGCCCAAATTTGATTGTTATGGGTACTGTGCAATCAATGGGGGCAGGATGCATGTGTGCGCCAAACGCTGTCATACGCGCTTTACTTAGGCACCTGGTTGTGGAACGTGACGAGGCGGTTGTTTTGGATTTGGAGGCTGGCGTTGAACATATTGGCAGAGGTACTGCCAGACAAGTTGATGCATTACTTATTGTTGCAGATTCGAATCTGAAATCTTTGGAAATTGCGAAGCACATACATGATATGGCTAAAGCCGCCGGGATGCAGCAGCTCTATCTTGTAGGAAACAGGGTTATGAACGAGGCTCAGAAGGAAGCTATCAGCAGTTTTGCAGAAAAGAACGGCTTGTCCCTTCTCACCTTTGTGCCCTTTGATCAGAAAATTATTGAAGCCGATATGCTTGGTGAAACGCCGCTTAAAAACAAGGAAATCCCAGCAGTTAAAACCATAGATAATATATGCGACCTTTTGCTAAAGAAAAAAGCATAATATATTGAGGTTTATCAAATGAAAACTCTGGTAACGGTCGGTCGTGGCGGAACAGGAAAATCCAGTTTCACGGCTCTTATGGCTAAGTCCTTTATTGAAGCTGGGCAATTCCCTTTGTTGCTTGTTGATGCTGACCCAGACCAGAATCTTGGCGAAATGCTTGGGATAGACCTTAAAGAGGCTGGAAAATCAACCATAGCTGACCTGCTTGTAAGCACATTCATCGAGCAAGGGGGGACAACCGTGGGAGTTTCCCCGACGGAGAGAATTGAGAGCCGGATTTGGGAAAATGGGTTGTATGAAAGCAAGAATTTTGATTTCCTTGCAGTTGGAACCAAGTGGGTTGAGGGCTGCTATTGTATGCCTAATGCAGCATTAAAAGGTGCTTTAGAATCGTTAACTAAAAACTACAAGTACATACTTGTTGACTCTCCAGCAGGACTTGAAAATCTTAACAGGCGAATCACCTCAAATGTCAACGATATTTTCGACATACTTGACCACTCCAAAAAGTCTCAGGACCATGTGAGACGCGCATTCAAAATAGCTAAAGAAGTCGACATTAAATTTGACAATTTCTACTTGGTTGGCGGATACCGTTTTCCGGCAGAACTAAGCAAACAGGCTGAAGCTGACTTGAAGTTTAAATTTCTGGGAAAAATCGCTGAAGACCAACAATTAGACGAGTATGTTCTCGATGGAAAGTCGCTGCTTGACTTGCCAACTGATAACAAAGCATATGTTTCAGTAAAGAATATTCTGAAAACCTTAGGCTACCTTTAGCCACAAGACACCTTTACACAATTTCTTAGAAACCTTGCGTTTTTGTAGCTGCTCCCTATCTTTTTGCAAAGAAATCTGGAAAGGTTTAAAACTGTGTAATGTTCGATATGACTTAAACCTTTACAGAGGTTTCAAATTTGACGACTAAAAACGTTAATGTAAAAATTGACGAAATGCAGACTAATAGCGGTCTCATTAAAAATTTTGAATTGTCCATTGGCAAGGTTATAAACGATAACTATACTGAACCGATGGGTCCAACCCCAATGCCTTCCATGAGTACCCTGCGAGATTGGGACATGAAGCTTCTCGCCAGGTACAAGCCTTTCTACATGCCCGATTGTGACCTTTGTTGTCTTTGCACTTTTGGAAAATGCGATTTAACAGCTGGAAAACGCGGAGCTTGCGGTATAGACATGGCTGCTCAATCCTCTCGTATCGTGCTTTTAGCCTGCTGCATCGGATCTGCCACCCACACCGCTCACTCACGCCATATGATCCATCACCTAATTGAAAAGTACGGTCGCAGATTCCCCTTAGACATCGGCGGCTTAAACATAAAAGTTGAAGCACCCATCACCCGTTTAGTCACAGGAATAAAGCCTGAAACACTCGGCGACCTTGACGACGTTTTAGAATACGCTGAAAAAGAAATTACTCAATGCCTTGCAGTAGCCCACACAGGCCAAGAAGGCAACAATCTTGATTTTGAATCAAAGGCATTCCACGTTGGCATGATTGATCACGTGGGCATGGAAGTTGGTGACATTGCTCAAGTTTCTACTTTAGGTATGCCCAAAGCTGAACCTGAAGCACCACTCGTCTCGTTAGGTATAGGCAGCGTGGATTTGTCTAAGCCAGTCATCATGGCTATTGGACACAACGTAATTCCATCAGTCGGAATCATCGACTATGCAAAAGACCACAAAGTTGACGATAAAATCGAAGTAGTCGGCTTATGCTGCACAGCACATGACATAACCAGATATTATAACCGTGGAAGAATCATCGGTCCAATCAGCTGGCAACTACGTTTCGTAAGAGGAGGATTCGCGGATGTCGTCGTTCTCGACGAGCAATGTGTCCGTACAGACGTTTTTGACGAAGCACAGAAAGTTCACGCTCCAGTCATTGCCGCATCAGAAAAGAATTGCATGGGCTTCAAGAATCGCACAGACGACCCGGCGGACGAAATCGTTGCTGACCTTGTAAGCGGCAAATCCCCGGCGTTTTAATCCTTGACCCAGAATTGGTCGGCGAAGTCGCAGTCAGAGTGGCACAGCAAGTTGCTCCAATCCGCAAGAAGATGAAGAATCTCCCAAGTTTCGACGAGATCAAACAACTCGCTAAGACCTGCAGACAATGCAACTTATGCCGAAGAAGCTGTCCACAAGACCTCAAGCTTCCTCAAGCAATAAAAGCAGCCGGAGAAGGCGACATGGCTCCACTAACTGACTTGTACGAGTACTGTGTCGGATGCGGAAGATGTGAAGAAGCTTGCCCGCAGAAACTAATGGTGCACAGCATGATAGTGAAAGCCGGCGAGAAATTCATGCTTGCTGAAAATAACCTGTGCCGATGCGGAAGAGGCGCAGTTCAAGATGTTGAAATCCGAAACGTAGGTAGCCCCATTGTCCTTGGAGAAATCCCCGGCATCCTTGCAGTAGTGGGTTGCAGTAACTATCCAAAGGGCGGCAAAGACGTCTACGATATATGCAGAGAATTCGCCAGCAGAAGATACATAGTTGTAGTCTCAGGATGCGCAGCCATGTCAGCGGGCAGCTACCGCAACAGCGAAGGCAAAACACTCTACGAAGAATTCCCAGGCGGATTCGAAGCTGGAGGAGTTCTAAACGTAGGCTCATGCGTGGCAAACAGCCACATTGCGGGCGCAGCCATAAAAGTTGCAAACATCTTCGCTAAGCGTCCATTAAGAGGCAACTATGAGGAAATCGCTGATTACATCTATAACCGTCTTGGCGCAGTCGGCTTAGCCTGGGGTGCATACTCACAGAAAGCAGCGGCAATCGCAGCGGGATTCTGGCGCTTAGGCGTGCCAGTGTTGGTTGGTCCACACGGCGTAAAATACCGTCGAATGCTACTTGGCAGAGAAGATAAGCCTGAAAATTGGGAAGTTTACGATGCCCGCACAGGCGACAAAGTCAACGTTGGTCCAGCACCCGAGCACCTGTTCCAGACAGTTGAAACCCCACAAGAAGCAATGGTCTCAATCGCAAAACTATGCATAAGACCAAACGACACCTGGAAAGGACGAAGCATAAAACTAAGCCACTATGTCGACTTACACAAACGCCATTACGGATGCATGCCGCAGGATCTGCATCTCTTCGTGAGAACAATGGCTGATGTTCCAATGACCCTTAAAGACGAATTTACAAAGATACTTGAAGCGCACGACTGGAAAGAAACAGTAATTCCTGACCCTACGTTGCTTCCAAGAATGATCCGTAAAATGAAGGAGTGATAAGATATGTCATGTGAACCTTGGCAATGTGCAGAAATATCCGCAACTAAAAAAGCAAACCAAATAACGAAACCCGAAGTAGCAGTAGCAATGATAAAAAAAGCATCCCGCCCAATCCTTATCGTAGGCAGCTATGCAACAGAAAGGTACATGGAAGGCAAACTGCTAATCGAATACCTCATTGATTTCGCTAACGCTTCAAAAGTGCCGGTAGTGGCCACAGCCCATATGGTCGGCGAATTCCTAAAACGCGGCTACCAACCAGCAGGATTCATGTCTGCGATGGACATAGGCAACCGACTTGTTGATCCTGAATGGCAGGGTCTCGATGGCAAGGGTCATCCCGACTTGGTTTTGGTGGTAGGGCTGCCTTACCCCATGGAATCATTAATGCTCTGTGGACTCAAAAATTTTGCTCCAGACCTCAAAACCATGACTTTAGACAACTTGTTTCATCCACATGCAAGCTGGTCTTTCCCAAACGCAACCCTTGAAGAATGGGCTGCAAACCTCAAAGTAATGACTTCAAAATTTAATGGAGGAAACTAAAAAATGTCAATGTTTAAAGATATACCCGTTGATGTAGGCGTAATCTACGAAGGAGAACGCATCCGAAGAAACGACATGCAAGTAGAACTCGGCGGCCCAACAGTCAAACAAAAGTTTGAACTAGCAAAAGTAAAACCCATGGACGAGATCGAAGATGGAAAAATCACCATCATCGGCCCAGATTTAAAAGACCTGAAGGAAGGCGGCGCATACCCATTCGGCATTCTTGTTGAAGCTGCAGGCGCAAAACTTGATGCAGGCCTCGAAGGTGTCATTGAAAGACGCATTCACGGCTACCTAAACTACATCGAAGGCTTCATGCATCTAAACCAACGTTATGACATCTGGATTCGCATCGGCAAAAAATCATTCCAAAAAGGCTTAAACAGCTTTGAACCAATAGGCAAAGTTCTCTACAGACTATTCAAGAGCGAACTGCCAATTATCGAAAAAGTCCAAATTACCTTCATAACAGACCCAGCAAAACTAGACGAAATGACCCCCGAAGCAATCCAAGCATACGAATCACGCGACGCAAAAGCCAGAGGTCTCAAAGACGAAGATGTTGACACATTCTACGGCTGTGCTCTATGCCAATCATTTGCACCAAGCCACGTCTGCGTAATTACACCACAAAGATACAGCAACTGCGGTGCCATCAGCTGGTTTGACGGCAAAGCCTCAGCAAGCATAGACCCCAAAGGTCCAGTCTTCGCAATACCAAGAGGTGAAATGCTCAACGCGGAGAAAGGCGAATTCTCAGGCGTCAACGAAGCTGCTAAGAAACGCAGCATGGGCGAAGTCAACCAAGTCTGGCTCTACACAGCGTTTGATCACCCACACACTTCGTGCGGATGCTTCGAAGCAGTAACCTTCTACATACCAGAAGTTGACGGATTAGCAGTGGTCAACAGAAGCTTCAAAGGCGCAACCGTAAACGGCTTACCATTCAGCACAATCGCAGATTCAGCAGCAGGCGGAAGACAAATCGACGGTTTCCACGGAATGTCCATCGAATACATGAGAAGCAAGAAATTCTTCGCAGCAGACGGCGGATGGAACCGCATAGTTTGGGTACCTAAAGAAGTTAAAGAAAAAGTCAAAGATTTTATTCCGAAAGAACTCGTTGACAAAATTGCAACTGAAGAAGACGCAAAGAACGTAGATGAACTCAAAGCATTCCTGAAAGCTAAGAATCACCCAATAGTAGCAAGATGGGCAGCTGAAGAAGCACCAGCAACACCTGAAGCACAAGCAATACAAGTTAACGAAGAAGCAGCAGGCACAATGATGCCCGTTGCCACAGCTGCATCACTGCCAATAATGGCCGGCGGATTCAAAATCATACTTAAAGACGCAAAAATCTACGCTAACAAAGTAATCATAACAACAGTCAAAGATGACAAAGACAAACGGTGATTTCTACGCCCCAAAACGACACAGACAAAAAGAAAGAAAATGAAGGATTAAAACTAAGCAACGATCTGCTTGAAGCGCTTGCGAAATTTCAAGAAATCGAGCTACAAGACTTCCAAATGGACGTCAAAGACTTAGAAATCATTTTTGAGCCCGGTATGGCTGGAAAAATAATGCCCAAATTAAAGCTTCCAGCGGCAGTTGCAGGCGGAAAACCAACCGCCATGCTGCAGGCAGCTTTCCTACCTCCAGTCGAAACCTATCCAAACAAGATAACTGAAGTAAAGCTTGGGGCAACCAAAAGGGAAGGCGGAACACGCGGAAGATCATTCACAATAGGCGGAGAAGTTTCCCCCGCATTCTACAATTTTGAGCGACCGACCACTCACAAACCAGTAATCACTCTTGACGTCTTCGACATGGAAGTTCCACTTAGCAAAGCAGTCAAAATGCACGTAAAAGAAGTAGTCGGCGACCCAGCAGCATGGGCAAAACTTGCAGTAGACCAGTTCAAGGCAGACATGGTTACAATTCACTTAATCAGTATTGACCCCCTACTCAAAGATGCTACACCAAAAGACGCGGTGAAAACGGTTGAAAAGGTTCTGCAAGCCGTTGATGTTCCGCTAGTTATCGGCGGCTGCGGAGACCCGGTTAAAGACGCTGATGTTTTCGAGGCAATCTGTGAAGCTTTCCCAGGTGAACGTTTCCTCATCAGCTCAATAACGCGAGATATGGATGTTGAACGCTGCGCAAAATACGTTAAAAAGAACGGGCATGCAGCACTGTCATTCACTCCTATGGACTTGAATTTGGCAAGGGAACTTAACCGGCGACTCTACGACTTCTTAGGCAGAGAAGACATCGTTATGGACTTAACCACTGCCGCGTTAGGCTACGGTTTAGATTATGCATTCACTAACATGGAGCGAGCAAGGCTCAGCGGATTAATGGGCGACGCAGAATTGGCTCACCCGATGTCTTCAGGTACAACCAACGCTTGGGCAGCACGCGAAGCTTGGCTCAAGATGTCTGCTGAATGGGAACCACGAGAGCTTCGAGGTCCACTCTGGGAAGTAACCACTGCACTGACACTTCTGCTTGCCGGCGTTGACTTATTCATGATGATGCATCCTGCAGCCGTAAAAACACTCAAAGACGTAACAAACTACTTGACCAGCGGCAAAAAAGCAGATGCTTCCAAATTTGCTGATTGGGTAACGGTGAAAGCTTAAGGAGTCGATTGGCATGACTGAGAAAAAGAAAGCTGGACTAAAAGAATTAAGCCCCATAGACGTTTACAAGCTTCTTCCAAAAATTAACTGTAAAGAATGCGGCGTCGATAACTGCATGGCTTTCGCCACAAAAATTGTCAACCGCGAAATGACCATTGACCAATGTCCACCGCTGCTAAAGAAAGAAAACGAGAAAGCCTACAGCAAACTAAAAGAGCTGATGAAACCCGCAGTTAAAGAAGTAATTGTTGGCGTCGGAGACAAAGCACGCAAACTCGGCGGAAAACTGGTAATGTACCGCCATGAATTCACCTATGTAAACCCTACAGCCATAGCAATTGACGTAACTGACGAAATGGCGGCGGAGGAAGTTGAAAGCCGAGTAAAGCGCACAGAAAACTACACTTTCGAATACATCGGCAACACGCTGAAATTGGATATGATTGCTATCCGCTCAACATCAGGCGACGCCGAAAAATTCAAGGCAACAGTGAAGAAAGTTGCTGACTCAACCAAGTTGCCCCTGGTATTATGTTCATTAAACTCTACTGTTCTGGAAGCTGGGTTGATGGCTGCTCCAAAAGCAAGACCTCTACTTTACGCGGCTACTAAAGAAAACTGGAAAGACATGGCGGAACTCGCATTAATGTACAGTTGCCCACTGGTGGTTTCTGCACCAAACGACATGAGCACTCTGGTTTCACTTGTCAAAACATTGATGGCTTATGGTGTAACAGACTTGGTCTTAGACCCGGGCACATTCGCAAACGAAGGATTACCCGACACAATTAACAACTTTACGATGCTGCGAAGAGCCGCAACAAAAGAAGGAGAAGAACTTGCTGGATTCCCATTGATGGGTGTTCCGATGGTTACTTGGGTAGGAAAAGGTGAAACAGCTGAGGATCTCATCAAATGGCGTGAAGCGTACTTAGCAGCAATGCTCATTGTGCGGTACGCTGACATACTTGTAATGCACGGCAACGACGGCTGGTCACTGCTACCAATAACTGTGCTAAGACAAAACATTTACACTGACCCACGCAAACCCGTTGCAGTCGCTCCAGGACTCAAAGTGTTCGGAACCCCAGACGAAAACTCGCCTGTCATGTTCACAACAAACTTCGCCCTAACATATTACACTGTAGCTTCAGACTTAGACAGCAACAAAATCAACGCATATCTAATCGTCGTCGAAACAGAAGGCTCAGCCATAGACAGCGGAGTCGCAGGACGCAAACTAACAGCTGAACGCGTTGCAGACGCAATCAAAGTCTCAGGCATAGAAAGTAAAGTAAAGCATCGCAAAATCATCATCCCCGGCAAAGCCTCACGCATAAGCGGCGAAATTGAAGAACTTAGCGGCTGGAAAGTCCAAGTTGGACCACGCGACAGCAGCGAGATACCCAAGTATCTCATAGAGAAATGGCAACCATAAAACAATCTTTTCCTTTCTTTATTTTTTATTTTTTGTAAAAAATTTTTTAGATTATTTAACCCTATTTTATTGGCATAAACTTTTTACTTACGGGACATAAGTAACTTATAGTGCGCAAGTTTAGGTAAGCCAGACAGCTCAATCAAGTTTTTATTTTACCTTAAGAATTGGGTTTACTGGTGATTTTTTTGGATCATACAATTGTGCATTTTGAAATCCCGGCTGAAGATGCCCAAAAACTCAAAAAATTTTATGTTGACCTCTTCGGCTGGAAAATAGAAAAATATCCTGGACCAACAGAATATTATATGCTTCAAACTGTGCCAGTCGATGATAAAGATGATGCCTATTCGACCGGGCGTAAACGGTGGGCTTTTTCTGAAAAAGGATGCTACAATGCCGGGTCAAGCTAAGCCAACGAACTATATTTGGGTAGAATCAGTGGACGAGTATAGCAAGAAGGTTGAAGCGTTGGGCGGCAAAATTGTTGTGCCTAAGATGGAGATTCCGGGATTGGGCTGGTGGGCTCTGGCGTTGGATCCTGAAGGCAACCACTTCGGCTTATTGGAATACATGCAGAAATAGCATTTATTTTACAATAAAATCAACGGCTGCAACATTCAAAAACACTTGTTTCATGTTGAAAGTGCGCGGCGCTGCATCTATGTTGAAGTATGTTAAAGCATGTTTGGAGACTATTAGGCCTTATCCAGCAGACTATGGGGTAGGCTCGTACGCACACGTTTGGCTTTAACCTATAGACCTGCTTAATTTTTGCTCCAAAATTCAGCCACAAAAAAAGAGCTTTTCCACACCTTTTTTGGTGTTTTTCCCAATCTTATTCTTCATTTCATTAAAGCTTAAAAATGTTAAAATCTCCATGCTTTTTACTTAAATTTGTACTAAAAGCTGATAAAGCAGTATTTCACTTCATCCCCATTTACTGCGATTGGGGAACCGAAAATGGGCTGCGGTATCTTTGGCGTAATAAATTATGAAAACCAACCTGTTTTTCCGTATGTTTACTGGGGTCTCCGAGCCCAAAACCATCGAGGTCACCAATCACACGGCTTTTTAACGTACAGCGACAAGCAATTTTTTGAATACAAAAACTTGGATTTGGTTCCGAAACTAAAAACTGAGGCTATACGGGAATGGTTCAGGCAGCTTCCGGGTTCGATAGGCATCGGCAACGTTCGATACACCACATCAGGTAAATGTGATGACGCCTCACTTATTCAAGGCACTCAACCAGTTACCGCCAGCGAAAACGGAATAAAACTTGCCCTCTCATTTAACGGCAACATAGTCAACACATCTCCACTGAAAAAAGAAATGGCTGAAAACTTCCAAGACTTTCAGTACGGCTGTGACTCTGACTTAGTGTGTCATAAGCTGCTTCTCGGACTTAAACAAAGCAAAGACTTAACCTCCGCGGTTCGCTCCGTCATGGAAAGCTTAGATGGCGCATTCTCCGTAACAGGCATAACTGGAGACGGCGACTTTTTCGCCTTCAAAGACCCGCTTGGAATAAAACCGCTCTGCGCTGGACACGACCCCGCTGGAGCAACCTACGCTTTCTCCTCCGAAACCGTAAGTTTAGACATGAACAGTTTTGTAAGAGATTTCGAACTGAAACCAGGCGAATTAGTCACGGTTTCAAAGGACGGCTTCAAACGCATACAAGTTATTCCAAATCCCCATCAGGCTTTCTGCGCTTTTGAATACGCTTATTTTTCCAGACCTGATTCAAGGTTTAACGGCAAATATGTTTATGAGATTCGTGAAGACTTCGGGAGAAACATCGTTAAGGAATATCCCGAAATAGTGAAGGACAGTGACATAATTTTGTCGGTGCCTGAAACAGGCGATGACCCAGCCATGGGCGTCCATGAGGCATCAGGTTTACGTTGGGAACGGGCGTCAAGGCGGCACCGTTACGTTACCGAACGAGCCTTCATACTTCTGAACGCTGAGCGTTTCTCAACTATCGATAAAAAAATCAACATTTTAGGATCAAAAGTTACTGGAAAACGAGTTATAATAACCGAAGACTCTATAGTCAGAGGCGACACAACCAAAATAATTATCGATAAACTGCGAAAATCAGGTGCCAAAAAAGTTTACGTCTTCGTTACTTTTCCACGAATTATTGGACCCTGCTTCTACGGAATTGACATGTCAACCTACGGGCAACTTGTCGGCTCAAGACACAACGCCCAGGAAATAGCTAAAATCATAGGCGCAGACGACGTATGCTACCAATCCATTGAGGCATTAATAAAAGCTACAGGTCAAACAGAAGACCAGCTATGTTTAGCCTGCATCACAGGAAAGTATCCAACCCCATGTGCACAAAAAATGGCTGACGCAATGAAAAAGAAATTCCTTGAAGGCTACGAGGAAAAAACAAGAATTTACGAGTCAACCGAAGTTCAGCCATAACCGTTTGAGCAAAGCAAATTAAGCGATTCCTCAACTCTCTATGCATAACGGTGTATCTCGATGGAAAAAATCGGTGTACTGGTCATTTCTTACGGCGCAAGAGAAGTCGCCATGGTCGATGCCCTTCTACAAAGCACAAAATACCACGTAGAACTCTACATCGCCGACAAGCAGTGCAACCCTTTCAACGCAGAGAAAGCGACAAAACACGCCGTCATACCAAACCTTGATGTGGAGGAAATCTGCAAGTTCGCAGAAGCAAACAAGGACAAAATCGACTTCGCGCTTGTTGGCTCAGAAAAACCCATAATAGAAGGCGTCCGCGACCAACTTGAGAAACGGACAGGAATACCAGTCATTTGCCCCAAGCAACGGTACGCAATAGAAGTAAGCAAGGTTGAACAGCGAGAACTTTTCGCTCAGATCGCGCCAGAGGCAAACCCGCGCTTTAAGGTTTTTAATCCAGCCGACTACAAGGATCATGGAGACGTTAAAGCCGATGTGTACCGTTATCTAGACGAGCTGGATAACGAGGCAGTGGTGAAGCCTGATAAGCCAGCCTTAGGAAAGGGCGTCGGTGTATGGGGTGACCATTTTGCCAACCGTGAAGAGTTGTTTGAGCATTTCATGTCCAATTTCAAATATGGTAGCGTCATAATCGAGGAGAAGGTCGACGGGGAAGAATCCAGCTTCATGGCTTTCTGCGACGGCAAACATTTCCTGCCGCTCCCTGACACACGGGATTACAAGCGCGCATTCGACGATGATAAGGGTCCAAACACTGGGGGCATGGGTTCATACAAAGGCGCCGACGACAAACTGCCCTTCTTAAGAGTGTCTGATCGTGAGCAGGAGTTGGCGTTGGCTAATAAGATTTTCAGGGGCTGGAGCTCCAAATTCAAAGATGACACCGCGCTCAAAGGCGTGCCATTATATCTTGCTTTTATGCATACGGCCAAGGGCATTAAGGTTCTTGAGATAAACAGTCGTCCAGGCGACCCAGAAATAATAAATTTGTTACCGCTAATTCAGGATGATTTTGTTGAGTTATGCTTTGAAATGGTAGAGGGCAGCCTAGCGAATGTCAAATTGAAGAACGCTGCCTCGGTTTTAACTTACAAAGTTCCCTCGGACTATGGAGGCTACGCAGACATTTTCCCAAACAAAATTGATAAGCTAGCAATTAACAGTCCCATTGATCTTTCAAAGGCTCAAGCGCTAATAGCAAAATACGGTAACAATATTCGCATTTACCCCGGCTCAATGGAAATCCGAGACGGCAAAAATTACGCTCTCAAATCACGCGCCGTCGGCATCTTAGGCATCGGAGGCAGCATTGAGGAAGCACGGCAAATCAGCCTTGAAGGCGCCAAAGCAATCACGGGCGGAGCACTCTGGAACCGAAACGACATTGCTTCAAAGCAGCATATAGCCAAAAGCATCCGCCACATGGACAGTTTGAGGCGCAAGGCGTGAAGCGCATCTTCATATCCGACTGCGAAGGGCCAATCTCAAAAAACGACAATGCCTATGAGTTAGCAGCAAATTTTATTCCAAATGGAGACCAACTTTTCGCTAACATCAGCAAATATGATGATGTATTGGCGGATATTCTGCACAAACCAGGTTACTCTGCCGGTAGCACCTTAAAGCTCATTTTGCCTTTCTTCAAAGCATACGGCATAACCGACCGGCAAATGGAAGATTTCTCATCCAAAAACATCATGTTAATTGCTAACAGCCAGGCTACCCTTCACCATGTACAAGCCATAACTGATGCCTTTATCGTCAGCACAAGCTACCAACACTATATCAAAGCCCTATGCAAAGCCCTCGACTTCCCATACAAAAACACTTACTGCACCAAAGTGAGCCTCGACAAATGCGCCATCACTCCGAAAGAAAAAGATCGCCTAAAAGAAATAGCACAAGAAATTGCGCAAATGCATTTAATTGATATCCCGCCATCCGCAAAAAACATCGAAGATTTTTCAGCCAGTGACCAAACGGTTATTCGGCGTTTTGACGAGGTTTTCTGGATTGAAATCCCCAAGATGTTCATCGGCAAATTCCTTATCGACGTGGTAACGGTTGGCGGGGAACAGAAAGCGGAGGCAATCCGGGATATCGTGAAGCGTTTGGGCGCAGATTTAGCGGATGTGATGTATGTGGGCGACAGCATAACGGACGTGGAAGCCTTCAAACTGGTTCGAGCCAACGAAGGCTTAACAATATCTTTCAACGGAAACAGTTACGCAGTAAAAAATGCTGCAGTAGCCGTTTTGTCCGATAGCAATCTTGTTACTGCAGTGATTGCTGACTTGTTCAGCAGGTTTGGAAGAGAAAAAACAATAAGCGCCATTTGCTCTTGGAGTTATGGTACGCTCAAAAAATACGGAGTCGACGATGTTTTGGTAAAAAAGCTCACAGATTTGTATCCCAACGCGTTGCCTAACGCTCAAATATTAACAGCGCAAAATATGGAATCAATAGTAAAAGAAAGTAGCGAATTCAGAAAAAAGGTGCGAGGAGTAGCCATTGGGGGGCTTGGATAAATGCCAAAAGCGCAGATAGAGGACACGTACGCAGAAGCTTTCACTGGAATTTATTGTCGAGTAATCGTCACAGCAGACGATGAAGAAACTTTGCATAAGGCTGCTGAGGATTCAACGGCAACGCCATCTGTTGTGATCGGAAGAACAGAAGGAGGCGTCGAAAAATACCTCAGCCAAAAAGAAACCCCAGACAAACGATCAGGTGCAATACTGCAATTCTGGGGAGAAATAAACCCCAAAAAAACCTTTGAACAATCACTGCGAAAATTTGAGACTGAGCTTTCCTACCGCATCCGCCAAGACATCCTAGTCAAGCCATTCACCGCCGTATACGACACTTTGCCCAAAGCTGAAGGTAAAATGGACATGATGGAGACTGTTGGGCACTGCGGTGATGGGTACGAGTGGGTTGAAAAACGCGACGGCAGAGAGGTTATCGTTGTTCCCTTGATGGTTCCTGACTTCGTTATTGAACGGTACTTGGGCTATGCACGCGGTGTCATGGGCGGAAACTTTTGGGTTCTGTGCAAAACAAAACAAGCCCTAAAGCAAGCAGGAGAAAAAGCATTAGTTGCCATACACAATGTGACTGGTGTAGTTACGCCCTTTGACGTCTGCTCTGCCGGCTCAAAGCCTGAAACACATTTTCCAAAAATTGGTCCAACAACAAATCATCTTTATTGTCCTTCTCTAAAGAAAAAGATAGGCAAAGAATCTCGTGTGCCTGAAGACGTCGGCTACATAGCCGAAATAGTTTATAACGGCGTGTCCTTAGCAGCTGTAAAAGAAGCCACCAAAGTCGGGATAGAAGCAATACTCGGAATTGACGGAGTTGTAAAAGTTTCCGCTGGCAACTACGGAGGCAAACTAGGTGAACACAAAATATTGTTAAAGGAGTTGTTTCCATGACTAAGTTTGATGTTGTAGGTTTTGGCGCACTTAACGTTGATATGCTCTTCAAGACCGAAAGGCTTGCGGGCGCTGAAGAAGAAAGCTTCATAGAAGACTATACGGAAGCATGTGGCGGTTCCGCCGCAAACACTGTTGTGGGGTTGGCAAGGCTCGGTTGCAAAGTTGGTTTCATAGGCAAAGTAGCCAATGACCGTGAAGGCAAACTGCAAATTGACTGTTTTAGCAATGAAGGCGTCGACACCAGCGGCATTATTCAGGCAAAAAATGGAAAAAGCGGTTCAGTAATGGGCTTCGTGGATAAGAAAGGCGCAAGAGCGCTATACGTTAACTCAGGCGTCAACGATACAATCGAACCTCGAGAAATAAATTACAGTTATCTTTCTGAGACAAAATTTCTTCATCAATCCTCTTTTGTCGGCGAAAAATCTTTCCGTGCACAAAAAAAGCTCTTAGCTGCTCTACCTAACTCCGTGAAAATCAGCTTTGACCCTGGCTCGGTGTATGCACAGAAGGGTTTTGCGGTTATTGAGCCATTAATTAGGAGTTCTTACGTTTTGATACCTAACACTGTTGAACTTGAGCTTTTATCAGGAGAAGCTGATTACCGTGAGGGCGCAGATTTAATGATTGGACTGGGAGTTAAAATTGTCGCGGTTAAACTTGGCAGCCTAGGCTGCTACGTTACAGACGGCGAGCAGAAACTAAGAATTGAACCCTTCACAGTTAAAGCAGTCGACACGACTGGCGCTGGGGACGCTTTCTGCGCAGGCTTCCTCTACGGCTTAATTACCAAAAAAAGCCTCTACGAATGCGGACGACTGGGGAATTTTGTAGCTTCAAGAAGCGTTACGGCGATGGGTGCCCGTGCAGGCTTGCCCTACGCTAAGGATTTAACAGTTCTCTACTAGTCTCTCGATAATGCTCTAAAAAAACAAACTTTTTCAGATGACTGTCCAAGAATCCGACACTTTAAGGATTCTTTAAAACAACAATAGTCTGAGAAGCGGTTTAAACTATAAAAAGAGAGAGTGTTACCACTCCTTGCCCGATTTGACCTTACGAATTGTCAGGGATCGAAATCCTTTAACCCAATAGAAAATCGCTTATTATGTTTCATTTTTTTGGAAATAGCCGACGGGCATCTAAATGATTTCTTTTATTTTCATCTGTATTTCCTGATAGTTTGGTTCAGCTGCTGGATTACCTGAAGCCCAAACATACTGCACTAAACCTTTCGAGTCTAAGATAAAAATTGAGCGTTTAGGAACCGAGTAGCCTTCGTTCACGGCAAAATTCTCCGATTCTAAACCATAGGTTTTGGAAACCTGCCGTCTGTAGTCCCATAGTACTGGAAAGACCACCCTATTTTTTTCTGCGAAATCGGTGTTTGTGAAGGGATCATTTGCGCTTATTCCGATAATTTGGACATTCAAATCAACAAGTCGAGATATGAAATCGCGGAACTCACAAATCTCTTTTGTGCATCTTGATGTGAACGCGTCAACGGAGAAAGCCAATACGATTTTTTGTCCTAGAAAATCTTTTAGTTCTCTGGGGTTCATGTCGATATCCGGTAGAGTGAAATCCTGCGCCTTGTCTCCCACTTTAATTTTGGTTGACAAACATGTCCACCCTAATCATAAATCTAGCCTAAAGTACTATAAATAGTTGACGCAGATTAAGGGAAAAAAGCCTAGAAATCTTTATTGTTTCTCTTTTTGCCTCTCTTAAATACGTGCACTTCATTAAATTACAAGTTGCGTCTTATTCAATCCTTCAGTCTGCAAGAGCAAGAGTTGCCCGCGCATTCTGAGTCGCCCAAAAAAAACCAGACTTTTCCCTTCTAAGTTTCAGCTGAACTATCGTTTTGTTGACCTAGCTTTTGCTAATTAGCCTGTAAAAGTGCTCGAGATAACTCAGATTATTCATTGCAGGTTTATCATTTCTGGGTTAGTTTGTCGATTATGCTTTGGAAGATTAGTTTTCCGTCGCCATATTGTAGCATTTGCTGTTGGCGTGTCCAGTCAGGTTGCTGCCACCAATAAAGTGCTCTTTCTGGGTGAGGCATCAAACCGAAAATGTTTCCTTCCTTGTTACATATGCCTGCGATGTCATGAAAGGCGCCGTTCGGATTTGCTGGATACTTGCCGTCGGCAACGTTGCCGCCTTTGTCGCAGTAACGGAAAACCACCATGTCATTATCGATTAATTTTGCAAGTATTTCCTTTTCCTTCTCTTTGGGGAAAAGCAACCTGCCTTCTCCATGGGCAATCGGCATCCTCACCACCTTTCCAGCTGGGATTTTGCTTGAGAACATGCATTTTCCTCTATTCTCGTTTTTGAGGTAAACCCACTGGCACTTGAAGCCCGCTGGCTCATTAGTTGTCAATGTCGCCTCTGGATAAGCGCTCATTCCTTCGAAGCCCGGAAGCAAACCATATTCAACCAGTATTTGAAAGCCGTTGCATATGCCCAGAATCGGTCTGCCTTCATCAATAAAAGTTTCAATCTCCCTGCCCAATTTGGCGCTGAGCCACCGTGCAAAAATGACGCCTGAACGCACGTAATCGCCAAATGAGAAGCCGCCTGGAAAAACCAGCATCTGATAATCAAGCAGGTTTTTGCGTTTTATCAGCTCGTTAACGTGCAAAGTCTCCGCATGGACACCTAACTCCAAAAAAGTCCTCTCAGTTTCTGCATCGCAGTTGGTTCCTCCGACACGCAAAACGCAGACTCTGATTTCTTCTTGGTTCATCAGGATTCCCCGCTTAATGTTTTTTTCCAACTACGCCGCAACTCTGAAAGTGAGGCGTCCACAACTATTTTTTGGTTTAATCCGTGGATGAGCAGTTTCTGGTCTTTGGTTACTTTGCCAATTTGGCAACAGCCTTTGCCCTTCATCAAAGATTCGAATTCCTGCCTGTCAGTTTCTGAGACTTCCATAAGGAAGCGGCTGTTTGACTCTGAAAACAATACAAAATCATTTCGCGCTAACTCTTTGCATGGCACTTTATCTAAATCTAACTCTAAGCCGTATCCGCCTGCAAACGCCATCTCCGCCGTCGCCACCGCTAACCCGCCTTCGGAAAGGTCATGGCAGGATTTGATTAAGCCTGAATCGATGGCTTTAGTGACGGTTCTGAATGTGCGTTTAGCTTTGGCTCCTTTCACTTTGGGCACGTTTGCGCCTAAGTGGCCTTTGAGCTTATAGTATTCCGAACCGCCCAGCTCATTGAATGTGTCCCCGATGATATAGAGCAGGTTGTCTGTTGCTTTCAAATCCATCGAGGTGGTGAATTGAATGTTGGGGATTATGCCTATGGCGGTAATTAGAAGTGTCGGCGTAACTGGTCCAAGAGGGGACTCGTTGTAGAGGCTATCTTTTCCCGAGATAAACGGGGTCTTATACGCCCTGGCATAGTCATAGCATGCTTCGCAGGCTCTTACCAGCGAGCCCAAACGCTCTGGCTTCTCAGGGTTTCCCCACGTGAAATTATCCAGCAGCGCAATTCTTCTTCCTCCGACGGCAACGTTGTTTCTAACTGCCTCATCAATAGCTGAAGCAGCCATCCAGTAAGCATCAATTTTTCCGTAATTCGGGTTCATTCCGCACGAAATAACTAAGCCTTTCCATGAATCATCAAGGGGTTTCAACACAGCTGCATCGTTTGGTCCAGCGTACTCTCCTTGTAGGGGTTTGAGAGTGGTGTTTCCTTTTACCTCATGGTCGTAAGTGCGTATGACGCTTTCTTTGCTGGCAATGTTTGGAGCCGAAAGAAGCTGCAGAAGGGTTTCTGTTAGGTTTTCTGGCTGGGGAAACTCTGGTTCCGTGAAGTTTGGGGTTTCGATGGTTGCCGTTTTCGTGCTTTCGCAGGGGTTAAACAGGAAAGTCATGTCCATGTCGGCAACTTTCTCACCATTAAAATTAAGCTGTAAGCGGCGGTCGGTTGTAAGTTTGCCAATTGCTGTGGCTTGAACGTCCTCTTTTTCAAAAACCGCCATAACCCGCTCGAGGTTTTCAGGTGGTACTGTTATGAGCATTCTTTCTTGGGATTCTGAAATGTAAATTTCCCATGGCGCCAAACCCTGATATTTCAACGGTACCTTGTCAAGCTCGATGGTTGTTCCACAATCGAATTTTTCAGCGGTTTCGCCGACTGCTGAGGACAAGCCTCCGCCGCCAAGGTCGGTTGTTGCCGATGCCAATTGTAGGTCGCGGATTTCAATTATCGCACGTTTGACCTTTTCTTCTTCTATCGGGTCGGCGATTTGCACTGCTGGACGGGAGATTTCTTCTGATTTTTCAGTTAGTTCGGCGGAGGCGAAAGTGACGCCGTGGATGCCGTCGCGTCCTGTTTTTCCGCCTGCTAAAACGATTATGTGTTCTGGTTTGGCATTTTTAGTGAATTTGTTTAGTGGCAGTAGACCTATGCATCCGCAGTAGACGGTGACGTTGCCTGTGTAGCTTTCGTCGAAGTATATTGCTCCGTTGACTGTTGGGATACCCATGTTATTGCCATACGCGCTGATGCCTGCGGTGACGCCCATGTAAACGTATTTTGGGTGTTTTACTCCTGCAGGAAGCTTGTTGTAATCGTAGTCTAATGGTCCGAAACCTAAAACATCTGTGCATGCGATGGGGTCAGCCCAGACACCTAAGATGTCTCGAATTACGCCGCCAACGCCGGTTGCTGCGCCGCCGAAGGGTTCAACAGCCGAAGGGTGGTTGTGTGTTTCAACTTTTGCTGCTATTCCATAACCTTTATCGAAGCGGACAATGCCCGCGTTGTCCTCGAAGACGCTGAAGCACCACGGCGCCCTGATTTCTTTTGTGACTTTTGCAATGAAGGTTTTGAATAGGCTCTCGATTTCTTTGCCGCCGATTTGGATTTTTCCTTTGAAGGTTTTATGGTAGCAATGTTCTGACCATGTTTGGCTGATGGTTTGCAGTTCCACATCTGTTGGGTTTCTGCCTTCCGCTTTGAAGTAGGCTTGTATGCTCTTCATTTCTTGCAGGTTTAAGCCTAAGGCGAGTTCGTTGCTGATTTCGATGAGTTGTTGGTCGCTGGCTTTTGCTACTGCAACTTCATAGAGCGCGTACCCGGCTTTGCGGGGGATGTAGAGGTTAGCGTTCATTTCTGCTCCTCAACATTTATCGTGTAATTGTCTTTGGTTGGGTTTGCCAAAAGGCGCTTGCTCATTTCTTCGGCTTTTGCGCTGGCTTCTTGCAATGTTGGCGCTTCAAAGGTGAGGGTGTAAACTTTACTCACATCTACGGCTTGTATCTTGTAGCTGAGTTCTTTGAGTAAACGAGCTATTGTTTCCCCTTCAGGATTGCTATGGCCTGGTTTTAGGCTAACTTCTATTTTAGCGCGGTATTTCATAAAGCCTTTAAATTAAGCTAGAAGATTTAAACGCTTTTGTACTAAAAAAAGCAAAATTTTACGTCAATGTCATTATTTTGTTTTTGTGCTTTATTTCTACGGTTTGTTTGTCTGTCACTTTTCCTATTATTTCAGGTTTTACATTGTCCTGCTCTAGCGTATTCATGGCATTATCGATTTCTGTTTTGTCAACGATTATGCCGAACCCCCAGCCCATGTTAAAGGTTTTGAACATTTCCTCGTCTGTAATGATGTAGCCTAGTTCAGCGGCTGTTTTTTGAATCAACCCGAATATCGGTTGGGGTTTGAAGTTGTTGAATCCAAAGCCTATGCCGGACGAAGAACTGGTCAAATTATTAAATTTCATGTAGGCATCGCCTGTGATATGCACGGCTGCTTTGACCCTAACTTCGCTGGCTAGTTTGAGTAGTGGTTTAACATAAATTTTTGTTGGTTCAAGAGCTTCGAGCACAATTGCTCTGTCTAAACCTTCTGGGATGTCGTTTGGCTCGTATTTTCCTCCCCATTGCTTAAAGAGAATTTTTCTTGCCATTGTTATGCCGTTGCTATGCAATCCGCTGCTTGCTAAGCCTATTATCGGATCGCCGGGTTTGATGTTTTCTCCAGTTATGATTTCTTGCCGCTCAACTTCACCGACAGAAGCGACCACCATGTCGAACCCAGCGTTTTCTGCTAAGCCCTTTATTATTTCAGCGACATCGCCTGTTTCTCCTCCAGTAACTGGGCATTCGGCTTGAGCTGCGCCCTGAATGATTCCTTTTAGCCACGCGTTTACAAGCGCGGGGTTGCTTTCTTGTGCATGTATGTTATCTGCTATGGCGAGTGGTTTAGCTCCGGAACGAATAACGTCGTTGACCGCCATGGCTACGGCGTCGATTCCTATGGTGTCATATTTCTGTGCCAATTGTGCTATGAGAACTTTGGTGCCTACCCCTTCGATGACCATGTCAAGGAAAGTGTTTTCTCCAATTGGAAAAATGTTGCCATATGGTAGATGCATGACGCCGAGGCGGTTGTACTTGTAAGTTTCCTTGAGGTTTTTTAGCGCTTTTTTGGACTCTGCACGTTGTTTACGGTTTACGCCTGCGTCGGTGTAAGTGTAACTTTTAGGCAAAGCTTTTTTTTCTCCTCGATATTCTTTCAACTTAGTCAGAGATAACGATTATGCTTGCTCGGATGCCCGAAGTAAGAAATAACTTATTTTTGTAAAAATTTTTTTATTGAGTTTTCATCCAATTATCAAAAGAAGCCTTCAGGTTTTTTAAGGTTTTACAAGGTACAGGTCACTAAACCTGACGGAGTTATTACTCAATTAAAGGTATGAGAATCAATATATTTACGCAAACCTAAAACAAACTGGTCTCAATGCAAAAAAGCGTTTGCGGTCGTAGTCCAGCCTGGTAGGACATCAGCTTCCCAAGCTGACAACCCGGGTTCAAATCCCGGTGACCGCACCTTAACCGCACCAAAGTGGTTCTAAACCAATATTAAATGAAACCTGTTCTTGGGTAGGTCGTGAGCTGCTCTGTCTCTAATTTTTGGTGTGGTTATCGTTTGTGCAGAAAACAGTTGTTATGTCGCAAATTTTTGTTCAGGCTGCTTTAGGTTGCTTTTTTGAAGCAGAGCTTAAATTGTTTGCAGGTTGCGTCAACAAAAGTCAAAGAAAGTCAATAGACGTCAAGAAAAGCCAAAAAACGTCAATAAAAGTCAAAAGCACGCTGGTTTGTCCCTAAAATACCACGAACAAAGTCAGAAGCTTAGAAAGCGTTGCATGCTACGCCTTGTACAGCATATTGTGTTTGGTTCTGAACAGAGGCCGCAGAAAACATCGGCAGACACGACAAAAAGCCTCACCTACTTTCTTCAACACATAATTTCGGGACAAGGCAGCGCGCGTTTTGCGAAAGGTTTCTAACCCAGCCAATTATCATGTTAGTTATGAGGAGAATAGCCAACGAGCAGCAATGTTTGCACATTTAAAGCATGCTTTGGCGATACTTCTTTGTTAGAAGGCGAAAAACATGGAAGATAGTTTCGATGTTAATTTATGTAAAGTGCTTGTTAAGAAACCCACATCAGATAGTGCTAGTTTTGAACAATATGAAGAGCCTTTGATAGATGTTATCGACGAAGAAGACAATGTTAGGCTTTTGGTTCAATGCAGATGTCAAGAAGAACAAGTTAGTATTCACGTGAACAAGAACCATGATGGAATAACAGTTTGCAAGGAACAGTGCCATATCAAGAAAGAATCAGAAATAGTCGTTTGCGGTGACGTGTGCAGCAGAAATATTCCTTTAAACCTAAAGGATCTGCAACTGGAAAACATGCTGTTCATCGTATCTCAGTGCAACAAGAATGTCCTTGAAATAACGATCCCAAAGTTAAAACACAAAGCCAACAACGAACGCTAAGCAATTAAACCCTTAAGGCTTCATTTGGCGAAGTTTATTCTTTTTTCGCTTCTTCCTTAGTTTCTTTGAGTTTGTCGATTTCCATGTTTATGTGTTCCAGAACAGCCTCAAGCTTTTCTTTTCTGTGCTGCAGCATCTCCAGAACTTCCTCCTTGCTTGGTTTAACCATGGGTTCGCCACACGCTGGGCACTGCATTCCAGGTCCAGAGCTCCAAGGCAAGCCCAAAGGCATTTGTCCTCCCATCATACCGTGGCCCCTCCAGGGACCCATCCAACCCATCTTGGGTCTCCACTCTTTTGTCGCAGTCATTAAAGCTTCGTTTAGCTCTACTTCAATTGTTATCTTCGCTTTTCCATTTTTATCTTCACTCATCAAAATCACCTCCATTTACGCGCGCTTTTTTTTGATTATTATTTATTTTTCAATCAAGTCAAGCTTATAATCAAATGTGATTGTGATTTGTCAGCAACATCGAAAGCAGATGTCATTTCTCAGCGTGTGCGTAATCACCAACCTACGTAAACACGTAAATTAGGGACAAGCCAGCGCGCCAGAATTAATAAGGATTCGCTTAAACTTTTAATCGCATCCAAGCAGGCCAGCCATTGCAAAAAACGGTCGACTTTTTTCTGAAATAGCGTGTCAATTGATTTGGATTTGAACCCTTTTCAGGTCTACAACCTGGTGACCGCACCATTTTAATCAAAAATCATTTTGGGCTTCAAAAAAGTAAAGTTTGCCAACCGTCGTCATTGTTTTAGGATGGCACTATTTCGGCGTCTGCGCAGCCGCTGCCAATTTCTGTTATTTTAATTTTTAAGTGTTCTTTAGGTTTTGCGTTGCAGATGAAAACTGGGAATCCTTTGATTTTGGCGATTCCATCCCCTCTTGGAGTCATATCTTCAACTTCTACTTCGTATTCGTCTCCAATTTCAAATGGGTAATCAATGCCTCTACCGCGCTTGTTTTTTGCATTTCTCGGAGCTCTTTTTTTGGGGCTAAAAGTTCATCTTCCTCGCTTTCACAATTAATTTAATATTCATTACTGTGTTCAAACGCATAAGGGTTTTGTTTTAACCTCGTTTTAAGCGAGCTAAAAAACAGCTAATGGTTCGGCACAAAAGAGAAAAGAGCAAGTTCTTTCATATTAATTTTAGTGTCAAGCATGCTTTCAGCTTTTATTATGGTTCCTGTTCCATCTTATTCCCAGTACATAATTTGCCCAAATTGCAGATCACAAGTTGCATCTTTCTCTAACTACTGCAACTTCTGCGGTTACCATCTGCGTCAACCAATTTTGCTAAAAATCTGCCCCAGATGCAACACCAGAATTCCAGTAACGGCAAAATTTTGCCCTGAATGCGGAAAAAAACAAGAAGTCAAAATCCAATCACAAAATGCTGCACCTATGGAGAAGGTGGCAAACCGTGGCTAGCTTTTTCTCGTAGCCCTTCAAGCCAGATTTGATGTTGCTGCTCCATATGGTTTGGTCTGAGGGCTTTTCCCAGCCTTGCAATTCCGCCTCCTTCCGTTTCCTCCGTGACGACGTTGCAACCTTGGTCTGTTTTTTGGATGAGCCATGCGTGGTAAGCGTTAAGACCAGTGCCGTGCGCATCCCAAGCTAGTCTTTCGTGGGGTACAAACTCAAGAACTGTTGATTCGATGGTGACGCCGAAGGTTTTCCAGCGAAACTTTGTGCCAAAAGCGAGCTCTGGAGGTTGACCACTCAAAAATACAATGTTTGCCGAGTTAGAATACCATGTTGGCCAAAGTTGCGCGCGTATAAGCCAAGCCCACACCGTTTCTGGGGCTGAAGCCATTGCAAGCTCATTTCGGGCATGAACTGGACAATTCGCAGGTTCATATTGACTGGGCCAAACAATTTGGTTTGCATTAGTCATAATTTAAAAAACCTCATAAGTAAGAATTGTTTTCTTAGCTAAAAACTTGTTTGTAAGGCACTGATTCCTTGACTCATTGCAGACTTAACGTACACTTTGTGCTCGAGATAGGTTGCATACCTTGCGTATTGTTTTTCAGTGTCTTGTTTGGGGTTTGGTTTTATGGTTACGTTTCTGTTGACTGTGCAGTCGGCTGTTGAGTCCCGTTACGTGGTTGCTGACTTGGTTGTTGCTGGATGGGTTGGATCTGTTTCCATGTCACCACTACTTTCTTTTTGAAAGATTTTTCGAACACATCTTTTTTCTTGTTTACCGCGTACTCTTCTAGGATTGGGTTTAGAAGAACCGACCCTTGAACGGTCACGTTCTCGCGATCCACGTGGGCTTCCACACTTTGAACTATAGATTGATGAGAGAAGTCCAAACCGTCTGCTAAGCGTAAAATGCCGACTAAAATCGTAACTTTCCGTCTTAATTCAGGGTTCAATGACTTGAAGTTATAGTGCTTATATTGTGGGCAACCTCTGCGGTGATACCGAGCTATGTTCCCTACGACCCGCCGCTCAACTGAAGTGAAAGGTAGTTGCGTCTCGTTTAGGATCAGGTTCAGCGTTTCCTTATGGTGCGCTTTCGTTCCTCGCGATAAGCCTATGTCGTGAAGAATCGCCGCGCATTCGAGCCAGCAGCGTTCCCTCTTGCCGAGCTTATGCAGGTCTTGCAAGGCGTCAAAGAGTTCCAGAGACAGTTTTCTAACCTGCTCGGAATGTTTCATGTCTGGCCAATATTTTCTTGCGACTCTTCGGGTGCTTCTCGCCACCAAAGCGCATTTTCTTTCCATATCGTTCTCTCGAGCCTTATCTTCCGCGATTAAGTCCTCAAGGGGTAGCCCGCGAAGTAGCATCTGAGAGTAACTTTCAGGAGCCCCCGCCCTTCTCAGAGCATCAGCCGCTGCCTCCACGTCATAACTAACCCTAACCAACTCAACAGAAAAGGGGCTAGCCGAGATAACTGCGTAGGCGGCTTGAGAGTTTCCGTCTCCAGGTCTCCCCACGCTACCCGGATTAATGAATAAGGCTCCGCCAGCTTTTTTTGTGAATGGTTCATGCGAATGACCAAAAACAATTATGTCTGCAGCAGCGTTTTTGGCCAATTCTTGAAATTTCTCCTCTGGAGTATCATGATAAAGGTGTTCGTTGACTGAGTTGGGGGTTCCGTGAGTCATGAGCAGTTTTTTGTGAGCGATTTCAAGTTCGAGTTTGGCAGGCAAGAAGCGAAGATAGGTTTCGTAAGACTTTGTCAGTGTTTTTCTTGCGTACTCAACCGCGAATTTTTTAGGACCTTTCACTTTGCTGTCTGTGTTCAAGACTTCAAGATCGAAGTTTCCTATTATGCTCAGAGTATTTTTCATGTATAGCGTTTGGATAACTTCGATGGGGAAAGCTCCGAACCCTATTATGTCACCCGCGTTTAGAAAAACAGTTATTCCTCGGCGTTCCGCGTCATGAATTACTGCTTCAAGAGCATTCAGGTTGCCGTGAATATCTGCCATTACCGCAATTTTCACGTAAGGATTTGCCAATTCTGCCTTTGCTCTATATGCTGCAGATACGAATCCTGCACTTGCCTTTTTCCTTAATTCCTCAAAAGCGTTTTTGCCTTTCTTTTCATCCCAAAACTTCACGAAATTTTCATAGTGGTTTTTCCTTTTTTCTTTAATGTGATCTAGAAAGATGAGGAGATCTTGGTGGCTCTCAGTACTCGCTTTTTCGTTTTCTGGGAACATTGCATTTTCGTTTTCGATTTCCGTAATGAATTTTGGGATACGCTCGATCCATACATCGCAGTCGTGCATTTCGCCAAGCGTATCCTGAAAATCCTTCATCATTTCTATTTCTTCCGAAAGTTCATCTGGATAGAGCGGAGCAAACGCCTCCATAGTATACCGGAGCCATTTGGCTCGAATCCGCATTTGATGGTGTTTGAGGATTTCGTTTTCTTTATGGACGTAGTCCTCCATGGATAGAAACTCGTCCAGTTTGGGGGATATTTGCCAGAAAGCTTTTTCGCGAACAGCCAGCAAATCGAAGGAGGCGCCCGCTGTTTCCTTGATGATTTGTTCGCAGTAACAGGCTGTTTGCTGCAAAACTCTTGACTCTTCAAGCTCCTGAAGTCCATTGATTACATTCGATTGAAGCTGTGTTCTTTGCTCAATATGCCGCTCAAGCAGAGCTTCTATTCCCGTTTTGGGCTCGGAATGTTGAAGCTGATTAATGTAGTCTTTTATAACTGAAATCTGGACGTCCAGATCTCTGGCAGCGCCGAGGAATTGAGTTACCTTCTTGATTTCGTTTAACCATTTTTTGTAGCGTTTGTTTGGAAAACAATCCTGGAAAAGTGGTACGGTGGCTCTTATTCTACGGGAGGTGACTCGCATTTTATGGACATATTCTATGTCTTCGCTTTTTTCAACTCCACCTATTTGTGCTTCAATTGTTTGAAGAAGTTTCAGCAGAGCTTCGGCTCCAAAACGGCAGTAGCTAGAATTCGTCGTGGAGCTGTTAGGGTCAAACCGGGTGCTCATAATATAGACCTCGAATGGAATAAACAACGTTTCCGAGTTTATTCTTTTTCTCTTTTGTCCCCTTAAATCTTTGGTAAAATGCTGCCACCATGCTGAAAAATCACAATGTAAAGTCAAGGCGCCGTGCCTATACAGTTGGCTCATTTCAAGAGATAGAAATAGTTAAATCCTTCAATAGTTCTTAGTGAATTATGAATTCTAAAACTTTAATCGAAACAGGATTCGCCGAATGGTTTCCATTGAAAACGCTAACGCACTCAATTTTGCCTGGAGACAAGGGCAGCGTCATCATAATAGTGGATAAGGAACTCTCAGGAAAACCAGAATCTGACATTTTATACATTGGGCGAACAAAAAAACCCGTCAAGAGGATCTTGGGTGGATATTTAGCAGGATATGGAGGAAAAAGCGTTAGGAAGATCAACCAGATGCTTTTCGACGAAGGCTACATAGAAAAGGCTGCTATAAGCTGGATTTTAACAGACAAACCAAGAATTATGCAGGAAGAATTGCTCGCCAAATTCAAAGAAGAACACGGTGAGTTCCCAGCCTGGAACGCCAAAAAGAAAATTAACATTAAACCAAAAGAAGCTCCCGCTTTTAAAACCAAGAAAGCTCCAGCTCTAAAGACCAAGGTCGCTCCTACAAAAGCTATGCTCAGTCAAGTAACAAAGCCCGGTCCAAAGCCAAAAACCGCTTCCACAAAGAAACCCGCAAAGGCGGAAGCATCAGCAAAAACGGAGATGCCGAGCAAAGAGGAACATGCGGCAGAAGCGTCTGGAATGGCCAAGACTCCAGATACCGAAATGAAAACTTAGAAAAGAACACAGATATCTTCTTTTCTCCTTTTTTCTTTTATTACTGAACCTATCGTTCAAAAAGAGTTTTTTAATATCTCCTTATTTTGATGTTTGCAATCACATAGCACTCTTGGCAATTTTTTTGATCAGTTATCTCATTGCGTGCTCTTCGTTGAATGGGTAGCTATTATTAAGTGGCTTAATCTTTATTCTTAATGAGGCTGTTTTAGGTGTCGGTGAACTCAGAAGATTTCAAGGTGCCGCCTGGTAAAAAGACTAGTTTGAAGGATTTTGATCCAGGTTGGGTTCCAAAATGGGCCAAGAAAAAGGACGATGAAGAAGGGAAAAAAGAGGGAAAAGAGCAGACCTTAGCTATTCTTGAGGCGAACACGCTGAAACTGGTTGAGATGCAGGAGTTATTTTGGGCAAGCCACACTTATTCTATACTGATTATTCTCCAAGGGATGGATGCAGCTGGAAAAGACAGCGCTATCAAACATGTGCTGTCTGGGGTGAATCCTCAAGGTTGCCAAGTTACTGCTTTCAAAACGCCTTCTGAAGAGGAACTGAACCATGATTTCTTATGGCGCAACGTTAAAGCTCTTCCGGAAAAGGGAAGCATTGGAATTTTCAACCGTTCATATTACGAAGATGTGCTGATTGTTAAGGTGCGCCCCGAGGATTTGGAAAAAGAACGGTTACCTTCTGACGCGGAAGGAAAACTATTCTGGGATCAACGGTATGAAGACATAAACATGTTTGAGCAGCACTTGGTTCGTAGCGGAACGGTGGTGCTGAAATTCTTCCTCCACGTTTCGAAGGAGGAACAAAAACAGCGTTTCCTCAAACGGCTAGAAGATCCTAAAAAAAATTGGAAATTTTCAGCTACCGACCTCTCAGAACGTTCAAAATGGGCTGATTACATGGATGCATATGAAGATATGGTTAATGAAACAAGCACTAAGTGGGCACCATGGTATATTATCCCTGCAAATAAAAAATGGGTTACCCATGCATCAATATCTGAGATTATAGTGTCAGAAATCAAAAAACTGAATTTAAAATATCCCGCCTTAAGCAAAGAGCAAAAGGACGCTTTGGAAAAGGCAAAAGCTGAGCTTGAAAAAGAATAAACTATAAAACCGAAAGTTTTGAGCCTGCGCCTATTGCGTAGCTTGTGTAATCGTGCATTTAGCGTCGAGCTCTTTTTCGAAGGCTTCATAGAACGCTTGCCGATTTTGGATAATGCTCCATTCTTCAAGACTGCAGTCTGAGTCTGAATAAAACGAGAGCAGAACTTGGTCTTTATTGCCTTTGACAAATTCTGCTTTCTTTACAAGTCCACAGTGGCTGCGGTCAAGCTTTTCTGCAAATCGAAGAAACGTTGAAAGAATAGCGATAGCGTCATTGGTTTTTTCGTCTAATCCCGTGATTTTCAATGCTTTTTTGGAAGGTAACTTTTTCCTGTGGAAACGCGCAATGTTAGCCATTATCTGCGTTTCTGCCGGGTCAAAACCAAGAAGCTCAGCATTGCTAATAATATAGTGGGAATGAAGTTGATGGTTATTAAACGAAAGAAAATCTCCGACATCATGTAGCGTTGCAGCATGTTTCAAGAGTTCTCTCTCGGTCATACCCAAATTGTGCAGCCCAATTTGTTTTGCGCTGTCAAACAGCTGCAACGCTAAAGATGCTACAGTTTCCGAATGTATCTCATCGAAGTTGCAAGACCTGCCTAAATGCAAAACGCTCCTGTTTCTCATCGGTTCCTTTTGTAGTTCTCGAAAGCCTTCAAAATTCGACAAGTATTCGACTAGCAAGCCGTCCCGCAGTTCTCTATGGCTGATACAGATTTCTTCTAAACCGAACTCTTCCATGATTGCCTCAATTATTGCTGCTCCCGCAATTATGATATCGGCTCGGTCGGGGTTAATGGCGGGCAATTTTTTTCTTTCTTCGAGGGAGAGAGAGCAAAGAATTGGTGCTAGTTTTTTGAGGTTCTTCCGTGATATGGTAAGAACACCTCCATTGCCGTTTTTCTTGAAAAGTTTGTTCGCGATTTCAGCCAAGTTTATGATTGTGCCTGATGAACCCCATGCCCGTCTGACTCCGTACTCGAGGACTCTGGTTTTAGTGGCGTGAACCTTGCTAGAAGCATAATTTTTCATCTCTCTATAGTCATTGCTTGTTATGGGTCCAGTCCAGCCTTCCCCGACGAATTGAGTTGTTAGCCTAATCGCGCCTAACTTAAGACTGTTCACGTAAAAGCATTCGTGCTGGTTTCCGATGGCAATTTCGGTGCTGCCGCCGCCTAAATCTAGGAAAATAGCCTTTTCTTCGCCAATATCTATGCCGCTTGAAACGCCCAGCCAAATCAAGCGGGCTTCGTCTTGCCCCGAAATCACCTGTACCTTGAGTCCTGTTTCTTTGAAAAGTTTATGAAGGAACTCGGATTGGTTTAGCGCTTCCCGAATAGCAGAGGTTCCAACAGCTATTATTTCATTGGCACCGTAAGTTTTGGCGAGATCAGCGAATTTTCCGCAGACAAAAATGGCGCGTTCCATGGCTTCTGGCCTTAATATGCTGTCTTTGAATTCTTCTTCGCCAAGTCTGATAACTTCTTTTTCTTGGCTGACTATGGTGTAGGAGAAATTGGGGTTTATCCTCACCACTAAAAGACGCACAGCATTCGTCCCGATGTCCACAAATCCAACTACGTGTCCAACGGTTTTCACTGTTGCTTCCATATTAACACCATTTTTCTAGCGAAGACCTTTTCAAACAAATCCTTCTTCTTATTAAAAGCCTGCTCTTCCAGAGTCAACTCCGAGTCGGATATGTATTCAGCAATAACTCTTTTGGTGGTCCACCTGATGTTTAAGCTTTTCACGGTTGATTGGTGAGTATAGTCTAAACCGTCTGCCACCCGGAGAATACCTGCAAGAATTTTGACTTTGTTGACGGTTAAGGGGTCCAACGTCGCGAGATTGTAATGTTTTGGTTTGGGAAAACCTTTGCGGTGGTACCTGGCTATGCTTGCCACTATCCTTCTTTCTTGAGACGTGAATGGTAGCCGTGTATCGTTTAGGATGAGCTTGGCTGATTCTTTATGGTGACTTTTTCTATTTTTTGACAAGCCTGCGTCATGCAAAATTGCGGCGCATTCAAGCCAGCATCGTTCCCGCTTGCCCAAATGATGCGCATCGGTTAATCCGTCAAAGATCTCTAAAGCCAGTCGGGTAACCTGCATGTAATGTTCAGTATCTTGCCAGTAAGTTTTCGAAATCTCTTGAGAGGCTTCCGAAGTTTCTTTGCAGTGTTGAACCATGGCGTCTTCTATGGTGTGATCCTCTTCGGTTATGGCTTCGAGAGATACGCCGCGAAGCAGCATTTGAGCGAAACTTTCAGGCAACGCCTTTTTTCTAAGGGCGTCTGCAGCAACCGTGACCTCGTAATCTAATCGGATCAACTTAACATTGAAGGGGTTGAAGCTCAAGATTGCATAAGCTGTCTGAGGATTTCCATCTCCGGGTCTCCCTACACTTCCAGGGTTGACGAAACAAAATTTGCCTGCCTGCCTCAAAAATTGATCATGTGAATGCCCAACGATTATTACATCAGCTTTGGCAGCGTCAGCAAGAGCTGTTAACTGCTCAACTGGCGTGTCATGGTAAATGTGCTCTTCAATTGATTTGGGACTCCCATGTGTTACAAACAGTTTTTTGCCTGCGACTTCAAATCTTAGTTCGTGTGGTAAAGAATAGAGATAACTTTCGCATGACTTGGCCAGCTCTTTCTTAGCAAATTCCCAGGCAATTTTTTTTTCGCCTTTAGCTTTAGCTTTGCCCTCAATTACTTCTAAATCATAGTTGCCCACGACGCCTAGCACATTTTTTTCGCATAACATCTCTATTACTTCATTTGGGTACGGACCGAACCCTATCGAGTCACCTGCATTAAGAAAAACTTCTACACCTCGTCTTTCAGCATCTTCGAATACTTTTTCCAAAGCATGCAGGTTAGCATGAACATCTGACAAAACAGCAATTTTAACGTCGGGATTTGCAAGTGATTGTTTTGTTTTTGCTTTGGTCACAGTTAATCCACCGTCGGTTGTCTTCCTAAGTTTAACAAAAAAGTCGTCGTTTTCACTTTTACTCCAAAGACAAACGAATTGATTATAATGGTCTCTCCTTTGATCTTTTATGTAAGCTAAGAGGTTGAAAAGTGTCTTCTCAAATTTTGAGGCGGCTTCTTTTTTGTTTTCTTTGGATTTTATTTCGGTTTTTGTTTTGTCGATGAATTTAGGTATATACTCTTCCCAGACATCGCAGTCGTGCATTTCTCCAAGTACATCTTGAAAAGCTGTTATTGTTTTAATCTCTTTTGCAAGTTTGTTTTTGTATAGCGGCGCGAACGCTTCCATGGTATAGCGAAGTTTCTTAGCGTATATCCTCATTTGATGATGCTTTAGTTTTTTGTTTTCCAAGTAAACGTATTTTTCCATCGACAGGAAATCATCCAGTCTAAAGGATATGTGCCAATGAGCTTTTTCCAGCACCTGATCGGAATCAAAAGGGGCGCTTGATTGTTCAGCAACGATTTCTTCACAAAACTCGCGAGTCCTCTGTAAAACGCCTGATGCCTCTAGCTTCTGCAATCCGCTGACAACAGATAATTGAATGCTTTCTCTGCAGTTTTTTTGATCTTTCAGCAATGTTTCTAAACACGCTTTTTCCGCAGCGGTCTTTAGTTTTTTCGTGTACTGCTCTATAAACGCTATTTGAACATCGAGGTCTCTTGCGTTGGCAAGTAGACGTGTGATTTTCTTCAATTGACTTGCCCATTGCTTGAATTCTTTTCCAGGAAAGCAGAATCTGAATAGGGGAAGTGCAGCTCTCAGTCTGCGGGAGGTGACACGCATTTTATGAACGTATTCGATATCATCGCTTTTCATCACACCTTCAATTTGGTCTTCAAAAACTGGAAGAAGTCTTAAGAGCGTTTCAGAGCCGAATTTGCAGTAGCTTGTGTCACTTTGGCAATTTGGAGCCTTAATTGGAACGTTCATTCCAAATGCCTCTGTTCTGAATGAGCCACGCTTGAGAGTTGAGGGCTTTTTCGCCTTCTCTAGGTTTTACTCTCTCATACGTTCCATCCGGCAGTAATCTTCTTGCTTTGACGTTGTCGTGAAGGCTGATTTTAAGCATATATTCAAGGATAGCGCGACGTAGCTGTGGATCTGGCACTGACATCAGGACTTCAACTCTTTCGTTGAGATTTCTGAACATCATGTCTGAGCTGCCAACAAGGACTTCCTCTTGAGCATCATCATGGAAGTAATAGATTCGGGCGTGTTCAAGGAAGCGTCCAACTATAGATATCACTGAAATGTTATCGCTTATTCCTTTTATTCTAGGTCTTAAGCAGCATAAACCTCGGACGTTGAGGTCAATCTTGATTCCAGCTATCGATGCCTTGTATAAGGCTTGAATAACTTCAGTTTCCTCTAAGTTGTTAAGTTTAAAAGCTAAGTAGCCTTTGCCTGTTTTTTGGTGAAAACTTATTTCCCTGTCAATTCGACCGAGAATTTCACTCTTCAGCGTTTTAGGGGCAACAAGAAGGTGTTTGAATTCTTTTTCTTGAAGCCCATTTATAATAATGTTGAAAAGCTCTTCAAGTTCCGCCCCCACTTCGGGGTTTGACGTTAAGTAACCTATATCACCGTAAATTTTCGCTGTAACCGCATTATAGTTCCCTGACCCGATGTGCGAATATCTTACAATTTTATCTTCTTCCTTCCTGACAATTAAGCAGAGTTTTGCATGAACCTTAAAGTTCGGAAAATTATAAACGGTATTTATTCCGCCTTGCCTAAGTTTTGAAACTAGAAGAATATTGTTTTCTTCATCAAATTTAGCTTTCAGCTCAACTATTGCAGTTACTTTTTTGCCTTTCTCAGCCGCCTCAATTAATGCACCAACAATTGGAGAGTTATGATCCATACGGTACATTGTTATGCAGATTTCCAAAACATTACTATCCTCGGCGGCCTCTTTTAGAAGGTCAATGATTACTTCAAAGCCGTCGTAGGGATGATATAGGACGAAGTCTTGTTTGTCGATGGTTGCAAACATATCTTTTTCAGGGGTCAGAAGGGGCGAAATGCAGGGGAGGAAACTTTTGTCTTTAAGGTCGGGGCGATTTATTTTAAGCATTTGCCATAGATCCACTAACCCAAGTGGTCCATCAAACTCGTAAGTTACGTATTCTGGCAAGCCTAAGGCTTCAGCTATGTCTTCTTTAATGGTTTCTGGCACTTTCCTTTCAAATTCTAGCCTGCTTGGGAACCCAGCTTTTCTGGTCGACAGACTCTTCTTTACAGAACTGAGGAAGTCTGCTGACTCATCCATTAGAATGTTTATTTCTCCATTGCGTGTAAGCCTAAACTGATATGCCGTCAAGTTTTTTTCATTTGGGAAAATTAGGTCTAAATTGTTTACCATTATATCTTCAACAAAGACAAAGTTATATTCTACTTCTTGGCTGTAAACGCTTTTTGGGATTCTAATCAGCCTTCCAAAATCTTCGGTTGGGACATCCACTAAGCTGTAAAAATCTTGGTTAGTGAAGCCTGATACGTAGAGTGTGACGTGAAGATTCTCAGCTGCAGGGTCATTTAGGCCTTCCTTATGCGTTTTTACGAGTGGAAGAATAGATTGCTGGAAGAAGTCACGCAGGTTTTTTTTCTCTTTTTCTCCTAATTGGTTAAATTTCCAAATGTAGATTTTTTCTTTTGCTAAAGCGGGAAGAAGTTCGTTTCGCCAGCAAGCAGCATGCTTTTCGACTAAGGGCATTATCTCTTTTCTTGTAGCCTCAATCTGCTCTATGGCTGTCATTCCATCCATCGATTTTTCGTCGGAACCCGCCTTGATTTTTTTCATGAGCCTAGGTACTCGTGTCATGAAGAATTCATCAAGGTTGCTGCCGCAGATGGCAATGAATTTTACCCTTTCCAGCAGGGGATGCCACTGGTCTTGTGCTTCTTCAAGGACTCGTTTGTTAAATCTTATCCAGCTGAGTTCTCTGTTAATGTAGTAGTTTGGGTTGTCTAAGAGTTTTTTCTGGCTCAAGGCATTGTTTGCTTCTGAATCAAGGGTATTTGAGGCTGTCAAGGGTTTTACCTCTTGGGTTTTCATTTATTTTGGAGATGGGTTACTTTGGGCTATAAAATGGAGTTTGTAACTTATCAATCGATCTGTGTGAAAAACAATTTTTCGCTGGGCTGTGTTATTTGCCTTCAGCGGTCGCGCTTCCTGGGCAAATCCTGAGTTTCGATGCATTTTGTTTTGCGGACTGCAAACGTCTCATATTCGAAGAGGGGAACTTTTCGGTGCATTTGGCGTTACCTCTGTTTCAATTGAAGAAGTTATCATTAAAGGACTCCGAAAATAGAATATATAGTTATAAATAGGCTATATAGTAAGAGAAGCAACCTCATGCATTGCGCTTGGAGAGCTTCCTCCTCCTAAACAAATACCGCATCTTGCATTTAGGACAATGGATTTTTTATTAGTGGGCTTAGGTTTTTTTTGAGGAATAGTGGCGGATTAATTCGTCAGTTGACCATGGCAGGCAGTCTTTGGCTTGGAATCCTAAAAGAGCAGCGTATTTATGGATCAAATCACTGTTTTCCGATTCGATTTCCATAAACTCAGGGATGTATCCGTAGTTACCCGTGTAATGATCAATATCAAATCGTGTATTATCGATTTTGTAGCTTACTCTGTGTTTTGTCATGTTTTCGATAATGGATAAGCCTACGTTTTCCAAGATTTTCTTCATAGTTTCCAGATTTGATACTTCTACAGTATATTCTTCCGCTAGTTTGGCTGTTTCTGTGATGTGAACTTTTTTGAAGGTTAATTCGATCTTATCTTGTTCTTTCCTTAAGCGCAACACGTTTTTTGCTTTAATTATTGAGCCATCTTTAAAGTCAAAAAGCAAAGTTTGGATCTCACCGTCGAAAACTTTTTTGGCACCCAAACTGATGAGGATTTCTTCAATCTTTAACCTGTTAACCTCTAAAATTTTGACTTCCAGTTCTTTCATAAAAACAAAGAAAGCTATTGAGAGTTAAAAGCTTGCGTATTTTTTTGAGGTCAGAAAAGCTCTTGAACATGAGCGTAGGGATCGAAAAATTAAGAAATTATGGTTGTTTATTTTTGATTTATGCGTATTGTATTGATTTTATTATAACGTTGCTTGTTTTCTTGATGACTCGATAGTCTAATCCGCAGATTGGGCAGAAGACTATTTCATAGTTTGAAAAGTTTTCTGGAGAAACATCAAATTTTCTTTCGCAGCCTACGCATTTAACTTTCAACCATTGTCACCTCACTTAGTTCGACCAGATGGGAAGTTTCATTTGGGTTAAACTCAAAGGATTCAAGCAGTAATGTGCCGTTTTTTCGGATGGTCATGAAGTTGCTGCCGCAGATTGGGCAGAAGACTAATTGGTATTCATCAACAGGATCGAATTCGAAGGCTTCTTTGCATCCTGGGCACGTAAAGATTATTGAACTGCTGATTTTTTGCATCGTTCCTCTTCCCATACTATGTTTGAACTTTCTCAAACTTAAGAAATACCTTGGTAGATTGTATTAACTATATAGAAAACGCTTTGGTTCTATACTCCTTCAAAGCAAAAACGCTATAAATGGCATGGCTAAAACAATTTCTGACCTTGAAAAGTTTGCTTTAAAGAGGAGTTTATTATCTGCTGGCTTTTATCTGGGTTGGCCGCATTTAATGCATCTGCGCGTACCATCCGCTTCTGACTTGAACCATCTGCCCCCGCACTTGCACGGGGATTCACGCATTGTACAGGTGCCCATGTTTATCTGCTTACTTAAATTGCATAAATAAAGTCTTGCTGCATAATCTAACAACAAGATTATTATCTATATAGCAAGACTTCGAGGTTGGCTCGTTTCTACCGCAATGTTTCTGCGAAAACTCTGGTTTAAACTGGCGTGTTACAGAGCAAGATTTTGCTTTACTTATCATTAAAATCAATATTATCTGAAGTGCGCAAGTTTGCAAGCCTAACGAAATATAGTATCCCTATATTGTATTCATAGAATAGTTTTATCTCTTTCATTAATGATTATTGTCGATTGAATCTTAAGGATGAAGAAACAAAATGCTTAGTCGAGATTGCAATGGCTGCGGGAAACGATTATACGAATGCAAACGACGCTTTGCCAAAGCCAATGTTGGAGACAAATGTTACTGTCCCGACGGAACAGCGCATCTAATAGATTGCTAAAATGACCTAAAAGCGCCGGCTTTTTTGGCTGTTTCAAATCTTACTCTAAACTGAATAAAAAACTAAGCGTTAACATTATTGCTAAATAGCGACCAATCCATTGGTATTTTCCAATGGATATGCGTACTAAATAGATTCGAAAAAACTATTTGCTCAATATTTTCTATAGCGGCAAATATCATATAGTGATAGCGTTCTTAATTAAACCCAGGAGAAAGCGAGAAGGCACGGTGAGGGGAAAGTACCATTACATAAACACCATTTTATGATTACAGTGATGGTGACTTTTCCTTCATCAAGCGCGCGCGTTTTCAATCTTTCAACTTGGGGCAATGAAGTGAACGTTTGACATAGTTTCAGTCGCGACTTCGCGAACTGAAAAACGTAAATATTTCTTAAAATCGTTTTTCATTTTTAAAAACCCTTTTCAATGTCGCAATGTTGCACTGTTAACATTATTCCTTGCAGTTCCTCAAACAAACCTTTTATTTTTTAACCGGAAGAGGGCTGTCTGGTTTCTGCTTAGACCTTCTACATGTTCGCTCATGGCTTTTCAACTTCTCTTCCATTTGCTGTGAAGCTAGTCTAGATTTAAGGCTAACGGTAACCAGTCAGCAAAATAAGAGACTTTTCACACACTCTCGACAAGGCAGCGCTCTTCTTTTATCAGCTAAATAGCCCTATAATTTTGCAGCTTTGTCTATGTTTTCTAAAGCGAAAGGTGTCAAATACTATTTTTTGTATAATCGATTGCTTGTTGGAGAAAGAAACAGTGAAGAAAACAGCGATAGCGATAATGCTAATTGCAATTATGTGTGTATCAATATTCACTGCGCTTTTGCCGAAAGCAAAAGCTGACGATAACGCTCAAAGCAGCAACTCAAACAGCGACCAAAACTCTTGGCCTATGTTCCAACATGACCCAAGCCATACAGGCTACTTACTGTCTGATGTTACAGCCGCCAATCAATCTCAATGGCAATTTAAAACACAAAACCAAATATGGGGGGCTCCAGTAATCGCCTATGGGGCTGTGTTCGTTGGCTCACTTGATGATAACGTATATGCTGTGAATTCGTCGACAGGTAATAAAATATGGAATTACGCAACAGGCGCGCCTGGCGACGTAATTGAATCCAGTCCAGCCGTGGATAATTCTGTAGTTTATGTCGGTAGCAGCAACGGCAACATATACGCTTTGAACGCTTCTACTGGCAGCGAAATCTGGAGTTACCAAACAGGCGAAGCTATAGATTCTTCTCCAACAGTTGCTTCAGGCATAATCTACGTTGGCTCTTATGATGGAATCATGTATGCTTTGAATTCGACAACAGGGAACAAGATCTGGGGCTATGATACGACCCCACTGACTACTTATGCTAGCCCCACATCTCCCGCTGTAGACAATGGGTTTGTTTATTTTGGCGGATTTAATGATAACTTGTACGCTTTGAATGCTTCAAATGGTAAAAGCCTCTGGAATTTCACGTCCGGCGGTTGGGTTTACACACCAGCAGTTGACAGCGGAGTCGTTTATTTCGGTTCAGACGACAGTCATGTCTATGCATTAAATGCGACAACTGGCATAGAACTTTGGAATTATCAAGCCAAAGGTCCAGTGCTCTCGTCTCCCGCATTTGCGAACGGGATTGTTTATGCGGGCTCGGAAGACGGCAACGTTTATGCTTTGAACGCTAAATCAGGTAGCGTAATATGGAGTTATCAAACCACTGGTAATGCTATACTCGATTCTCCGGCAGTAGTTTCGGGTGCAGTTTACATTGGTTCAACTGAAAATCTTTACGTCTTGAATGCGACAAGCGGAAATGAGTTAAGGGTTTACCAGATTGCCAATCCAACATCTGCCGCCTTTGCCAATGGAAATCTTTATGTAGGCTCCTCGGATGGCAACCTTTACTCTTTTTGTTCATATGGATCTTTAACAAGCCTTAACCTCAGCTCAAATTCTGCTTCAGCTGGAAGCTCCGTCATATGCATAGTGAAGGTATCAGGCGCAAATCCAACCGGTACTATAACTTGGAAAACCAGCAGCGGCTCAGGAACTTTTAGTTCTGACATTACTACTCTGAACTCTGGAACATCATCCACTACATACATTGACGCTAACCCAGGGAAAGTGTTGATTACAGCGATTTACAGTGGAGATACGAATAATGTGCCTAGCAACCAGACTGTTAGTTTAGAATTGTTAAATGCAAGTCTTCCGACCCAGATTAGCGTTGTTCAGTCAGGGACCTTGAATTCGGACATTGCCGCATTCAATGGTACATTAATCAATGTTGACGTTAGGATAGGTGAAGCATACTCCGTTTGGGGTTACGTTGTGTACTTAGATTGGACGCCTGGCGTTCTTAAATTGCTAAAAGTAACTGAGGGACCTTACCTTGATCAGGCAGGCAATACTTTCTTCTTGGTCGGGCTTATAAATAATACAGCCGGCACAATCGAAGGAGGAGTAGGCGATGCTCTTGGCAGAATAGCAGCCGCAAGCGGCTCAGGGGTTCTTTTTACGCTCGAGTTTCAAGCAATAGGCATAGGAAACGCCAACATAACTATTGATCCACTCAATACTATAATTGCCCCATCCTCAGGCGACGGTGATCAGGGAATCAGCAGTATTGCCTTCCAAGTCGTGAATGCATCAGTTTATGTGGTCGCGCGGAGCAGCCTCCAATGGACGGCCATTGACTTTTTCAATAATGGTAAGGTTGATGCAAGTGACTTCTTCTTTTGGATGGATGCGTATATTCAGTACAACGCTAACGGTGTTTACACCGCGGCTTGCGATTTGAATCATGACGGAAAAATTGACAATGTGGACTTCTTCCTATTCATGAGTTATTATATAGCATACGGAGAATCGCTCACAGGACACACCAACTAACTTATTTTAATTGCTCTTTTCCCAATTTCGATTGCCAAAAAAGAAAGAAAGAATTGCGGGCGATCAGTTGCGAAGTTGAGAATTGAAAAACTCAATTATTTTTCAAAATCATTTTTCAGTTTTAAAACACATTTTCGATGTCGCAATGTCGCGACTGTTTCTTGACAGATTCATTTTTTGTCTTGCCGTACTTTTTGGACGCATTTTTTATGTCTAAAACTTACAGAAAAATCTTAATCATTTTGAATAAGAAACTGAATTTAAAAAATGCGAATATTTGGATAATAGTACTTTTGGTTCTGGAAGAGCGCATAACAAGCGCATAACAGAAGAGGAATATGAAAAGAAAGTTAAATAAAGGTTTAAGGTTCAGTAGTTTGGCGATTTTTTTCTCTTATTATTCTGGAAAAATAATACAGGTTGGCGATGGGAATTAACCAAAAAGTTATGAATGGCAGATTCAAAAAAGTCGCAAAGTATACTGAACTGTTTAAGAACGGAGTCTGTTGTGGCACTATTTCTATAGGGTTCCAATATAGTTTAACGCTGTTATTCGCTACTTCATTCGCATATGACCAAACAAAAATAGAAGAAACAACGTAAACAACGCATAAACATACATTGAGAAGAATAACGTTGGCTATCTGTTTGCTTTTGATTCTAATCAGGGCAAATCTGGTTACAAATAAAACAGTTGAAACACCAAATAATACTGCGCTAAACTCGATACCTTGAATACCCTGTGAAAATGACTGTTGAGCAACCATATAGGGAAGAAAAAGAGAAGAAAAATATTGGTTAAAAACGTAATTGTCCGTAGTAGTTTGGTTCCAGTCGGGGTGAAGGTTAGCGTAGTGGCTATCTAAGGCATTTACTTGACTTGTTATATTGTTCATCTGGCTACTTGCCGCAAGTGTTGACACTAGGCTGGGCAAGAAAATGATTAAACCAAGAATTAGAAAAACAAGGGCAACAATTATTGTCTTTGGGTATTTAATCATCATCGTAAGTCTATTTTAATAATAAGCAAACAACTTTACTTTTTAATTTATCCTATATATTCTAAAACGTTTCTATCTTGGGTAACTTAACTTAACAATATCCTGGCCAATTATAGGAGTGCGCTCCAGATTCAAAGGACAAAAAGTCTCTAAATAGTTTCCACCCAAACTATTGGACCCCTCATGTTATATGTTGGTAAGCATCAAATACTTTTTCTGCAACAATATTCTCTAGGGCGTAAGCGCTTTGAAAAAATACCTATGCGTGCTTCTTATGATTGTTCTTGTAGCAAGCGTTCTCTTACCGTTTTCTGAGACAAAACTCTGGGCCGACGCCCAACTTGATGGGTCAAGCGGAAACACTGTAAATAATATAGTGCCTACAGGAGTAACCTGCTCTCAGTCTTTCGTTGAACAAGGATTTCCAGCAACCCTAACATGTAATATCGAGAATTCTGGTTCCTCACCTGTTAGTTTTGACGTAACATTTTCCGTTAACGGTATCACAATCAGTACTCAAACTATTACTTTGCAGAGCGAAAGCTCAACTGTTGCATCAACAGTGTGGAACACCACTGGTTTCGCCTTAGGCAACTATGTTTTAAGTGCCACAGTTTGGCCTGTTGCGGAAGAAACCAGCATCACAAGTGAAACTTGCACGGGTAGCACGTTACTATTGACTTGCCCCGGTGATTTGACCGGCCAAGGGGAAGTCGATTCAACAAGCTTTTTTGCGTTCATGGACGATTATATCAGCTATTATAGTGAGAATCAGTATAATCCAGCCGCTGATTTTGAGCATGACGGCGCGATAACGACAGCCGACTTCTTTGCTTTTATGAGTGCTTACATAGCCTACTGGACTGGTCCAACGCCTTTTATTCATGATGGTGGATTAACGCTAACGCTATCTACTGCACAAACCGATTATACGCTTGGCGAACCCGTTGATTTTACCTTAAGCATAAACAACGTTAGCGACAAAACCATTGATTTCACCTATACAGGCGATTGTTTTGATTACATAGTTTACAATAGCACAGGAATAATATATCGGGATTCTTTAGGAAAGGCTTTTCCAATGTTCGCCATGGAGGTTTCCCTGTTGCTAGGTGCAAGTTTCACTCAGAGTTTCGAGTGGGATCAGGTTTGCAATTTGAACTCTTTAAGCGCTAGCCCTTGCCTTCTTGTTCCCACTTTGTCATGCCCGGTTTTTCATGCATCACCTGGGAGTTACTACATTGTCGGAGAAGCGCTTGGAATGCAAACGCTGCCTCAGCAAATCACTATTTCGAGATAGCATTGATTGGCTTCCTAAGCAATCAAAGATAGGTTTCACAAACCAAAAAGGAGAACGATAAAATTGAACAGAACCCCAAAAGTAGTAATTTCAATAATGGTGCTTGTAATTGTGGCATTTTCTTCAGCATCAATTCCGGCACATGCTTTAGTCGCTGCCAACACTTTGAACATCGCTGGTTCAAGCACCGTCTTGCCAATAGCATTAGAAGCATCCGTGACGTTTCCAACTTATTGGAACTCGTTGGTTGCTGCAAATAATGCCGCCTTTGCAGCTACCAGTCCATTTTACTGGGGAGATGCAAGCGCATTAGATATCACCTCCATGAACATTCAAGGGGAAGGCAGTGGAACAGTTTTCCCAGCAATCCTGCCTACTACAGGCAACCCGACGGCAGACATTGGTGAAATGTCAAGACCTCCAAGCACAATGGAGTGGGGCCAATCCAATGCAGGCAACGTCCAGATTTGGGCAGTCGGAGTTGACACCGTTGCTATAGTTTACAGTACAGACATGACGTGGGCTCCAATTGACCTTACCGCTAAGCAGGTCGCTCAACTATTCGAGTCCACTGACGCCGCAGGTAACAACCCGATCTACACTACTTGGGGACAATTCTTAACCGCTTACTACGGCGCAGGCAACATCCCAGCGGCAGCTCAAGCACACATGAATGACCCGATCAACAGGATTGTGAAGGATCCGACATCAGGAACCTACGATTGCTGGAACAACTTCTTTGGCAAACAACTTGGAAATAACGCTGAAGCCACGAATGCTCAAGGCTACGTTACCGGCAGTCAATACATGGCTCCATATACCGTGGCTGAGAATGAACAGACAGTCGAAGAGTATATGACGGGTGCCACAGACACAATAACCTTCATTGCATGGGAAGATCTACAGAAAACCTCCGACGTGTTGCCTATTAGCATCTGGAACGGCTCAAACTATTATGGTCCAACACAAGCTAACATCATTAGCGGCACATACACGCCATACAGATGGCTCTGGGAAGTGACACCGTCCACTATTCCAAGCACAGGTCCTAACCTGGCGGAAGGTGTTTGGATCGCTTACTTTAAAGCTGACGCAGGCGTAGCTGGCGGCAACCCGAACTTCGTCACAGACACCGGCTACATGGCTATGCCACGTGCAGCGATGGCAGGCGGACAAGTTCTGAACTCAGCTCTTGCAGCCTACTTACCGTTACCCGGTCAGACTCAGACTGTTCCGAGGTTGACTGTTGATGCAAACGACTTCTTCTACTTCATGGATGCATACATCGCGTACTATGCTAACGGCGTTTACAATCCGTATGCTGACGTTACAGCTCAAGGCTCAATCAACGGCGCAAGCTTCCTGGCATTCATGAGCGACTACGTGTACTACTTTACTACCTACGCACTAACCCACCCTATGAGTGGCTAAAGAAATGAAAAATATGGGTTCAAAAATATGCGCTGCGATGCAATTTATAGTTTTGAAAGCGGCATTACAAAGCGTTTCAAACTCGATTCCTCACTGGTAAACATAGTTTCCTGTCTCAAAGAAATACGTGCTTAAAATCATGAGTCCTGTCATTATTACAAAAATGATTCCGCCAGCAAAGCGGTTTTTTCCATAAATCTTTGCAGAAACCCAATATATAGGAAGCAAGGGAATCGCGTAACGTATTACACTGAATACTGATGACTGAGTGATTAGAACATAAAGCATTGCAAAATAGAATGCCCAATATTTTAGTGTTTGCGCTTCTGTTGTGATCAATCTTCTTGTTTTAACTATCGGATAAACTGTTGGGATCAAAATGAACAAAATTCCTAAAATTAGATAAGCTTGTTGAACAGGAAGGCGGACTGTGCCGTCAGTAAATTGAAGATATAGATTCGGGAATACTCCCCAATTCAAATTTCGCGATATAACTTGCACTGGAAAAACACCTCCTGCCACGAAGTACCCTTCAATATTCCATAATAGATAAGGAGATGCAACTATTCCAGAAAACCCCACCAGTCTTAAAGATTTCTTTAAGCTCTGCATTTTTTCTGTCTTTAGAGTTTTCAGCTGTTGTATTGCGTAGACAAAGAATGGTATGAATATTATAAAGCCATCACTTCTTGTAAAGGTGGCTAAGAAGCCGAAAAATGTGGCTTTGTAAAATCTACCTTCCTCTAGATAATAGAAAGAAGCTAATGTTAAGGCCATAAATAACGATTCGCTGTATACTGCAGAAAGGGTAACACTGCCTATCCAAAAAGAATAGAAAGCTACTGTTACTAACGCTATCTTTGTCGAATTGAACAATTTGTTGGTTAATTTAAATAGAAAGTATGTGCTAACAAAAAAGCAGAAATTGCTTATCAAGAAACCGGCTACAATTAAAGCGTTTGAAACTGAATAAAAAGGCATGAGCAAAAGCCCGAAAGCTCTCATAACTGCCGAATATAACGGAAAGAACGCCCATTGAGGATAGGCAAGAACAGGGATAACTGCTTCTGATACACCATTCGTCCATGTTGAAACGTCAGGGTAACCGTGAGGATATCCGTTGAGTGCAATATCCAAGTAATGGGGAGAATCCATTCGAAAAAACAAATTTACGAAAGGCAGATCAATTGTTCCAATCTGATATCCAGTCTGATATCCAAACAGATAGTTGAATAGAACAAGCAAGAGGGCGACTAACAATCTAGATGAGAGAGCTATTAGCAGTACTTTGTACGTTTCCTTCAATTGGCTCTACCTCTTTGTGTCCCGACGCCTACAATTAACTGAAAACACACGTCGTTCACAATAGTAGAGTTATCAGTAAGAATTTGCCCTTTGGCTTCAGGTAAGCAATTCCTGAAATTAAGTGCTGAAAACGCTTTACCAAAAGCAAACTCATACTCCATTATTCTTAACCTTCTCAAAGAACCCTCTAAATGGACAAACATATATTATATTTTTCAATATAGAAATGTTATACAAAATAGTTTTAGCTTAATGCTATTTAGGGAACGCATATACATAACCGGCGGGAGCAAGTTACACTAAATAGTTCTGGCTGGACTTATTTGCCTGCCATCTTTTATAGCAACAAACCTCATGTAATGATTGTCTGCAAATAGTTAGTTCTTTGAGGAATCGGCTGTGAAGTGGAAGGGAGCGTTGGCACTGGCTTTAACAATTATTTTAGCAAAACAATATTTTTTCCTAATTCAACGTACAAGCAACTTCACATTTGTTTTTGCTTCTTCTTGGTTTCTAAGCTATAGAACCTATAGTAAAAGACCTTTAATAGTTCTTTAACGATAAGGGACAAAAAGGTGGTTTGCAATGAAGAGGTTGCATGCGGTAGTAGCAGTAGCTTGCTTGATTTTTCTTTTGAGCTTAGTTTTAATTCCGTTTGCGAACGCTGATTGGGCAATGTTCCACTCGGATTTATCTCATAGTGGTGTGGCCGCCGGCAATTCGGTGCTTACTCCCACTCTAATATGGAATTATACTACTGGTGACTATGTTGATTCGTCTCCTGCTGTTGTTGGCGGGGTGGTTTATGTCGGCTCGGATGACGGTGATGTTTATGCTTTGAGCGCTGCTAGCGGCGCAAAACTTTGGAATTATACTGCTGGCTATTATGACTATGTTGATTCGTCTCCTGCTGTTGTTGGCGGGGTGGTTTATGTTGGCTCGGATGACGGTGATGTTTATGCTTTAAACGCTGTTAATGGAGTAAAACTTTGGAATTACACGGTTGGTAGCGCTGTTGATTCTTCTCCTGCTGTTGTCAATGGCGTAGTCTACATAGGTTCAGAAGTTTCCACCTCTTTGTTCGGCACCTATACTGGTAACGTTTACGCTTTGGGCGCATCTAACGGTTCCGAACTCTGGAACTATCATACTAGCGGTGGGGTAGTTTCGTCTCCTGCTGTTGTTGGAGGTGTAGTCTATGTCGGTTCTGGTGATGGTAATGTTTATGCTTTGAACGCTGCTAACGGTGACAAACTCTGGAATTACACCACTGGAAGCGCAGTCAATTCTTCTCCAGCAGTTGTCGGCAGTGTAGTATATGTTGGCTCGAATAATGGTGATGTTTATGCTTTGAATGCTGCTAACGGCACCAAAGTCTGGAAGCACTCCATTGGCGGTAATGTTGGTTCGTCACCTGCCGTTGTTAATGGGGTAGTTTACATAGGTTCAGAAAATTCCAACTTGTTTAGCACCACCTATAACGGTACCGTTTACGCTTTAAATGCTGCCAACGGGAATCAGCTCTGGAAATATGTTACTGGCGGTAATATTGGTTCGTCTCCTGCAGTTGTTGACGGTGTAGTTTACGTAGGTTCTGGTGATGGTAACGTTTATGCTTTGAATGCTGCTAACGGCGCCAAACTCTGGAATTACAATACAGGCCTCTGGGTGTATTCTTCTCCCGCTGTTGTTAATGGAGTAGTCTACATAGGCTCATACAACCACAAAGTTTATGCTTTAGGCGCTTTTTCTGAATTGTCTCCTTCGCCTACGTCATCTCTTTCGTCTACGTCATCTCCTTCGCCTACCTCGGTCTCTTCGACTAGCTCTTCTGACAATCTATTCATTATAGTTGGAATAGTGATTGCAGCTGTAATTATCATTGCATTATTTTTCGTTATGTCTCGAAACCGATTGAAAACTAAGCAAAAAATCAACAGTATTCATCAGTAATCAACATAGTAAGAACGGCGACTTCGGTTTAACTGACAGGCAACAGCAGCTAGGCTTGTAGATGTAGAAATAGCAAATGCTTTGAGGTCTTAAAAAAATTCATGCTTTCTTAGTCTTCTTTGGTGTGCTCTGCTATTTTTATGTCTTCTTGCTGCGTGCGGTCTTGTCTTCAGGTTTTGGATTGTAGTTCCTTTGGTTTTTGGTTTTCAATGCTTTGTTGTATTGGTTGGTTGTTTTGTTTGTTGCTAATTTCTGTTTGAGGAGGGTTTTGTTTATCGTTAACTTCTGTTGGTTTTGTGTCGCGTTCTTCGCTAACTTCGAAGGGTTGGGTGTTTATCGCTGCTATAGCTTGTCTTATTGAGTCAAAGTAGCTCTTTACAGCTCTTTCTTGCTCTTCAAGTGTCTTATTTAAATCCGTTATCGCTTTGTTAAGCTCTTCTTTTTCGGTTTTAAGCTGCGTTTCTAAAGTTTGGACTCTTTGGTTGATGCTTGAGATTTTGGTTAAGTGATCCACCATTTTTTGTTTTTGGTCTTGAGGAGTCGTTGATTCTGATATGGGCATATCTAATGTGGGAATATCTAACGTTTGATAAATGCTGGGCACTTGCGTCATTAATGTTGCGTTTATTGTTTTTTCTGGAACCATTTTAGGCGTTGCTGTGGATTGTAGTGATGGCTTTTGTGTTGTTTCTTGTGAGTTTGGCGGGAAAAGCGGTGGCGATGCAACGTTTGGACTGGTTATTGTAGGTGGCAGATTCGGCATTTGAGTGCCCATTGTTGGAGTTGGTTTTCTTTTGACGAACACAAGAAGAGATGTGAATGTGAAGAGTCCTACTGCTATTAAGAGCCATGAGAAGAGGCTTACTGAACTTTCGATCAAAGTGGGCGTCGGGGTAGGAGTAGTTATGGGTGTTGTGTTGGTGGCTATTGTGAAGTAGGCGGTTTTGTTTTCGGCTGCTGGTATGTTTATGTTCAGGTAGGTTCCTGAAAATACGGCTGCGCTGATTGTTGCTTCGCCTGTGTTTGCGTTGTCTGGAATTTGGATATTTCCTTCTACTTGAGTTGAATTGGAACTTGCGTTTATTTGGGTGTTTTGGATTTGTGTTTGGTTGACTGTTTTGCCGGTTGAATCTATCAGGTTGAGCGTGACATTTGCCTCTTGGGGCTGTGCATTGTTGCTGATTGTCAGTTGGACTGTGACGGTTTTGCCTGGGTAGAAGATTGTTTGCTTTTGTCCTTGGGTGTTTTGGGTGCTTATTGATGTGATTTCAAGGTTCCATTGTGTTGTGAAGCTTAAGCTTTGCTGAAGGGTACTGTTGTCTGCTTGTATTGTTGCTGTGGCTTGCCATGTCCCCACTGCATCTTGGTTTTGGACTTCTGCTGGAACCCTAAATGAAGTTTCAGCTTGACCAGTGGCGTTTGTTGCGACAGCTGCCGTAATGTTTGCAGGGTTAGAGGCATTTGATGGCCCTTGCACCTTGAATGTGACTAAGATGTCGGGTTGAGTTGCGTTTCCATAGGTTACGCTTGCGCTTAGTTGAATCTGATCAAAAGGTGTAAAGGTGTTGCTTGTAGTGTTTTGCCCAACTTTTTGGATCTGAAAACTTAGCGCCCACTGACCGTTTTTAGCCGTGCTTTGGGCATTTGTTACTTGGGTTGCCTGGATTGATTGAATTAGGAAAAGGGATAGAAGCAGAATCAATGATGCATAAATCAGTTGGCTCTTTCTTTTTCTTCTTTGTATGCACGCGTGGTCTTTCATTGCTCCTTCCCTTCCTCTGATTAACTTCCCGTAACTTTCTTATTTAAATAGTATTGCGAAAAATGCCATAATGCAGATTGCATGCGCTGGCAACGCTGAACAAGTTGCTTGTTTATATTTCGCGTTTTCTGGTTTTTCATTGTTTATTTCTCCCTTTTCCCTTATTTTCCTGTGATTTTTTTGGTTAAACGATTTCTAGCAATTAATGCTACGACACAGATTGCAAGGTAAATTGTTATAAGTACGGCGGCTGTTGCGAAAGCAAAGCTCCATATGTTTTGGTAAATGACATCTCCCGGTAAAGTAGATCTGCCGTCGCCGATTGCTAATGGCGCTAAAGTTGCTGCTTTGAAGATTAAAACTGGCAAGGTTGGAAAACCGCTTGCTTGGCGTCCAAACAGGTTGCCTAAAGGTGGAAAAGTGGGGTTCGTTGAGGTCCCCTGAGGAAGATTCTGCCCAAAAATTACAAAAACCACTGCGGCTTCCCCGATTGCTGCTCCTGCCCCTAAAAGAATTCCAGTGATAATTCCAGGAGACGCTGCGTAAAATACGATGCTTTTTGCCGTTTCCCATTTGGTGGCTCCAAGTGCAAATGCCGCTTCTCTGAAGGCGTCTGGAACAGACCTCAAAGCTTCTTCTACTACCCTGATATTGAACGGTAGGATCATAATTGCTAATCCTATTGCAGCCGCTTGAATTGTAAATCCCCAATTCAGGTCGCGGACAAGAACGATGAATACTAGTAATCCTATAATAACGGAAGGAAGTCCAGCGAGTGTCTCGACGAAGAAGCGAATAGTATCTGTTATTTTGTTTCGTTTAGCGTACTCTGATAGATAGAGAGCTGCGCCTAAACCTAACGGAATTGCAATAGCCTCACAAACTGCAGTTACAATCAAGGATCCAAAAGTGTAGCCTAGTATTCCCCCCCCAGAAGCTGACGAAATGTCCGCTAACTTAAGGGACTCTTGGTCAAAGTTGAAATTTATTTTTGTGAGGAAATCAATGTTTATGTATGGAGCTCCCCTTACGATTACGTATCCAAATAGGAAAACTATGATGCCTATGCAAATTGTTACACAGATGGACATGCCAAATACTGCAATGTTTTCTATTACAATTGGCAAATCTTTAGGTACGATTTCTCCGCTTTTTCTATTTCTAATTTCTAATACGACTGCTACGGCGCTAAGAAATCCTATTGCGAGCGCCAGATCAATCTCTGGATGACTTAAGGCTGCTAGCAAAATTGATGCTCCGCATGTTCCAAGTGACAGTTTCCAGCCAATTGAGTGAGATTCCAGTAAGAGGTATCCTATACAGAATAAAACAAAACTTGGTAGCATCATAAATAAGGACAACACCGACCGTGCAACTAACCAATCATCATTTTGATTGGCTGGAATCTTAGTGGAAAAAGTATGGAGAAGAAACGTAAAACCTGGAATCAACACTAGGATGCCTGCGGCAGAAAGAAGCCCGAACGTCAGTAAATTTTCTTTTTTTGTCTTTTTTAGCTTAGCGTAGATTACCCCTAATGGTAGTTTCAGTTTCATCCTACTCACCTCTTCCCTGGAGCGCCCACGTTAGTTCGGTTTCCTCTCATTACTCTTACAGCAAGATTAGTGATCATCGTTAAAATGAAAAGTACGACTGCTAAACCAAGGGCAAGGGAATATAAACTTCCCACACCTCCGGTTTCACCGCTTTGGGTTGATAAATTAGCGATTAAAGCGGTAACAACATCGGATCCTGCCAAGGGGTTAAGTGTGATTGGAGGAGGGATAATCGGACCGATAACTAGAAATACAGCTATGGTTTCTCCCATGACATCTAGAAGCGCCAAGAGAAACGCTGTAGAAATTCCTGAAAAAGCGCTCGGGATTGTAACTTTGGTTGCTGTTTGCCATCTTGTGGCTCCTAACCCGAAAGATGCTTCTCTTAGATCTTGAGGAACAGCTCTTAACGAATCTTCTGAAACGCTTATGATTATTGGCAAAGACATTATTCCAAGAGCAATAAACGCAGCAAGAATGCACGTTCCCGAAGTATGAGTATAGGGTTGGATTAAAGTTTTGCATAAAAGGACCAGGATTAGCAATCCTATCACAACTGAGGGAAATCCCATTAACACTTCGAGAGATGGTTTGACAAAATTTCTCAGTCTAAAATTTGAAAATTCCGCTAAGTAGATAGCACATGGGAGTCCTATGCCAAATCCTATCAATGCCCCTACGATTGAACAGTATAAGGTATTGAATACGTACCCAAATGGGGCTACAACTGACGGTAAGGAAGGGTTCCAGATTCCATTCAAGATCCAATCGGAAAACTGTTGCCCTCCTTGCCATAACATGTAACCGAAGATAAAAAGAACAATGCCGATTGATGAAACTGCGCATAGAAACAGGATTATTTTGAACAAGTTATCCTTAAAGACTCTATAATTCCAGTTTCTTGGCAAAGTTTCCCTTCCTAAAGCCTGCCTTAAAAGGCGGGATAGCTCCCTCTCAACTATGTGAATGGGCGAGAACCGTAAAGATAATGCTTTTCTATTTATTATCAATAGTAATAATTAGGTTCACTTGTTGAATTGGTATTTCTCATTTGGATATTGTAAACTATTGGTATATCTATAGAATAAATTTCTCCTCATAATCTACAGCGAGAAGCTAGATATGGGTTAGACCTCGATTAATGCTTGAACGAGAAATCGTTCACAGATATTGAAAGGAGAAATAAAAATTGAATAAAGTACAAAAAATATTATTTTCTGTGTTAGTAATGGCAATGCTCGCTTTTTCTATAGCCGCTCTTCCGATACAAGCTTTGATTACTCCGAACACGATTAACATCGCAGGTTCAAGCACCGTCCTTCCAATAGCCCAGGAAGCGTCAGCGACGTTTCCAACTTATTGGAACAACTTGATTACCGCAAACCCATCTTTGTTGGGGACAGGCAATACCTTAGCCCAATGCACGATCAGCACTATGAACATAGCTGGATTAGGCAGTGGAACAGCGTTCCCAGCAATCCTACCAACTACCGGCACTGCAACAGCAGACATAGGTGAAATGTCAAGACCACCAACCACAGGAGAGTGGGGACAATCCAACGCAGGCACCGTTCAGATTTGGGCAGTCGGCGTTGACAGTGTCGCCATAGTTTACAGTGCAGACATGACATGGGCACCAACCGACCTTACCGCAAAACAAGTTTGCCAACTATTCGAATCCACTGACGCAGGAGGCGCAAGCCCGATCTACACTACATGGGGACAATTCTTCACTGCATACACAGCAGCAGGCGGAACCCTCCCAGCAGGTGCAGCAGCACACGATAGTGACCCAATCAACAGAATTGTAAGAGACCCAACCTCAGGAACCTACGATTGCTTCAACAACTTCTTTGGCAAACAACTTGGCAACAGTGCTGAAGCTACAAACTCAGCAGGTGCAGTTACCGGCAGTCAATACATGGCTCCATACGAATTAGCTGAGGGTAACCCAAACGTTGTAACTGACATAACAGGCGCAACTGACTCCATCGCATTCATTTCACTAGGCTACTACATATCTAACGAGGCAGTCATGATCCCACTAAGCATATACAATGCAAGTCCTCCATCACCAGCAGTAGCAGGCTACTTTGCACCATCACAAGCTAACGTTATCGCAGGCACATACACACCATTCAGATGGCTCTGGGAAGTAACACCAAATACTATTCCAACTACAGGCCCGAACCTGGCAGAAGGAGTATGGATCGCATACATGAAACTCGATGCAGGCATAATTACCACGGCACCGTACAGCACTGGTTCACCGAATCCTAACTTCGTCTCAGACAACAACTACATGGTTATGCCACGCGCAGCAATGGCAGGCGGACCAGTTCTAAACTCAGCTCTTGGAGGCTATACACCACTCGCAGGCCAGACTCAGACTGTCCCAAGATTGGTTGTTGATGCAAACGACTTCTTCTACTTCACTGATGCATACATCGCATACTACGCGAACCACATTTACAACCCATACGCAGACATTACAGCCCAAGGCACAATCAACGGCGGCAGCTTCTTAGCATTCCTAAGCGAATACGTCTATTACTACACAGTCTACGCTCCAACCCACTAAACAGTGGGCCCTATATTTTTTTTATGATAAAAAAAAATCAGAAAGGAGAAAAAAAACAATGAACTTAAACTTTAAAAACAAGAAGAGCATTGGAGCATTTGCGCTAGTTTTTTTCATGTTAGCGTCAATGTTCTTTGCAATGGGTGTAGTGCACGCGCAAGCAACCACTGGCACCTTTAGCGTAGTGGCATCAGGCACTGGAGGCACAGCTGGTCAAACCAGCAGTATTACAGTGCCTTCAAGCCCTAGTCCAATAGGCACTACGGTAAAGTACGACATCTACATCAGCGGCGCATCAGACATTTGGGGCTGGGCAATACCCACCGTTAATTGGAATACCAATGTGATACAATTGACAAAAGTTGTAGCAGGTCCATTCCTATCAGACAATGCGCCTGGCGGAGATTCAGTATCTACCACCGGAACCTCAAGCAGCTTATTTGACAACACAGACAATCCAGGAACCATTTCAGGCGGTTTAGCACAAGCTATCACAGCTGCAGATCAATCAACTGACGCAGCAGGCGTAGTCATTACTATGACTTTCACTATAGTTGGCTACGGCAGCAGTGCAATAACCATCAGCGGCGCATACTTGATCGCAACCAGCACAGTAGGCTCTCCACATCTCCCAACATCAGCCAACAGCGGATCACTCTTAGTTCAAAAACCAAATTCCATCAGCTTGTATCAACACGGATCAACCACAAATGCAGCCATTACCTGGCCATCTGCAAGCGACCCAATCGGCGCAACATTCAGCGTTGATGCATACATCAGCAACGCTCCTGCCAATGTTTGGGGATGGAGCATAGGCGTTACATGGAATCCAAGCGTACTCGAATGCACAGGTGTCACCGAAGGCTCATACCTAAGTTCAGGCGGGGCAACATTGTTCGCACCAGGATTCATAGACAACTATCTAGGACAAGTTGACGCAGGAATCAGCGACGCATACAGCTCTCAAATAAGCGACAGTGCCACATCAGGCGTATTATGCACATTAACGTTCCAAATCCTCAGCTACGGCGACTCTAACATCGGTCTAACAGCAGGAACCCCAGGAACTCTAGTAAACGACAATCTCCCAGCTCAAGTAATAACACCAGCACCAATCCTAACCGGAGCAACATACTCATGGACCCCAGCAACCGCAACAGGACCAGTAGCAATCATAACCAACGAAGGCAGCCCATTCGGCACAGACAACTCCCAGACTGTAACAGGTTACGCTTTAACCTTTGACGGTACGCCCTCACAAGCAGGCACAAACACGATCCCACCAATGCAAAACTGCCCAATCACAACATACAGCTGGAGCATAACTCTAGTTGGCGGCACAATAGTGACAGCTAATACCGAAACAGTTGCCCTATCAGCAGCTCAAGTAGGCTTGACCCCTGGAACAATAACTGCAATCTTAACCGTTACAGCACCCTCACCAACCGACACCCCAGCACCAACATACACTGAAACTAGCACCACAACCCAGAGCGTTCAAGTTATTCTACCACTCCCAGCAGGCTGGAATAACTGGTCAAACGGCGTTCTAGACATCTGGACACAAAACGGCGGACAAGGATTAAACGCACCCGCATCAGCATTCGGTCCCCAACAGTTAGTTGACCTCACGGCATACGTAACATTCAACGGCGCCCCAGTAGTAGACAAGACAGTTACCTTCGACATATACCTAAACGGCGTCTACATTGACGTAGTCACCGCATCAACAGACTCTACCGGATATGCATACGCCTCATACAGACTACCTTGGCAAGACACCAACCCAACAAGTTACTTCGGCACAGTCACAGTGACAGGATCAGTAGACGTATCTCAAGTAACATTAACTGACACATGCCAATTCTACTACGGATACCAACTTAGCCTACAGCCCATAACAATCACCAACGGCGTTTACAGCGCTGGCGTAGGACCAGTCTTCTTCAGAAACTATCCAGGACAAAACGTTGTAACCCTTACAGTACCAGTCTACAGCTTCAACTGGACCCCAACAACATTCTACCTGACAGCAACAGTCTTCGACGCTAATACCGTACCAGTCGCATGCACAGTAACTATGGAAACTGCACCAGCAGCACCAAACGTTGCAGGCGGCAATATCGGACAGACGTACACCATAAGCTTGACTATTCCAACATGGGCATTCGCAGGACCAGCATATGTCGATGTCAACATACTCAACAACACACCAGCAAACAACGGACTAGCATTCAGTCCACAGCAACAAGCTTCGCTATACATATACAACACAAGTTTGTGATAGCCATGAAAACAAAAATCATCTCCCTTTCTTTTCTTTTTATATTAATTATATCAAGTTTCGCATTAGTACATGCTCAATCACCAACAGTAAATCTTACAGTAACAACAAACCAGACAACAACATACGATTTCTATTCTCCCATCACTCTCAATGGAGCGCTTTCGTATAACGGAGAGAATCCGAGCGACGGTCTGGTCGGAATACAAGTACAATTTCCAAGTGGAGGGGTTCCCATAGTTTTAAGAACGATCCAAACAGGTACGGCAACAGAATTTAGTGAGCCAGAAAAAATCACTTCGGCTTACACTTCTGACGCAGACGGAAATCCTGTACCGCCCTCTTTCTATAGCGGCACGGATGGCGACTTCTCTATGGTAGTCGCGAACCAAGACGACCAATTGTGGACGACCTTAATTGCAATCAGCATTTACGATGGCAACGGGGTTCCGCTTGGAGTATATACTGCACAAGTTTCAGTCGGGGCGGACGCATCTCAGACAGAAACAGGAAGCATTCCGATACCAACCACTGCACACTCAGGAACAGCGTATGGTTACGCAGATGTGTACACCGATTTCCCACAGAACGGCGGATATCCGCTCGCCCAAGAATATCCCTTCACATTCACAATCGTAGGAAGCAACCCCGCTGCAGGTTCAGCACCAAGCAACAGCGGCAGCGCAGGAGTTTACAGCATGACATTCACACTCCCACAAATACAAGACAATGCCCCAAGTGGCACCTACCAAGTATATGCTTCCGGAACCTGGTCAGGCTATTTTGGCACAGCCACCACGTCGTTCAACGTCCAGTTACTAGACGACTTTACCGGAGCCGGCTCAGTAACCTCCACGGACTTCTTCATTTTCCTGAGCGCATACATCTCATCCAACCTGAGACAATCTTATAATACTGCATGTGACCTCGGTGGTTATGGTAAAATAAATGCAGCCGACTTCTTCCTCTTCCTATCTTACTACATACTGTACTGGAGCAGCTAAAAGCACCTTGAAAAAAACAATCGGTTATCTACTCCTAATACTGATTGCAGCCATGATAATCCCAGCAATTCCGGCAATTCCATATGCACGCACAGTAAACGCACAGGCTTCACAATCCCCCTCCGTTTTTTTAGATCCTGCGACATACAACGCGACCACACTTAACGAACAATTCACCATTAACATCGACATTTCAAATGTTCAAAACCTCTGGGGATGGGCGCTTAACGTTACATGGGACACCAATTACCTAACCTTAATAAGCAAACAAGAAGGAAGTTTCCTGAACAGCCAATACCAAACACTTTTTACGCCTTCCCCAATCGTTGATGTTGCAGGTGCAATTGCTACGGATACTTATAAGGAAGCGTATTTAAGTTGCGCTATTGACACATTTTCAAATGGGGAAGACAACTCTGTAAGCGGAAGCGGCGTTCTTGCAAGCATGACCTTCCAAATAATGAGGCAAACTGGATCAACTCCAATAGCTCTCGGCGTCGTACTTCTTGAAGGACCTAACCCATCGATTGATACAACCGGTACAGCTCACCCTCAAATAGTTCCGGCCTCTTACTTTTCAACAAGCATAGTTTCCCTTGAAATTGCTGGGGCTCCAACCGCTAATGCAGGCGAAGACCAAACTGTGCCCGTAGGTACACCGGTAGTCTTTAATGCATCACAATCCGTTTCAACTGGAACCAACACAAACTACACTTGGACTTTCACCGATGTCACACCACAAACCCTCACAGGCAAGACAGCAACATACACTTTCAATAATCCAGGAAATTACACCGTAACGTTAACGGTGACAGATTCACTTGGAACCGACAACAGCACAGTAATAATAAGCGTCACAGGCAAACCAGCAACACCCACCCCAACCGCTACCGCGACGCCTAACACCGACTCAACCTCAACCCCAACAACAACTACCACTCCAGATTCTACCTCCGCGGCAACAGCAAACACAGGATCATTCAACGTGCCCCCAACAATAACAGGAATCCTCGTTATCCTAACAGTATTCGTTCTCGCCGGATCATTTATCTGGCTCAGAAAACGAACATAAACAAAAAACCACGCAATCCACCGCTTTTCTTTTTCCACCTAAATCAAACTCTTCACTCTTCATCTTCCCAAAACTAAAAATGCCAACAACGAGGTGGCTTGATTGCTTGTTAAGCTCCATAGTACATTGACAAGTATGATGTCAAAACGGAATCTATTTGGTTCTACATATTTTACTTACTGAAGACAGAATAATCCTCCTCACATAGATTCTATTAAAGCGCGAAAAGTGAAGTGTATCCAAGGCGCTCACCGAAGTTCACTCGGGCATTGACCCTTCATACACTATACTAGACAGAGGACGGTGTAGGAGAGGAATGGAAAGGAGAAATATACCTTATATAGTAGCTGTAATCAGCAAACTCTTTTCGCCTTTAAACCTAAAAAACAAAAAACCCTACGTCGCATTAGCGCTAGTTTTTATCATGACTGCGTCCATGTTCTTTGCATTAAATATGGTGGGTGCACAACCCGCTACCAGCGGCACCTTTAGTACAGTGGAATTAGGCACTGGAGGCACGACTAACATTAATAGCGTTAGTGTGCCTTCAAGTCCGAATCCAATCGGCACGACAGTAAAGTTCGACATCTACATCAGCGGCGCAGCAGACATTTGGGGCTGGGCTGTACCCACAGTAACTTGGAATACTGCAGTGGTCCACTTGACAAAAGTTGTAGCAGGTCCATTCCTAGCAGACAATACTGGCGGCGATACAGTATCTACCACTGGAACCTCAAGCAGCTTATTTGACAACACTGTCAATCCAGGAAGCATTTCAGGCGGTTTAGCACAAGCTATCACAGCTGCAGATGTATCAACTGATCCATCAGGTGTAGTTGCTACTCTAACATTCACCATTGTGGGCTACGGCAGCAGTCCAATAACCATCAATCAAGGTTACCTGCTGGGGTCAGCCGCCGTGGGCACCCCCAAAATCAGTGCACCATGTAATAGCGCATCAGTCGCTGCAGTACAGTCAACAGTAACCTCCATCAGCATATACCAAAGTGGGTCAACCACAAACGCAAACATTCAATTTCCATCTCTACAAGATCCAATCGGCGCAACCTTTAGTATTAACCTGTACATCACCGGCGCGGCTGGTGTTTGGGGCTGGAGCGTTGACGTTACATGGGATCCAAACGTGGTTAAATGTACCAGCGTTACTGAAGGTCCATATCTTAGTCAGAGCGGCAAAACATCGTTCTCACCAGGATTCATAGATAATTATTTGGGTAAAGTGGATGACGGAATCAGTGACGAGTACACCTCTGCTATGAGTGCGAGTGCTTCATCAGGTGTTTTGACAACATTAACTTTCCAAATTGTTACCTACAGTGACTCTGCCCTCGGCCTAATAACAGGAACACCAACTCTGCAAAATGACGCTTCCCCACACCAAGCGATAACCCCAGTCCAATTAAACAATGCAGCATACAGCTGGACTCCCGCACCAGCAACCGGTCCACAAGCAGTCATAATTGCTTCGGGCGGCCCATTCGGTACTGGCAGCGACCAGACTTTAACAGACTTCGCTTTAATCCTTAATGGTTCACAATCGATGCCTGGCATCAACATGGTGCCCCCGTACCAGATTTGCCCTATTACTAAATACAGCTGGAGCATTACTCTCGTGGACGGGGCAGTATTGACCTCAAGTGCTTCAGCAGTAAGTCTGTCAGCAGCTCAAGTCGGGTCGGCACCTGGCACAATAGTTGCAACTTTAACTGTAACGGCACTCTCACCAACCAATACTCCTGCACCGGGATATAGCGAAACTGGCACAACAACATTAACCATACAGGTTCTTCAATCGGAAAGTGCCCTTGACATATGGACTCAAAACGGAGGTCAAGGAGCTGGTGCTGACGCATCTGCATTCGGACCTCAACAGTTAGTTAACCTCATAGGCTACGTAACTTTCAACAATGCCCCAGTCGTCGGCAAAGAAGTTACCTTTGATATCTACGACAACGGCCAATACATCGACTACGCAGAAGCATCAACCAACTCGACGGGATACGCAACCACCTCCTACAGATTCCCATGGCAAGGCAGCGATCCGACAGATTATTTCGGTGTGGTTACCGTGAAAGGAACAGTTGACCTATCTCAAGTTACATTAAACGATACATGCCAATTCTACTACGGATACCAACTTAACCTGCAAGGCGTAACAATAAACAACGGCGTTTACGACACCAACGGTGTAGGTCCAGTCTTCTTTCCAAACTATGCAGGACTCAACGTTATAACCCTTACAGCAACCGTTAACAGCACAAACTGGACTCCAACACCATTCTATCTGACGGCAACAGTTTTCGACACTAACACCGTACCTGTTGCATTCCAAATACTTGCGGAAACAGCACCAGCAGCAACAGGAAATCTTGCGACAAGCAGCAACACACAAACATACACCTTAAGCCTAACCATTCCAACATGGGCATACGTAGGTCCAGCATATGTCTGACGTCGACATCCTCAACGGCACCCCAGCAAACAGCGGAATAGCTTTCTCTCCACAACAACAAGCTCCGCTATACATTTACTACGGCAGTTAGTGCAGCAATGAAAACAAAATCATAACCGCTCTTTTCCGTTTATAAGTACTCTTCTATTCCTCGCAGATGCCTCGACAACGAACCTTATAACATGGAAATCAGCCTCTTTCAATAATACCTCCAGATATAGAGGCGTTTTGATAAACAAAATTGCGAGTATAAACGCATCAATAAATTATTCTCTTAGTTCCCAGACTAAGTTTATCACTTTATTAAGAAAACAATGAGTTTTTGAAGCCATTTCAAACGCTAAGAATCCAAATATATAGATTAGACAAAACCTATTGATTTCTAAATAATTTACTTACTCAACATAGAATAACCATTCATGCAATGTTCTACCAAATGATGCTAAGTGTATGCTTGCACTCACTTAAGCTAATTTGACTATTACCGTGTAACATTAATTAAACGAGGTTAAAGAAAGTGAAAATAAAGAGAAACCTGATCGCTTCAATTGTTCTGAGCACCCTTATCATATTGACTTTAGTCTGTGTTTCTGGAATCGGTAGGGGCGATGCGGCTAGTCTTTCAACTGCTGTTATTAGTGCGGTTCAATCTGGGACTGCGAGTACTTCAACTATTACGTTGGGTCCAAGTCCGAATCCTGTTGGTACTAATGTAAGCGTAGATATTAGGATTGATGATGTTGCTGTTGGTTTTTGGGGCTGGGCTACACCCACGGTAACTTGGAATCCTGCAGTTATGAACCTAACCCAGGTTCAACAAGGTCCTTTCCTTTCAGCTAACACTGGAGGAGATACAACGGATTTTATTGGCGGCTCCAGTCAACTCTGGAATAACACAGGTGGCACACTTCGCGGCGGTTTATCGGAGGCCATTTATGGAGACGACACGTTGACGGATACTTCCGGTGTATTGGCAACTTTAACTTTTCTCATTACAGACACAGGCAGTAGTACGATAGACATCGCAGGAGGATGCTTAATACCGAACTTTAGTAACCCAACATCCAACGTCACCGTTACCTGCAACAATGCAACAATTATAGTACTTGCAAATAATCCTTCACCTACACCAACCTCTTCTCCAAGTCCCACTCCTACCCCCTCCTCCTCTACAAGCCCCTCTCCTACTCCAACTTCATCCCCGTCGCCTACACCAACCCCAAAGTCGACAACGACACCTACCTCGGCTCCCACGCAATCCCCTTCACCCACACCGCTCCCTTCAGCGCCAGAATTTCCCTTAGGGATAATCGTGCCAATAATCCTAATCATAATTACGATTTTTGCGGTGCCTGCAATCATCTGGAGTAAAAAAAACCGTAATGAGGCTTCCAACCGGTTGAATGCTCTCTTTAAACTATACAGTATAATTTGAATAAACTATCAATTAAATGAGGTCAAGAAAGTGAAAATAAAGAGAAACCTGATCGCTTCAATTGTTCTGAGCACCCTTATCATATTGACTTTAGTCTGTGTTTCTGGAATCGGTAGGGGCGAGTGCACCGTCGCTAATTTAAACGGGCCCTCGGCATCTGTCCCATCAATAGAGCCGCTCGTAAACCCGGCTAACGTATTGCAGTTGGAACCTATGAGCAATACCCCTAGTCTTTCAACTGCTGTTATTAGTGCGGTTCAATCTGGGACTGCGAGTACTTCAACTATTACGTTGGGTCCAAGTCCGAATCCTGTTGGTACTAATGTAAGCGTAGATATTAGGATTGATGATGTTGCTGTTGGTTTTTGGGGCTGGGAGATACCCACGGTAACTTGGAATCATAAAGTCATGAACCTGACCCAAGTTCAACAAGGTCCCTTCCTCTCAGCTAACACCGGAGGAGATACAACGGACTTTGTTGGAAGCGCAAGCCAACTTTGGGATAACACAAAGGGTACACTTGGCGGCGGTTTAGCGGAGGGCATTTTGGGAGTGGACACGTCGACGGATGCTTCTGGTGTGTTGGCAACTTTAACTTTTCTGGTTACAGGCTCAGGCAGTAGTACTATAAACATTGTAGGGGGCAACTTAATACCAAACAGCAGTGATTCATCCAGCGTCAACGTTACATGCAATGATGCAACAATCGTAGTACATTCAACTAATCCTTCAGCGCCAGAATTTCCCTTAGGGATAATCGTGCCAATAATCCTAATCATAATTACGATTTTTGCGGTGCCTGCAATCATCTGGAGTAAAAAAAACCGTAATGAGGCTTCCAACCGGTTGAATGCTCTTTCTAAACGATATGGCATAATTTGAATAACTAAATGACAGGTCGAAACATATGAAGAAAAAGAGAATAGGAAAAAAGGGAATGAAGAGCAAGATCATCGTTGGTTTAGTCGCAATTATCATCTTAACTGTTGCCATATTTGCCTATGTGCATTTTTCATCATCAACAACCGCATCGCCATCTTCAACACCCTCGCCGACACCTTCAGCGACACCCCTTCCTGTAATATATCCTAACGCAACTCTTAGCCATAGAGCCAACCAATTTACAGTTGCAGACGGCAAATATCGGACAAACAATAGAAATAAACGTCACCGTGAGTGGCGTCCATGACCTTTGGGGTTGGGATATTGCTGACCTAACGTTCAACTCTGCTGTTCTAAACCTCACACATGTTACGGAAGGTCCCTTCTTAAAATCTGCTGGACCGACTTTCTTTATATCCACAGCCAGCGTGCCTATGGTCCAGCAAGGTGTCCTTCCAAGCGTAGATGACGCATTTAATGAAAATATCACTGTAAGCGGCAGCGGAACTCTTGCAACCCTAACGTTTAGAGTGGTTGCCGCTGGGACATCGCCAATCAATATATCAAGCGCAGACTTATACAACCAATATGTACTAAACGAGACTATGTTAGAAGAAGGACTTCATGAAGCAATTGGCACCACGATAGTAAATGGCAATGTAGACATAGGTGCAATAACACCTTAAGAGACATCACCGCAAAATCAATCCATTTTCATTTCTCTTACACCCAAACCAACTCGGTCATTACTACTATGTTGTGACAAATCTTCTGCGTGCAAAACATCTGCATAGAGCAATTTCGTTAGCTAACTATTTATTCTATTTAAACTTCAATAAAACTATTTATCTCTAAATACTTTATTTAACAAAGACAGAATAACTTGGAGCAAAATTGTATACTTAGGGAAAGAGAAGGCCCAAACTTAAGCCTAACAAAATTTAATTGAGTAAATGTTAATTGAAAGGAGGATTCGTAAATGAATACAAAAATCAAAGCTATACTTTGCGTAGTGATAATTTTAAGCATTATTTTTTCTGCGATTTTAATTTCAAGAAATACCTACGCTAATGTAACTGCGGGTGTCAGCCTAAACCCGCCGTCGATCTCCGGTCAATCATTGGGGATTGGCGGAACCTTCATAGTCACAGCCAATATTTCTGATGTTACTAATCTGTGGGGTTGGAGTTTAGGCTTATCATGGAATCCTTCAATCCTGCAAATGACGCGTTTCAGCGAAGGATCCTTCCTTGACTCTGCAGGACAAACATCGCTCACAGCTTCGCCAATAGACAATACTGATGGAGTAATTTCAAACATAAATGATGTTTTAATCTTGCAAAATGGCGTTTCAGGTTCAGGAAACTTGGTCTCGTTCACGTTCCAAATCGTCGGTTACGGATCAAGCCCGATAGAATTTACCAACATTGAACTGCTCGGACCCGCAACAAGCTCTGCCAGTTTAAATCCCCAAATATCTTCAACACAAACAAACGCAGTTTTTACCTATAATCAGCCGACGGAATTAGCAGCAGCAGACGCAGCTAGCAGTCTTTCAACCGCTTATTTTAGTGCGGTTTCGTCTGGAACCACAACCACCTCCAGTATTACTTTGGGTCCCAGTCCTGATCCAATGGGTACAACGTTCAAAATCGATATCAGAGTCGACGATGTCACTGTTGGCTTTTGGGGCTGGGCTATACCCACCGTGACATGGGACTCTACAGTGCTACAACTGACTCATGTTGCGGCAGGTCCATTCCTGTCAGATAACACACCAGGAGGAGATGCAGTATTAACCACTGGAACCTCAAGCAGCTTATTTGACAACACAGACAATCCAGGAAAGATTGACGGTGGTTTAGCTCAAGCTATTCAAGGTGCGGATGTATCAACTGATCCTTCAGGTGTACTTGTTACTTTGACGTTCACAGTGGTCGGCTACGGCACCAGTCCAGTAACGATCAGCGGAGGATACGTGATACCGACCAGCACCGTAGGCGCCCCTGAAACCACTGTTACGTGTAATAGTGCAACTGTTACTGCTGTATCACCAACCGGTCCCACTCCTACTCCATCAACCAGTCCCACTCCTACCCCTTCATCTTCTCCTACCCCCTCGCCCACCCCTACCCCCAGTTCATCAAGCGTCTATAGTCCAGTGGCAGAATTTACTCCTCCCAACGGAACGATATATGTGGTAGGAGATACAGTTTTGATGGATGCAAGCGCTTCAACGCCTGGCTACGATAAGCAAACTTGCCCCATAACCAGCTATGTTTGGTTAGTGGAATTTGAGAATTCTACAATCTTTGGATCCTTTAATGGACAAATAATTTCTTTTGAGGCTACAAGTGTCGGTTATCTTAAAATAACTCTAATCGTGACTGCGCCCGATACGAATCCGTCTCCCTCTTCAAGTTACATAGATACGGCAACAAAAGTTGCTTGGATACAAATTGAAACTGCTCAGCAACTTGCCAGTATCGACGTTTTCACTAATAAAGGCGGCATAGGCCATGATGTTAACGGCGGCACCTACAATCCGCAAGATCTAGTTCAAGTGTACGCACTGGTAGATTATAAGGACGCGCCTTTAGCCGACAATCTAGTAGGCTTCGAGATTTCTTATCCAAATGGAACAGTTGCCGCTCTTAATGTAGACCCGACAAACACAACTGGCTATGCCTACTTCGAATTTAGGATACCTTTACCCAGCCCCAACCCTAACTCAGTATTAGGGATGTGGTCCATAGTTGGCTTAACTGAGGTTGGATCTGTTGTCATAACTGATACATGTAACTTCACCTGCGTTAGCAACCTTGTCACTATCACAGGAATCCAACTGCCCACAAGCGTGGACAGGTCCGGCACTTTGAGCTTTGATGTGATTGTGGAAAACTTAAAATCAACTTCATTGCTAGCAGTTACGGTTTGTGACTCACAAGACGTCCCAATAGACTGTTACACAGTTAACATTTCCCCCGCATCAGGAGGAGGTGCCGCCACTGTTCCAGTAAGCATCACAATTCCTTCATGGGCTTATGTAGGAACAGCAACCGTTTACGTTGACGTCATGACTGGTCTTCCCACAGCCGGCGGAATCCCACTCTGTCCTCAAGAAACTGGTACCTTCCAAATCCTGTCTTAAATTTGAAACGCTCAAAAACGCAAAATACCATCACCCAAAACATCAATACGATAAAATCGGACGGTGCACAAAAGCTGAAACCAAGAAAACAGATAATCGTGGCATTAGCAATTATCTTACTTATCGCAATACCACTTACAATCTCGCATGTAAGCATAGCTAGCACTCCGGCTCCAACTATTAGCGCCGTACAATCGGGTACCATGAGCACTTCAAGTATTACGTTGGGTCCCAAACCAAATCCTATTTACACGACCGTTATGATTGATATTAGAATTGATAATTCACCTGGCATTTGGGGTTGGTTTTTGCCTACGGTTTCTTGGAATGCAACAGTGCTACAGCTGATAAAAGCTACGGGAGGTCCATTCCTAGCAAACAACGCTCCCGGAGATGACACACCCGAATTTACTGGAAGCCAAAGTTCCTTATTCGACAATGTAAATGGGCAGATCCTAGGCGGTTTAGCTGGAGGAATTGAAGGTGCGGATGTATCAACTGAACCTTCTGGCGTGTTAGCAACGTTAACTTTTAACATAACGAACTACGGTGTTAGTCCAATAACAATCAGCAGTGGGTATGTGGTAGCTACAAGCGTTATTACCGCCCCTCACAACGATGTTACTTGTGATAGCGCAACTGTCACCGTCTCAAACACCACAACCAGTAATTTATCCAGTGCAACTCTTCAAGTATTCACAGGCAGAGGCAGCAGAGGCTCCAGCAACGGCGGCACCTACGGGCCCCAAGACCTGTTGCAAATTTATGGATTAGTAACCTCCCAGAATGTTTCAGTTCCTGACCAAACTGTATCATTTTCACTGCAAAACCCCAACGGAACCGTAATAGCCGTTGGTGACGGATTAACAAATCAAACGGGAATTGCAAATGTCCAATACAGGTTGCCTGCTCCAAACCCGAATGCAACCGAAATTGTTTTTGGCATATGGAATATAACCGCTTCGATAAACCTTTCCTCGTCTACGCTGACCAACTCAACATCCTTTACTTTTAACTACTTAAGCAACATAGAAAGCATACAAATGCCTGCCAGCGTTAATTTAGGGCAAACTCTCCCAATTGAGCTGACAATCGATAACGGATTGTTTTCAACCCCATCTTCAGAATTGGACATAACAGTATTTGACCACGCCAATGTTCCAATAGGATCATTTACCTACAGAAACACCATGCAACTGCAAAACTTCACAGTCGTTGACCTCACAATTTCCATTCCCCAATGGGCATTCACCGGCCAAGCCACAGCATACATGTGCCTATTAACAGCAAATGGCACAGCATTAGCCCCGGAAACAGCTGCTAACTTCCAAATTTTACCATAAAATAAACCAAAAAAACTATAGGTTCTAAATAAACTCTAGACTACTCCTTTCTTAAACAAGTTAATACTTAGTCCCAATTAAAACTATTGAAACTATAACGACAAACGGTAAATACTTTTAGGGCGCATAAAAATAGTTGGAGAAGTTAAACATGAGAAGGCTAGTTAGAGGTAATGCCATACCAGCTTTGCTATTGATAATCATAATGCTGATTTCAACGCTAGGTGCTGCCGAATTGTATACAATATCAACCTCTCAAACTCTCTTTGTTAATGGTTCACCTACCCAATATTTCACCATAACCGGCTATCCATCTTCGACCACTGCAGGGCAAAGTTTTAGCGGCTTAACAGTTACTGTTTATAATTTAATGGCAAAGTGGCAACTAGCTTTAAGGGTACAATCTATTTCACTTCAACCGATCCCAAGGCTACTTTGCCTTATACTTCTCAGAGCGAGTACACCTTTACAACAGGTAGCAAGGGCGATAAGGGCGTCCATACCTTTTCAGGTTTCATTCTTGCAACCGCTGGCTCTCAAACTATAACAGTAACCAGCGGGTCAATCTCGGCAGCAACTAGTGTGATAACGGTAAATCCTGCAACCCCGATCAGTATTCAAATCTCTCCTACAACAGCGACAGTTACCGCGGGTTCTAACCAAGCGTATACAGCTACTGCAACAGACTTTTATGGCAACTCGTGGAGCGTGACAGCACTAACAAGTTGGAGCATAACTGCAGGCGCAGGCGGTTCTTGGTCGGGCAACGTCTACACTTCCGCAACAACCGGAACCTGGACCATAACTGGCGGCTATTTAGGTCTATACGACACAGCCTCTCTGACCGTAAATCATGCAACAGCCACCAGTATTACTATAAACCCCAATTCAGCCTCTGTCAAAACTGGTTCTCATGAGACTTACACGGCTTTAGCTTCTGATGTTTACGGTAACAGTTGGGATGTTACTAATTTGGCAACTTGGAGTGCCAGCTCTGGCGCCTGCGGCTCTTGGTCAAACAATGTTTACACTTCCAATAAAGCTGGCACCGTGGTCGTCACGGCTAAAATGGGAAGCCTATCATCCACAGCCATGTTGACTGAAGAAGATGGTCCAGCCGTTAGCATAACCATATCTCCCCAAAACCCAGCAGTTGTTGCAGGCCACAGCCAAACCTTTACGGCTACTGCCAGTGACAGCGATGGCAACACATGGGACGTTAGCAGTTCAACGGTTTGGATTATTGATTCTGGTGCAGGGGGATCTTGGAGCGGTAACGTTTATACTTCTGACAAAGCTGGCACATGGACTGTTTACGGTGTTTATGACGGATTATTAGGTACAGCTTCCTTAACCGTTGACGACGGTCCTGTTTCTAGCATCGTGATTTCTCCAGCAACAGCAACTTTGTCGGCTGGTTCTTCACAAACCTTTACAGCCACTGCTACCGACGTCTTTGGTAACACATGGAGTATTACCAGTTCAGTTGATTGGAGTATAAGCTCGGGTGCCGGCGGCTCTTGGTCAGGCAATACGTATACTTCTGCAGTTTCTGGCCAGTGGATTGTCACAGGTTCATATTCAGGTGTATCTGATACTGCTTCTTTGACTGTTAATCATGGTACGGCTGTTAACATAGCGGTGGGCTCGACTTTAACTTCAGTCACAGCTGGAACAATTGTAGTTTACACGACCACAGCTATAGACAGTTTTGGCAATACGTGGGATGCCACTGGTTCAACGGTTTGGATTATTGATTCTGGCGCTGGAGGTTCTTGGAGCGGTAACGTTTATACTTCTGACAAAGCTGGCACTTGGACAATAACCGGCGTTTATGGGGAATTATCTGATAAAGCTTCTCTCACCGTTACCCCTGCCGTACCTATCAGCCTAACAGTATCTCCTCAAACATCAAGTTTGGCTGCTGGTTTCAGTCAGTCTTACTCGGCAGTAGCCTCTGATGTTTATGGTAACAGTTGGGGCGTCACTGATTCGGCAACTTGGAGTACAAGCACTGGCGCTGGCGGCTCTTGGTCAAGAGGTGTTTACACTTCTGCTATAGCAGGCACATGGACAATAACTGGTGCTTATGGAGGATTATCCAATATAGCTTCTTTAACCGTTAATCCCGGATATCCAGTTAAAATTGAAGTAAATCCCAGCACCTCGACTATAGTGGCTGGTTCAACACAAACTTTCACGGCAACCGCATTCGACTACTTTGGTAACAGTTGGGATATCACTAGTTCGACCAGTTTCAGTGTTGACGTAAATGCCGGCGGTTCTTTATCTGATAATGTTTATACTTCTGCTAATGCAGGAACATGGACGGTGACTGTCATGGGCTTAGGTTTGTCTGGTACAGCTACTTTGATTGTCACTCATGCTTCACCTGTCAGCATTACTGTGGATCCAAATTCCGCTTCAATTACTGCTGGTTCCAGCCAAGCTTTCACCGCTACAGCATCCGATAGCTACGGTAACGTATGGGATGTTACCGCCTTAACAGAATGGAGTGTCAGTTCCGGCGCTGGAGGTTCTTGGGCTAACAATCAGTATACCTCCGCTATTGCAGGAAACTGGATTGTCACCGGTACATACACAAGGCTATCGAACTATGCTTACTTAACCGTAAATCACGCCTCAGCCGTTACCCTCATCATCTCCCCTAGCACTGCCACTATCACAACAGGTTCAAACGAAGCCTTCACAGCTACAGCAACCGATGACTACAATAATGTTTGGGATGCTACCCCTTCAACAAATTGGATTATTGATTCAGGCGCTGGCGGTTCATGGAGCGGCAACGTTTATAGTTCTATTACGGCTGGCACTTGGCAGGTAACCGGCATTTACTCAGGATTATCCGATACAGCCTCTTTAACAGTTAACCATGGTGCAGCTCTTAGCATTACAGTAAGTCCATCATCAGCTGCACTTACAGCTGGCTCACCTCAGACTTTTACCGCAACGGCGACAGACTCTAACGGCAACAGCTGGGACGAAACCAGCTCCACAAGTTGGAGTATTGATGTCGGTGCTGGCGGCTCCTGGGTTGGCAATACTTACACCTCTAACAATGCCGGAAGCTGGACTGTTATGGGCATTTACTCAGGTCTATCAAGCACAGCTTCCGTAACGGTAAATCACGCGCCAGCTGCCAGTATTACGGTAGGACCAACCTCAGGCTCTATCATAGCTGGCTCAACAGAAACTTTCATAGCAACCGCTGCTGACGTTTACGGAAACACATGGGACGTTACACCTTCAACAGTTTGGACTATTGACGCGGGCGCTGGCGGCTCATTTTCAGGCAATGTCTACACATCTCAACTCGCTGGTGTCTGGAGCGTTACAGGCACATTTGGCAGCTTGAGTAAGTCAGTCTTTTTAACGGTAACCCATGCTTCTGCATTAGGCATACAGGTTACTCCCTACAGTGCGACCATTGCAGCTGGCTCAAATGAAGCCTTCAGTACCATCGCAGTTGACACTTTTGGTAATACCTGGGACGTTACCGGTTTGGCCAGTTATAGCATAACCTCGGGTGCCGGCGGCTCATGGTCAGCCAACATCTACACTCCAGCCGACGCAGGCACATGGACCATCACCGCCACATGGAGCGGCTTTTCTGCAACAGCTCCCGTCACAGTTATTCATGGCTCCCCAACAAGCCTCGTAATATCGCCAGAGACACAAACAATCGTCGCAGGATCCACTCAAACATTTACAGCAACGGCATCTGATGCGTACGGTAATTTATGGGATGTTTCAAGTTCAACAGTTTGGATTATTGATTCAGGCGCTGGCGGTTCATGGAGTGCCAACGTTTTTACTTCCGCTAACTCAGGAAACTGGATTGTTACAGGTGTACTTGACGGCATACTCGTCAGAGCATCCTTGACTATTAACCACGGTGTAGTCTCAAGTATTGTTGTAAGTCCAGCCTCAGCTTCAATCAATTCTGGTTCCAGTCAATCTTGCACTGCAACGGCATATGATTCTGAGGGTAACTCGTGGGATGTAACAAACTCTGTTAGTTGGCTCACGAGTGCTGGCGCTGGCGGCTCCTGGACTGGAAACGTATATACTTCGTTAAACACAGGCAGTTGGACTGTCACAGCCAGCAGCACCGGCATTTCAGGAACTACTCAATTAACCGTTAACAGTGCACAACAGTTTTCACCAGTTGATTTCTACCATACTGGCACAGTTGGCTTTAGCGACGAAATATACTTCCTTGATGGCTACATCGGGTACTATCAAACAGGCGCCCTTAATTCAGCATGTGCACTAGACCATAGTGGGACAATGGACTATCAAGATATAGTGCTATTCCTACAGGACTACAACGCAGCCCTTGTCGCCACCTACGGTCCAGCCAGCAGGACTTCTCCAACTCCAACTCCATAACCAACGCCGACCCCAAACCCCTACCATAAACCAGACAGAGAAACGAAAAATCAGCAAAGAAACTCAGCTTCTGAATGTCAATTCTATTTGCCTTTAGCTAAGTTGCATTAATGAACGAATGAACGTTTGTGAGATTAAGCTTTGATCGATTGACTGCTTAGACTGCTTATTAGGGTCTTTTTTTGTGAATCAAACTTTGCGAAAAGAAAATAAACAAAAATTCCATCCACGCATAACTCTAAAACTGATACTGGCGAACCTATAATCCCATTTAACAGGAACTGTACAAACTGGAAAAAAAAAGCTAATCCAAATGTCATTAATCCAGCAAAACGAGCAAGTTCGTTTCTTACCCAAAAACCTAAGCCGATTAGAAGGAAGTCTAAACCCAAAATCCAAGAAACTAAACCAATGATTGCAATGCCACCACTAGTAAGAGCGCCAATGTAAAATGGAATTCCTGGAATCCAATTGACAATGGATGCAGATGACTGGGTAGCTGAATTTGTTTGTGCGACTTGAGTTGAAGCGCTTGGATCGATAGTCATTAAATAAAGCCCGCCAATAATCAGAATTACTCCAAATGTAATGATGATCTTAGTTAGTAGATCGGTGATTAGAGCTCGATCATCTATGTAATTTTTAAATTTTAGTATGTAGTTGTTGATTTTCGATAAATAACCTTTGACTTCTCCTAACATTTTTTTCACACAAGTATTGAATCCACAGTCAAATTGAGTACAATTTCAGCGATGTCACAGGCGTATTCGGCTGTTCTTCTAACGCTTTCAATAATTAAACGCGAAGTGGCATCATCTTGAGTGTCCAGTTGAGCTGACTCGATCGCCTCTCTCTCCAAGGTAGCGATTTCTTTAATGCTTTCTATAATATTTTCGGCTGCGTTGTAGTCTTGCCTAAACAGTGATTCCATGGCAGTGTCAAACATTTTAATGGCAATACCGCTCATGTTCTCAATTTTTTCCGCAGTATCATTATTCACCTTGCGTTTAAGCGTCAACACATTCTCCGCTATGTTTACAGCGTGATCTGCTGTCCGTTCGACCGACTTAATTACTAGGCGGTAGCCTAAGCAGTCCTTGCCGCTTGCAAGACCAATTTCTTTGGTTATTCGGGGATTCTGTATTGCTGCTCTTAATAGTCTGGTCACGTAGAGATTGAATCGATCTACCTCGTTGTCAGTTGTTATTACATCTTTCGCCAGTGAATTATCGCTTGCTGTTAACCCCAATATTGCGTCCTTATGCATGGATGTTGTGATTATGGTCATTCTTCTTAAAGCGCTTTGAACTGTCAATTCAGGGTAGCTTAAAAGAACTTGTAGAGTTAATTGAGATGCAGTGTCAGTCACGATTTCAGTTCCAATCAACATGCGCCGAACAAAAATCTTAATATCGTGCCTTTGCTTTGTGGATAATTGATGCTTATCTGCTTTTATATGGATTGAATTATATCCTGCCAAGTAAGCGGACACAATCTTTCGTACAATCATGTCAGTATCATTATTTTCAGAAACCATAATTGCAGCTTCATCGAGCCTTTTCTGCATCGTAGAGGTCGGGGGAACAATCGTTAATAATCCGCCTTCATCGGTGCGGAGTTTTATGAAACTTCCCTTTTTTACTTGGTTTTCGGCGATCCACCTTTTAGGTAACGATATTATGTAGGTAGACCCGCCAGTAAATTGCACTTTTCTTGTTTCTTCCTCCCATTTTCCCTGCCACAACAATAAATCTCTCCTTTCCTTCTAGCCAATAAGCAACAATTTCCTAGGGCGGTTTATATAATAAATTCCTTATCTAAACAAATTATATATTATATTATAGTCTATGTCGGCTATTGAGGAAACGTATAACACACACATCTCCACAATGACTTCCCATGGAGAACAGCCGCTTTGCCTTTCAGCATTCTCAGCACAAGCCTGTATAACCATAATTAAACACTCTACCTTAACGCAGGAGAAGAAAAACTTGGGAAAAGTCGAAACTAAAAAATTTAATCTGTGGTTTAAGAGCAATCATATCCTAAAAGACATCGACTTTCAAGTTAAAGAAAACGCTGTTACAGCCATTATGGGTCCTTCAGGATGTGGCAAATCAACTCTTCTGCGGTCAATCAATCGGATGAATGACCTCATCATCGGCTGCCGCACATCAGGAGAGATAACGCTTGATGGACAAAATATCTATGGCGAGGGTAGCAACAGCGTTTATGACTTGAGACGAAGAATAGGCATGGTATTTCAAAAGCCTAACCCATTCCCCAAATCAATATTCGAAAACGTGGCTTTCGGTCCACACATCCATAATACCGCAAAAGGCGAAAAGCTCAAAGAAGTTGTCGAAAATAGTCTTAGGGGAGCGGCGTTATGGGACGAAGTTAAAGACCGGCTAAATGAAAGTGCCCTTTCCCTTTCAGGGGGGCAACAACAAAGACTTTGCATAGCACGTGCGTTGGCTGTAGAGCCTGAACTGATTCTCATGGATGAACCCTGCAGCGCGTTAGATCCAGCAGCAACATCCCGCATCGAATCCCTTGTCGGAGTCCTTAAAGAGAAATACACGGTCATTATTGTAACACATAATTTGCAGCAGGCGGCAAGAGTGTCGGATTTTACCGCTTTCATGTATGTGGGCGAACTAGTAGAATATAACGACACGAAAATCCTTTTTGAAAACCCAAAAAGCGAGTTGACTCACAACTATATTACTGGCCAGTTCGGTTAGTCTGAAAGTATTTGCTTATTGAAAATTCTGTTTGCGTTTTCATAAATCTTAAGTCTTACTGCTAATAGTACAGTTTTGGGGGTAAACGATGACCATAGATCCAAAACTAAACCACAGAATCCGCCTAGTATTACACAGCCTAGGCTTAAGCTGCTTGGGCGGCGCAATCTTCCTCCAAATCCTCGTGTTCTCAGACATCTTCTTGCAAGGATATTTCCGCGCTGTAGAGACAAACCCCACCATCCTCCTTCTTGAAATTACCCTGACGGTCTTTACAGCCTTCTACTTCCTTTACGTCTATCAAAAAGTGATTCGCACATCTTTGTCTTGAAATGTTAATTCCAATATTCTGCAAAGTACATTAATGGTTAGGGCTATTAACGAGCATTTTCTTTCTTGGTACATCAAGTTTTTTGTCCTATAGTTTCTATGGTGATAAGTGTTAAATTCGCATAGTGTAGAAATAGGCTAACATGGATGAAAAAGAAATAAAAATCAAGAAGTATAATAGAGTTGTCTCAATAATTTCAGTGGGTCTAATCATCGCTGGACTCGCTATAACTTTCTCAGCAATTTTTGGAGCATACAGTCTTTTGGATAGTGGCATAGCTGGAATGTCGATGATTGGTTTCGGTGTTGGATTTGCAGGGGGATTCGCTCAGGCTGAACAGAGAATTATTAGATTATATTCAGTGCCCAGTTCCATGTCAAGCCCTCAACAAAAAATTTATTGTAGTTCATGTGGACAACCCCTAACATACATAGAACAATACAAGCGATGGTATTGTAATAACGAGAATAAATACGTGTAAATCAACCGAATTTTCACATGAACCCCATTTCAACCGAGGACTTCACAGAACCGCATTTCAGAAGGCTTTTATTTTGAGATTATTGGACCAATCGTCTATTCAGCATTTTGTATTGCCCACTTTCTCAGTAAGGGAGTAAAGCGATATTTTCATTTTTAGGGCTATTACCAAGAGTATATTCGAGGGTTAGGAACTTCGCTATTACAGAGTAGATAAGTCTTAAATCTTCAATTCTCAGAATAAGCTAAATAAAAAAAGGAGATTAGCAGAATGGCTAGTAAAGTAATCATTGGTATTGCAGTTGGTTTAGTGGTTGTTTTAGTGTTAGGAATATGGATTGGTGCAGTTATTAAGTTGCCAACTGAATTGAACAACGTAGTGCAAGTATCTGGTACGGTTTCTCCTCACAATGCTAGTATTCTTTATTTCGAAAGTTTAAGTGGAACATTTAACACAAGTGCAAATGTTGTTAATGGTCAATACAGCGTTTTGCTGACAGGTGGACAATCATACAATGTATTTAACCTTCCACCATATGCATATCAAGAAAACGTTTACAAGTCATTTTACGTCCCATCAGGAATAACCACATTCACAGAGAATTTAGTGCCTTCTACTTGAATAAGTTAGGGCTATTACCGAGTGCATTCAAGGTTTGTTTTCTCTTCTATCGTCTTATTAGTATCAATACTGTTAGTATGCTTGCTTAACTTTATCCGGCGATATATTTCATCTACACCTCCAAAAAGTAATCCACGCATCCCTAAAATAATGCAATCAAATTCGACTATCTCTGCGGATCAAAACTGTTCAAGCCACGAAAATTTGCCTATGCATACGGAAATTTTCTGTTACTTTCCTTTACTTTTCCTTACGTTTCCTTACTTTCTGTTACTTTTCTTTACTCAACCTGCAAACGAATCGAGTTCTAAACCAAAAAAGCAACTTAGAACGGCTTGTTCAAAATTTGCCGCTAAACAACTCAGAGTGACTCTTCAATAATCCGGCACAATTCCACACAAATCCGCACAATTCAACACAAAAAAGCACAAAAAAGCACACAACCTGCAAACAAAACCAAGCCCAAATTAAAAAAACAACCCGAATCAGTCTGTTCAATTTTGTGTGGTTTTCGCTATTTAGTGCTGGGCGCTTGATACAGAAAGGTTATTACTTTTAGTTTCATTCACACGTTAGCGGAGAGAAAAAAAGGTGCCCCTCGCGTTTGTTATTGGAACAGCTGGTTCTGGTAAATCTTTGTTCACTGCAGCTTTTAGTGAATGGCTAAAAATGTCTAAGCAGGATGTCGCCGTTGTTAATTTGGATCCTGGTGCGTTGAAGTTGCCTTACTCGCCGGATGTTGATGTGCGCAACTATGTCGATGTCGGCGATATAATGGAGAAGTATGGTTTAGGTCCAAATGGCGCTTTGATTATGGCTGCAGATTTAATTGCTGATGAAATCGAAAATTTGACACGCGACATCGAAGAAGCCCACGCTGACATCGTTTTGGTTGATACTCCTGGGCAGATGGAGCTGTTTGCTTTCCGGGCGAGCGGACCATACATTGTTGATGAGTTAACAAAGGAGCCTAAAGCGTTAATTTACCTCTTTGACGCTGTATTCTCAGCTAATCCGATGAACTATGTTTCAAACATGTTTCTTTCCGCCGCAGTTTACAATCGTTTCTTCCAGCCGCAACTGCATGTTCTCTCCAAAATCGATTTGCTACCAAAAAAGGATGTGCAAGCAATTGCAACTTGGTCAGCTAACACAAGAGCGTTGGAAGACGCAATTGAAGAGAAACTTGAAGGCACAAAACGTCTGTTCAGCCGCAACATGATGCAAGCCATCAACAAGCTCGGATTACAATTTTTGCTCATGCCCCTTTCATCCAAAACAAACGAAGGCATGACAAACATTAACACAGTCCTTGAGAGAATCTTAAACGAAGGAGAAAAATACACAACTTAAAAAGTTAAGCGCTAATCAGCGACCAACTCGCTGCAAAAGCCCCACGCTTAGCTCTCAGAGCTGAATCAGCACCAGCAATAACAATTGCGTCGTTGTCCTGAGGCGCGAATTCCCTGAGAATTTCGCATGCTGCCTTCGGATAATCCTTCTCGATACATTCACTGACTGATTCAATGCACAAATGACCGTCTTTAAAAACGATAACTAGGGCTTTACGTGCACCCGCTATGATAGCCGCATCGCGCTGATCTATTCCTGATCGAACTTTTTGCCCGCTGTTTTTCACCAAAAAAGCAAAAACAAATTCAGATTCAATCAATTCATTTTTCGGAATCTCAACGCGTTTAGGAAAAACTTGTTCAAACTGCCCCCAAACCTCTAAACCCATCTTCGTTAAACTGCAGCCTTCTTTTGAGGTTTCAATTAGACCAGCATTTCTAAGTCTGCTTATTATTGTGCGGACTGCTCCGTCGCCAACGTTGAGTTTCTTAGCCAGCTTATTTCTGCCAAGAGGTTCCCGCGACATAAGCTCTAAAGCATAGAAGACATGGAATACCGTAAAGGTAGTTGATGGCCCGGGAGCTTTTTTCCCAGCTATTTCTTGTATAAACTTTTTTAGCGATACAGCCATATTTTGCCCTGCCCTAACTAATTGTTGGTTAAGTTTTTATAATTTGTCAAAGAACCATGCGGATTAGTCTTTGTAAGCAACAACTGAAACCTCAACAAGAGCATCTGCCCTTAATTCTGTGCCGACTGTGGCGCGAGCAGGAAATTCCTCATCAAAGTACTCGGCGTATTTGCTGTTGAACTCATCAAACGAGGCCATAGAAGAAAGGAACACGTTGGATTGAACAATATCTTTCAAACTAACACCCGCAGCTTCCAAGATGGCTTTTATGTTCTCCATAACCTGCTTTGTCTGGAGCGTCACGGTTTTGGCAACGATTTTACCTTCCTTTGGATCGATTGCCAGTTGCCCTGAAACAAATAGGAATTTGCCTGCCCTCACCGCTTGATTGTATGGACCTACCGGTTTTGGCGCTTTCTCAGTAAATACAGTTGCCTTCATGTTATTCATCTTCCTGTCTGTGTCATTTGCAGTTAAAATCACTTTTGCAAGAGGAAGTATATTGATATTTCTCATCAGCTCTGCCTCGAAAAATTTTTCGCTATTGCTGTTAGGTTAGAGGTCATTTGAGTTATGATCTTGCCATTACTTCAACTTGGTTAACCGCAGTCGATTTGAAACTGACTTTTCTTGTAATCGCATATGCATTCCTCTACGCGATTATTCACGATTATTTGCGATTAAACGCGATTATTCACGATTATTTGCGATTCTACCTGCAAACAATTCAAACCCTAAACCAAAAAAGCAAACCAAAACAACTGTTTCAAAAATGGCAAATAACATAGAGTTGTTCCCAGAAACTAACAGTGTACCAAAATTGGAGGCTTGATATTTCTCGGCGGAATATTTTTAACAGAAAACCTTTTAAGAAAAATGCAAAGTATGTTAGTTTCTTATTGCAACTGAACGGAACGATTCTTATGAAAAAAACTGGAAAATACTTGTTCACTTCAGAGTCAGTTGGAGAAGGTCACCCAGATAAGGTGGCAGACCAAATATCCGACAGCGTTTTAGACGCAATATTCAGCACAGACCCCAAAGCAAGAGTTGACTGCGAAACCCTCGTTATGCAGGGAACCGTAATGATTACGGGGCAAATAACCACATGCACCTACGTAAACATCCCGAAAATTGTTCGCCAAACCCTAAAAGAAATCGGGTTCGACAATGCTAAAGATGGCTTAGACTGGGAAACATGCGGCATCTTGACTTCAATTACTGAGCAGTCTAAAGACATTTCTATGGGTGTCACGGAATCCGAAGGCCATGAGCAGGGCGCTGGCGACCAAGGAATGGTTTTCGGCTACGCAACAAACGAGACAAAAGAGCTCATGCCCCTACCGATCATGCTGGCGCATAAGCTTGTTAAGCGTTTAGCTGAATGCAGAAAAACAAAACTTATGCCTTATCTGCGTCCCGACTGCAAATCTCAAGTAACAGTGGAATATGACGGATGCAAAACAAGATGTGTTAAAGCTGTTGTTATTGCCGCACAAAATAACGGGTCAGTTGACGATGCAACATTAAAAAAAGATATTATTGAAAAAGTAATCAAGAACGTTATACCCGCAGACATGATTGCTGAAGACATAAAATACGTTATAAACGGCACAGGCAGATTCGTAATCGGCGGAACCCTCGCAGATTCAGGATTAACCGGCAGAAAAATCATTGTTGACACTTACGGCGGAGTTGGAAGTCACGGTGGCGGATGCTTCAGCGGTAAAGACCCCTCAAAAGTTGACCGTTCAGGCTGTTACATGGCAAGGTACATCGCCAAAAACATTGTCGCCGCTGGCTTAGCTGACCAATGTGAAATCCAAATCTCCTACGCAATCGGGGTAGCGCAACCAATCTCTGTGCTGGTAAATACTTCTGAAACTGGGAAACTGACAGATGACCAAATTCTCGACTTAGTGAAAAAGCATTTCGACATGAGGCCTAAAGCAATCATTGATCAACTAAACTTGCTAAGACCAATATACAAGAAAACAGCAGTGTTCGGCCACTTCGGAAGAGAAGAACCAGAATTCACCTGGGAACAAACAGACAAGGCAGAAGTGCTTCGCAAAGAACTAGAAAAAGCCAAAAAAGCATAAACTTTCCCCTTCTTAACTTTATTTCCTTTTTTCATTTTTCGCTTACAGCCATCAACATATCACACTTTTTGAGGATGCCCCGACCGAAAGTTAAAACTCTTCCTTGATCGACAATTCTACTGATTACCCCTTTCACCCCAAATTTAGCTGCTAATTTCCACCAGCAAAATTGACCTACCCTCCCGCTACCCGACGAAAAATTTGGTCTACGACTGCGAAATAAGCTTAGAAGACGGCTTTTCCGCCGTTCTCTTCAACCAAAATTGAAAGTTGCTTCATGGATTTCTCAAGAATTTTCATTGGCTCTTCTTCAGCTTTGGCTGCAATTGTTAAATGAATTTCTATATGCGGCTTATTTTCTACACCCATCGGATGAGACTTTATGTAAACTCCCTTATTGGAAATCATGACTTTGTCAATTAACGGAGCCAAATTCGACTCCATTATGTTACTTAGAAACATGCTTTTTTCACAAAAAACCCTGTCACCTATGGCTTTTTTTAGCAGTGGCGCTATCGTCTCCGTAAAAATCGCTTCCATCTCTGAAGGCACACCGGGCAGGGCAAACAGAACAGTTCCCTCCAGATCTACGCGCACTCCAGGTGCAGTGCCGATTGGGTTGATGATTGACTCTGTTTTTTCCGGTAAAGTTGCCATTTTTACTCTAGGCGGTGTTAATTCAATTGTTGTTGAGAGCTGCCTTTTTCTGGCGTATTCTTCGCATTTTTCCTTAACAATCGCTAACGCCTTCTGGTTGATTTCTAATTTGCGGTTTAACGCTTGGGCTATGCCCTGCAAAGTTTTATCGTCAAAAGTCGGACCCAGCCCGCCTGTAGTAATTATGAACTGCGGTTTTCGCTTTATGGTTTCGCAAATAACCTTGGCTATTTCATCTACAGTATCCTCTACTACTGTTATGCGCTTAACGTTGGCTCCGAGATTTGTTACTTGTTTACCGAGCCAATGAGCGTTTGTGTTAATTACTTTGCCAATCAGTAACTCGTTGCCTACACAGATTATTTCAATGTTCACCGTCATAGCCTTCACTCGATAGTCCACGTAACTAAAAAGTATATTTTATAGTGTTTGCTAGCTAAACGGTTAAACCTTACTTGGCTGTGCCGTTTTACTTTTTGCTAAGGTACCATTTGAGGTATTCTTTTCGGCGGTTTTCTCTCTCTTCCTCTGCTGTTTCCTCGTTTGGCCTGTTCTTGTCTCGCAAATCATTGAGTTCTTGCTGTGTCATTGATAACCCGCAGCTTTTGCAGATATAACGTTTGGTGCCTATTTCGTAATGGCATTCTCCGCCGCATTCAGGACAATAAATCGTCATTTTAGGTTTCTCTTTTAGGTTTTATACTAAATCGTTTCTGGAGAAATATTAGTCTTCGCATCGCTTTAATTAATTTTAACCAAAAGATGGGCGCGATTTTAGACATGGGTGTATATTTTGTCGCTATTGTATTTTCCCGTGTCCATTTCCTGTTCAATTTCGCGCAAAAGCAAAATGCGCTTAAACGTCGGCGGGTGAGTCGAAAACAAGCTGTTAATTTGGTGCCATGTGCTTTTGGACTCTTTCTCCATTGCCAATTCCAACTCGCGCTCATCCAAAACCCCATCATGATCTAAATCGTACTCGTCTTTTTTCTCCATGACTTCTTTAACTTCCTGCTTCGCCGTTGCCGGGTCTGCAATGTAGAACGCTCTTGCTCCCTCAGGTGGCTTGGGCGAAATGGATAAGCCATAAGTGATTTTTGCCAAGGCGCTTTCTAATTCTCTGAGGCGAACCTGTCACGTAAGCGGAGTATGAGTCAGCAAAATGTTCCCGGAGACGACTAAGCCTCATAACGATCAAAAATGTTAGTATGTACACTATAAACGAGATTACTCCGATTAAGATTAATATTAAACCTGCATTGCCCTGGTTTTTTCCTCCTCTTCCGCCACTGGTGCTTCCGCCGCCGCTAAACGCGCCTGATATCAACGCTACTTCTGCAATTATGTAGGCAATTAACGGCAGCGCGGAGAGAACAGTCATCACAATGTAATCTTTATGTTTAATGTGACCTAACTCGTGAGCTATTACGCCTCTAATTTCATCTTCCTTCAAACTTCTCAGAAGACCTTCATGCACCGCTAAAGTGGCGCTGCTTTGGGATCTGCCAAAAGTAAACGCGTTGGGAGTACTGTTTGGAACTATAGCCAACTTGGGCATTGGTAAACCGCTTTTGTCTGCTAAATCTTTAACTGTTTTTTCAAGCCAGGGGTTCTCGCCAGGCTTTAGGTAACGCAGCTTTGTTGAAGCTTTAACCATAACTGGACCTATCGCATACTCAAACAGTATGAAGAGTGCGGTACCAGCTAAAGCGACAAGTAACCCAATGAAAACATCTAATTGCAAGAAGTAAACAATTGCAAAAACGAGAAGACCAAATATGAAGGCGGCTAAGAAAATTGAAGTTGCCATTGCCCACTTTAATTGTGAAAGACTAGCCAACTTTAACCCTCTCGTTAACGCCCACAAGTACTAAATTAAAGAATTAAGTCTTTCTCAAAATAATAGAAGCCAAGAAATTTCAAAAAAATAATAGAAAGAAAGTTTAGATTGGGTAAGCTCCGCAGGTTTTGCAGAACTGTATTTTAGTTTTGATGTAGCTGTGGCATTTTGGACATTCGACGCCGCCTGCAACCTTGGGGAACACGTCTTTTGGCTTACCGAATTTTTTGCGGAAAACTTCATAGTAAAGCAACTGTTCTTTGTCTTGGATTTCGACGTCATCTGCTTTTTTGATGGCTGCCTTTTTCTCTGCGAAGTCTTTGTCGGTGACCATGTCATTGAAGTATGTTCGGAGCGTTTCTGTTCCGGTTCCTGCTTCAAGTGGCGCTTTTGGTCTCCAAATGATGTCTTTAGGTATTACGTCTTCGTAGGCTTTGCGCATTATCCATTTGCTGTATTTTACGCCGTTATACATGTTTATCTTATATTTGATAGGTAGCTTCATTGCCCACTTCATGAAGGCTGGGTCCCTGTAGGGTGACTTGATTTCCATTCCAAGAGATTCTGCCATAGGTACTGAGGAGAAGCCCATTTCTGCCCACATTTCCTCTTGTTTCTTTGCAAATTCAGCTTCAGTTAAGTGGAATTGCCATGGGTAACCGAAAAGCTCGTCTAGTGCGTCGCCCGTGAATACACTCTTTATTCCTTTTGGTTTGAAAAGGGTTAAGCCGATGTAGACGGGTAGGCTGTTTCTAATTTCCATAGGGTCGTATTTTTTGAGAGCTTCCACGACTTTTGGGTAAAATTTCAGTACATCTTCTTTGCCGAATTGATAAGTCTCCTGTTTCAGGTGCAGGAGCTCTACCATTTTCTTGACATATTCGGTGTCTTTGGGGGTTCCATGTTTAAAAGCTAAAGTGAGACATGGGATGTCGGGTTTGTATTTCACTGCTTCATATGCGATTATCTGGGTGTCTGTTCCAGCTGAAAACAAGAAGCCGTCAGCCATGTTTTTCTTAACAACTTTGTTTACTAAAGTTCTAACTTCTGGTAAAAGTTTAGTGACTTCGGATGGGTCTAGAGTCATTTCTTAAGCCTCGTAATACATTGTTTGTCCTATATCCAGTATTTAAGGTTTCTCCATATGCAAACAAAAGCAAAAAAATAATAAACATATGTGTTGAAAGTGGGCAAAATACTGAACAGACGCAGTCTTACACAAACAGCAGATAATTCATTAGCCTGCAAACAGCACATTTAAAAGAACAAAACTCAAACTCAATAACACAACCAAACTAACATACCTAGGGATCCACATTGAAGACAAGCCTACTTCACATGAAAATACGAAACTCACTTCAAGAAAATATAGCAGCAGCCAAAACATCTATCCAAAAAGCCGCCAAGCAAAAGCCAGCCTTAATCGCTCTGCCTGAATACTTCACCGTTCCAAATTGCATGGCAGACTTCACTGATGCATCACGCATTTCCAAGGAAACCTGCAAAGAAACTCTGAATTTTCTGACTGAAATTTCTAAGGAAATCCCCGATATTTACTTGTTGGGCGGTTCAGTGCTTGAAGAAGATAATGGGAAATATTATAACACAAGCACATTTTGGAAGAACGGTTCTCTTTTAGCTAAGTACAAAAAAATAAATCCTATTCAAGCTGAAATCAAAGCTGGCGTTGCCAAAGGCACTCAACCTCTTGTAGTCGACACGGAAATCGGCAAAATTGGATTACTGGTGTGTGCTGACACATTTGACCCCGACCTTGTAAAACGCACAGCCGACTTGGGCGCGGAAATTCTTTCTCTACCCGTTGCAGCAATGGGCACCCACCCAACAGTGAAAGGTCACCCGTTAACTGAGCAGATTGCACGCGATTATGGCTTGTTTCTGCTTAAGGTGGGAAACGTGTGCTCCAGCATGAGAGGTGGAAGAAGCGCAATTATTGCTCCATGGGGCATACTTGGTGAAGTAACCGATGCGCCAGAAGACTCGATTTTGACACGATACCTAGACATGCGGCGGCTAAGAGAATACAGAAAAACCCTGAAAAAAATAATCAGAAAATAAGCTCTGCACTCTTTTGTTAAGTTACGAGCGTAAAAGTTAAAACGAAAAGCAATTCATCTCTTACTGGGAAAGAGAGCATATGGTAAAGTTAGATAATTCTACTCCCCACCCAGCAGGCGATTACGACTCACAAGTCCGCAACACAATTCCTTATTACGATGTTTTTCATCAAGAAACCATCAACTTGATAAAAGCCATGCGTTTTGAGCCCGAAAACTGGTTGGATACTGGTTGCGGAACTGGCACACTTGCACAAAAGGCTCTCTCTATATTTTTAGGCACCAACTTCCTTCTTGCTGACCCATCACAAGAAATGCTAAACAATGCCAAGAAAAAGCTGGCAAACGCTCCAAACGGCAGGGTTCAATTCTTGGAACCATCAAGCACCCAAGACTTGCCCAAGAATATGGTAAGTCCTGATGTTATCACCGCTATACAATCCCACCATTACATTTCCCCTAAGGAACGAATTAGAGCTACTGACGTCTGCTTTGAATTACTCACACCAAGAGGCGTTTACGTTACCTTTGAAAACATCCGTCCTTTCACGACTGAGGGCGTCAAAATAGGCAAAGAAAATTGGAAAAACTTTCAGCTTTCAAAAGGAAAAGACTTGGCAGCCGTTCAAAAGCACTTGGAAAGATTCGATGTTGAATATCATCCGATAACAATAGAAGAACATCTTTCGCTACTAAGAAAAGCGGGTTTCTCAACCGTCGAGATGCTTTGGTGCTCCTACATGCAAGCAGGCTTTTACTGTATCAAATAGCGGCTAACCTTTTCTTAGTAGAGTTTAGCCCATCCATCCACTATTCGAGTCATTTCTTCAAAACAGTACTTCTCAAACCAGTCTCTTAAGTCACGGTTCTGAACCGCATAACTGCAAACCTGCCGGGCGTTCTCGGAATCATGCACCAGCAGCAATACGGCATCCAGCTTGAGCCTTGAAACATATGCCACCGTCTTTAGCAATGCATCGAGCTTTTCGTCGGTTGGCATTTCCGCGCTTAATTCTAAAACTACAGGCTTCTTTAGCAGGGCTACAAAGTCTCTTGCCAACGTGACTGCCCAGTAATTAGTAAAGTAATCTCTTGATGAAAGAGGCACATGGAAATAATCTACAAGGTCGCCAATGGCTTCTAGGTCTAAACCGAACCTTTCCTTTGAAAGCACAGGGTCCGGATAAATTTCAACTGCGAACTTGCCCTTCACAAGCGCCTTAGCGTCAGAGACAAATTTAGTTACCGTCTGGGCTCTCCACTCTGTCCAAGTTAAGCCACTTTTCTTCCACTGCTCAGTGCATCTGGGACAAACGCAGTATTCTTGGTCAGGAAAATGATAAAGATTTAATGTTACGCCCGTAATGTGTTCTTTGCTTAAGCTGCCAATATAACTCAAAACTTTCGCTCTGTACTCTGGATGAGTCGGGCAGACATAATCAAAAGGAAAATTGGACCGCCTATTCTTTCTAAGTGCTGGACCAAAGTTTGAGAGGGCAACGATGCTTGGGTCTTCGCGTATTGCTTTAGCGTCGCAGAAGACAGTTACGTCGTTTTGCATGTCTTTTGCTGCTGGAAAAGCTTGGCCGTCTGCCCATTTTGAGTAGTAAACGTTGAACTCATAGCCCTCAACTTTCTCGGGCTTGTATGTAACTAAGCCTATCTGCATGGTCTTTATTCTGTGCGCGCAAACAATATATTCTTGGCGCTTCACTAAGATTTGATTCGCATGGGCAAGCAGCAGAAATCATCTATTCTGATTGACTTGGCTAAATGTAGTTCCTGTGCAGGGCTCATCTGTATCGGTGTTTGTCCGCAAGGTGCGCTTGAAGAAGGAAAAAATCGAAAGCCCCAAGTCATTGATGTCGTTCAGTGCACGAAGTGTGGTGTTTGCGTAAATCTGTGCCCAGCAAAAGCCATTACTATAAGCAAGCCCTAAGAGACTGCTTAGAAGGCAGGCTGGCATGAAACAGTTTAACCTCGCAGATAACACTAAATTAATTATCAAAGACAATGTGCTAGCCGTATTTTGTGATAGTGCTTTAAAAACCGTAAGTTCAGCATTTTATAATGGTGGGTTCAAACAGGTTAAAGCTGTCCTCAATGTAGGCGTGCCGGAAGGGTACAATGACCGTTCCCTGCACCTTGACCCACTTGAATTAATCACTTCATCGGCAGCAAAGCTAGGGTTCACAAAAGACTATCTTGCGATGGTAACTGCCGCAAAAATCCAAAACTACAGCCTCATAACCAGAAAGCTAGACGATTTTTCAGTCAGCGTTGCCGCAACTGCAGGCTGCAAACATGGAGAATCCTCAGGCGAAGAGATGGATGTTCAAGAAATCCGCGGCACAATAAACATTATAGTACTAATCGACGCGAACCCGACCGACAGCTGCATGGTGGCTTCACTGATTACAGCCACCGAAGCAAAGTCGGCGGCACTCAGAGATTTAGATGTCCGCAGCCTCTACACTGGAGACTCAGCCACCGGCTCAATAACTGACAGCGTTACGGTAGCTTCACCATGCAAAGGCAAAGTCATCTATTATGGCGGACCAGCGTCAAAACTCGGCAAAGCCGTAGGATACTGCACAAGAAAAGCCGTTACAGAAGCCCTCTTGAAACAGGAGCCAATTTGGGCTAACCGAACAGTGCTGGATAGACTTAAAGAGAGACATCTTCCTCTGGAAAAGCTAGCAGTTGAGATATCTAAAGTCGATGGCTTAGCTGTTGACGCTGAGAAGTTGTCTGAAATTTTGAAGAATAAACCGCTTGCTTTGACTTATCTGTTGGCGGCTGCTAAGCTTGATGACGACGTAGAAAAGAACCTGTTGCCGGTCGAACTTGGGGAAGCTTCTGACCTAAGCAGGTGCTTTGGCAACTCAGCCTTAAGCACCGAGGGTGGCTCTAAGTCGCTTGGGTATGATTCAGTTGATTTGCCGCCTTTTCTAAAACAGGTGTTAATCAAGATTGTTAGGGAAGCTTTTACTGAGGTTAAAACTGAAAAGACTTAAATAACTTGCGATTTTATTCGGTAGGTAAAACAAGCTATAATGGGGAATTTAAAACTTGAAATTCGGCGTATTTCTTTATCAACCCGAGCCTGTTGAAGGCGTCGACTACAACTTTTACCGTTTAAAATCAGAGTCTGGAATCGTTGGAAAACCTAACCCTGAAATGTACACTAACATCGCATGCTTCGGCGACAACTTCATGGCGGCAAAACGCCCCGATTGGGTTTCCGTGAGCTCCTGGGGTCCATCGCTCCGCACCAATAAAAGGTTTAACCTTCGCTGGGACGTCGTATGCATGACTAACCCGGAAGCAAGGGAATACAACTTAAAGATCATCGCTGAAAGCGCCAAAGTCACCCCTGGCATAAGCATCAGCAGCCAACACTTCGCAGACCAAGGCTTTTGCACCTGCCCAAGATGCGTCAAAGAGCAGGCGAAGAGCGGTTTGAGCTGGGTTGCGTGGCGCGCAAAAACAGTGACTGACTTCCTTGCCGAAGTCAAAGAAGTAGTTTCAGGTAAACCTCTCTTCGTTAACTGTCTCCCTGATCCTTTGATGGGCAAAGAACGCTTTGGCTATGACTTTGAAGCCATGGCACAATACGCTGATTACTTCGTTATCCCGATGTTCAGTAAGGCTTACCCAACTCCGTGGTATTGGGAAACTATTGCAAGAGGCTACAAGAGCTTCCTAAAGAAACCAGTCATGGTGAACTTTTATGTACGCGGTCCAAACGAAACATGGGACACTGTTGCACCGGCAGATCAAATCATGACGGTTGCCACACGCGTTGCAAGGCAAGGAGTCGACGGCATAATCTTCCTAGCAGAGAAAGCTGACTACATCCGCGAGTTCCAAAAGAAATGCGTTGCCAACAAAGAGAAACGTGAGTTCCTCAAAGACCACAACGGCGACGAAGTCTTAGAACTCTTCAACCGATGGGAAAAGATGCTAAAAGCATAGCATCCACACTTTTTCGTATTTGAGTTTTTTTGCTCTAATCAAACAGATATTTTATCTAGCAATACTTTCTCTTAATCAAAAATAGGTCAACCTAATAACAAACTATCCTACGGTAAGTCTATGTTGATTGGGCCAAATTGTACATAGAAAAGAACCATTTTATGTTGAAAGTGCGGGACCTCGCGTCTATGTTGAACTATTTTGAATCATGTTTGGCGTCTAATAGGATCATCTAGTAGACCGGAGGGTGGGCTTGTGCACACACAAGCGCTGCTACCTACAGGGTACCCCTAATATTTGTGGCAAAAACCAGCCACACAAATGCTTTCATAAAATTAAAAATTTTGAAAGTTATGAGAGTTTGATGTGCATGGCTCTGAGTCCGTAGGCAGCTGATGTTTTGACGGCTGAGATGCCGTAGGTTCCGCCTCTTCGCATCATCTTCAGAACGTAGCCTGGCCGCAGGTAAAATTCTTGGTATGCCTTGTAGCGGATTTCTGCCTAGTTTCTTTATGCTAAGCGACGGTGTTTCGAAGGTTGGTGTGGCGGTGTCGTATTTGTTGAAGTCAGTGACTCTTAACCAGCCGTTCTTGATAACCTGCTCGTACATTGGCGTGCCAGGGTAAGGTGTCGCGACATAGAAGCCTACATCATCAGGATTCAATTCTTTAACGAAGTTTATGGTTTTTCGGGCGGTTTGCTCTGTTTCGCCTGGGAAACCCAGTACAACGTTGGCTATGGTCATTAATCCAACGTCATGGGCGGTTTTGTAGGCTAAGCGTGTCTGGTTGAGTTTTATGCGTTTGTTCATGGCGCCTAAGATAGCTTCAGAGCCTGATTCAACTCCTAGCCAAACCGCTATGCAACCCGCGCCACGCATGGTTTCGAGGAGTTCGCGATCAACCATGTCCACACGTGTTCCGCAGTCCCACATCATATCCAGTTTTCTCTGGTGTAGCTCTTCGCAGATTTTCACAACTCGTTCTCGGTTGACTGTGAAGGCATCATCGTAAAAGGTGACTTGGTTTATACCATACTTCTTGTGAACTAACTCCATCTCGTCCACCACGTTTTTGGGGCTGCGCATGCGGTATCCTCTGCCGAACATGCGGACGGTGCTGCAGAAGTCACACCAGTAAACGCAGCCTCGGCTTGTGATCAGCGGGAAAAGTATTTTGCCCATTCGTTTCAATGAGTCAAGCGGCAGAAGATGGTGTGCTGGAAAAGGAAGGGCATCTAAATCTTCAAGGAAAGGTCTGTCTGGGGTCCGGTTGACTTTGCCTTCTTTGTTGCGAAAAGTAATGCCTAAAACTTTATCTAAGCTGCTTTCCGTTCGAAGCTCTTCAAGGAGTTCTATGAAGGTTGCTTCGCCTTCCCTGCGCACAACTATATCTAAGCTCGGATATTCATTGAGCGCATTTTCATCCCAGAAGGTGCCATGTGAACCGCCAAGCATCGTTACAGCATTCGGATGGGCTTCTCTGGCTATATTGATTAACTGCATTGCAGATTTATAGAGTAAGGTTGTGGCTGTTACCCCGATAATGTCTGATGGAATTTTGCTGATTCTTTGGCGAAAGGCATCGTAGCTGAGTTTTTCTGCTTGACAATCGATAACTGTGACGTCGTGGCCTGCTTTTTCTGCAACCGCACCTAAATACGCAAGGCCCAGCGGAATGAATGGTGGATGTGAATGTACGCTTAGCGGATAAGGAGGATTAACTAGCGTAATTTTCATGTTGAAGTATGCCCTTCTGCAGATGGATTTCTACGTTTGAATACAATATAATGTTTTCTTAGCTGGCAGGAAAAACAGGGTTAAGAAGTTTAGAGACAAAAAAATGTTGAAACACCAATTTCCAATCCTATCAACGGAGGCAACAGAAACAGGTTGTAGCTTGAAGCAGATCGCCGCAACTGACAAACTTCAGCTTTAACTTTTGGAATATTTCTCCATAAAACCTCAGGCGCTTACTTGCTGAAGCGTTTGCGCATGAAGCTCTCTTACCCTTCTAATAAAAACAACTGCCGCAAAAACTAAAACCACAGCACTAAGCGAAATTGTTATTGAAGTGAAGTTAATCCCGATTGGTGAGAGACCTAAAAATAAACCTACAAGCCCATCTAAGCCAAAGCTTAACGCAACCGACAATACCATTTCTTCTACTAAATCAAGCTTGTTTCTATTCATAAACAGAATGTTAACTAAACAGTAACCGGGCAAAAACGCGACAAAAACAAAACCGAAAACATAGCGAAAAACAGCAAACAACGAGTTGCCCGGTATAAAATAAGTTAATAGCAAGGTTAAAGCTGTGAAAACAACGATAATTTCGAGCCATCTGACTGGTTTCAGTTTTTAACACTTCAAACGTTTTAAAATAAAAAATAAAGGAAGAAGTTTACATGAAGGCTTTGTAGATTGGATGAGTTTCTTCTATTGGTCTTGTTCCAAGGTCGCCTGCGGCTGATGCGATGTATGTGTCAGTTACTGCAACTGCTGGGAATACCCATTCTGCCTGTTCTGCGGGTCCGATCATTAGCCAGTTTGCGCCTACTGTTTGCATTATTGCGTTGGTTGCGGTTCTGCATCCGGGGCGGAATTCTTTGGCAAAGTTCGCTTTAACCCAACCCATGGTTGTGACAACGTTTCCGCTGCCTAATCCTACTGGGTGACCATACTTCTCTTTCATTATGGGTATGGTTCTTACTGCAGTGCCCATGTCTGGAGCGAATGCGGGAATTCCTGTGTCGATTAGAGGCTTTGTGATTCCACCTTTTGCAGCCAATGCTAATGCTTCTTCTATAACAGCCATCTTTCCTTCGATGGGTATTATCTTTTGGATTATCAGCGAGCACTATAGACATTTTGACTCCGCTTTCCTTCAAATTCGCCAATTCAGCATCGGTAACGCCTTTGTACACTGAGTTGTATAAGCATCTGTCTGAAAGACCCATTTTTTTAGCCATTGTAGCTGCCGTCATACGTGTCTTTGGGCTCATGGCATCAAGCATCAGTGGTGCATCACTGTGCTTTGATACGAAGTCAATGTACTTCTCAAAAGCTAAATCAGTTGTTCCAACAATGTCGAAAGCGAATTGTACACCAGTAATGTCACTTTGAGTTTGCATCGTATTAATTATTTTTTCTGCCTCTTTCGCATCAAAAATCCCTTTGTTTGCATCTTGAACCATTTTCTGGCCTAGCCAAAAGATAGAGCCAATCAGAAAAGTGGGTAATTCCCCTGGCTGACCGCCTACTTTAGCTTTTCCTACAGTGTAGATATTTTGTTTCGTATTGAATTTAAAGGACATTTTTTCCACATCTGATGGATTTATTTCTTAATCATACCCATAGCTTTCTTTGCTAACTCGGGTGCCTCTTCTTTGTTCTTACCGAATAGTGCGCCTAATGCGTCAGCGTCTTCTTTTTTGACTGCAGCGCCGCCCATGATTATTGCGACTTTGCCTTTTAATCCGGCTGCCTTCAATGCTTCATCTAGTTTTGCTAGATTGTTTTTTGCAGGCACTGTGTTTACTGAAATTGCGATTATGTTCGCATTGTTTTCTCTTGCTTTATCAACGAAAACTTGCGGTGCAACGCTTTTTCCGACGTCAATTGTTTTGAATCCTGCGCGTTTTAGTGACCTTCTGACTGCTTCTTTTGCTGTGTCATGCATGTCTGGTTCAATGTTGCCTATTACAATTATCCCCAATGGGTTCTCTGGTTCTGGAGGCTCTTTTTCCATCATAGATTTAAGCCATGACATTTAAACACCTTTTTTCCTTTTATTACTCTGGGCTTTTTATACTCGAATTTCATATTTAAGCTTGACTAATAATTTCATCGAATGCGAAAGGATAAAAATCGGAAAGGCGGGGGGTAAATGTTCAAAGCAACCAAAAAGCATGTCTTGCTATTGCTAATTTTTGCTTTCGCGTTTATTTACCGTATAATTCTAATGCTTTGGCAAACATTTCCGCCAGGCGCTGATATTGGCTTACACGCCAGCGTCATCAACTCAATTACACAGTCAGGTAACACAAATTTCCTAACGGATTTCTACCAGATGGGCGGAGGCGTGTCCTTGACTTTTCCAGGATACCACATTTTCGCTGCAGGAATAATACTGATGACTGGAATGCCTGATTATCTGGCGCAGACGATTATTGTGGCTTTATTCTCTTCGCTTATTGTTTTGTGCGCTTACTTGATAACTCGAACTGTATGGAGTGAATCAGCCGCTTTAATCGTTGCGTTTTTAGTGGCAGTCTCAAGTTATGATGTAGAAATGCTCATGTGGGGAGGCTACCCCAACGTAATCACATTACTTCTGATTCCAGTAACTTTCTATCTGTTTCTTCAAAGAGACAGATTTTCGCTAACGCCTTTTCTTGTATCAACCTCTATTTTAGCTGGCTCAATATTTTTAACTCACTCTTTAAGCGCGGCCGTTTTCGTAGGTATAACAGTGGGCACTGTGCTATGTGTAATGGTTTCACCTAAAACGTTCGGTACATCAAGAAAAAATGTCCTCTATTGGTTGCTGCCACTATTTGGCGGAGCCGTCCTTGTTTCGCCTTTTCTAGCGAAATGCAGTGCCCGCATATTTAAGTGCCAACTCATCATTTACCGAAGTTACTGAAATTAACCAAGCATTGCTTGCAACGCGAGTAGTTCCTCTTGATATAGTGTTAGCACTTTTTGCTTGTTTTTTGCCGTATTTTCTGTTATCGAAAAAATACAAAGGACGATTTTTTTCGCTTCCAGTGTTTCTCCTTATCATGTGGCTTTTAGTTCCTTTAGTGTTAACACAAGGGTTCATGTTTGGGCTTTTTGTGGATTATAATCGGTTTCTATACTTCCTAGTTTTACCAGTCATAATACTCTTCGCTGTGATGATTGATCACGCCTCAGGATACTTTGCACAAGCAATAGATACCTACCGTGCTTTAACCAGCCAAATACAGAAAACAAAGAAGAGCGTAAACAAGTCTAAGATCGAGAATCTCAACTCGGATAACCCATAAAACAATTTATTCTACCTTTTTATTGGGCTTCTTGCTTATCCTGCTCTTCGTCTTTCCGCTCTTTCTGACTCCTTGGGAAGGCGTCACAATTCAAAGTTTCTACCAAGTTATGAACAACCCTGGCTATCAAGCAATACAGTGGGCTAAGCAAAACACGCCAGTTGGCTCAGTGTTTGTTTCAGATGCTCTTTACGGGTGGTGGCTTGGCGGGTTTGCTCAGCGACCAACTTTAAGCGCGGTTTCCCCACAATATTTAACGGTTGACCAAGAGTTGCCCGTAGCCACTGTTGCTGCTAATCTGCTTGATACGGATTACATAATTGATAATGGTTACATTCAGGTTAGGGAAGATGGCGGATACATTGGTAGACATAACCCTGAGTTTTTAGCTGACCTTAACTGGACCCCTTTTCCCTACTCGTTCTTTCAGTTTAATGATAGCGAGATTACTCTGCTTTCTCAGAATGGTGGATCTGTTCAATCCACTGACATAACACAGATACCTGTAACTAACATGCAACTTGTCGGCGCGCAAACTGATAATCCCTCAATTATCGTTAACAAAGGAAACAGCGACTTCAATTACTCAGAAATTTTAACCGTTTCAAAAGGAGTTACCTTCGCAAATATGACTATAGCAATCCAGAGTAACAATCCGAATGTTTCCTTGGATTGGGTTAATTTCATTTTAAACTCCCAAGGCGAATTTCTGCAACCAAGTGGAAATACTGTTGCAATGTTAGATGTTGGCATGAAGGAATGTGGCCAATTAATTTTTGTTGAAAATCAGCCAGAAATTTCCTCATTTAATTCAGAAAATCCATGCGTTACAGAATTATCCTACAATTTACAAGGCAAAACTACAGCAGAAATTCAAATTTTAGTTGGAATCTACCCAGTTTCCGAAACTGACCTACAAAACCCAGCAAGCCTCAACAAAACAATAACCGATAATGTTCAAACCGCCCAAAAACCAACTGTCGCTTTGCCTATGACCACGTTCGATTACCAAGCAGCTATGCAAGAATATTCAGTTTCCTATATTGCAAATCGCGATTTTGAATTAAACCCCAAATTTGCTGATGACCCCGCATTTAACCTTGTATTTATTAACAATGAAGTTGCCATCTTTAAGGTTAAAGCTAATGCCACTCTAGTCGGGGGATAGCTGGACGCCTTGATGGGTAAATTGACAGAGAGACAACTTGAAATCGCCTTTATCACTGTTTTCTCTGTGCTTATTTTCATCATTTTCTACACCCTCATATCAATGAATGGCGTAGTGTTAGGAAATGACCCTGCTGTTCATTTGGAAAAAGCCCAAATCTTCCTGCAAACAGGAAAAATCCCTTTAGTTAACTTAGGCTGGACCCCTCCGCTTTACGAGCTTTTGCTTGCAATGCTTATTTCTTTTAGTGGTGCAACTGGCATTGGGCAACAGATTTTTTTAGTAAAAGCTTTAGCGGTAATAATTGATTGGCTGCTGTTCCTCTCTGTTTATTTGATTGGTAGAAAATTTTTTAACAAAAAAATCGGCGCTGTAGCCGCTGTTTTGTTGCTGATGTGTTTTCCTATCTACGAGGTCAACGCGTGGGGGGGCTATACGACAGTGCTTGGTATAACGTTTATTCTCTTGGTATTTCTTTATTTAACTTTAGCAATGGAGCAATTCGGGTATCTTGTAGTCACTTTTTTTGCGGCTTTTGCTGTTGTTTTGTCTCATCAGCTTGCTGCGTTTCTTGCCGTTATAATGTTGCCTCCAATCCTGCTCTATATGCTAATAAAATCCAAAGGTGCCTACCTTAAAGTTGTAGTGGCGTTAATATTAGGCGGAGGAATAGCGTTCTTCCTCTATTATATCCAAGCTATGCTTCCTTACCTTGGCCTTGTCATCGAGTACGTGTTTTTTGCCGAAAAAAGTTATGCTACCCAGATTCCATGCAGCAAGTTTTAATTCTTTCGTGGCTAATTTCAGCTTCATATTTTTCTTTGCTTTAAGCGGCATTTTTATTTCATATTATCTTTTAAAAAGACAAAAGAAGCTGATTTTTTATGCGATATTAATGCTTATTTTCTTTGTTCCTCTTTTTTTCGCTGAATCTTACATTTTTGGTTTGTACATGCCCTTTCAATGGTTTATTTACTATTTGACGCCTCCAATGGCAATTTTCGCGGCTGTTTCCCTTGTCTTTATAGAAGAAAAGTTCACAGTTTACTATGCCAAAAACAAAAAAAGTTTCCGTAAAAACTGGTTAACCATAGCTACTGTTTGCTTTAGTTGTATTAATGTGTTTAATGCTTGTTTATCGTTCAAATGTTGTGTATGGAAAAATCATGCAATCCAGCGTTTTCTATTCGACAACCGACATAAAAGCGTATGATGCCGGAGTGTGGCTTGAACAAAACTATCCCGGCGACGCAACAGTAGTGGATACCCAAATTCCCGGCTTTTGGTTTTCAATCTTTTCTGGCAAAACCGTAATTCAGCAAACCAGCGCTGGCGAAGGAACAAATGAAATTGCCCAGTCCGTTTTGAGTCTATCGTACTCAATTCAGGACCCGCAAAATTTGCTGAGGGCTTACGAAGCAAATGGCGATATTGCCGAAGAAAATTACGTCTCCATAAATCAAATCTGGTATCGAGTATCGTATTCTTCTACCGCTGGCGATTTTATCTCATTCACGCAAAATGGCACGAATTACAACTTTCCCCTCTCTGACTTAAGCATGGAGATATCTTTTGATGAACAAAGTTGCCCCGCAAAGGTTGAGTTCCTGTACTCCAATGACTATGTAGAATTAACGCAGACAATGCTTGTTCAAAATGACAGTTACCCAATCAACGTTTCTTGGGCTGTGACTCCGCTGAAGCAGCGACATTTCAAATGTAACATTATACCTAACCACTTCTTTTGATCTTCAATTTGACTTTACTGAGGCGCAGATACCTCAACTGATGAATTGGGTTAACCCGTGGGATGTACCTTCAAAAACCACTGACGGAAACGAATGGGCGGTTGTTAGTTTTACAAATTCAACCTTAACGGATAATTACATAGGTCTCTATGATGACAAAAACCAACTTGCATATCGCCTTTAACTTTACTGATTTGCCCGATTGGGGAAACGTTGGTGCCTTGGGAAATAGACAAATAGATGCTGTGCGGTTTCAATACCAATTCAACGAAATCAACGTTAACCAGACAGTTACACGGCAGTATCAAGTTCTTGCCCTTTCAAAAAACAGTTTTCCAACATTGCAGCCAAACGAGCTGGAAAGCCTCTTCAATTTCAAAACCAGTCAATTTACAGTATCCACCTCAGACTTTAAAGACTACATCGCAGAAAATAACATTGAATTCATCGTTTATGACAAAAACCAACTTAATAGTAATATAGCCAGCTGCCCATTTTTAGAACTAATTTACTCAAACGACAGGTACGACATCTTCAAAATCTTAAGCAATTACAATCAAACGCAAACTTGAAAATAAAGAAGTGTTTTTCCTCAAGCCCAGAATAAACGTTTTTATTTTCAGCAGCATCTTGCAGGTATGTGTGCGCGCGTGTGGAATACGTGTATTATTCTACCTGTTTCCTTGTTAAAGCCGTTGGTGGAGAAGTAAAAAGGCAAGAGAGCGAAATCCAAGAAATCCCGCTTTTCAGCCTAAAACAATTGCCTTACCCGCTAGCGTTTGAACATGACAAAATGATCAAAGATTATTTATTATTAACAAACAAATGAAAACAATGAAAGTTTGATCTTAAATAAACAGTAACAGAATCAGAATCTCAACGATAAGTGCAGCAGTAAGAATTTTATTCAATCGCTCTATTCTCTTAACCGTTCGTTCAATATTGCCGTCCATTTATTTATCACCCTCCTTTAAGCCCCTGAGCTATTTTCTTCGTTCTCCTCCATGCTTACAATAGAGATATTAATAGTAGAACAACAAGGATAGCTATTCCAAGACCCGCTACCGCATAACCTAGCAATTCAGCTCGCCTCATCGCTTTTTCCAATCGCGCGGACATGTCGCCATTACTTGACGCGTTTGGCCCAGTAGGTGAACTTTGTGAAGTTACATCTGGTTGAGAGGTAGATATCGATGTTGCGGGGGAGTTTATCGCTGCTCCACAGGTGCTGCAGTCGACTGCGCCTTCTGGAACTGTGGCGCCGCAATGTGGACAAGTAGGCATTCCAGTTTTTTTCTCCTAAATAGGCATTAGAACGAACAGAAATTATTTGTAATTAAAGCTTTCTATCAGCGAAGCAAGTGTTATCTAACTACTTCTTAGGGCTCAGCTGAAAAAGCCTATGCATTAAATTCAAAACCGCTTGTTCTTCATGCCCTTTTGATAAAATGCTTAATTGTAGTGCCCCTAAGATAACCGATTCGTATCTGCAAAAATTTATTTTATCGTTGCTTTTACCCCAAACTATAAATCGTCATAAAACAAGTTCCTCACCATTGGTTTCGCTGCATCATATGGAGAAAGCTAATGAAGCTAGTGCTATCCAAAAAAACGGCAATCATCTTAGTTATTCTCTTAGCAGCACTGTTGAACTTGAGTATTTTTTGTTTTGCGTATCCTGAAACGTTTAAGCCGGAATCACCTACTCTCGCGAGAGATTTTTCTGCGTACTATGTTGGGGCGTGGCGATTAATTCATAATCCAACCCAAATCTATAACGGAAGCGTTCAGCCGGGAGACTATCGGATTATTGGACAGGCGCAACCTTTCAAGTATACTCCTTCCTTTTTGATCCTTTTTGCGCCATTTTTAATGTTAAACTACCAGAACGCGCTTAACGCTTTTGACATAATGCAATTTCTTTTAATTCTAGCTTTGGCTTTCTTTGTCTACCAGCTCGTTAAAGACAAAAATCTCTTTCTGGCCATTATAGTTGCAGTAATTGTTTTAGTTGATCCGTTGCTTTTTTCACCTTCAGCAAGTTACTCTTCCGCTGAATCCCTTCATTCCCGTATGTTATGCCTTGCATATTCAGACTTTCTCGCCAAGTTACTACTGTGGATATCTCTTAGCAAACGCTCACATCCTCCAAACGGTCCTATTGGTTGGCGCTTTGTATTTTGGGTTCGCCAAAAAACCATGGCTGTCAGCTTTATTGTTCGCGTTCGGATCCTTCGACCCACGAGCCGCACTTGTTGCCGTGCCCCTGCTACTGTGGTACAATAGACACTCGATATGGACATTCATTGCGGGATCCGCTGTTTTTCTTTCAGCTACAAATCTCCCATTCTTTTTCTATTACGGTATAGGCTTTGCATTCTTGAAGGCAGAAACTAATGCCTCAATAGTCTCACAGATGTACCTGTATGATTGGCTTCCACTTTATGCAATCAGCCTCACTAACCATACTTGAAATAATAACGGTCCTATACAATCAAAAGAGCATCAAAAACGGCAAATTTAAAGCGTTAATCACTAAGTTAAGAGACCTTATCAGACAGGAAGCGAACCCTGAAAAAGCAAATATTGGCACGTAAGCGGCGGACTCGGCTATGCTCCAACTTGTAGGGGAACATTCGGCATCTCTGTGCTATTGTAAGAAACGGCGAAGCTCAGAATGGCCTCTCAAAAATAATGCTCAAATTCAATTTTATCTCTCAGGTAACAATTTTGGAAAAGTCTTATTAGCTCATAGAATTTTCAGTATAGAGTAAATGAAATTTAAGCTACTGACAATTCTACTGATTTTTCTGCTAAGTTTTCCGCTTTTCCTAAACTGCACCTTAACAGCCAAAGCGGTCACCATGCAGACTGCGCCCAGCTTATACTTTGGCGTAGATGTCGCCTTCGGAAGCATAGCTGTAACAGAGCAATTAATCGATAATGTTAGCTCTTACACGAATTTCTTTGTAATAGGATGCACTGGAAACTATAATCTAACAAGACTCACCATAATCAGCCAGTACGTTTACGACAAGGGATTGAGCTTCATAGTTTACTCAGATGACCCCAGATACCCCTCAAGTCAATGGCTTGCAGAAGCCAAGAACAATTGGGGCAACAGTTTTCTTGGAATTTATTATGATGACGAAGAAGGCGGAAAACAACTAGACCAGGCAGACCTTCCAATTGTGCCAGAGTCAAATGTCACAAAGGCGGCTAACTATACTTACAGTGACGCGAACGAAAGCTATGTAGGCATGCTTAATTGGTGGCTGCGCTCTGGAAATTATGCTATTGTCAAGAATTTTGCTTACCCCAATGAATATCAATTGTTCACATCTGATTATGCGTTTTACTGGTACGATTATGAGGCGGGGTATAACACGGTTTTTGATGAGTTTGGCTATCGTAACGGCTGGGCGAATGATAGCCAGCAACTGAATATGGCTCTTTGCAGAGGAGCGGCTACCCTTCAGAACAAGAGCTGGGGCGTCATGATAACTTGGGCTTACGGTCAGCCGCCTTACATGGAAAATGGTACACAACTCTACAGCGACATGATTTCGGCGTATGAAAACGGCGCAGAATACATCATCGTCTTTGATAGCAACGCGAACTACACTCAAAACGTCCTAACACTAAACCAGCTTGCCTATATGAAGCAGTTCTGGCAGTATGTTCAAGCCAACCCCAGAATCATCACTCCAGTAAGCGATAGAACCGCTTATGTTCTTCCTGCAAATTATGCTTATGGCTTTCGCGGACCAAATGACACAATCTGGGGGCTATGGCCAGCAGATAATCTCACCGTTGACATCAGCATGAGCGTAGCCACACTCTTGCAAATGGACGGCGCCTACCTAGACATAGTTTACCCATTACAAACGCTCGAATCTGCAGGATACAACTCGATAATCTACTGGAACAACACAAGTCTTATACCCACGCCATCACCTAACCCTCAAAATGACAATTCCTTGCTGTTTTACGCAACTTCGGTTTACCTTTATGCGGCTGTTGCATGCATTATAGTTGCGGTTGTTGTAACAGCTTCAAAGTTTAGAAAAAGACGCCGAGAACCTGCGATCAAAAGTGTTCGCGCTGAATTTTGTAATCGCGCGCCGCGCGCTGGGTTCTTGAGGTTTTAATCTAGCTATTGACGGTCAAGGTAGCAGGTGAAACTACTTTCTGTACGAATCCCATGTATTTCAAAACAGCACTGATATCTTTTTTCTTAGTTGCAGATAGTTTCTTCAGTATTGTTCACAGAATTGAAAGAAGAAAAAAATCGCGTGTTTATTGTTTTTTGAGGGCTTTTGGGTCTTCCCGAAGCAACTTTGGTACGTAGTTGCAGGCTGGGTCTGACTCGAACAAGTCACCAGTGTAGAATTCGGCGCGTGTTCTGCATCCACCGCAGATTTCTCGATACTCGCAAACTCCGCATCTGCCCTTTATGTTGCTCTTGTCACGCAACTTCAGGTGCAGTTCGCTGTGTTGAAGGTCATCCCAAACCTTGGTTAATTTCTTTTCTTTGATGTTGCCTAAGCGGTAGCCTTCGTGGAAACCGCAGCTTCGGTAGTCTCCGTTTTCTGTTATGCCCACATAGTTGCCGCCGATGGTGCATCTGCCAAGATAGCCCTCATGATACCAGTCCCAGAAGTCAACTGGGTTTTTCTGACGGACGATTCTGGCGTAGAAAGGCGAGTAAACGTTGACTTTAACTTTGCCCATAAGTTTTCTTTGGATGTCGTATATTTCGTTAAAAGCTTCCTCATACTGTTCAGGTGTCGGTGCCAAATCAGGCATATTGCTTCCTGCTCTGCCGACTGGAACTAGGTTATGGTAGACGAGCATACGCGCTTTGTATTCCTCTGCAAGTGCTGCAGGATGTGCCATGTGCTTGATGTTATACTTAGTCATGGTTGTGACTAAGCAGTCTAGCAATCCGACTTCGGAGAGCTTCTTCATAGCATGTACCGCTTTGTCATAGCTACCTTTGCGTCGAATAATTTCGTTTGATTCCCTGTTTCCATCAATGCTGATTGCAGTGTGAACATTATACTTTCTGAGCTTATCAAACCGTGCTTCATCAAACGCAAACCCGCTTGTGATGAGACTAACTTTCATGTCGTACTTTTCTTCAGCATAGGCAATAACATCAAAAACATCTTTTCGAACTAAAGGTTCCCCGCCGCTAATGCCAAACCATTCTGCACCAAAGTCATGAATTTCATCAACCATTTTTTTGGCACCTTTGGTGTCCAATTCAGTGTCTGCCGCATAGTCTTTTGTATAACTGCAGTACATGCAATTGCCAACACAGTTCCTTGTACACCGCCAAACCACCATGTACAGTGGTGCCTTATTTGGAGCCATCAAATATCACGAAGTAAAAGTAGATTAGTTGATGCGATATAAAACTTGCTCCTAAAAAGCGGCTTTCTATTTCGCGACAGAAGTTGCAGAAAGTAATCAAGTAAGCCATTTTTGCTCAGCCAAAGAAAACGCTGACTTTTACTCCAATTTTTCCTTTTTACATATAGAAACATACATAGTCTTTTAGGAAAGTCTTATAAAACCAACCCGCGCTAAATTGAAAGTAGAACTTAAGGAGAAAGTAAAAAATGTCTAAACCAAAAGAATATTCATCGATGACTAAAGACAAACTAATGACTTACACTTTTCTTTCTGTACTCATACTTACTATAGTCACGGCTGCTATTTGGTCAACCGAAACTAGCCCCTCAGGCTGGAACTTGGGGCTTACAGTGGCCATCTGCGCCCTAATCTCTGTGGGCATCGCCGTAGGACTTGACGCGTTTCTGCACAAAGTTGCCGTCGATAGCCCACTTAACCTAATGTCCGCCGCTGTTTTCGGCTTAATCGTCACTGACTGCTACACACTTGGCGTCCCCGTTATGCGTACAGTTGAGCTATTTCCACTGGAGGCACCTCAGTGTTTCGCTTTTGTTGCCGCAATGTCTCTCGTTGGCTTGGTTGTTTTCAAGAAACTTGTCGGTGTCTCTGGCAGAAAATACGTTAATCCTGCTGCAGCTGCAAAATTCGTCGTTATGATACCTTTCCTCGACTCGTTGCTAATAGCAGTTGACCATTTGAAAAGTTCTGCTCTTGGTGTGCCTTCTTTGGCGGGTCCAATCGGCTTAGCAAATCCAGTAAATCACAATGGTCTGTCTGGATTTGGTGCATATATGATCAGCTGCTTCTCAAACGCCAATCATGCGGTCCCCGCTGTAACGAACAACAACTTGCTTATGGCCATGTTTCTTGAGCAGTTCCACGACTGGGCTGGCGGAGCCTCAGCTCTCGCAGTTATCATCGTTGGCATCGGCTTCTTTATTGTAGCCCGCAAATACGTGAAATGGAGAATAACTATCAGCTACCTCGTAGTCACTGCAGTAATGTCACTGATTCTATCTGCTGCTTATGGCGACACAGACTACCTTGTGCGACTAACGTTCCTACTGCTTATCGGAGCCTCGATATTCTTAGCGTTCTTCATGGCAACAGATCCTGCAACGACCCCACTGACCTATACAGGGCAGGTAATTTTCGGAACTGGCGTTGCAATATTGACCGTACTTATGATAACCTACTTGCAGTTCTTCGGAGCCTCCTTTATAGCGCTACTCATTATGAACTTAACTGTACCAGCGCTCGATAAAATTGGCACGCTCAAACCCACCACCGAAAGCAAAGAGCCTAAACTGCCTAAAGGCCAACCATTCGCCCCTGAAAAAGTCAAAGAATACCAATGCATGAGATGCGGTTCTTGCATGCGTGCATGCTGCCACAACCTCAGCCCAATACTGATTAAACAAGCTTTTGATAAAATGAACATTGACGCCATGATCAAGCTACATGCGGACTATTGCACTGGCTGCGGACACTGTACTTACGTTTGCCCGGCAAGAATTGACCTGAGAAACTCTGTGCTTCGATCGAAAGCTATGTTACGACAGCAACAATAAATTTCAGTTCCTTTATCTTTCTTTTTCTTTATTTCTTGGTTTTAACAAAAATTCAATTGAAAAGATTTTTTTTCAAAGACTTCTTTTTCTTAACGCTTTTTCGGCTCTAAATTTTTGCTAACTAATAACTTTTTGCTAGCTAACATTGAATCTCTAACAACATTGAAAGGCGCGCAACCTATTTCAATTCTCAGTTTTTAAAATGCCCAAAATATCGCTGTCCCGCGAACACTTTAATTAAAAGAGACTTATGCTTAAAAAAATGATTTTTACGCAATGGCTATGAACGGTTGCTATAAATTTTGGTCGTTAAAACTTTTGCATATCAAGCTTGCAAGCATTAAGCTTATTAACACGCCCCCACGTAAAATAAGTCAAGGGATAAAAATTGGAAACAGAAAAATTTAAACTATCTGATATATTCTATGCTGTCATCATACCACTTGTTTTAGTGCTACTTATCTACTTACTCGCAGTCTATGTTAACGTCAGCGGACCTCACCATGTACTCGGAACTTCCGGTACACTCGGCACCATTGGTGTAATTCTAACCTCTGGCTTTGCTCAAATGATCGTTCTCGGTATCCCACTGGTGCTAGGCTTATTGTGGAATAAATGGGCTGGTGGCGCAGCAGGCTTTATCATGGGCGGCATGTATTACATTGCAAGCGCAGGGCTCTACACAGGCTACTATGAAACTGCTGGACACTACAACTTTTTCGGCGATCTAAGCATGCTAGGCTATCTCGTTAACGCTATTGTCATCGGCTATATGGCTGGAGCATTAAACAACAGATCTACAAATTTCAAACGAATGCTCGGCGCCGGCTTAACAGCTGCGATTATAACAGCGACACTTCAGGCTTATTTCAACTATAGTCTTTCACTTTCGCCAGCGATGTCGATGAACCATGCAAATTGGGCGATCAAAACCTTCGGAGTACCTGGACTATATGGATTCGTGTTGCAATTCGTCCCCAGCATTGCTTTAGGAGTAATAGTTCCTGTTATTGGTAAAGTAATGACGTGGTATGGGCTTCAACCAATGAGGCATTAACAAAATGCCAATCTCTTTTCTTTCTTTTCTTTTTTAATCACTTTCTGGTCCTAATTTTCAGTTTCAATTACATGCTTTGCTCCATATTGGCATAAGAGTCCTGCTGTTACTGTCGAAACTTCTCTCACATTTAGCTGGCAGAAAGGGTCAGCAAGTTTTGCTAGCGAAAACTCGGAGCCAAATTGGGACGGGAAAATCTATTAGCCCGTTAACTTAATCAAAAAGGATACAATTTGGCAGATGCGATTTGCTTTGAAAATACGCGTATCTCTACAGTGGCTGTTTTTTTAAAACAAACTTTGTGTGCAGTTGAGGTTTGAAAGTATCGAGGTTTGGTAAGTGCGGTGATTCCCAAGCGATAATCTTTGTCAATAAAAAATAGGGATGGAGTTTGAATTAAATAATTTCTAATTAGAGGCTGGATCTAACTCGCCAGAGGTTATAGTTTACGGCTGTTCTTGTCATTATCTTGCTATACAAGTTGCCTTTCAAGTATCCTTTGACAGCTTGACGCATAATATATCCTGGTCCATAGAACTTGTTGTAGAAGGTCTTCCTCATTTGAGCTATCTCTTTTGCTGGCAAAAGCGGGTCTTCAAAGATTGGATTCATCGTGTTGTATAGCGTCCAGTCCTCTACCATTTTCCACCCATTACTCTCAACTATATCGCGAAGTTCAGTTCCCAGATAAGGTGTGGCATGACATAACCAGACGTCGTCAGGTTCTACTCTGCGGATTAAATCAAGAGTTTGCTGCAATGTTTCCTTTGTTTCGCCAGGATACCCTATAATGAGCGACGCAGCGACAAATATGCCTGCTTCTTTGGTCCATTTAATTGCGTTTTCGCTCTGTTCAACTGTAACTTTCTTGTGAAATGCGTCGAGCATTTTTTGGCAGCCTGACTCAACTCCAAAGCCCACCTCGTTGCAGTGCGCCTTACTCATCTTGGCTAAAACTTCTTTTGTAACCACGTCTGCTCTGGAAAAGCAGCCCCATGGCAGATTTATTTTTCTCTCTATCATTCCGTCGAAGATGTCAACTGCCCTTTTCTTATCGACAGTTAAAGTGTCATCTTGGAACGCTATCCCTTCTGCTCCATACTCGTCTCTGAGCCATTCCATTTCATCTAGAACGTTTTTTGGGCTTCTTGCTCTGATTGTTGCGCCAAACATTTGTGATGCAACGCAGAAAGAGCAATGGAAGGGGCAGCCTCTACTAGATATTATTGGAAGAAGTTTCCTTCCGGTAATCTTGTATTTTTCAACTGGAAGATACTTGTATGCTGGACGTGGCAGTGCATCTAGGTCTTGGATGCGAGCCCTGTTAGGTGTCTGAATAATCTGATTATCCTTTCGGAAAGTTATGCCTTTAATATCGTTGATTTTCTGGAGTTCGGGCGATTGCTTTGCCAACTCTAACATTGTTTCTTCTCCTTCGCCCCTAACGATAATGTCGACTGATTTTTCATCAGTAAGGATTTGTTTATCTGCAAAGGTTGCGTGGGGCCCTCCCATTAAAACTTGGGCGTCAGGACAAGCTTCTTTTGCTACATGTGCAGATTTGATTGCTGACTGTATTGTCGGAGTAAATGAGCCGATTCCAATCATTGTTGGTTGGAAAGATTCCAAATCTGCCTTAAGTTTTTCATGGTTTATTTCGCAAACTGGGCAATCAAAAATTTTTACTTCAAAATCATTTTGTTCCAGTACAGCCGCCATGTACGCCAAGCCAAGGGGCGGAAACATTGGGTGATGGGAGACTCCTTGAAGGAGTGGCGAATTAACCAATGCAATCTTTGGTTTATTTGTCGTCATTATGATACACATTGCCTGAAAGACTATTAGAATGACTAATCATTCTGATTTCGATAAGTCGTAGGTAATGTAGCTAAGAGGATTTTAAGCTTTTCCTAATTAACTAATCAACAAGTTTTGAGCGGGATAGACCAAAACTAAAGTAGAGTTCTGACTAGGCTACGGGTTTTTGGGCATAGCTTTCTGCCTATCTCGAAACAGCAAAATAACAACTATGGCAACAATAACAACGACTGCAACTACCACCCCATTGTAACAAACAGGTTATTAGACCAGCATAATTAAAGCACCCAAAGCAAAACAACGCTATTGTTGTAGCAACCAAGTATAGAATACCGTTGACAAGAGTTGGAGACTTCAAACAAAGTAATGTGAGACCAAAAATTCGAGAAATTGTAATTATATGGATGACTTTTGTGATGTTCAATACACTTACTGAAACGCTTTTTCCTTTTCTGTTAGAGAATTCGAGTTCGCTTTCATGTTTTTTCATCAAACTTTTTTTATGCTTGCATGAGTAGACACTTGGCGAAACATTTAAGCATCGGCTCATGTATTTTGGAAGAATAAACATCAGTGAAGGAAAAATGAAGCCGCATGTAACCCTTGTGAATCCGCCTTCCCCGAGGGGATCGGCGGTGCATTTGCCCTTAGCCGTGTTAGGTTTGGGGTATTTGGCTGCTGTTTTAGAGAAAAATCACTATGAAGTTGACGTGATTGACTTCCCAGCACTTAAGCTTTCAGATGAAGATTTTAGAAGCGAAATCAGCAAGCGCCAACCCAACATAGTCGGAGTAACGTCGTCCACACTCACCTACAAATGTGCATTGCGCGTAGCAAAAATCGCTAAGGAAGCGTGTCCTAACTGCTTAACCATTCTCGGGGGCATTCATGCCACTTTCTGGGATGACAAGGCTCTGGAGGAGTGCCCTGAGTTAGATGTTGTTGTTAGGAGAGAGGGAGAAAATACGCTGTTGGAGCTGGTGCAGAGAATTGAAGCAGGCAAAAGCTTCTATGACGTGTATAGGAATCACCTGCAGAAAAGACGGAAAAATCACGCGGAATCCAGATAGACCGCCCATAGAGAATCTTGATGAACTTCCTTTCCCAGCTCTTCATTTATGGCCTATGGAGCGCATCCGAAAATACGAGGACATATTCTACTTGATGTCGAGCCGTGGCTGCGCCTACTGGTGCGAATTCTGCTCAACGGTCAGAATGCACGGGCGAAAATATCGTGCGAGGAGCCCCAAAAACGTCGTGGATGAGCTTGAGTTTCTTCATGAAACTTACGGCGCGACCCAATTTACATTCGCCGACGACGTATTCACCCTCGATAAAGTCAGAACCGAAGAAATATGCAAGGAGATCAAAAACCGAAAGCTGAAGATAACATGGAGCTGCGGAACCCGTGTAGACATGATTACAAAAGAGCTGCTCATCACAATGAAGGATGCGGGTTGCATGGCCGTATGGTTCGGAGTTGAATCCGGCTACGCAACAGGTTTTAGATGAAATGAGGAAAGGAATCACCCCTGGGCAAACGATGAAGATCTTTGGTTTGTTAAGAGAGGTTGGGTTAATGCCAGTTCCGAACGTGGTCCTCGGTTTCCCTGGTGAAACTAAGGAAACCGTTTGGAGGACCATAAAGTTCGCGGAAAAAATAAGTCCTGACTACATATGTTGTTATGATGTAGCTACGCCTTTCCCAGGGACACCCATGTATGACTTGGTTAAAGAGAAAGGGTGGCTAAAGATAACTGATTTCGACAAATATGATATAACAACCCCTATCTTTGAAACGCCTTGGTTAAGCATGAAAGAGCTAGAGGAAATCCGCGAGAAGGCTTTCCGGCATTTCTATCTTCGTCCAACCTACATTCTTCGCATGTACGCCAAAGGACCCAGTTACGGTTTAATGGCAACAATAACAGCTTTCTCATATCTCCGCATAGCTATCAGATCAAAACTTCAGCGCGGTAATTTGACCAAAGAAAACTCGTACGCGAAATCGGACATAAGAGTTATGAAGTGACATCAGTCAAGAGGCAGCTCATGGTATTTTTTTGAAAGAATCGCTGTAAAAAATGAAACTTTAGATAATGCGCCGAGACGTGAAATTGAGGGATTGTTCAGGCTAATTTGGTTAATTCCGCTTTTTGTGATAAATTAATCGGTTTCATTCAAAAACGGAAAAAGTGTTGCGAGTTCATTAAGAAGATTTGAAAGGGAAGTAAATTTATCTCTTGATTTGATTTGTGGGGTCGAAATAACAGAATGCTTAATAATTGGCTTTTGGTCAACCCATCCGAATAATGGACGTGGTTGAATGAAAGTTGTTGTCCACTGGAGTGGGGGCAAAGAAAGTTACTTGGCTTATCAAAAGGCGATTGCACAAGGTCATGAAGTTGCCTATTTTCTTTCGTATGATTATAAGAAGCCGCATATTTTTCACAGTTTTCCAGTGATGGAGTTGCAGTCTAAGGCTTTGGGGGTTATTCAGCTTAAGGTTAAGATTAAAAAAGATTCGGATGTGGTTGCAACTTTAATGCGTTTGAACAAGAAGGAGGGAATTGAAGGCATAGTAACAGGTGACATTGCTGGTACAAGTGATGCGCAGATGCACCAGACTTACTATAATATGCTGTGTGAGCAGGCGGGTATGAGTTTGATCATGCCTATTGAAAATTCGTCTAAGGACACTTATGATGTTCTAAAAGAGGAGATAAACGCAGGCATAAAACCGGTCGTTAACTGCGTAAATCTGAATTACATTAGTGAAGACTGGTTTGGGCAAGTTCTTGATGCTGCTTCGATCAAGGATTTGAAAGTGTTGGCTGACAAACATGGAATAGACGTTAGCGGCGAAGACGGAAAAGGTTATCACACTATGGTTATTGACGCGCCATTATTCAAGAACACGATTGAAATTAGGAAGTCTAAAAAGAAAGTAATAAAGGAAAAGTCCATGTCTGGGAAGAGTACTTGGCTTTTAATGGATGTCAAAGAAGCGTTTCTAAGACCAAAACAATAGCCGGCTTTCAACATTTTTCCACTTTTAATTTTTGGTACCCCTATCAGCTTTCCTTAAACTTTTCTATCTTATCTTCAAGCAACACAGGTTTTGAAGATTGCAGATCCCTGTAGAAAGCAAAGTATCAGATAGCCCTTCTAATCGTGTTATGACGCGAGCGCGCTAACTTTTTAAAGAAGCAAAGCAGCTACAATTTGACTTAAAATGCGTAAATCGTCCTTACTTGCAGTCGTTTTAACTGTGTTTGTCGTAACTGCTTTATTCGCCGTAGCTTCGGCTGCAATATCTTCTGCCAATATTTCAATCGGCGTGAAGAAGGGCGACTGGATGGAATATCAAGTCACAGTAACAGGAAGTCCACCTCCCCGATACAACGTAACTTGGGCAAGCATTAATGTCACCAGCATTCAAGGCCAAAATATAGGCCTCTTCATCCTCACCAGGTTCACAAACGGAAGCTTACTTATAGAAAACATAACTGTGAACTTGGAAACGCGCCCCGGAGACAGCTTCGTTATACCTTCAAACCTTAATCCCGGCGATATGTTCTATAATCAGTTCCTAGGCGGAAACGTAACCATAACGAGCGTGGAGCAGCGATCAGTTTTAGGTGATGAACGAACCCTTGTTTCAGGCTCTACAAATATCAGCACCTATTACTGGGACAGGCAAACAGGCATCCTTGTCCAAGCAACCTCATCGGTTCCTGTCGGTTTTAACACTGGATTCGGAATAAGTCAAGGATTCACCGTTTATACAAAAACGATTGGAACTAACATTTGGCAGCCGCAGATTCTCGGGTTAGATTCGAGTGCGTTTTATGAGTTTATAGTTGTTGCAGTAGTGGTTGCCTTAGCAGTTATTGTGGCAATTTTGGTTTGGCGCAAAAGAACCCCTCATAAACTGGCACTTTCGTAGGCTTTCGTTTAGTGGTTTTCTGCAAAGCTCTTTTTTTAAGTTGCTTTTTTGGTTTAGGGTTTGAATTGTTTGCAGGTTGCGTCAACAAAAGTCAAAGAAAGTCAATAGACGCAAGAAAAGTCAAAAAACGTCAAGGAAAGTCAACAACACGCTTGTTTGTCCCTAAAATGCCACGAATAAAGTCAGAAGCTTAGAAAACGTTGCATGCTAATCCTTGTACAGCATATTGTGCTTTGTTCTGAACAGAAGCAGCAGAAAACGTCGGCAGACACGACAAAGAGTCTCACCTACTTTCTTCAACACATAATATCGGGACAAGCCCGCGCGCCAGCTCGTTGCTAAATCGATTTCTTTATGCTAATTTCTGCTTATCTCGCAAGCATGGTGATGCATCTGCTTTTTTCGGGTCTGTTCAGCCTTAAACTGTCGTCACAGTTAAAACGTGACGATCAGGTAGAGCAGCGATACAAAATTACGGATTTACAGTCAGGAAGATCGGAGTACTATGTACCGCAAGAGAATGCACATAGAAGCGGCGCACGCGATGGGCTAGCGCTTGCACTCTAAAGACCAAATTTCATCAGCGGATTCTGAACTTTCGATAGAGACTTCGCAGTTATGTGTTACGATTTGTTACTGTTCGTTATCAATCACATAGATTTATATTCTGTTTTCAAGCTCTACGTCTGGACCGTGCCTGATTCGCCGACTTTCATTTGATGAGTACAAATTTTAGTTAACAAGAAACATGAAAGGATGAAAAAACATGAAGAAAACCAAAGTTTTTATGATTAGATTTCCAATATCGTTTTCGTTATTAATTTCTGAATTAGCGGGTATGCAATCTAAAGCTCTTACGTGCACCTACACTGCAAGCATACCGCTAACATCAGTGAAGGGTTTGACTGGTGAGGTGAAAGAATGACGCATGGGACAACAAAGACCCTGAGAGTTGGCTGCATCCTTCTCGCTATCTTCTTCTTATTCTGTGCTTTCGCATTATTGCCTCAGCCAGTTCACGCTGCGAATACGGTGACGGCGACGGTACCTGTTGGAAGCGAGCCTGGCGGTGTGGCTGTAACGCCCAACGGTGCATACGCCTATGTTGCAAATTACGAGAACAACACAGCCTCGGTGGTTAGCACGGCTACGAATGCGGTGACGGCGACGGCAACCGTTGGAAGCAAGCCTACCGGTAGTCTCTGCACAGTTTTGTCAGCGGACTTGGCTCTAACGCCCAACGGCGCATACGCCTATATAACCAATAGCGGCGGCACTACAGTCTCGGTGGTAGACACATCGACGAATGCGGTGACGGCGACGGTAACCGTTGGAAGCGAGCCTGTTGGTGTGGCTGTAACGCCCAACGGTGCATATGCCTATGTCACAAATTACGGTAGCAAGTCGGTTTCGGTGGTTAGCACGGCTACGAATGCGGTGACGGCGACGGTAACCGTTGAAGACGAGCCTGGCGGTGTGGCTGTAACGCCCAACGGTGCATATGCCTATGTTGCAAATCTTGGCAGTAATTCGGTTTCGGTGATTAGCACGGCTACGAATGCGGTGACGGCGACGGTACCTGTAGGAGGCTATCCAGCCGGTGTGGCTGTAACGCCTAACGGTGCATATGTTTATGTCGCAAATAGCGGTAACAATTCGGTTTCGGTGATTAGCACGGCTACGAATGCGGTGACGGCAACGGTAACCGTTGGAAACATTCCTGTTGGTGTGGCTGTAACGCCCAACGGTGCATACGCCTATGTTGCAAATTACGAGGGCAACACAGTCTCGGTGATTAGCACGGCTACGAATGCGGTGACGGCGACGGTAACCGTTGGAAGCGAGCCTACAGGTGTGGCTGTAACGCCCAATGGTGCGTATGCCTATGTTACAAATTTTAGCAGTAATTCGGTTTCGGTGATAAGCACGGCGACAACTGCTTCCCCATCCCCTACAATTCCAGAATTTCCAGCCCAATTGCTAATAATTACGTTGGTTGTCTTTATGATCACAGTCTTGTCTGCGGTTATCATTGCAAAGAAGCGGATAACGCGCGCGGAAAAAGTCCATGGGAATTCTCCTTAATTGGAATTTTTTTCTTCAAAAATCTTATAATGCGAGCATTCATTGAAGTGCTATGAAAAACCTTTTTGTTCAAAGATAGCTTAGGGAGTTGTGGAGCAATAGAAGAAACACCGTAGCGCGCAGCGCTCTCTCTCAAAAATCCCCTTCAATTTATCCAGACAAAGAAAACAAAAACGTGGAATCTTAAAATCTAAATTTTTAATTATCGTTTTGAAATAAAATCCCCAACTGGTACTAGAATGATACCGAAAATGATGAATCCGACTGAAGTGTAGACTTTTTGAATTTGAATTGGAGTAGCGCCAGGTTGGACAGATGGATTAACAACGGCAAAAAATACTAACAAAATAAAGCCTATTATAGCTAAAATCACTCCTACGGATACAACTAGCATTCCAAAATCTGCGTTATCTGAATCAACCATTTTCGCCACCAAGAACACTATTATGGAAAGTAAGTAATATTTTATTTGTTTTTATTTTGGTGGGGCGCGGTGATTACAAAGGAGAAGAGTATGCGCATGCAGAACGTAAAAAAATTTGCTCCTGAACTCAAAACCATTATTAGTTTATTCCCATTTATTCCAAGGTGCGCTGAGAGAGTTAAAAAATGACTAAACAAACGAGTCAAAAGGAAGCTGTTAGCGGAAAAGTGCTGACTCTTCTTGGAATCATGGGTATTGCAGGGCTTGTCCTTCTTGCTTTTGGAGTTTACTCAATATTTGAGCTATCCAAGCCTCTTGGCCTAACTCTGGTGATTCTAGGGATTCTTGATTACGTTGCATTCGTACTTATAGAAAAAAAATTAAAGCTTCTCTAAAAAGATACGCCATGGATGAAAATAGTTACTTCCTTGTGCATTTTTCGTTTTATTTCTTTGAGCTGAAGTTTAGCGGGAATATTCCTGTAAAAAGTGCCCTCTTCCCATTTATGGAAGGCTTGGGGCTTGATTTATGGTTTTGGTGTGAAAATTGGAGTTTTGCTTTTTTGAAAAAAAATGGAAAATTTGTTGTTTATGATACTTTGACTTTTCGTTTTTGTTTTGGGTTTTTTTTGGGAAGCGTAATTTGCAAAACGCCCTCGGTCAGGTCGGCTGTGACTTCGTCTGATTTTATCTCTTCGGGTAGGTCTACTACTCTGTAGAATGTTTTGCATGCTCTTTCTTTGCATAAGTATTCGTGTTCTTTCTTGTCGTATTTCCATCCTACCGCGCCTGTTACAACTACAGAGGTGTCACTAACGTCGATTTCGATGTCTTCTTTTTTAAAGCCTGGCATTTCAGCCTTCATTCGATAATCTTTTTCGTTGTCTTCCAAGTCTATTGCTGGAATGCGCGTTTCAGGAAGTAAAGTCATTGCTTTATCCCAGAACGATGGAAAAATTACGTCTTCAAAATCGCTTCTGAACCGTTCAAAGGTATCGTCAAACGCTTGGTAAAGATCTGAAGGAACAGTTGGAGCTAAAACATAGGGTACCCTCTGAGGTTTGCGTATTGGGGCTACCTTCTTTTTTGCAATTGTTATTTCGGTTTTTTTAGAAGTTTCTTCTTTCTCGACTGGTTTTTTCTTTTCAGCCATAAAAATTCGCCATTAAAAGAAATGGATTTCAAAGATTTATTTTTTGCTTTTTTATGCTCCCTTTTTAACCTCTTTTGTGGCAAAGTAAACTTTAGAGTCCACAGAAAACTATGGCTTAATTGATGAGGGCGTTCTTGTTCGAGTTTTCTGCTGGGTCTCACTTGGTTGAGGTAGCCGTAAATGTAGAGCTTTAGCAAATCTGAAGGGTTGTAGGAAGGCCTGCCGGTATCAGCCAGTACTGAGTGCTTGAAACCAAGCTTTTCCAAGTTGAGGCTGTCGACGAATGCGTCGATGAACTTTACAGGGTTTTCTTTTTCAACGTATTTGTCAATGGTGTCTGGGAACAGCACTGTTTGGTCTCTGTGGGTTCCGTTTTCGTGTTCGCTCATGGTTTTTCAGTTGTTCTAAAGCTAGCTTTAAGCTTAACGGTAAGTAGCGAGCACAGAAAGAGACTTTTCACACAGTCTGAAATGGGTTTGACACCCAGCGGCCCCACCACTTACCTAAATCTTGGAGAGTTTTGAAGGCTTACTTGTCGGATAGTTCTGGGATCTGCTGAGTCAACATAGCCCAGTTTGCGGAAACGCTCTTTTTTATGAGTGGCTTGACCATAGTGAAAACTGGCGGAGGCATCATCGACATCAATAATCTTGTAACTGTCACTTGGTCATCAAGGTCAAGTAAAGGGAATAGCCATTGAACCTGAATAGGGACCGTTCTGGAGGCGTTTTACTCGCCATGATCTTACCAATTGAGATCTGCTCGTCATCTGTTGTTCGTTCTCTGAGAATTGGATAGAGATGCGCGTCTTCCTTGTCTAAATGAATTCGCAGATGCGAGTTTAAGACTGCTGTTGCTCTAGCTGTTGTTAAAGGGTCAGGTGCTTTGCGGATTGCTTCTAACCCGTGAACCATGTTGTCAAGTTCACGGTGATCCATGATGTAGGCTTTGGCTACAAGAGGTGCGATGTTGTCGACAGCTGGGAAAACCGCTGCCTCCTCACCTCTTGCATGATAGTCCAAGATTTCGCTTATGATTTGGAGTCGGTCAAAAATGGGAGCCATGTCTCCACCCTCACGTGCTATGTTAAGTACTGAAGTGTCGATTTGGGACATGTCCCGACGAAATGCATTATGAAAACAACGAACTACGTCGATAGGTCTTAACAAAAAAATCTCCTCTAACATCATTTTGTGTTTGGGTTCGACAGAAATCATTAGTTTGAAGCGGGTTTACTCCCTCTATAAACCAATGACGCTATAATGAGAGTTACGATTAGTACAGCAGTGAAGAGGTATTCGAGGGTGTTAATTGCAGGAGGGGTTGGTACCGAAAGAAGGAACCGGTTCGATCTATCGAAATGATCAGGAAGAAGAGGACCACGCTGATGATCGCCAGACTCGAAGCTAATCTAACTCTGGCTCTCTTGAAGAGAAGGAGGACGATTGACGTCAGGTCCAATGCGAGACCAACAAAAATAGTAGTAATCGCGATGTAGCCGAGCATCTTCAAGGCGGATATCGGGCGAGTCTCAAAGCCAATTGGAGTTAAGAGGATGATTATCACGACGTTCACAATCATCACTATGGCAAGTATAATGGCGTTTTTGGAGAGTTTTGTTCCTGTTCCTTTGGAAATGTTTGAGATCATGATTTAACCTTCAATAGGATAAAATTTTGTTAGAAAAATTTTTCTCTACCCGATTTTCGGGTTTATATGTTTTTCTTCTTAAACTGTGCCTTTATATAAAGATTGCTTATTCACAGGGAATTCAGATAGCGCGATGGTATGAGTCCTCGCTGGCCAGAGTCTTATTTCAGCTTTTTCGCATAATCTTACAAGATTTGAAGCTGCCCGTCCCCATACCCAAAAGGGTTCAAAACCTTTACAAATAATAATAATTTTCTCTTCTCAAATAAGAAGCGAACAGGAGAGAAGATTGATGAATCGGGCAATAGAGATTCTAAGAATTATTAGGAATATACAAAGTAAAATCAAAGTTTCTTGTTAAACGATGCGCGTCATTTCTCTAATAAATATCGGTAATATTGCCCCGACTATACCGCATTATCTGTATGTTCTTTCCGTTAAGCTCTGCATAAGTGTTAAACGTTTCTTCGTCTTTGACCCACGATCCCGTATTCACCAAGTTTTGAGTGGGGCTAACGAATGGTCTATGAGTGTGACCAATGGCAAACCTGACCGTCTCTGTACACTCTGAGCTGCTTTTTGTTCGACCTCGCCAAAAGTGGTGGATAACCGCAGCTTTTGGTGGTGTAAGCAAATGTTGCACGTAATTTTCTTTGCAATAATGCAGTATTTCAATGAGGTACTTTATGAACTTGCCAAAGTTTGACCGGCTGAAACAAGCCTGTCCCATATGTCAGACCTTACCTGTCCGACTTCATCAGTTGTGGTGTCGCATAGTAATTCCATAATGGGTGGCCATTGATCAGAATCGAATTCATATCCATGTTTAAACACGTAGGTGACATCTTTTCCTTGCAATGTAAGGTCCCGTTTAAATTCGAGAGGGTATTTATGGTCAACTAATTTTAGCAGATGATAATCATGGTTGCCTGCAACGTAGTAGAGTGTCTTTTTCTGTTGCAGTGTAAGAAGAGATTGCAAGATTTGATGGTTTTCAAGAAATAGACCGATTATGTCTCTTCGCCACATGTCGATGAAGTCGCCCAAGATCACCAATGTATCAACGTCAGCTCTATCAATCGCAGTTTGAAGGAACGCATCAAACTCATCAACGTTTGACTGCGAATAGCCTAAATGAACATCAGAAACTACCAAGATTACCATGTTGATCGCTATACATATTATAGACAGCAGTTAAGGTACTGTTCGTTTGGTTTAATAAGCATTAAGAAAACATGTCACAAAGAGTTCTTCGTTAAATCAGGCGAAGTAAAGGTACATCTGAATTCCGAAGATGCAACCTGAAATTTCAGTTCCAAAAGACACCTATTAGCTCCCATTAAAGGCGCATATACTAAAAAGCTAAGTGCTTGCTCTCATTTACTAAAGTTTGAGTGAGGCACCAAAATGATCTCAACCTTTGAACTAATTATAGGTGTTGCCGTCGGCGTCACCGTAACGATTC
>CAVYES010000007.1:0-385253 GCA_963767735.1 Candidatus Bathyarchaeota archaeon | reverse complement strand
CATTTATTTTCATCGGAGACATGCCATCGGTTATGCCGGATAGTGATCTGTATTTGCCGCAGTAGCTTCCGCCGACATGTGTGCATGTGTAGCTCGAGTTTGAGTAAAGGCTGCATGAACGGGTAAACTTGCATTTTAATTCCGGTTTGCGAAAAGAAGACCATACGTTACGTTTAATTATGGTTCTCGTTTAATACCACCAAATTAAGCGATCTCTAATATGATATTTATTTTCAATTCTAATAGAATTATGTTGTTGTACAACTACAACCACAACTGAACTTCAACGTAAACTTATTTAAGTGATAAAATCAATGCTAGTTAAAGTAAGCATTCAACATTTAGTGATTAGTATGAAAGCACTTGTTCTCAGCGGCGGAAAAGGAACCAGACTTAGACCTTTAACTTTTACCTGCGCTAAACAGCTTATTCCAGTAGCAAACAAGCCTATTCTTGGATATGTTCTTGATCAGGTGGCTTCAACCAAAATAAAAAAGGTGGGCATTATCACTGCGCCTGAAACGGGACAGTTTGTTAAAGACTACGTTACTGACGGTTCAAACTGGAACCTTAACGTCACCTATATCCCTCAGGAACCGCTTGGTTTAGCGCATGCGGTGAAGACTGCTAAGCGATTTTTGGGGCAGGATTCTTTCGTCATGTGTTTAGGGGATAACGTTACTGGTCAAGGCTTGAACTCATTTGTTAAAAAATTCCAGAGTGAACATCTTGACGGGCTTATTATTCTAAAAGAAGTTGAGAACCCATCAAGTTTCGGTATCGCTCAGCTTGATGGCAAAGGCAATATTGTCAAGTTGGTGGAGAAGCCTAAAACGCCCATTGGTAACCTTGCCATTATCGGCACTTACCTCTTTTCCAGCAAGGTTCATCAAGCTATAGAACGGATAAAGCCTTCTTGGCGTGGAGAACTGGAAATTACTGATGCAATCCAAGAAATGATTAACATGGGCTTTTCGGTTAAAGCTGAAATCTTGAATTCTTGGTGGCTTGACACAGGCAAAAAAGACGATATTTTGTCGGCTAACGCGAGAATACTGGATGAATATGCGGAGCGCGACATCAAAGGAGCAGGCAACAAACAGCGTTGTAGACGGCAGGGTCAAGATTGAGCTGGGAGCAAAAATAGTGAATAGTACAGTTAGGGGGCCATGTGTAATCGGGAAGAACGTTTTGATTGAAAACTCCTTCATTGGACCATACACAAGCGTTGGCAGCGGCTCAGAAATTATTAATTCTAACCTTGAATATTGTGTTATTCAAGAAAATGTTGTCGTTAGGGATGTGGAGCGGTTAGAGGATAGTTTAATCGGCAAAAACGCGAAGGTGGCAAGAAACCAGCGGAACAGAACTATCAAGTTGCACGTGGGCGATTACTCGGAAGTGGAAGTCTAGCCCGAGAGCATGACAACTATTATAAATATTTTTAAAACATATGTTAACAAGCAAGCGAGAGATGTCAATGTTAAAAGGGATAAAAATTAAACCAATATGTCGATTACCCGACGAGAGAGGCTTCTTCACCGAAGTTATGCGTACAGACTGGAAAGACCTATTTGAAGAAGACACAATTGCACAAGCAAACCATTCATTCACTTATCCCAACATCATACGCGCCTGGCACAGGCACCTTAGAGGGCAAACGGACTATTTTTTGGCGCTAAGCGGATTAATTAAAATCTGCGCGTTCGATGAGAAAACAGAGGAAATAAATGAGGTTGTCTCCAGCGCTTTAAACCTGCAAGTGGTCCGCATTCCTGGTCATTACTGGCATGGCTTCAAAGCACTCGGCAATGAACCCGCTATGCTGCTTTACTTCACCACTAACCTATATGACCCTGCCAATCCCGATGAAGAACGCAGGCCATGGAATGACCCGACCCTTGTTCCTAAATCTGTTAACGGCAAGAAAAATGATGCACGTGTCGGTAAACCTTGGGACTGGAACTATCTCCCGCATAAGTGAGTGATTGATTATGAAGTTGTTAGTTACTGGCGGTTTAGGATTTATCGGAAGCAACTTTTGCAAGTACATACTTGCGAATTATCCTGATTATGAAGTGATAAATGTTGATAAGATTGGTATAGGAGCTAACCCAGCGAATCTTCATGATGTAGAAAACGACAAGAGGTACACTTTCATAAAAGGCGATATCGATAATCCGCAGATTATAAACAGGCTAATCCATCAAGTTGACGCAGTTGTAAACTTTGCGGCTGAGACGCATGTGGACAGAAGCATCGCTGACCCCAACGTGTTTTTGCAGAATAATACAGTTGGTACATTTACGATTTTAGAGGCGATACGGAGGCACAATCACAAGGCAAGGCTTCTGCAGGTCTCTACTGATGAGGTTTACGGTGAAGCTTTGGAAGGCTCATTTACGGAGAATACTCCGCCCAAGCCGTCTAATCCTTACTCTGCATCTAAAGCCGCCGCTGACATGTTTGTACTCTCTTATTATAAAACTTATAATTTGAATGTGTCCATCACACGTTGCACAAACAATTTCGGTCCATACCAGCTCCCAGAAAAACTGATCCCCAAAACCATTATCCGCGCGTTAAGAGACCTTCCGATACCGATTTACGGGTCAGGACAAAACATTCGTGATTGGATTTACGTTCAAGATCACTGTGAAGCAATCGCCACGGTTCTTGAGAAGGGAAATGCTGGAGAAGTATACAATGTTTCAGCTGGAAACGAAATTCCTAACATTGAGATTGCAAAAAGAATCGTTGCGTTGATGCATAAACCTGAGAGCTTGATTACTTTTGTTGAGGATCGTCCTGGGCACGATACACGGTACAGTTTGGATTCCACGAAAATAAGGTCCATGTTGGGTTGGGAGCCAAAGTTCAGTTTTGACGCTTCTTTGGAGTCGACTGTTCGCTGGTATCTTGAAAATGAGCATTGGTGGACGCCGTTTGCTACAGATGTGATTCTTCACCCGACGCCTTGGAAGCTAGGTGGTTTTCATTGAAACTCTTAATCACCGGCGCCAGCGGCCTCTACGGCTCCAAACTAGCTGAGCTTGCCATTGCCAGAAACTTTGAGGTTTACTCCTGTGATGTGCAAGAACTGCCGGTTTGCGGTAACTTTGTTAAATTTGATGTTTCAAACAAAGAGCTGGTTAATGAAGCGTTTAAACGAGTTAAGCCCGACGTTGTAGTACACGCAGCCACTTTAACCGACGTGGATAAATGCGAGTTGAACAAGGAGCTTGCTTGGAAAATCAACGTTGAAGGAACAAAAAACATCGCAGACGCAGCAAAGACAGCGGGCTCTTTTCTGATCTATATTTCGACAGATTACGTTTTCAACGGCGAAAAAGGCAACTATAAGGAGACGGATAAGCCTGACCCGATTAATTATTACGGATTAACTAAGCTTAAAGCTGAAGAACTGGTGAAGGCTCAAGATGAATATTTTATTGGGCGCCCCAGCGTGATTTACGGTTCAACTCCCGCCGCTGGAAAAGTCAACTTTGCTCTCTGGCTCATTGATGCACTGCGTAAGGGTGAACGGGTTAAGATTGTGACTGACCAGTGGAACACGCCGACGTTGAACACTAATTTGGCTGAAATGACCCTTGAAGTTATTGAGCGAAAACTAACCGGTACGTTTCATCTTTGCGGCGCCACACGCGTTAGCAGATTCCAGTTTGCAGAATTAATTGCTGAAGCTTTCGATTTGGATAAGAGCTTGATTGATTCCGTAGTGTCTTCACAGTTTAAGTGGCCGGCAAAACGACCGATGGACTCCTCGCTTGACACAACAAAAGCCCAGCGGGCACTCAAAAATAAGCCACTTGAAATTGGTGAAGCATTGAAACGCTTAAAAATTGAGATCTCACAGAAAAAACGTTAATTCGAAAAACAACTGTTTCCTTTTTATATTCAAGCTCTTTGATTGCGGTGACATAATCAAAGTCTTCTTTCACTTTGCTTCACTTATCTTCACTTTTGCTCACTTTTCGTTACTTTCTGTTACTTTTCCTTACGCAACCTGCAAACGTTTCAGGCTCTGAAACAGAAAAGCAACTTAGAACGACTTGTTCAAAATTTGCCGCAAAACTACGCAGAGCGACTCTTCAATAATCCGGCACAATTCCACACAAATCCGCACAATTCGACACAAATTGGCACAAAAATGCACACAACCTGCAAACAAAAACAAGCCTAAATTAAAAAAGCAACCCAAAACAACAAGAACAAAAAATTAGGAGAAATATTCTCCTTATAGATAACTATCAACAACTAAGATCGGAACTCTCAGTTTTTAGCAGATGGGTTAGACGCAAGTGTTTATGTGCAAGTCCTCCCCCTTTCTGGTTATTTGGTAACGCTAAATGAAACAGACCAACGTTAAACAGATAGCGAGGCAGCGCATTCAAATCCTCTTTGAGCAGGCAAAGCTGGTCTGCAAAACTAATCCTAAGTTAGCCATGCAGTACGTAAAATCCGCAAGAAGGATTGCTATGGCTGCAAAAATTCGTTTGCCAGTTGAGTTTAGGCGCGAGACCTGTAAAAACTGCAATACGCTGCTTGTGCAGGGTTATAACTGCAGGGTTAGGGTAAAGCAGAAAAGGCAGCCTCACATCGTAATAACATGTTTAAACTGCGGCAACCAAACTCGAATATTATTGGTGAAGAAAAAGGAGAAAAATGAACTTGAGCAAAATAAAAACCAGAATGAAACGGCATGTTAGGCACGTATTGAAAGACGAAAACCCAACCATTTGGGTAGGCAAAGACGGCTTAACTCCTCAATTAGTAAGCGAAATCGAGAAGCAACTTCAGCAGAACAAGATGGTAAAGGTCAGAATTCTGCCTGCCGCATTGCAAGGAGACATTACAGCTCAAGTGATAGCGGCTAAGGCTGCTGAACAATCCTGTTCTGCTTTGGTTGAGGTTAGAGGCCATGTGTTTATTCTCTTTAGGAAGCGCAAAGCGGCAGAACCAACCGAATAACGCTAGAAGCCACAATAAAAACCCTTTTTTACGTTAAAAAAATAAGAAACATCCAGCTGGGCTGAACAATCATGACGGGCACACGACAAATGTCCAAAGCGAAAGTTTGGTGGCGAGCATTACGCTACCACTACGTGCCGCCCAGCATTTTTCCCGCCGTCTTAGGTGGCTTAGTTAGTTGGACAACAAACGCTGGGTTTATTCCATTTTATTTTCTGCTTGTGCTCGTCGCCATAATTATCAACCATATCGGATTAAACATGACTGATGATTATTTTGATTACAAACATAGTGTAGACAAACTTAAGCCAGAAGAGAAAAACCCGTACACTGGCGGCAGCGCTACCCTCAGCAGCGGTCTAATATCACCTAAAAGCATGTTCAAAGCTTTCACGTTGTGCTATGCAGTTACTGTTGCCGTGGGCATCTATCTTACTTTGGTCAGAGGCTTACCGATCTTAGCCTTCGGATTTTTCGGAGGTTTCTGCGCCGTCTTCTACACTGCCCCACCCATAAGCTTCAGCCACCGCGGTTTAGGAGAACTCGCTATGCCTAGTGAACTTTGGCTCAGTAATCGGTTTAGGAGCCTTCTACGTTCAAGCGCACACCTTGACGCTGCAAGCGTTCCTGGCAACGTTACCACTGGGAATCATGCTGTTCTCCTTAATTGCCATAAACGAAATTCCCGACATGGCAGAAGACAAAGCAGCGGGAAAACTCACTCTCGTGGCGAGATACGGCAAAAAAGCAGGCGTAAAACTTTACGTGGCAGGCTGGATCTGCACATACATAGTGATTGTCGGTTCAGTTGCGTTTCGTATTCTCCCGCTTTATACTCTTTTTGCTTTGCTCTCATTGCCCCTTGTGTACCGTTCAATTAGGATACTGAGGCAAAACTACGATAATCCACAGAAAATGGCTCCAGCAAACCTGGACAATATAAAGGCACACAGCGTCACCGCCTTCGGTTTAATCGCGGGCTATGCAATCCAGGGGCTGTTAAATAAGGCAGACGCATTTCAATTATTATTTATTTTAGTGCTGCTTGCAATCGCTTATGCACCAGTGGCATGGATGCTTCTTAACATAAAGAAAAAAACTTAACCTGAGAGTCACATCGAATTTTTATTATCTGAAGCAGTAGTTTCAGTTGCTGCTTTTGCACATTTTATGCCTTTTTGGGGACTCAATGCAATTGCGGTTATTGTGCTCTTTACGCCTTTGATCTTCATAATTTTGTTTTTCAAGACATCGCTTAATTCCTCAATATCTGACGCGCATACAAGCGTAACGAGGTCGTACTCGCCTGTTACTTCGTAGAGTTCCTCCACTGCATCTATTTGGGAAAGGGCTTCAACCACGTCATCAAGGAGGGGAGCCTCCACGAAAATGTTTACAAATGCATATAATTCATGCATTTATTTCACCGACAGCCAATTCATGTTTCTTCAACTTTTCACAGTTAAAGTAAGTATTGTACTTTTCTATGCGTGTGCCTTGTCACGTACGCGCGCTAAAATGACTCTTTGTGTTAACGGCAAACAAACAACATCCACCTAGGATATTCTAGGATATTCTAGGATATTCTAGGATATTTTAATAGACAACCTGCAAACGATTTAAGGTTTGCTTCAAAAAAGCAACCTAAACCAGCCTGAACAGAAATGGCAACACCACTGTTGTTGTTCTATCAGACAAAGAAACTCACAATAAAAGCAGTCACCAACGCCAAAAAACAACAAGTCAAACATCCCAAACTAGCGCGGCGCGCAATATCAAGTTCTGTTCTTTTTTTGCTCAATTGCTTTCTTTGCTAAAATAACCACACCAAAAATTAGAGACAGAACAGCGCTCTTTGCCGATTCAATTGAGCAATCATAACAATTTGAATTTCTTCAAAATGGAAAGAGCAGAACTTTTAAACGGAGAGATCTCATCGCAAAAGATGTTAAGTTGCTTTTGTTCCAACAGTAAATACGACGTATCTGCCTGTTCCGAAAAAAGTGTTAACACCCGTCAAAACCGATTTCACCTGAACAAGCCCTGCATTGCGAAAAATCTCGTTCATTTCTTTGACTGAGGGAGTATAGAAAACTCTGTTCAAGGCATACTTGCTAAACCAAGCAGATTCAGGACCACCAACAATGATGGTTCCGTTCGGATTCGCGACCCTTGCTAATTCTTTTAACACTTTTTCAGGTTCAGGGAAATACTCTATGGCTCCAACGGAAATAACTGCGTCAAAAGAATCATCTAAAAACGGCAGGTTCTCCGCATCGCCTCTCGAAATCGACAGCCTATCTTTTTTTGAATGCAGGTTCTTAACGGCTTTGTTTAATTGCACTGGATTCATATCCAAACCCACTACTTCGCAAACGTCTTTTCTACTCAAAACTCCCGAAGTAGTGTAGCCTGTTCCGCAGCCGACGTCCAGCACCCGCAGGTCCGTGCCGATTTTAATTTGGCTCACCATTTCCTCTCTCATTGCGTCGGTGTAAAGATAAGGATTCAAAAGGTCGTAGGCGTGCGAAAATATTCTGTAAAAATTCAGTGCCTTCTGCTTATCAGCAAGGAAACCCCCGACTTTCTGAGTGCCATCTGGCATCGCACCTTTTTGCTTTGCCCAAACGGAACTAAATGCCAGAAAGCTCATAAATCCTGTAAGTAAACTTGCCATAAAAAATAGAAATGTGGAAGTGATTTTCTTGGTTATTTTGGTGTTCACGGGTTAATTACCACGCTGCCCCACATGCCTAGTTGTACATGACCTGGAACTTGGCAGATGTAGTTAAAGTTGCCTGATTTGGCGACTTTAAAAACTACTGATGCGCTTTGGTTCATTTCTATGGGGACTGAGCCGCTGTCGATTTGTGCGCCGAAGAGTACTTTGGCGGATGTTTGATTGGTAGTGGTCAGTGCCCAATTGTGAGGCATGGTTCCTACATTGATAACGGTCATGTTTACGACGTCGCCGACTTTAAAGGTCAAAGTTGGACCTGGCGAAGTTATATTGTTTGCGCTGTTTCCAAAGCCATACACTTCTAAAGAAATTTGACCGGCATACAGAGTCATTGAGACATTGGGCGGAGGCAGGGGAGGCGATGTGCCAACGCCTGCAAACACGGCAGCCGCCAACACAACAAGAACTGCTAAAGCAACAAAACCAGCGGTTAACAGTTTTTTGCTGACTCCGGGGTTTTGCTCATAAAAAATGTAAACCAACAGCGCAAATGCAATAAGTTCTGCGCTCACAAGGAAGCCGAAAACTCTCTGCTGAGAAATAAAGTCAAGAAACCATATGGCGATTCCTACGATGACAAGAAACGCCAAGAGGAAAATTGCTATGGAACGAAGCGGGTCGCTGGTGCGATTCATCGTTTAGCCACGACTCCTTCATAAGCTAAAACAAATTTGCGAAGCATGAGGCTCATGAAAAAAGACGAAACAACGAAAACAATCAAAGCTAAAGCAAAAAACGGAGCATTCGCCAAAATGTTAGGCACCATGTTCACTGCTGATGCCAAAGAAACCGAAGCAACCACCAAGAAAACCACGAAAACAGCTGTGAACTTATTAAGTATGCTTTCGCCGGCGTTTCTTGCATTCTTGATTAAGCTCTTCTTTCTCTGAACTGACGCGTTGCTTTGGATAGGTGAATTTGGCTTCGATGGGCTGGGCATAGTGGAAGCCGCCGGTGCGTTAGCCGCTTTCTTTTTTTCTACAAGCCGATAGACTGACAATACTGCAACAGCGGTTACGGCAGCAAATCCGAACAAGACTAGAACAGCTTGATAATTAGGAATTATTCGTCCAGGAGTCATATAACCCCAGATAGTTAACGTGATAAGCTCAACTATTAATATAGATCCGATTGTTGCGAAGATTGGTCTTTGGCTAAGGTTTCGACGTTTGCTTCGGTCGTAAAACGGCATCAGAAAAAGAAGCACGCCAAAAATAATCACTGCCACTAATACGTCGACTGCGGCTGGTCCTTCAAATATTTGAATTTTCAGTAGCTGATATAGCCACAGCAGGTACCAGTCGGGCTGCACAACGATTGTGCCAGCTGTTGTGGCTGAGTATGCAGGCGGCAAAGCGAGCGGAAAAAGAGAAGCAACAGCTAGCAAAATCGCGATGTAAACGCTAAAAAGCATGACGGCAAAGAGGAAAACCTTTGGGAACCACGGATGAATCTTGTCTGATTTAGGTTTCCCATATGCTGACACATATGCTGGACCATGCACTTCGTACATGTAAATTTTCAAGCCAAGAAAAGCAATTAGAGCCAACGGAAGAAACACCGTGTGTATATGAAGAAACGTCGTTAATTCTGAGGCGTCGCTACCGGAGCCTACTGCTACGAATTTTCCCAGATTTGCGATTCCTATAGGGAAGAAGTTAAGAAATCCAATGGCGACGTCGCTGGCAGACTTGGAAATTACTGTCCAAGGCAAAAGATATCCCGTCACGCCAAAACCAACCACGATGGTGCCTAATACAATTCCTGCCAGCCACATCAAATCTCTGTTTCCTTTGTGTGCGCTACCAAAATAATTTCTTACTAAATGCAAAAAAGTAAGGATAATCATGGCGTAAGCGCCGTATAAGTGAATAGTTTCTATAAGTGAACCGAGGGGCACGGAGCTAATTATAGACGCTGTTGACGAATACGCTTGAGTTGGTGTAGGTACATAGTAGAGAAGCATGAATATGCCTGTCGTAGCCTGCATACCAAAAGTCACCGCCAAAAGCAAGCCGAGCCAGTAAATTGGGTTCATCGCAAAGTCAGGAATTGGGTTAAGCGGAGTCTTGGCGAAACCGAACTTGACGTCAAACCAGTCAACAAGCTTGTCATAGGCGGTTTTTTCTTCAGTCATATACGTCTCATCCCATAACGGTTGATTGAGTCACCAAATCTCCACCCTGCAAGTCATACTGCATCACCGACGCAGGATCAGTTGTTCCAGGCGGCCCATGCCCAAAAATCGTAGGCGGTCCCATACCCACTGCGCTTATATTCCCTGTAGCTGTATCGAGTTGCAATTGAACCATAGGTACTGGTCTTGGAGCGGGTCCGCCGATTACTTTGGCGCCTGTAAGGAAATCGTATTGTGACCCATGGCAACAACAATAACCCATCGGAATAACCGCCTTGTATGAGGAGTTGCAAACTGGTGAGCTGCCTGGCGCCAGGAAACCGTACTCGCACCCCAAATGCTGGCAGATGGCGCTGAAAGCCACTATATCATTATTTGGTCCAATACCGCCGGTAGCGGCGACACCTAATTTTACAAGGTAATTTGGCGTGTTGGTTAAGGGATAATAAAAAACAACTGGCGTGAGGTTTGTAAGGTTACTTATGTTTGTAACAGTAACTATTGGCCACGCAGCTACAGTTGTTGGTGGAGGCACAAAAGTTCCAGCTTTTAAAGAGGACAACACGGCTGCCAGAGTTATTGCTCCGCCCGCGGCGGCTGCCAGCTTCAGGAACTCCCGCCTCTGCATGCCGGCAGGCTTAGTTTGAATAGGTACCTGTGCTACTGGCGCAACCATTGTTTTCTCGACGGCTGGTGCTGTAGGAACCTGCAAAATAGGTCCAGTAAATTCGCCAACCAAAGGAAATCGATAAACGTTATCTTCGCCATGGGGAGCCTTTTTTATGGCTTCAGTCAAATCTTGGCTTTGGTTATGCATTCCCATATGTTTACCCTGCGGCCAAAGCTTGCTGCTTGTCAAGTCGTAAACTTTCCCTTTGAATACTAGGTATAACGGATGACCATTTAACCCGTCAAATTGTTTCAGATCATCAGACGCAAATTTCTTTATTTTGGCCTCGCTCATAAAAACTTCTCACAGCTTAAAAGCGGTTGAAAACTACTCTACTAGTTTATTGCTTTTTAAAGATAAAGCTTTTGGATGCCAAAATTACTCTTTTTAATCCTAATAACTCCACCATCTTTAATAGGGCAATTTTCAAGAATGCATTTTCCGGTGTAACCGTTTGCTGCAGGGAATTGAAAAACAAGAACTGCTCTCAAGGTTGATGACGGAAAAAAATTGTTTTAACATAAACGTATATAACATTCCCGGGGTTTTGGTTTTTTTATTGGGGCTTACATTATGACATCGACATTATCGCAAAAGCTTGAAAATGTTAAGAGGAAACAAAACGCTAAAACAGTCGCTTGTATCCGATGCGGTGTATGTATGCGTGTTTGTTGCCATCACCTAAGTCCAGTTTTAATCAAAGAAGCATTCGACAAAAGCAAGAAAGAGAAGCTTAGAGAACTGAAAGTAGAACTCTGTGACGGCTGTGGAAACTGCAGTTACGTTTGCCCCTCAAGAATCGATCTCAGAGGCTCAGTGCTAAGAGCAAAAGCATCGATACGTTAAAAAAACTAAGGATCATTATCCAGTTCATCTGGTTCTACCCTTAACTCTAAGAGCCCGAAAGAGGAACAAAGAAAAGAAAAAATCGCCAATCTATTTATTATGTATATTTTCAGTTCATAAGCCTTATTTCCGTTGAACCAGCAAAGATTAATGCAGAGCTTGAAAAGCTGATAAAGCTGGGTCAAATCTGCCAAAAAAACTGAACGTCAATAAGGAAACCTTGGGTTTTTGCGGTCTCATAACTCTAAGCTTAGGCTGTTTACCCGCCTACTTCGACCTCATGTTTTATGCGAAAGCGCTATGGATACTTGGCTTCGCTACAATTAACGCATATTTTTTCTTTTTATCCTACAGAAAAATGTGACTTAATTTCTTCTGAAAAACGAAACAATTTGGGGAAAAGCAAAAACAAGAGAAAAAAAGTTTTGGTTAAGTATTGAAGACTTTCGATGTTCCAAAGACTTTTCATTACGCTCATTTGCCTTGCCTAACCTCTTTGCCGTTTTGAATCTTCAATTTCATGTTGTCGAAGATTAGACCCGATAATATTTATATTAGGCTTCATTGTTTAACTGCAAGGAAAAACAAAGGATTAGAGCAATCTTGACTACTCCTCATGATGTTCCAGCTTCAAAATTCATCGACCGGTTAGCTAGGTATCTTAAGGAAAACGTTGATGAGGTTCAGCCTCTTCCATGGGCGACTTTTGCTAAAACCGGAAATCACGTAGAAAAGCAGCCTCAGAACCCGAATTGGTGGTATACTCGAAGTGCGTCTATACTTCGCAAAGTTTATGTTTACGGTCCAATCGGATTGGAGAAACTGCGTTCTGATTACGGTGGAAGAAAGAATAACGGTGTTAAAAAATCGCATGTGGTTAAAGCAGGCGGAAACAACATTCGCAAGATTCTTCATCAACTTGAGACTGCTGGTTTAATCCAAACGGCAAGGCCTCAGGGAAGAATAATGACTCCTAAAGGTCGCAAGTTGCTTCAAGAGGTCGCTGGAGACCTGCATAAGGAAATAGTTAAGACTGTCCCTGAGCTCAAGAAGTATCAAGGCGAATAGACGCAATGTCGGATGACGAGCTTGAGCAAATTCGCAGAAGAAAACTATCATCTTTGCAGCATAGAGTGAGTGATGAGCAGAGGCAGTCTTCGGAAGAGGCGCAGTTTGAAGCTCAAAAGCAGGCGTTGTTGAACAAGATATTGTCACCTGAGGCACGGCAAAGGCTAAATAACCTCAAGATGGTTAAGCCTGAATTTGCTGGGCAAATAGAGTTGCAGTTGATTCAGATGGCGCAGACCGGTAAGTTGCCAATTCCGTTGTCAGATGCTCAGCTCAAGGAAATATTGATTCAGCTTCAATCACGGAAGCGAGAACCAACAATTAGAAGGATATGAAAAAAAATGGCGCGAGTTAAACCTACCGCAAAAAAACTAAGGCTAGCAAAAGCTGGAAAAGAGGCAGCGGGTGTTCCAACATGGGTAATTGCCCGAACTGACGGTAAAGTTAGAAATAACCCTAAGCAAAGCCGAAACTGGCGAACTAGGAAAATAAAGGCTTAGGAGAAGATGAAGCTAAATGGTTAAAGAAGACCAAGAAGAACAGAAGCTTGCTGAAGAAGAAGAAATGCCGGACCTAAGTGAAGAAGAAACCGTTGAGAAAGTAGAGCCTGAAGAAGAACTGACAAAAGAGGAGGCTCCAGCCGAAGAGCAGCCGGCAATAGAAGAGGCAGAGGAAGCTAAACCTAAAAAGAAGAAAGAGGAAGAAGAAATTGTTGAAGAACGAACCTACACTGTTCCTTTGTCGAGAGCGCTTGTTAGGCCGCCTAAGAAGCGTGCGCCACGAGCAATGCAGCTTTTAAAAATTTTCATTACAAAGCACATGAAGCTGGAAATGAAGGTTTCTGAAGAAGAGGAAGAAGAAGAGTTACCTCAACTTCTAATAAGCCAGGAAGTTAACGAGAAAATCTGGGATCGCGGCATAGAGAAGCCTCCTCGAAAGATTCGTGTCCGTGCAGCAAAAGACAAAGACGGCAACGTAACCGTTTACTTAGCTGAAGCCCAATAGTTTCTTCCTATTTTTATTTTTTGTTTTGCATTGTATAGTTGGGAGAGGCTGCGTTCAGTCTGAAGTGTTTTGTTTGGTGGCTTTCAGATATTGAGTCTGCATTGGATATCAAAAGAAATGCTTTTATTGATTCAAGCGTTGTGTGTAGTTAGAGAATAGGCTGATTTTTGTTGAAGATTTATTCAATATTATTGATAGCTACTATGGTTTGCGGGTTAGCTTTTGTGGGTACTGCACATTTTTGCAGGGCTCAAAGTGGCACAAACGTGAGTTACATAATTGGCTCGGATACAACGTGGACTCAAGCAAATAGTCCATACAACTTTACCGGAAATGTCCTTGTTAACAACGGAGTCACTTTAACAATAGGTGCCGATGCTACAGTTAACCTCAACAGCTATTACCTGGAGGATAACGGTTCCCTAATAATTCAACCAGGCGCCAACATCACCATCGGTCTCATAGGTAACGGCATAGAGGTTAATGGAGTTTTGTCTGCAATAGGCACAACCGCCAACCCAATTTACATAAACGGCAATGTGCAAGGTCACATCTTCTTTGCCTTTTACTCTGCGCTTACTTTTTCGCCCTCTAGCACGGGTTGGAATCAACAAACAAATTCAGGCTCTATTATTGAAAATGTCGTCGTTACCAACACTGAATTTGAGGTGTCAAGCGGAGTAGAAATTAGCAACAGTGCCTTTCTTAGCGGTGCCTTGACGCTTATAAATGGTTCACCTACGATTTTAAATGATAGCATAACTACTGGACTTGGCGTTATCGGCGGGTCACCTGTAATTTCAAATAACACGATTACAGGCGGTCTCTCAATTAGTGCTGGAAGCGGCATCGTAGCCGACAACGTTATTTCTGGCTTGTCTTTAAACGATGCTTATGGATCCCCAGATTCAACTTTAATCGAGCGAAATTTGATAAGCAATAGCTTCATTGGAATTTCATGTGCTATTCAAAGTTCAGTCGATAGTGAAGTAGCGATCGAGAATAATACAGTCACCAATAACGCCGTGGGAATTCAGATAGAAACCCCAAATGCGCCAGCAATATTTAACAACAACATTTACGGCAATACACTGAACGCAAAACTCTCTGGACAAGCATCTTCCGAAATTAACCTTGCCGATAATTGGTGGGGAACCACAGATCAACAGGCAATCAGCCAAACAATCTACGACTTTAAAAACGACTTTACCGTAGGCACAGTTGACTTCGTTCCCTTCTTGTCAGCGTCAAACCCTGAAGCATTACCTAACCCAAACGCGCCGATACCAACTCCAGCTCCAACCCCAATGCCTTCTCCTTCTCCTACAGCTACACCAACGCCCACGCCTACACCAAGCACCTCTCCTAGTCCGCCGCCTCCAATTTCACAATCACAGCAGTTGATTTCATCGCTACCTACAGTTGGAGCAATAATAATATTAATTATGGGAGTGGCAATTGTAGCAGTCGCTCTAGGAAAAGAATAGGGCAGAGCCAACCTCCGAAGTGAACACCGTAAATGCTTGTGCTAAATATTTTCTGGAACTTTCGGGAGCAAGAAATCGAACAAGTCGCCTGATTTTTGTCCGCTTGCGCAAACGGTGAAAGATGGAAAAGAAGTTATCTACTATGGACTAACTACTGCGTCAATACTGCGTTGCTTGCAGGATTCTAGACAAAAAGGTTGGTTAAGCGGATTGGCTTGTGCTAACAGCGGCAAGGAAACAAAACCTTAAGGAGAAATGCAAAAACCTGAAGGAAAAAAACCTTACCGCGCATTAGGCAACCAGATCCGCTCAACAGCTGGGCTCTTAGTTATTCCTTCTTCTTTCTCAGTAGCTTGTTACGATTGTAAAGAATATAAAATAATGTTGTCACAGATTTGACACAACAATCACTAAATTAGGAGGATTTTGGGCGAGATTGCCCCTTAAGCTTATTCATGTAGTGTGCTCACTGCGATTCTAGGTCTGGTCATCACCGCGTGACAAATTGGCACTTGTATATTTCATAAAATGATGCAATCATGTAGCTTCAGGGGGTGATTTGTTTTATTTATGAATTATTCTGAAGCTATGTTGCTTTGTTTGCCTGATTTTGGGGCAAAAAGTGGATTAAGCGGATTTAGCCTCGTGCTAACATTGAGGGGGCGCAAAAACAGTAGGGCACGCGCCTTGGTCATGTTAGCAGCCAGACCCGTCCAACAACTGGGCTCTTAGTTGCTTCTTCTTTCTTGAATCTGGATACGCTGAAAGAGAATATAAGATAATGTTGTCACAGAGTGAAGCAACAACCGCTAAGTAACTGAGATGATTTTAGGCAGGAAAATTTAATATTAGAATAAATTTGAAAGCTAAACGCTTTTATTGGTATTCAAGAAATAATAAATTCCTCGCAACTTTCCCACGGCAAAAGACACAACATAAAACAAAGACTGCGAAAATATTGAAAGAACCGCAATCTAAAAAAAGGAGTATGCGTGAAACATCGCCAACAACGTTAATCACCAGGAGACCATTTGTTCTTGACCGTTTACTTATCCAGCATAGTTGGAAGCCCAAGCATAGGTGTCTACGCATTGGCAACTGAAAGCTTAGTGCTGATTCCGAGAATGGTTCCCCAAGAGAAAGCTCAAGAGTTCGCCGATTGGCTAAAAACCAAGCTTCTCTACACATCCATCGGGGGCTCGGTTCTCGGCGGAGCGTTAGCCTGCGCAAACTCGAACGGGATGTTGCTTCCAAACTACGTTCGGGAAGAAGAACTAACGCAGATCAAATCAGTCTTTGAGGGAAATCTCACAATTATGGAAACAAAAAAGACGGCTTACGGCAACTTGGTCTTAGCAAACGACAAGGGCGCGGTGGTTGATCCACGCTTTAAAGAAAACGAGATAAAGCAAATCTCCGAAGCCCTCGGGGTTGAAGCTGTGCCGACAGAAATCGCGGGGCTTCCCTATGTGGGTTCTTTAGCGACTGCAACAAACAAAGGAGTTTTAGCGCATCCACTGTTGAAAGATGAGGAAAGAAAAATCTTGGAAACCGTTTTCAAAGTTCCAGTTGACGTTGGCACAATTAACTGTGGGGTTCCTTATGTTGGAACTGGTTTGCTTGCTAATTCAAATGCTGCGGTGGCTGGTTCTATGACAACTGGACCCGAGATGTTTATTATTGGGAATGCGCTGGATGTGGTGCAGGAAGATGAAAAATGAAGGCTTTCAAAGTAACCGGCGAAATCAATAAGCCTCGGCTGAAAACTCCTTTCGCAAGAGAATTGTTAGCCGAAAAGAGTGAACATGCGGTCGAGAAGGTTTACGCTGAAATAGGCAGCAGACACCGAGTAAAAAGGTGTCACATTAAAATAACTAATGTTCAAGAGATTTCTGCAGAGGAAATTGAAAACCCAATCTTAAAGAAAATAGTCGCTGGAGAATAAGCAGTTGGCGCAAAGAAGTAAAGCTGATGAGGAACTTCGCAAACTCAGCATGGAAATGCAGTATCTAGAGCAAACTGCGGACGCCCTGCAGCAACGCATCAGCATGGTGAATGCTGCTGTTACAGACTTAAGTTATGCTAACATGACTTTGGATGGGATTGAGAAAGAAAAGGAAAATTCTGAGCTTTTGGTTCCAATCGGCGGAAGCGCTTACGTGAAAGTTAAACTTGCAGACTCAAACAAGGTAATTGTCGGGATGGGCGCAGGCGTATCAATAGAAAAAACTGTGCCTGAAGCAAAAACAATCCTCAAAGAGCGGCTAGATGAACTGGAAAAAACCATGAATGCCGCCCAGCAACAGTTCACGCAGGTGGCTGACCGGATAAACAGCGGCAGAAGCAGGCTTGAAACTTTGCTTGGCAACGCAAGAGAAGGGAAACCTTGAAGCGATGTTTGAGAAGCTCAAGTCCGGTTTCAAAGGCTTAGTAAACAAAGTTACAACAACAGAACTTAAAGCAGAAAACCTAAATCCTATTTTATCAGAATTCAAAATGAGCTTAGCCGAAAACGACGTGGCCTATCCAGTAGCGGAAAAAATCAGCTGCGACCTGGAAAAGCGCCTCAGCGGCGTCCAAGTTAAACGTCTCGATGACCGCAAAAAAATCGTTGAGGAAAACCTTAGACAAGTTCTTTTGGAAGTTATGCTTACCGATAAAAGAATTGATTTGCTCAAGTTAGCTGAAGAGAAACGCAAGAAGAAAGAGCCGTTTACGTTGATGTTTGTTGGCATTAACGGCACAGGAAAAACCACTACGATCGCGAAGGTTGCGCAGTTTTTCCACGAGAAAAGCTACTCTGTGGTGCTTGCTGGCGCTGACACTTACCGTGCGGGTTCTATTGAGCAGCTGGAGGAGCATGGAAAACGCTTAGGCATCCGCGTTATCAAGAGCAATTATGGCGGTGACCCTGCAGCGGTAGCGTATGATGCCGTTAGCCACGCTAAATCGCATGGAATCAACATCGTGTTAATCGACACTGCGGGCAGAATGCAGACTAACCAGAACTTGATGAATGAGTTAATTAAAGTGAAACGTGTCGTTTGCCCAGACTTGACAATTCTCGCTGTTGATTCGCTTATTGGTAACGACGCGGTCATGCAAGCGGAAGAATTTAACAAAGCCGTCGGTATCGACGCCACAATTTTGACAAAGGTGGATGCTGACGTGAAGGGCGGTTCAGCGTTAAGCGTGACATATGTGACTCAGAAGCCGATTTTGTTCATCGGCGTTGGGCAAACGTATAAGGATTTAGAGCTGTTTAATCCTGAAAAATTCGTCAACATGGTGCTGCGGTAAGCTACGGCTCTTCTGTATCGATTAGTTCAAAGCGTATTTTGCTGGGGTAAATCCAGTAGGCTTTTATGAAGTCTTCAATGCTTTGATTAACATCTAAGGCCTCGAAAAAATCGGTAAAGTCCTCATCTACGCCCTCCAAGTTTTTTGATGTGTAGACTCTGAGGTTAGCCAAATATTCACTGCCAACGCTTAACTCATCCATTGAAATCATATCTGGCATCTCAACCGCAAAAGGCAAATTCGTTAAGACATCTAAAACAGCAACTTTTCGCACGGTGCCATTTTTAGCTTTAACAACAACCAAACGTTTATCAAAAACTCTAAAATTCCAATCACTCTCGATATCTAAAGAAGCCGACATAAACTCTTCACAATAAAACTAGACGTTTCCACCTTAAAAAACTTAAAGAAACCGCGTGTGCTAGCCAAGTAACCAAGATGCTTTGGAAGCAGATTAAAGAGGGTTAATTCGCTTATGACTTCGGGAATGTATATCTTTAGAAGGTCACGTTGAGCGGCTTGAAGAAATTTTCTTTATAAAATATAGTCTGAATTTTAGTTTCTATAGATTATTTGTGAAACTCTTAAGAACGTAAAGGAACCTCTATATTTCTGCCGAGAAATACGCGGAGCCAACAAGAAGTCAAGAATGCCTCGGCGAATCAACGTTTAACAAGCCCCTATCAACCCCAATGAATCCCAAATCTCTTTCCATCACTTGTTGAACGTTAGATTCGCTGAGCAATTCGTTTTAAATTGGTTAAATTTGCCCTGTCGAAAACTAATTAGCAAGTTCGCTTTTTGGTTGGCTTAAGGTGCTGTTTGGGTTTTTTTCTGTTTTGAGGGGTCGCGTAGGTTCTGAATTGGCGAATCGTCAGTGTAACCTAAGGCCGCTTGAGTTTTTTGTTTATACTTTTTTTCTTGTTCGCTGGCTTTGCTTTCTTTAGCGCTAAGCTCAACGCTTCCCTCAAGCTTCCGTATTGTTCTACCTAATCTGCGTTGACCCTTCGTAACCATAACTGTTGCTCCTTCACAGTTGATAATAAGATAAGGTTAAAAAATATTGTGAGCGTACTCCTTCTGTTTCTTTCTTTGGCTGACTTATAAAAAATTAGCTTACCCACAAATAGGAAACCGACGAGGTGTTTTGGAAAATACCTTAGATTTTACATTAAAAAAGCCTAACTATTGGGAAACAGATATATTTTAGCCAAGCGATTTATAGCTAGTAATTGACAGCGTAAACAAGTTACCCAAAAACTGGTTTTGTGTCCTTACTGTTAACGCATTAAGCCACGCTGAACTTCAAATTTTTGGTTCATGTCACACCTGCCTAAAGTAAATCGGAGATGAATATATGTTACATAGTGACGTTTGCCCAAATTGTAAGTCGACGGCAGAGACCGAGCTGCTCATAAAAAATGAGCAAGAGATTTACACAATTTGCAGCACTTGCAAAAAAATCCTTTCTAAATCATGGATCTAAAACTACCTGATACCAATAGAGAGAGTTTTGGTCCTAAATTTAGGGCTAACTCTTCTGTTTTATTTTTTTTTAGAATATAGATAATAGTCTAAACTTCTCTAAAATTTACAAGATAAAAATTAAAGAAATAGAGAGAAGATTATTCTTGCTTCTTCTGTTTTCCAGGGCGAAGTGAACGTACAGTTGCGCCTGCACGCCACATTTCGCTTTCGCCCATTTCTTTTAGTTCGTCAGCGAGTTTTTGGCGGTAGTCCGGTGCCTTGCTTTTCTCCAAAACAATGCGTGTTTCTTCGCCGGCAGCTACGAGCTCATAGAGTGAATCAAACACGGGCTGTGTAGCTTCGCGGAATCGAGGTCTCCAGCGTAATGCACCTATGCGCGCGGTTTCGCTGCAGTTGCAGTACATCCAGTCCATGCCGTTCTCGTCAACGAGGCGGATTAGGCTCTGTGTGAGTTCTTCGACGCTTTCGTTAAAGGCTTCACTTGGGCTGTGACCATGCGCGCGAAGGGTGTTATACTGTGCTTCAAGTATTCCTGCGAGTGCGCCCATTAGTGTGCCGCGTTCGCCTGTAAGGTCGCTGTAAACTTCTTTTTCAAACGTAGTTGGAAACAGATACCCTGCGCCGATGGCGATGCCCAGCGCTTTTGCCCGATCCATTGCTTTGCCAGTTGCATCTTGGTGGACAGCGAAGCTGCAGTTTATGCCGCTGCCGTCAACAAAGTTTCTGCGCACAGACGTGCCTGATCCTTTTGGTGCAACAAGAATTACGTCTATGTCTTTGGGTGGGATAACGCCTGTTTGTTCCTTGTAGACGATGCTAAAGCCGTGGCTGAAGTAGAGTGCGTCCCCAGCTTTGAGGGTTGCTTTGATTTTTGGCCATACTGCTTTTTGTGCTGAGTCTGTAAGCAGGTACATTTTGATTGTGCCTTTTTTGGCTGCTTCTTCCATGGAGAAGAGGTTTTCGCCTGGTTTCCAGCCGTCTGCAATCGCTTTGTCCCATTCTTTTTTGAATACGCCCTCTTTTTCTTGTCCAATGATTACTTTTACGCCGTTGTCCCTCATGTTTAGCGACTGTGCTTGGCCTTGAATGCCGTAGCCAAGTGAAACAACGACTTCGTCTTTTAGGATTTTTTGGGCTTGCGCCACAGTGAACTCTTTACGTGTAATGACGTCCTCTTTGACGCCACCGAAATCCATCTTAACCATTTCATTGTAACCTCAAACCAGAACCCATAGAACACGAAGTAATTAAGAATTATCCCTGAAAAATAAGGTTGCTTGCTATCTTCTATAGAGAGAGCGCAAGACAATTAAACCCTTAACTGGAATAAGCAATTAAAGGACACTAACAAATTTACTGCTGAACTTCTTGCGCTATGCGGAATGAACTGTGCCTTTCGCAGGGGATACATCGATTACTCACACGGGATATCTTATTATTTATCTTTGTTATGCGGTATCAATAATTGGTGCTTTAAATTGACTGAAGCAACTATATAAGCTTCAAAGAAAACCGCAGAGAAACTAGAAGAACTGCGGGAAAAACTTGGCGTTCAAAGCATCGATGACGCAGTCCAAACGCTTTTAAAACAGCATAGACAAGCTATGTTGGAAAAATCTTTTGGCGCATCTCGCGGTCAAATCACGCCTTTCACGGAGGCAGACAGTGGTGAAGATCGTGATTGATTAGTATGCTTGGATCTGGATTCAAAGCTTTTAACATGTGATAAGCATTTCAAGGAGCTTCCCGAAACAATTTGGATCGAATGACCAGTTGCTAATAGGCGTCAAATAAACTTTCAATTAAGCTAGCACAAGCTTTCGCTTGTCTTGCGGCATCGCCGTAAAAGTGCTTGTTAATTTGCGTAAAAAAGCATCTGTTTCTTCATGTAAAAATTGACGTTTCATGTTGAAAGTGCGGGACGTTGAGTCTATGTTTAAGTATGTTGAATCATGTTTCGAGCCTAATAGAATCATCTAGTAGACCGGGTGTAGACTGTAGCGCACACACAAACACCCTCTAATCTAATGTTAGAAGGCGGGGTAGGGTATCAATTTAGCAACTGAATTTCTCGACCAAAATTGAAAGAGTTTAAGCGCCCATCAGCTTTAGCAAAATTGCTTTAGCAGCGTATAAGCGGTTTTCTGCCTGCTCATAAATCACTGCTTTGGGGCTCTCAATGGCTTCTGCGCTTATTTCGTACCCGCGGTGAATGGGCATGTCATGCATGATATAGGCGTTGCTGCCCCTGAGCAGTTCAGCGTTGATTTGGTATGGCATCATAAGTTTAATCCGCTTCTCCTTTTCTGCCGCAAACTTTGGGTCAGTGAAGAACTCCATGTCAATCCAAGTGTCGGTATAAACAAAATCAGCGTCTTTAACCGCCTTCTTTGCATCTAAAGTTGACTCCCACAGCCCAGCCTTCTTCGCATCAGCCAACAACTCCTCATCGCGTGCTGCCTCATTAAAAATCGGGGCAACCGTGGTTAGTTTCACTCCTGTTTTGGTGCAGCCTTCTATGAGCGAATTGCAGACGTTGTTGTGGACGCCGATGTAAACCAGCTTAGCGCCCTCAAGTGCGCCCTTTTTCTCTTTAATGGTGATTAAATCTGCTAAGGCTTGGCTTGGATGATACTTCTCGTCGCAGCCGTTAATTACTGAAACACGGGATGCATTAGCCATCTTCATTAAATCCGCGTTATACAGCAACCTAGCCATGATGCAGTCAACATTACGCGACAGATAACGAACCTCATCCGATACGTCCGCCAACGTGAAGTTCGTGGTTCGCCAATCAATAAACAAGCCGTGACCGCCAAGCTGAGTAGCCGCAACCTCAAAAGCAACCCTTGTACGCGTCGAGGTCTTCTGGAAAATCAAAGCAGCCGACTTATACTCAAATGCACTACGGTATTTCTCAGGGTTATGCTTAACTTCTATGCCTAAATCGACAAGGTCCTTCAGATCCTGGCTTGATAAATCTTTGAAGTTGATCAGATTCATTTTGGTTGCCCTCAGGTACGCAGAAATCAACCCAGCCATAAAAAGCTTTACGGCAAACCAATTTGAGAAAAATTAGTTCTTGATTGACATCTTTGTCACAGTTTTATTCTTCGCAACTTGAACCCTTTACGCATATGTTCGGCGGCCTACTCGATGTTGTCCGCAAGCTCGTCATCTTTTTCAAGGTTTGAGTACCATTTCTAAAATTCTGCCCAGTCTCCCCTCTCAGCAACGTGTTCCTCTGAACTATTTGTTCCATTGCACTTTTTCTTCAATCTTTTTCACAACCATTAGATTGACCTGCATTTGGCACAAATTTAGTTGTGTCAATACTAATAAAATAAATTGCTTTGTTTTTCAAATACCATTGGAACAAAGTTACCGGAAGCGTGGCTATAACGGTGGCAATAATGGTGAATTAACAACGTTTTTAGAGGAAACCCGATAAAACATAATTCGGGAGTGCAACTGTTGATTCTGCTCGTCCACTCAACCCGTGACATTGCAGGCGTAAACATAGCTGGAAGCATACTTCAAAACTATCAATTCACGAAAACTACCCAGACATATCAAGGAAACCCCGTTTACGCAGCTGAAGTCAACGGAAACAACATCAGTTTTGTGGCACTTAAGGAGGGGGCGGTTGACTCGCAGTACCTGCGAGATGATTTTCCGGAGGCTAAGTTGGTTGTTTTCATTTCTCGTCATAGCAGCCAAAGCGGTATCCCGACGCTTTCTGTTCACACGACAGGAAACTTTGGCGAGGCGGGACTTGGAGGCTTACCACGCACGTTATCTGTTGCACCTGCGGCTGCCATGCAAACGGCGCTTAAGGCGTTGGATCGCCTGAATGGGGAACGAAGCCTCGGCTACGAAGTCTCGTACGAATGCACCCACCATGGCCCAAGCTTGAATTTGCCCGTCATGTTCGTTGAGCTGGGCAGTTCTGAGCCGCAGTGGAACGACCTGGATGCTGCTAAAGCGGTGGGCGACGCGGCGATGGTTGCCATCGCAGGTTGCTCTGGGGAGGTAAACGAGGCGGTTCTCGGCGTCGGCGGACCTCACTATAACCGAAAATTCACCCGCATGGCGCTGGCTGGCGAAGCTGTCTTCGGACACATGATACCTAAATACGCTGTTGCAGAGGCAGATTCAGCGATGATTTCGCAGTGCATAAAGAAAACTTCAAAAAAGGTTTCGTTGGCGATTCTTGATTGGAAAGGAATTAAAAGTGAAGACAAGCCCAAACTATTATCAGCTCTGCAAGATGTTGGGTTGCCATTTAAGAAGGTTTAACCAAAAAACAGTCAGCCCTGTAAGGAACCTTTAAAAGCGTAGGTAAAGCTATTTTTTAAACTCTAGGTTACAGTAACGTTTATTATTCATAAATGAAATCTTGAGTGTGCGATGAATATGGGAATAAAATCTTGGTTAACGCAGGCAGGAAGAACGTTGAAGTTAGCTGTAAAACCAGGCAGAGAAGAGCTGTGGCTATCAATAAAAATCAGCCTCTTAGGCATAGGCGCAATCGGTTTAATCGGTTTCGTGATTAAACTATTAGCGTATGCAATAGGCGGCGCATCAGCAGCAGGATCATCATCTTAAAAGGAAACCTGAATTTATGGACAAGAAAGAAGAGCAAACGCAAGCAAAAATCTTCGTCGTTAAAACCACCACCGGACAAGAACGAAACGTTGCCAGATTGATCGCTTCAAAAGTGGAGATGAATCACATTCCAATAAAAGCTCTTCTGGTCCCAGACACGTTGAAAGGTTACGTGTTTGTTGAAGCTGACGGCCCACATTTGGTCGAAGAAGCCATCACAGGGCTAAGACATGTACGCTCAAGAATCCCCGGGTTGGTGAGCTTTAGTGAGATAGAACGGTACATTGTCCGAAAACCAGTTATGGAGGATCTCAACGAAGATGACGTCGTTGAAATTACTGGTGGACCATTCAAAGGTATGCGAGCCAAAATCACAAGACTCGACAAGGCAAAAGGCGAAGTTACCCTCGAACTACTTGAGGCAACATTCACCCTGCCAATCACCGTACACTCAGACTATGTAAAACTAGTGGAAAAAGCAAAATAAATAAAAAGGCGAAGAAACATGGGAGAAAAAAAAGTTGTAGAACTGCTCGTAAACGGAGGACAAGCCAATGCAGGTCCACCATTAGGTCCTGCTCTTGGTCCATTAGCCATCAACGTCATGGCTGTCGTCAACAAAATTAACGAGGTTACCAAAGACTATGCTGGAATGAAGGTTCCAGTGAAAATCAGCGTTGACACTGAAGACAAAACTTTCGAAGTTTCAGTTGGCACTCCGACCGCTTCAGCATTGATTGTTGCTGAATTGAAAATAGAGAAGGGTTCAGGAACCCCCAACACTGTAAAAGTAGGCAATTTGTCTATGGAGCAGACGGTTCGAATAGCGAAAATTAAGCGTTCTGAGCTTTTGGCCCCTACTCTAAAGAAGGCAACGAAGGAGATGCTTGGAACCTGCGTCAGTTTAGGTGTCACCGTTGAAGGCAAAGATCCCCGTGAAGTCCAAAAAGATATTGATGCTGGCATCTACGAACAGCTATTTGGTAGCGAATAATGATAAGCGAATATTTTTATAAGTGGTTTCCAATCCCTCATTGGCACGAGGCTTAAAAATGCCCCTAGACAACAAGACAATTTCAGAAGCAGTTAAACAGGCAAAGGCGAAGTCTGGCGAAAAAAAATTCAACCAGACAGTAGACATGATCTTAGATATCATGGAGATCGATATGAAGGCGCCAGAAGGCAAAATCCAAGAGGTCGTTGAGCTACCTCACGTAACTGGAAAGCCGAACAAGATTTGCGTTGTTGCTTCTGGAGAATTTGCACTTAAAGCAAAAAACGCACAGGCCGATCACGTTATAGAACGTGCCGATTTAGACGGGTTAGCCGGCAAAAAGAAAGACCTCCGCAAGCTCGCCAGCCAATATGACGTTTTCATTTCAGAAGCTCCATTAATGCCCTTGGTAGGTAGAATTCTTGGTCCAGTTTTGGGTCCGAGGGGAAAAATGCCTATTCCTGTTCCGTCAAACGCTGACATTGCAGCCCTAATAAATAAGCACCGCAAAACAGTGGTTGTGAGAATGCGTAACCAACCGATTATTCAAGTTTCAGTTGGCTCTCAACAGATGAAAGATGAAGAACTCGTTGATAACATTATGGCGGTTCTTCGTGTTTTAGATGGAAAGCTTAAGCGTGGCTTGAAAAACGTAAAGTACGCTTTTATCAAGACATCTATGGGCGAGCCAATAAAAATTAAACCTTAAATAGAGAAGAAAAATCATGCCGTCCCAACAAGTATTAGAGGAAAAATCAAGCCAGGTAGACTCAATAAAAGACATACTGAAAGAATACAAATCCATCGGTATCGCTAGCCTGCAGAAGGTTCGCGCTTCGCAGCTTCAAGAAATCAAGAAAAGTATGGCTGGCAAAGTTCACCTTAGAGTTTTAAAAAACACGCTAATGAAACTAGCAATTGAAGAGATGAATCAAGAAGATTTAAAGAAGCTTGAGAAATACTTGGACGGATCAAACGTTTACTTGTTCACAGACCTAAACCCATTCAAACTGGCATTGCTGCTGGAAAGGGGCAAAGTAAGAACAACCGCCAAATCAGGTGACATTGCCGCCAACGATGTGGTTGTTCCCGCCGGAAACACGGGTCAGCCTCCAGGTCCATTTATCAGCCAATTAAACGCAGCTGGGTTACCTACAAGAATTGAGTCTGGCAGCGTTTGGGTCAGCAAAGATACTCTGGTAGTTCGCAGGGGAGAAGAAATCAACGAGCGCCTCGCCGGCGTCCTCTCAAAACTAGGCATTAAAGCAGTTGAACTTGGAATATCAATGCGTGCAGTTTTCGACGATGGCTTAATGATCACTGGTGACCAACTGAGAGTTGACGTTAACGCAACAAGAAAAAGCATAGAGCAAAGCAACCAACAAGCCTTCGCATTGGCAATGGGCATCTCTTACCCATCCAAAGAAACAATTAAGCCACTACTGCAGATGGCACACCAAAAAGCGGTTGCATTAGCCGTCGGAGCTGCAATACCAACCGAAGAAACAATCGGCGACCTGATAAGAAAAGCAAATGCGGAAATGACAAGTTTAAGCGGTGCTGTCGAGAAAGCCACGCCTAAAGCAGCATAAACCCAACTCTTTTTGAATTGATTTTTCTATTGCTGAAAGTAGACCCTATTAGGTTTAGTCGACAAACGTGAAATTTTGCTGCCAAACCCAATATATTCGTAACAGTAACTATTCTTAGACGAAAAAAGTAAAGAAAAATGAGGAAAATTTCATTGGCAATTTCCAAAAAACACCAACTCTTAAGGTGTTCCAGTGAGTATGTTTGTCAAACGATAAGGGACAGAAAATTTTAGGAAATATCGTTTAGTGACGAGTTCGTTTTTCTTAATTTAAAATGTTGATATGTATTGACGCGGACCTGGCCATTTTGGCAGAACTTTTCTTATGTCCGCTTCGATTTTTCCTATGTTAGGTATCTTCATGATTTCATCATTTATTGCATATATATCTTCAACTTCTTTAACTAAGACTAAAACTTGTAGGTCGTAGTCTCCGCTTATTTTTACAATGTAACTTACGTTTGGGATTTTTGAAAGATTTTCTATAGCCATTTTCATTTCATTTTGTGACAAAAATTCTATAAAAAAATTGAGGAAAGCTGTATAGCCTAATAATGCTGGATTAACTTGGATTGAGACTTTTATAAAACCGTTCTTTACAAGCCTCGCGTATCTTCTAGTCACTGTATCCGTTGAGGCTCCTATCGATTGACCGATTCTACTAAAGGGTGCCCGACCGTCTTTAGTTAATTCTTCGACTATTTGTATGTCGGTTTCATCAAGTTTTACGCAGTCATTTTTAGTACATTTTTCTTCTTGAGCCTTTTTTTCATCAACCTGAGAGTTATTTTGGACAAAACCTAGTGAAAGGTTTTCTGGTGTGTTTCTTACCTCAGTCCATAGGTAAGTTTTGCTTGAGGTTACTGGGTTTTGTCTTTTTAGTGTTTCTTTAACGAAATCTAAGCCTTTTAAGTCTTTTAGCTTTGTAACTACGGCAATATTGTATGTCGAGTTGTATTGGCGACGAACCGATATGTTTGGGATTTTTGTTAGCTGCTCAAAAACCTCGTTTAAGTGTTGAGATTCGACGTTGACCAGTATGGATGCGACGCCTTCGTAGCCAAAGCATCTATAATTATATTGGATGGTTGCTCCAACGATTATGCCTGCTTTTTGCATTTCGCTGAAATGTTTCCCGATGATGTCTTTTGATGTATGGCATTCTTCAGCTATAGCGGTAAAGCTTTTCCGTCCATCTTTGAGAAGTTCTTTAATAATCTTTTCATCTATTTCCCCGAGCGCTTTCATGGCTTCAACTCTTGCCTTTGCAGTACTTAAAGTTGATAGTCAATAACCAGCCAGGATCTTTTTAAAGGTCTTGCCTTTGGAAATTTACCAAAGGAATTTTCCCATATTTTTCGTATATTTCAGCCTAAAAATATAGCTCTGCGCAGATATTTTTGATTATTTATGTTTTAAAGCAAAAGCTTAAAAACCATTTTAGGTTGATATGGAAGCATAAATTTAAAGGAGAAAGAAAAATGCAAAATCTAAAAGGTAAAGCTATGGCTATTTTGATTGCAGCGATTTTAACAATTTCAATAGGAGCTTCAACGACGTTAATACCTCGAGCTAGTGCACATACACCTGCATGGCAAATTCCAACCTATGCCTACATTAATGCGTCACCTAACCCGATAGGTGTCGGTCAGACACTAATCATTTACATGTGGCTTGACTGCGTTTATGGGGCGGCCGGTGGAGCATCTTCCATTCCTGGCACTAGTGGTTACACAGCTAGCGCAGCATTACTGGCAAACGACTACAGATTCCACAACTACGAGCTTACCATTACAGCACCTAACGGTGCCGTCTCAACGCAGACTTGGGCAGTTTGCACAGACCCAACGTCAGACCAGTCCTATACCTACACTCCTACCGCAGTCGGCACGTACAATCTTACCTTCAGTTATGCAGGACAAGTCTACGGGGCGAATGGAGACGGCTACGCCAATTCAATATTGGTAAACGATACTTATCTGCCAAGTAGCGCATCAACAACACTTGTTGTTCAGTCAAGCCCAATTCCTTCCCCTGTAACAAGCGAACCACTACCAACAAACTTCTGGTCAACCCCAATATACGGTGAAAACACTAACTGGTACACGATTTCGTCAAACTGGCTAGGCTCAGGTATGCCACCACCAACAGACGGCACTTATTCCACAGGTTCAGGCAATTACCAGATGTACCACACTGATGCTATAGGACCTTTAACCAGTCACATCATGTGGGAAACGCCGCTTCAATTTGGAGGAATAGTCGGAGGAAACAACTTTGCCACTGCTCAGGGCGCCATGTACTTCGAGGGTTCTTCATATCAGCCAAGATTCGTCAATCCGATAGTAATAGACGGATACCTCTTCTATACGCAACCAGTATCATTCACCGGTCCAAGCAGTGGACCAACAGTCTGCGTTAACCTTCAAACAGGGCAACAACTTTGGAGCAAAACTACTGTACCACCATTGTCATTCGGTTACCTCTATAACCTTTGGGATCCTGACCAGCACGGCGCTTTTCCACCAGCACTAGTTGCAGCTGTAGGAGGTGGACTCACCGGTATCCCAGCGACATGGGAGTTGTTTGATGCATATACAGGAGACTCATTGTTCAACGTAACTGGCGTTCCAGGATTTGCAGCACAAACGGGTCAGGTAGGCACAGCTCTCACATACGGGATTGCAACGGGTCCAAGCGGTGAACAAGTCAGATACGTCTTTGCTAACGCAGGCACAGCCGCGGCTCCAAACTGGTACTTAGCTCAGTGGAACATGTCCAAACTATGGTCATACGACATTAATCCATACACCGGCGCCGGAAGCCAATCACCAGACATTATAAATTCAACCAACGGCGTTCTCGTTCCAACGCTTCCTGTTCCAATTGCCGGGGAAACTGGCACCACGACAACCGGAGGCAGTGTCTTTGTTCCCTACGGTTCCGTATTGACCGTCAATGGAAACATCGGCATAGCGGAAGGCAACCTTGCATCTAGCTTTAATCCGACAACCACTTATGACTGGAACGTTTCGATACCATGGCTCAACACCATGCCAATACAGCCCGTTTATAGCACCACGACAGGACTAACAAGCACACCAGCTGAACAAGGAACCGCTACTAGCTTCCTTGCAACAGGCGGAACAAACCCAGTAACAGTTATTGCAGCAAACTATGGCGATTTAATCCTTTGCAGAAACGGCTCTCTACCTACCGGTTTCACGTCAACCGACACAGGCTATCCACAACTTCCCTACACGATGTTCGCAATCAACCTTAACGCTTCTAGGGGTGCAATTGGTTCAATACTTTGGATGCAGAATTATAACCCGCCAGCAGGCAACGAAACTCTCCAGCTATGCGTTGTTGACTTCCAGACCCGGGTCTTTGTCTACCAATATTATGAAACTGTGCAATGGGTCGGATTCAGCCTTAACACAGGCGCACCGATATGGGGTCCAACTCCATCTGAAGTAGCCTTCAACTACTATGACTGGAGCGGCTATAATCCGGGTGTAATGGCTTACGGCAACCTCTACAGCGGTGGATTCGGCGGAGTAACCTACTGCTACAACGATTTGACTGGCAAAATATTGTGGACTTGGGGCAATGGTCCACCAGGCTCAGACAACAGCACTTACGCAGGCACTCAAACTCCCTACGGCGACTATCCAACCTTCATACAAGCCATTGCGAACGGAGTAGTTTACCTCAGCTGTGACGAACACACAATCCCAGATCCACTGTATAAGGGCGCAACAATGGAGGCACTTAACGCAACCACGGGACAAGAAATAACAGGAACGGTTCTTTCAGAATACGCAAGCGAGTGGGCCTCCTCAGGCAGTGAATACATTGTCGCAGACGGCTACTTAACATGCATGAACGGCTACAACAACATGATTTACAGCCTAGGGCAAGGACCCAGCGCAACTACAGTGCAGGCACCACAGACTGCTATCACAGCAGGTAGCAACGTAGTGATACAGGGCTCAGTGTTTGACACTTCTGCAGGCACGCAGCTACCAACAGTGAAAGCTGACTTTCCAAGTGGTGTACCAGTTTGTTCTGACGTCAGCATGGAATCTTGGATGGGCTACGTTTATCAGCAGCAAGCAGAACCAACCAATTTCACAGGCGTTACAGTAACGTTGACCGCAATTGATCCCAACGGCAATACCGTAACCTTGGGGACGGCAACAACTGATATAAACGGTTTATTCAGCTTCCAATGGACGCCTCCAAGCGTTCCAGGCAAATACACGGTCACCGCAACTTTCGCTGGCACCAACGGTTACTGGGGATCACACGCAGAAACCGCCATGACCGTACAAAACGTACCTTCCGCTACTGCTGCACCTACACCAACCCCTGCCTCTGTCGCAAACATTTACTTTGTTCCTGCAATCGCCGGTCTATTCGTTTTAATCATCGTGGTAGCAATCGTGCTAGCATTGTTGATGCTTAGAAAACGACCATAAAAACTAAACAAAAACAACATTCCTTTCTTTTTTATTTTTTTTTAAAGCATTTTAACAAACCAATTAAGAATAGATTATCAACGTATTTTAAACAAAATTTGTACATTGTCAGTAATTGTTATAATCCAGTCTTGATTTCTGCATTAAAGTCTAATGGAACTTAACCGCTGATTAGTGTTCTTATATTTTTGCATGTGTTTTAATAAGGCTTAATAGTTTCTTATGGCGTGTAAGTTTTAATTAACGTGACTTGGCATGGTTGATGTTTGGCTTCCCTACGGAAAAACCGACGTATGCGTCCGAGTTCCAGCCCGAAATCTCCTCGGCACAATCGAGCAAGCCGAGCGCCAAGGCGCACCGGACGCTAAAGCTGAGGTCGAGCGAGCCCTAAAAAAGCCAATTCCTGTTGGCTCAAAACGTTTAAGTGAAATTGCCAAGCCGGAAAGCAAAGTTGCCATAGTTGTTGATGATGCCACACGTAAAGCACAAAGTGAAGTTATGCTTTTGCCGGTGCTAGCAGAATTGAATCTGGCTGGTGTAAATGACGAAAATGTCACAGTTATTTTCGGCTGCGGAACACACAGAGCAGTTAAGCCAGAAGAGGCCACTGCATTGATTGGTGAAGAAGCGCTTAAACGGTTAAAAACCACCAGCCATGACTGCCGAGCGCAAGATTTAGTTTACGTGGGCACAACTAAGACACATGGCAATAAGGTGCACATTAACCGCATATTCGCTGAGGCAGACGTGAAAGTACTGTTAGGAGACGTTGGCTTCCACTACTATGCGGGTTACGGCGGTGGGAGAAAAAGCGTTTTACCAGCGGTCTGCGGGGAAGAAACCATCAAGCAAAATCATGCAATGCTGCTTCACGCCAATGCGCGAACTGGAGTTCTGGACGATAATCCAGTGCATTGCGACATGACCGAGGCAGCAAAATTAGCTAAAGTAGACTTCATAGTTAATGTTGTAGCGAACAAGAAGGGCGAAATCGTAAAAGCCTTCGCTGGAGATTTGGAACAGGCATTTCTGGAAGCCGTAAAACTGGTCGACGAAATGTACCGCATAACGCTGGACCGTCGAGCAGACATAATAGTCGTAAGTGCAGGCGGCCACCCATCAGACATGAATCTGTACCAAGCATACAAAGCGCTCGACAACGCGTTAGATGCAGTAAAACGCGGAGGAGTAATAATTCTTGTAGCTGAATGTCCTGAAGGGCACGGAAACCAAGTGTTTTATGATTGGATGACACGGTTGGGCGATTTGAAAAATGTTGAGCGTGAAATTAAACGCAACTTTGTTTTGGGCGGGCATAAGGCCTATTATCTTTTAAAAGCTCTGCAGAACCACCAAATAATATTGGTATCCTCTTTGCCTGATTACTATGCGACGAGCATATTCAAGTTGAAGACTGCCAGAGCCGTAAATGACGCTTTTGCTGAAGCGTTGAAAATTGCGGGTTCAGCTTCAAGAGTTTGGGCGATACCTCAGGGCAGCGGCACATTGCCTGTGTTCATGGCACCGGAAGAAACAAAGACTTAAAGCCGCATCAGCAACACAAAAAAAGCCAAGGATTATGCCATAAGCGTAACGTTTAAGTTGCAACGGTGAAATTTGGTTTAGAAGGCGAAATAATGCAACAGACCTTTAAGCTTCGCAAATTTGTACCCGATGATTTACAAAGTGTAATGCAAATCAACCGTGTCTGTCTTCCAGAAAACTATAGTGACTTCTTCTTTATGGACTTGCATCAACGGTTTCCTGAAACCTTTATCGTGGCAGAAGAAAATAGCGTAATTGCAGGTTACACCATGTGCCGTATCGAAGTTGGTTTATCAAATTATGGTTTCGGCGGCTTGATAAGAAAAGGACACGTCGTATCTATAGCTGTTCTGCCACAATTCAGGCGCAAGGGCATTGCCCAAGCAGTAATCACCAGAGCCTTGGAGGGCATGCAATATTACAAAGCTAAACAATGCTTCCTAGAAGTCAGAGTGACAAACGACGCTGCAATTTCGCTCTACAAAAAGTTAGGATTTGAAGTTACCCGAACCATTAATGGATATTACTCAGACGGCGAAGACGCGTACGTTATGGCAAAACGGCTTTAGACTGAGTTACCGTTCTTTTTAAGGCAAACGGAACCGTCAAGTTCACCGTAATAATCAACGATAATAGTCCATATCGTATTCCCGTTGCCAGCATAGTGGTGTCAACGAACACTTGTAAGTTTTGTGCTGCAGCCATCAAGTTCATCACTCCCATTCCAAGGGTAATCAGTGTTAACGGTATGGAAGCGTAGAAGGCGATGCTTTCTTTCATTTTGAAGAGCAAAATATACGCGAAAACTAACGTGGGGGCGTAATATGCGAATGCGCCTAAAATTCCAAGCGGCCACCCGAGCGGATTCAACTCTACCGCTAAACCCGTAACGTTAATGGCGTAGAATGTTGTTGCAATATCAAACATCCAGAAGGCTAACGCAACGCCTTGAAAAGAAAACAGCAAATTCCGCCATTTCTCAGATGTGCCCGTCGCTGTTTTGAGGTTGGTATTTTTCAGTTTAAGATATGTTATGCTGGAGACTGGAATAAGCAAGATAAGCGCGTATGTTAAGCCTAGCCAAGCGTCGCCAGCTCTTATGAGAGATGCGATGTTGAATATCCATATTAGCCCAGTTGCAACTAGAAAGCCTTGAGCCAAACTTTTCAATGACCCCATAAAAGGCATCCTTCTCCATTTTAACATATTTTGGGATTACTACATAACCTTTATTCCTAAAACGCAACTTCAATTTTCCTGTTGAACAACAGAACAATTCCATTTTAGTAGTTCCTAACTTGAAATGAGCCGACATTTTTCCGGTTAAATCAGGCGAGTAACGCAACTTCTTTAACGCTGAGCACATAATTATCTTTGAGGAATCAAGTTTGTCAATCCAGAAAATACCAGAAAAAAACACCATACTGTTCGTTTGGTTCAACCAGTATGCTGGAATAATGCTAAAAACCCCCAGCAAAACTCTTGCCATCGACCCTGTTGACATCAAACCCAAAAGCCTCCAAAACGTAGATGCAATCCTAATAACACACGAGCATTATGACCACTTGGACCCAAGACTAATCACAGAAATCCAGAAAGCAACAAACTGTACCATAATCGCTGATTCAGCCTCAACTAAAAAACTGCAACATGCAATACCCGCCAGAAAAACTCCAAGAAATCAAACCAGGCGCTGAAATAAAAATCGGCGAAGTCTCCGTTAAAGCAGAAAAATGCAACCATAATGCTGAAGCGCCAGTAACCTACATAATAACCAGCGAAGATGAAGTCAAAGTCTACCATACAGCAGACAGTTTACCCTTCCCTGAACTTGCCTCTATAGGGCAAAAAGAAAAATTCGATGTTGTCTTCTGCACAGTTGGTATAGCGCCGGGCTCCACGCCGCAAACAGGCTTTGAAATAGCCCGTTTAACTAAGCCTCAAGTCGCAGTGCCCTATCATACAGCATCAGCAGCTAGCCAAACAGAATTCGCGCAAATAATAAAGAAGGAATTGCCTAGAACTGCATGCTTGATTCCTGAACAAAATAAAATCTATCAGGTATCAAAAAGGAAGTGAAAAAATTGAAAATAGACAAAGTGGCCCAAGAGAAGAAAGACAAAATGGCAAACATACTCTTCAAAATTGACGCAATAAAATTCGGAGTGTTCAAACTATCTAGCGGAAAAGCAAGCCCTTACTACATTGATCTAAGAGTAATTCCCAGTTTTCCAGATGCCTTCAGAGAAATCTGCGACTTCTACGCTGAATACATAACCAACCAGATTGGAGTAAAAAACTTTGATAGAATGGCAGGAGTACCTTTAACCGGAATTATTTTTGCGTCTCAAGTTGCGTATAACCTCAAAAAACCCTTCCTTTATGTGCGCAAAGGCGTCCGACTGCATGGAAGAGAACGAAGAGTTGAAGGACTTTTGGCATCAGGGGACAGAGTTCTATTAATTGATGATTTAGTAACCACTGGGTTAACTCTCAAAAAAGCTGCGGAAGCTGTTAGAGCTGAAGGTGGCGTGGTAACAGACGCCGTCGTTTTTCTAGACAGAGAAGAAGGCGGAAACCAACAGCTTGAAAAAAACGGAATAAAACTTCATACATTGCTGAAAATAAGCGAAATAGCTAACACGCTCTATGAATTAGGCGCCATTGACCAAGAAGACCTAAAGACAATCCTAAAACAAGTAAAAAAACAGTAAAGCCCAAATTTTATTCATAAAATATTAGATTGGTTTCTTCAAGTAGCGTATGCAATTTTTCCACTGCGTCATAAACGTCTTGTTCTTTTTTGGCTCCAGTGCAAACGAGTTTTCCACTTGCAAAAAGCAAAATCACAACTTTTGGCTCTTGCATCCTATAAATTAATCCTGGGAACTGTTCAGGTTCATACATTGCATGTCCAAGCGTGTATGCAGCTTTTTCTAAATCAATCATGCCGCCTAAACCGCCTGAAGCAACTATGTTTTGTATTTTAAGTTCTGGTTTGCTGATGATTATTATGCCGCCTTTCTTAAGTTCCTTAACAACTTTCATCACGGCTCTACGAGCTTCTTTCTCCGATTTAGCCCCTGTGCAAACCATCTTTCCAGAACTAAAAATTAAAGTCGCAGTTTTGGGGCGTTTTAACCTGAAAACTAGGCCTGGAAACTGTTCAGGGCGATATTCAACACCTGGGTAACCCTTTACAACGGCGTTCAAGTCAACTTTCTGGTTCAGCGTTGCGGAAGCGACCACGTTCTCGATGCTTATTGTAGCTTTAACTTTTGGCACTCCATTTCCCTCTTGCTTTAACGCCCTTTAAATATCCCTTATCAACTGACTTTATAAAGACATCTGTAACTGCGGCTGCGTTGGGTTCTGTTGTTCAGGTTTCTTTCTCTCTTAATATAGGTACGATAAATTCGATAACTATAAGCAACAATATAAGCGCAATAACCACTGGCAAACCCCAAGAATTATCCCTCATGAAAAGTGTTATCCAACCAAACCACGGAATACGCATAACAACTTTGCCTACTATATAGTTTGACGGAACTCCGGGTGGATTGTTGTAGTCCCAAGGGTCTTGGCCTGATGTTGGAGTTTGTGGCCATGGGTTTCCGTTTCCGTCCCCTTTAGTGAGAAAATATGTGGTGCCGTTGACTACTACTGTGCTTATTATGCGGTGCACAATTAACATGTTATAATCGTTGGGGCTGTGGAAGACGATTATGTCGCTGTTTGGGTAGTTTGTGTTTAGGTCTTTAGGGTTTACGCCTTGGACGATTATGATGTCGCCTATACTTAGGGTTCGATCAAACGGGTGAGCTATGCTATCCCAGAAGTTATCGTAGGCATCGTAAGGAATACTCATGCTGCCGCTTTCCACAGTTAAGGCAGGATCAGGCGTGTGAAGCGCGAACTGCAGGCCAAATAAGAAGCTGAGGACAATTGCAACAATCAAAACGATGGCAACTATCGTTTTGAAGTAATCATTTTTCCAAAACTTTTTTAAATCGCTCAAACTTGTGCCTCAACAATCGAAGTATTCCTTTTCATAAAGAACTATTGTGTTTTAAAACTTACCGCTTCGTAATATAGAAACATAAGAGCGAGGACACATGACGCAATCAGTAAGGTTCTGGTTGCATCAATACATCTTGGTCTTATCAAAACGTGACTTTATGAAGATACCTGACACTGCGGTTACACCGAGTTCTGATTTTCAGGTTTTTTCTCTCTCAATATAGGCACGATAAATTCGATTATAATAAGCAGCGTTATGAGAGCAATAATCACTGGTAACCCCCAAGAATTATCCCTCATGAAAAGAGTTACCCAACCTATCCACGGAATACGCATAATCACTTTACCGACCACGTAGCTTTGTGGAATCCCAGTATTGCTATATTGAGCACTATGCCAAATGGTTTGGCTATCATATTGGTCCGGCGAAGGTGTAGCCGGCCATTGTTGCCCGTTGCCGTCACCCTTCGTCTGGAAGTACCATGTGCCGTTAATTTCTTGTTTTGAAACTATTCGGTGAACAATGAGTGTGTCGGGGTCTGACGGATTGCGGTAAACAATTATGTCGCTGTTGGGGTAATTTGCGTTCAAATCCGCCGGATTTACGCCTTGGACGATTATGATGTCTCCTATACTTAGGGTTCGATCAAACGGGTGAGCTACGCTATCCCAGAAGTTATCGTAGGCATCGTAAGGAATACTCATGCTGCCGCTTTCCACAGTTAAGGCAGGATCAGGTGTGTGAAGCGCGAATTGCAAACCAAATAAAAAGCTTAAAACTATTGCAACAATTAATGCTATAGCTACTACTGTTTTGAAGTAATCTTTATTCCACACATGCTTTCGAGCATTCAAACTTGTGCCTCTACTTTGAAATGTTCCTGTTCATAAAGAGTTCCTATGTTTTAATTCTTCTCTTTTTTAGATTAAATAAAAATAAAAGAGAGCAAGTTATGCAACTAAACTTGATTTAATTGCAGTTTTAGATTTTCTTTTTGCTTAAGACTTCGCGGAATACGTTGCCGCATTTTGGACATTCGTAGAGTCCGATTTCCAGTTGCATTCGTTTTCCAGCTTTATCTGGACGACCAGCCATTTTCCAACTCTTTTTTGTCTTTGGAACTTCTGTTCCACATTTTGGACATTTAGCCATTCAATTTCCTCCGTATTACGATTCCATGGTTTATCATTATAGAATAAAAAACTTTCCATACGTTTCCAATATATATTCTGCGTTTACACGGTATGTTTAAACAATTTTTTGTATACGCCATGGATGTCGCCGTAGGAAATGGTTGGAAATCCTTTAAAATATCTCCTTACTGACCAGAAACAGCAACAATTAACCATGCCCTAAGCCTTAAAAGTTAATAATTGCCAAGAAACGCCTGAAGTTCTCGTTAACCTTCCCTAACCTTTTTTATAGCAGAATCCCCGCTTATCATACCATTCGAGGTTCAACTTATATTGCAAGCAACTTCTGAGAATGCTTTTGAAATGCTTGTGAAGCCAGTTCGAAGGCTCGTTGAACAGAAAGGATTCTCTAAACCAACTGAACCTCAAGAAAAAACAATACCAAAAATCCTCGAGGGCAAAAATGTCCTGTTAATTTCACCTACAGCTACAGGCAAAACAGAAGCTGCTTTCCTGCCTGTGCTAAGCATGCTTCTTAAGGAACCCAAAACGCCAGGCATAAAAGTGCTATACATCACTCCGTTGCGGGCTCTAAATAGAGACTTGCTTGAGCGGCTTCAATGGTGGTGCAACAGCTTAGATATAAAACTCGCCGTTCGGCATGGTGACACTGAATCAAAAGAAAGAACTCGTCAATCCCGAAGTCCGCCTGATATTCTTATAACGACTCCTGAAACACTACAAGCTATACTTTCTGGCTGGATTTTGCGTCAACACCTACAAAGCTTACGATGGGTAGTAATTGATGAAGTACATGAGTTAGCTGACAGCAAACGCGGAAGCCAGCTGTCATTGGCACTGGAACGGATCAGAAGCCTAATCGGAAAAGACTTCCAAATGATCGGTTTATCCGCTACGATAGGCAGCCCAGAAAAAGTCGCCCATTTCCTTGTCGGCAATAAACGCCCCGTAGAAATCATCCGTGTTCCAGTTGCCAAAATGGTGAAGCTGCAAGTAATCTATCCGAAGCCAACTGAGGAAGATGTCAGGTTTGCATCGAAAATTTACACGCATCCAGAGGTGGCAGCCAGACTGCGTATTATCCGCGATTACATGAGTAAACGAAAATCCGTTCTTTTATTTACAAATACGCGTTCAATTTCGGAAGTTTTGGCTTCTAGATTTAAGGTTTGGGACATTGATTTTCCCATATCGATCCACCATGGCTCTTTAGCTAAGGTTTCAAGGATTGCTGCTGAAAACGGTTTAAAACGAGGTGAGCTTAAGGGTTTAATCGCCACCAGCAGTCTTGAATTGGGAATAGATATTGGGCGAATAGATTTTGTCATTCAATATATGAGTCCACGTCAAGTGACTAGACTCATACAACGCGTGGGACGGGCAGGCCACACTTACGGAGATGTTGCCGAAGGCGTGATAATCGGCATGGATTCGGATGATACGCTTGAAGCCTTAGTTATTGCCAGAAGAGCTCTCAATGAAGAGTTGGAGCCACTTCAAATTCCAGACAAACCCTACGATGTTTTGGTTCATCAGATTGCTGGGTTGATGCTGAAGAATAGGCGATTAGAATTTAGCGGTGTTTTAGAATTAGCACGTAACGCTGCGCCTTTTGAGAATTTAACCATCGAAGACGTTGGAAAAGCTTTTAGGTACATGTATGATCGTTTTCCGCGTTTAGCATGGGTATCCTTTGAGGACCAAGTCGCTTTGAAGCCTCAGCGTTCTAAGGCTTTGTTTGAATACTATTTCGATAATTTATCAATGATTCCTGAGGAGAAACAGTTTCTTGTAATTGACGAGTCATCTGACACATCCATCGGGGTATTAGATGAAGCGTTCATGGCGGAGTACGGCAAGCCTGGAACAAAATTTATTATACGAGGCAGCCCATGGCAAATAATCCATGCTACAGAAGACAAAGTTTATGTCCGCCCTGTCGATGACCCAACTGGCTCAATTCCCAGTTGGATAGGCGAAGAAATTCCTGTTCCATATGAAATCGCACAGGAGCTGGCGGAAATACGCGGATTCGCGGAAGAAAAAATGCATAGTGGGCTTACGCCAGAGCAGATAAGTGCTTTGCTTAGTGGGCGTTATGCAGCCGATGCGGAGACGATTTTGCATGCTTTGGCGGAGACGGTTGAGCAAGTGAACTGCGGCTTTGTGGTTCCTACTTCTACGCGGATTGTTGTTGAGGATTGGGGTGAATTTGTTATTATTCATTCTAATTTTGGTTCGCTAATTAATCGTGCCTTAGCGCAGTTCCTTGGGGAAGTGTTGTCTGACAAGCTTGGTTATGGTATCGTGGTTCAGCATGACCCTTACCGCATTTTTGTCCAAACGATGGGCAGTATGAGTGCTGAGAGGCTGGTTGAAGTTTTTGATGAGTTGAAAGGGATGAGTTCCCAATCGGTTAAGGACACGTTGACTAGGTCAACTGTGAAGACTGGCTTATTCAAAAGACGAGTAATACAGGTAGCGAGGCGTTTTGGTGCACTAAAAAAGTGGGCTGACTTTAGCAACATTAGCATCCAGAAGCTGATTTCGAGTTTTGAGGGTACCCTGATCTATGAAGAGGGGTTGAAGGAGGTTTTCTCTAAAGACCTTGATGCCGATGGGCTTGTCATGGTGCTTAAACGGATTCATGACGGCGACGTAGGCTTACAGGTTGTTGCGACAGGCGGGGATGCAACTCCAGTTGCTCGCGTGGGTATCGAGCGGGTAAGCATGAAAACTGATCTTATTCCGCCCGAGAAAATGCGCGCTGTGCTTGTTGCGGCAGCCAAGGCGCGATTGCTAAATGAAACAGGCAATTTCATTTGCACTTGCTGTTGGGATTACATGGAGACGATTTGCATCAAAGATTTGCCTGATAGGCCCAAGTGTCCCAGATGTGGGTCTTTTGCCATTGGATTGTTGAAGGTGGATGAGGAGAAGGCTTTGCCGTTAATTGAGAAGAAGGGACGCTTGGCTAAGGATGAGGAAAAGATGCGGTTGCAAGCTAAGCATACTGCTGAATTAATTGAAAAGTATGGTAAAGCGGCGGCAGTGGCATTGAGCGCTCGACGGGTTTCAACAGTGGAAATTGCAGCCGTTTTAGAGAAGGAATCTAAGCTTTCGGATCGATTTTACGAGTTGGTTTTGGAGGCTGAACGTAAAGCACTAAGTAAACGTTTTTCATAAATGATTTAGTTTTCTTTTTTTAAATTGTATGTTTATGCGGAATAACAGCAACTATTTAAACCTAGACTGCTTATCTGCTTATTTGCTTAAGTGCCAGTAGGAGATTTAAGAAGCGTGGAAATAAGTCGAAAGAATTTACGCAGTGAAGTTCTTGAACGCATTAAATACGTTAAAACTTGTGTCATGGCGCGGGAGCTATGTTTAATTGTTCGCACCAATAGGGCTATCTTAGAACCCAAAGATGTGCAAGAAGTATGCCAATACATTTCGAAACTATGCAAAGAAGAAGGCTGCTCTGAACCAAGTGAACTCTGCACAAAAGCAGCTAACGCCGTTGGTTCAGCAGATGAAGAAAAATACCTTGAGTTATGCGCTCAAAGCTGTGCAAAATGCGGAGAAGCTAGAAGACCAAATCCGAAAAAGGACGCTTACGTGGCATAAAAGCATAAATAACATTGGTGAAGTCTGGAAATGTTTATTGCTCCTTTCGTTCCAAGTCCAAACAGTGTTGTAGAATATATGCTAAAGTTGGCTGATTTGAAGGCTGGCGAAGTGCTGTTTGATATGGGTTCTGGAGATGGTAGAACCGTAATCATGGCGGCGAAAACTTTCGGTGCCCGGGGCGTCGGCATTGAACTGCGTGAGGATTTGGCGAAAAAAGCGATGGGTACCATTCATGAGAATGGTCTTGAGGACAGAGTAACCATAATGAACAGTAACATGTTTGACATCAACTTAAGTTCCGCTGATGTAGTTTACTTGTATTTGACAACAAGTGCAAATGAGAAAATCAGGCCTAAACTTGAAAGCGACCTTAAAAAAGGCGCACGTGTAGTTTCGCATGATTACGAGATTATCGGTTGGCAACCCGAGAAAGTTGAAAATTTCTGCGAGAATCCCCAGTTAGGCTATCCTTCTCACACAATCTATCTGTACAGAAAACCATAGTTTTATCAAGTTTCGTTTCTGCACATTTGTTTGCTCACTCAGCTATCTACCAGTAGGTGTTGATTATTTTTGCTGCAAAATTTTTGTCTTTGTGTTTTGGGTTGGTTTTCGTTTTCAGGGCTTTAATTGCTTGTAGGTTGCGTACAGAAATGTATCAGAATATATTAGAATGTAGCAAAACGTACCGAAATGTAGCAAAATGTATTTTTATTTCCTTTAAACCCTTCAAGCGATTATCCGCTATTTCGGACGCTGTGTGTTCTTGTTGTTTATGGTTGCTTTTTTGTTTTAGGCTTTAAGGTGTTTGCAGGTTGCGACTCTGTTCGACTGTATCTGACCTGTTTCGACTGCTTCCGACTCTTTCCGACCCAATTCGACCAAAAAACCTAAAGTACAAGATTCAAAAGCAGGAATCACCTATGCCTCTGACTCATAAGAACATGAAGTCAGCTTGTAGACTCTATTGTTCAGCAATTTTTTTTACTCAAAAATGAATAAAAACCGTCGCATTTTCATTCCTAGTTAACGTTGGAAAAAGTAAATACGCTCATCTATCAATTAAGAGCAGATTTTTTGTAGCATTCGCTTTTTGCTTATTCCAATTAAGTTATTAAGCTGTTTTTAAACTCTAAACCCACGAATCAATCAAATAAACGAGGCAGTTGCTGTATGTCCGAAGCTAAGGTTGGCATTTCGATGCTTTATTGCCTAGGTGAGCCGTTCAATCGGATGGTTAAACGTTTAGGCAGTATGGATACGCGGACCATAGAAATTGTAGATGACGGGACGTATGAACTTGACAAAAAACGCGTTGCCACCCTAAAGGAAGCCGCAAAATCTTACGAATTAGAGTATTCTCTGCACGCTCCTTTTGCCGACATCAACATTGCATCACCCTCCAAATCCATGCTTGCTGCTTCAATGAAGCGGCTCAAGCAATCCATGGCTTTCGCCACCGCAATGGATGCGAAGGTTTGGGTTTTTCATCCGGGAGCAAAAACTGGCATCGGGCAATTCTACCCTGGCGCCGACTGGAAACAAAACAACCAAAGCATAGAAGAGCTCTATGAGTCGGCGGAAGAATATGGCTTAAACATTGCGCTTGAGAATTTGCCGGCTAAATACTATTTTTTTATGAGTAAACCTGAAGAGTTTGCTCGTTTCTACAGGGAAACAAACTTGCCTGTCGGCATCGTCTTGGACATTGGGCACGCTAACCTGGAGGGTCAAATTGAACCCTTCTTCAAATTGCTAACCGACAAAATCGTCCACATCCATGCCAGCGACAACGACGGCTCCGACGATCAACATCTCGGCATAGGCCAAGGCAAAATCGACTATAACTCGTTCGCAGAAACCTTAAAGAAAATGGGATACGACAAATCCGTAATCATCGAATCCACAACAAACGTTCCCGAAAGCATCAAAAAACTAAAACAGCTCTTAGCTTAGCTCTCGTTAAGAGGCAGTTCCAGCTCCATAAAATCCTCAGCAACCACGGTATTAGCAAAGATTTTTTTGGCCTGCTCCAAAAGCAAAGTTGCATCAGGATACCTTGCGCTAATATGCGTTAAAACCAGCCGTTTCGCATTAGATGCCTTCGCTTCCTGCGCCGCTTGGCTTGGCGTTGAATGCCCATCTAATGCTGCTTTCTCAGCTAATGAATCGTCAAAGGTGCTCTCGTGAATAACCAGGTCTGCGTCTGCGGCAAACTTTGCAAACGCTTCGAACGGTCGGGTGTCGCCTGTGTAAACTATTTTGCGTCCAGCTCGAGGCGGCCCCATAACGTTGCCTGGCTTAACTGCTCTGCCGTCTGGCAGCGTGATTTCTTCTCCGCTCTGAAGCTTGGACCATAATTCACCTTTGATAACACCGAGTGCTTGGGCTTTTTTGGGGTAAAACTTTCCAGGACGCGGTTTTTCCTCAAACGCGTAGGCGTAACTGTTCACGGCATGGTTAGACTTGGCGGCTGTTAGGGTGTAGTCTTCTTCATCTATAATTGTGCCCTCGCTTAGAATCTCGGTGATTTCAACTTGGAAGGTTAAGCCGAAGTTTAGGGTTTCTTGAGTGCAAACCAGAAAATCCTTAATCCCGGGCGGTCCATAAACGGCGACTGGCTCTTTGCGGTCCATCAGTGCCATAGTCTGCAAAACGCCTGGCAACCCCAACACGTGGTCTCCATGCAGGTGAGTGAGGAGAACATTTAGTTTTTTATGGAAGCTTACTTTTGCCTGCATCATTTGCCGCTGTGTATTTTCGCCGCAGTCAAACATCCATAGCTCCTTTGGGCATTGGACAACTACGGATGGCAAGCTCCGCTTTAAGGTTGGAACGCTGCCGCTTGTTCCCAAAAACACCACACGAATACTCATCGTTGTTGCACCTTCTCGAATACTGCGATTTCCCTTGTTAACGTTCTATGCACGTAGGCGAAATGGGACTCCACATGCCTGTAGCCCAACGCAACGCCTAACGCTTTAATGTTTAATGTTTTAGGAGAGGCAATACAAATCCGTTGCCCCACTCCCAACAAGTCATGCGCTGAAACCAAAACATCTTGCACCAGCTGCTTAGTAGTTGACCTAAGCGTGCTCGATGAGCGGCCATAAGGCGGGTCAGTAACGACACAATCAACCTTTATGAGGGGCAAGTGGCGTGCGTCAGCCAAAACCAGCCCTTCAGGAGTTATGTTGAAGAAACGCAGGTTTTTCCTAGTACCCTTAATCATTCGTTTCTGAGCATCTACACCCACAGCTCTGCAGCCAATGTAGGCGGCTTCAATAAGCGAAGTGCCAGTGCCGCAAAACGGGTCAAGCACCAATGCTTCGGCTTTTCCATGCGCTAAGTTCACCATGCAACGCGCCATCTTCGAGGGCATTGCAGATGGGTGAAAGAAGGGTTTTTTGCGGGGTCTGCGTTCCGAGAAGGTTTTGGAGGTTATATCTGTAAGTTTTAAGCCTAAAACAAGTTTTTCGTCTGTGATTATGCCTAGAAAGGTTTTATCTGGGTTCTTGAGGCTGACTTTTGTGCCTTCGGTGCCATTTAGGATTTGCTTGCCCAGTTTGCCTTCAAGCACCATCGTATTCAAAGCTTGGTCAGCGTAGTTTTTTATGCGGTTTATTCTCACAGCAAAGCTTTCGCCGCCTTTAAGCACTGCTTTGAAGTCTGTTTCGGAAGCCACCTTAGCTATGTCAGTTAGGTTCGCGTTTGAAACAAAAAGCTCCAGTGCACAAACCCGCGTGTACGCCGAACGGACTTGAACGGCTTGTACGCTGTCCACTTCTGCGTCTAACCGCAGAACCTGGTCGAACTCCTCTGCATTCGAGTATGGGTTGCCTTCGGCTTCCAGTATCGCTTTAACTTCAGCGGCAGGCAGCGACTCGTTTTCGCCTGACAGAAGAAAAAACAGTTTTGCCACTATTTTTGCGCCCTTAGTTCTTGGCTTAACACCGGCGCCAACGAAACCTTGCTCACACTGCCAGGGACGCTGTCGGTGCCTACGATTTCCTCTACGCCCGCATCAAGGATACGTTTTTGTGCGTCGCCAATGAGCAAGCCGTGCACGCAAGCGCAGAAAACATGTTTAGCGCCCTGTTCGCGAAGGATTTTTGCCGCTCCCACAATCGTGCCGCCTGTGCTGACGATATCGTCGAAGATGATTACGGTTTGGTCTTTAACGTTTAAGCCTTCAGCGGTCTGTTTGGTTTGTCCATTGTAGCGGTCACGCTGCTTATCCAGATGCCCAGCCTTGCCGCCAAGAACCTCCTGTGCTTGCTTAGCAATGTACATTGCACCCTTGTCAGGCGACAATGCGAAGGCGCCTTTGAAGCCCTTGTCCACAAAATACTTTGCCAAAAGCGGTATGGCGCTCACTGTTTTGGATGGAAACGGAAACTGCTCCAGCGCCTGCTCCGAGTGAATGTTAATGGTTAATAACTCGTCGATTCCCGCGGCTTTGAGCATGCGTGCGACGGTTTCTACGCTTATGCCTTCGCCTGATAGAAACATCTTGTCTTGACGTGCATAAGCCAGGTACGGGACGACCGCGGTTACTTTGACGGCGCCGCCTCTCTTTGCCGCGTCAGCCATGAACGCTAACTGAAAAAGCCGCCCATCCTGCTGAGGGGGACATGTTGTCTGCACAATTGCGACGTTTTCGCTTTGTACGCTGCCTTCTAAACGGACATATGATTCGCCGTCAGGAAAAACCTTTGATGCAACAGGAATGTTTTGGAAGCCAGTCAGAGCTGAAACAGCTTCAGCAAGCTCCTTAGACGCTGGACCACAGATAACCTTCAATTACTTTGCCTCTTTTCCTTTTAGAATGCAGACTCAGGTTTTAAGGCTTTATTATTTGCTCTTTTTGTGTCTGATTGCGTCAACAAAAAGTAGATAGGGAGTGTCTTGCGGAAAATTTGTGTTTTGGGTTGTTTTTTTTGTTTGGGGCTTAAATTGCTTGCAGGTTGAATCTAGAATAATCGCAAATAATCGAGAATAATCGCGTTTAATCGCAAATAATTGCGTACACAAATGTAGCAGAACGTAGCGAAGTGTAGCAGAATGTATTTCTGTGTCCTTTTGCGCCTTTTTGAAGAGGATATAACATTTGTAAGTGCTGCCTGACTGTTCTGGTTATTTTGGGTTGGTTTTTTCGTTTAGGCTTTGAAACGTTTGCAGGTTGAGTAAGGAAAAGTAACAGAAAGTAAGGAAACGTAAGGAAAAGTAATAAAACGTAAAGGAAAGTAACGAAAATTTGATAGTCACATTTTCTTAAGAAGTGCGGATTTTCAAGTGTTTCCCTTTTTTATTGACTTAACTTATATTTCATGTCTTGATATATTCTATCTATCAGAACTGCGGTTATAGCGCTGGTTAAAGATTTAATTTTGATAGAACAATTTAAGCTCTCAAAAGAGTGATGCAGGATTTGGCTGGTCTCTCTAAAAACCAAAAACGAATTTTGGAAATACTAGAGATAAAACCTGACATGACAACCAAGGAAATTGCCGAGATGATTTTTGGCAAAATTGTAGAGTACAAATCACCGGAATATTCTTCAGTTCACCGCAGCTTAATTTCATTAGAAAAACAGGGCTACATCAAGAGAGTACATATTCAACTTCGCTGGCGAAGGGCGTCTCAATAGAATACAAAACAAACTTCCATTGAAATGTCCTATATGCGGTGGAACGCTTGAGTGAAGCTTAAAGCAAAAATAATGCTTCAAGTTATCGATATCCGTTTGACTTATTTAGTTTGGTTTTTGACGAGGGATTCGTTTAAGTTTTAGTTTAAATTATTACACGTGTAATTTTTCTGCTTCACATGCACAGTTGAACAAATCTATCAGCAAAAGAAGCTTCCACTTGAGTGCCCAATATGTTGTGACATCCTTCTATTCTTTTTACTAGAACTCAGAAACTTGCTATTGGAAATCGCAACAAGAAGAACGGAATTATGTTCTATTGTCTTTGTTCATTGTTTTTCTGGCCGTTCAAGTAGTTCTATATAGCCAAACACAGGCAGTTCACAATCTTCTCTTCTGTATCCTTTGAATTTAACATGTTTTTCCCATCTGTCAGGTTCAACCAGAACGGTTTGATGGTCAATATAGATTAGTTTTTCAAAAGGAACAATTTTTTCAGAAACGGGTTTGTCGGGTTAATTCTTCGCCAAGTTTGCATCTTTCCACTGCCCAACTTTTAGCTTCTTCTTCGGTCAATTTGAAACCGCTAATAGTGTCAATTCCTATTTCCTCATTTAATATCCAGCCTTTTATGGGTCCTTTAATACGGTGTACATGCCCTGTTTTGGAATACTCTTCAAGGTCAATGTCTCTACAGTCATCTATAACTAACAATAGATAGATTTTGTTCATAATTTCAGTCCGCCTTCTTCTGCAGGCTCCAGTAAAACGGTGAATTTGCGAGCAACCATTCTATAATCCCAACATTTACTTGTTTAAAAACTCGCATATGAATATATCTTCACTGCATCGTCATTTGCATAACAGTTTTAAGCGCAACTCAAATTTCCATAAGAAAAGGATTGAATCGTATGGATACTTGGCGTTTACTCCCCCTTGAAACCAACAATGCTTCCATGAACATGGCAGTTGATGAGGCAATTTTAACTGCGCGAATAGCTGGGCAGGTTCCGAATACGCTTAGGTTTTATCGTTGGCAGCCATCCGCCGTAAGCGTTGGCAAGAACCAGAATCCTGAAGCTGAGGTTTACCTGGATGCTTGCAAACGGTTAGGTGTTGATATGGTTCGGCGGATTAGCGGCGGAGGAACCGTTTACCACGATTTTGAGGGCGAAGTCACTTATGGCGTAATTGCCAAAACAACAGACATAGGCACTGCAGACATCACCATTGTTTACTCCAAGATTTATGAGGCGATAAAGGATGCGCTTAGGCTTTTAGGGATAACCGCCGACTTCAGCAGCGGCGACTCCAAAAACTGCCCAAACATGACCGTTAATGGCAAAAAAATCTCAGGCAGCAGCCAAACCATCACCCATGGCATCGTTTTGCAGCATGGCACAGTGTTGCGGAGTGTTGATTTACCAAAAATGTTCCAACTTCTAAAACTAAAAAACGCAAGTTGCAGCCAAGCCGTAGACATCGGCAAACGAAAAATCACAAGCATCCAAAACGAACTAGGCCACGCCGTCATGCCTGAAACAGTAGCTACCGCGCTGGAACAGGGGTTTAAAGCAATGCTGAAGATTCAGCTTGAGCCCGGAGAGTTAACCGCTTGCGAGGTGGAGCTTGCGAATAAGCTTTGCAAAGAAAAGTACGCTACCTCCGAATGGAATTTTGCGGGCAAAACCAGCTAAGCTTTTTCTTTATGCCACCTTACGCCTTGCGCTGTATCCTCAAGAACGATGCCCAATGCTTTGAGCTGTGCTCTTATCGCGTCGGCCTCTTTCCAGTTTTTGGCTTTTCGGGCTTCCTCACGCTTCTGCACTAATGCGTCGATGTCCGCTGGCAAGGTTTCTTCCACTTCAACTTTGCCGATAACACCTAAGATTTCATCTATCCGCATCATTAAACCGCCAACATCTGATGCTTCTGTCTTGCTTACGGTGTTTGCGTCAAGTAGACTGTTTATTTCCCGTACGAAATCGAACAAGGACGCCAAAGCCGTTCCAATGTCCAAGTCTTCATCCATGGATCCGCCGAAGCACGTCTCAAGTTTTTCAGTAAAAGCGGCAACTTTTCCCTTGCTATCTTTGCCGTCTGTTTCATGCAAGCGTCGAACAAAATTCTTCAACCTGTCAATTGCGCTTTTCGCGGATTCTAAGCCTTCAAAAGTGAAGTTGAACTGCTGCCGATAATGAGTAGACGTAAGCAGGTACCTAATCGTGATCGGATCATAACCTTTGGCTAAGAGGTCTCGGAGCGTGTAAAAGTTGCCAAAGCGCTTAGACATTTTTTTGCCTTCAACCTGCAAATGCTCGTTGTGCAACCAGTAATTTACAAACTTCTTGCCCGTGGCTGCTTCGCTTTGCGCAATCTCGTTCTCATGATGCGGAAACATGTTATCCACCCCGCCGCAGTGAATATCAAAGGTTTCGCCAAGATACTTCATGCTCATGGCGCTACATTCTATATGCCAACCCGGTCTGCCTTTGCCAAGCTCCGTCTCCCAAAACACATCGCCGTCTTCAGGCGTCCAAGTCTTCCAAAGAGCAAAATCTTGAGCTTCTTCTTTAGTATACTCGTCTTGGCATACTCTAGCACCTGCCTTAAGATCAGCGATTTTGATTTTTGAAAGTTTACCATAGTCCGGAAACTTGCATACAGCAAAGTAGATTGAGCCATCTTCTCCTCGGTAACCGAAGCCTTTAGCCATCAAAGTCTTGATTAACGCAACCATTTCTGAAATATGCTCAGTGGCTCGGGGGTAAACGTCGGCTGGTTGGATGTTTAAGGCTTTGGTGTCTTCGAAAAACGCTTTCACATAGAAATCCGTGTACTGCTTGAGAGGTATTTGTTGTGTTTGGCTGCCCTTGATGGTTTTGTCATCGATATCGGTTAGGTTCATTACATGCGTAACTTTGAAGCCTCGGTACAAAAGCCAACGCTTCAATAAATCCTCAAACAAAAAAGCCCGAAAATTCCCGATATGAGCATAATCATAAACTGTCGGGCCGCAAGTGTACATTTTCACTTTGCCCGTTTCCAACGGAATAAAAACTTCTTTCTTACGCGTTAACGTGTTAAAAAAGTAAATTCTTGGTTCCATGTCATTATTTCTCCGTTAACAGTTTAAAGAATTTCTCGCGATTTATACCAGCTTCTCTGAGTATTGCCCTGCATAATGCAGGTTTAATTTCTTTTCCAGGATGTATGGGACCACTATTCTAGTTTTTTCTTCATTAATAAGAATGGCGTGAGATCCTTTTTGTCGGATAACCTTGAATCCTTCCTTTTCTAAGACTTTAATTAAGCGATTAGAATTTACAGGAGGAATTTTAGGCAAGTGCTTTCACTTTTTGTATGCCTACGACTCTTTCTTTTAACAGGTCTTTTTTCTCTTGCGCACTTAAAGTTTCCCAGTAGAGGTCTATGGCTTCTTTCGCGTTTTCCATAACTTCCGCCAACGTGTCTCCTTGCGTGTGGCATCCTGGCAGAGCCGGCACTATAGCTACGTATCCGCCTGTTTCATCTTCCAGAAGCACTACGTCGAAGTCTCGCATACAATTCCCAACCACTTTAAGGGAGAAGGGCGCATATAAAAATTCTGGATGAACTTAGTTTCAAACGATTGTTCCCTTAAGATAAGTAGTTGAAGCCTCCACGACCTTAACCCTCACCGTTTTTCCCAACAAGTTATCTTTGCTTTTTACGGCGACTGGTTTGTAGGCAAAGTTGCGTCCAACCCATGACCCCTCCACTTTTCCCTCCTCATCAACAAGCACTTCGCCAACCCAGCCCACCCAACGTTGATTCCGCTCCAAAGAAATCCTCTTAGCCAACTGAGCCGAAACTGTGCTTCTACGCTTAATCTCCTCTCGCTCAACCAAACCATCTTGGATTTGAGCTGCTGCTGTTTTTGGTCTGGCAAAAAACTTCGAAATATTAACCACATCTGGCTTAACGTCCTCCAAAAGCTTAAGAGTGTTCTCAAAATCTTCGGTTGTTTCGCCTGGAAAACCCACGATGACGTCTGTGGCAAGCGTCAAATCAGGAAACTTTGTCCGAAACGCATCTACAATGCCCTTGAATTGGTCGGCGGTGTAAAATCTTCGCATACGCTTTAATGTGCCGTTATCGCCGCTTTGAACTGGCAAATGCACAAACTTGAAAATCTTGTTGCTTCCAAAAGCATCAATCAGCTTATCCTGCATGTCAATTACCAGGTTTGGCGTCATCATGCCAACTCGAACCTTAAAATCGCCAGCTAAACCACCAAGCTCCAGTAGCAAATCTGCAAGGTTACTTTGTAAATCTCGTCCATAACAGGCCGTATCTTGCGAGGTTACCCAAAACTCTTTTGCGCCCGAGGCAAGGTCGCTTTCTACGCGTTCAACCACTTCTCTTATGCCGTAGCTCCTCAGGTGGCCACGCGCAAAAACAACACAGCAATAAGCGCACGAGCCTAAACAACCATAATTCACCGGAACAACACTGATTAATGGGTTGGACTTCACTTTTGGCAAATCAAGTTTCGGCTTACAATTCAAACTTGTTAGTTCCACGACTTTTTCTCCAGCTAAAACACGGGAAACAACATCAACGATTCCGCTGCCTATCGAAGGACCAACTGCGCCGTCAAAATGCACTTCATGCAGTAGTCTCTCAAAACTAATAATGGGTAAACAGCCTGCGACAATGAGTTTTTTGCCTTTTGGTGCTTGCTTCATGGCGTAGATGATTCGGTTTTCGGTTGGGCCTTTCACGGCGCAGGTATTGTAGATTAAAATGTCAGCTTCTGATTCTGAAGCTGCCAGTTTGAAGCCTGCGTGTGCTAGGCAGCCTGCTAAGACCTCGCTATCAGCTGTATTGGCTGAGCAGCCGAAGCTTTTAACGAAAACCTGCATTGACCATGTACACCAGCATGTTAGATGTTTCAACAAGAGATAAAAACTTAAAGGTTGCTGAGCTGAAATAGACAGAAACCTGCATCCTTGCCTATTGAACGCTTATAAGCTGTGGCATGAACATGTTATAAGCATATTTGTAGCATATTAAGCATATATATCTAAAACAAATACCAGTGTGTGTATTCACTCACTAAATCGGGAGAGGTAACTAAATGAAATTGATCACTCTGTATCTGCCTGAAACATATATAAAAGCTTTGGACCAGCTGGTAGACGAAAGATTCTACCCTAACCGTGCCGAAGCCATAAGGGTAGCAATTCGAGACTTAATCAGTGCCGAGGTATGGAGGCGCAAAGGCGTTGACTAAACATTTACAAGATGAAACGCTAAAGGCTCCATTTACCATCGAGGATGCAAAAGTTGAGATTGCACCAAAAATCATCGACAACTCAATGGTGATTGGAGGCTCCCACATAGTTCGTAAACCAAAAAACAAAATGAACACCAGGATGGTTAAAAATAAAATGCCCGTTAAAAGAACAAGCAGACTGGAGAAAGCTACCCAGTGCCTCTATGACTTAGAAGATTCCCATGGACCAGAAAAACCTTTGAACATCGATCTCGGCCTCTACCAAATGGAAGACTACTGACCAACACTTCTCTTCCTTGATTTTACGCTCAACTTTTTCGTCCACAATATTTAGAAAAAGCTATTATTTCATTAAGTCTACCTTTAAGCCATGAACAATATTCTCGTGCAGATAAGAGAAGAACTCAAAGCCAATACAGATCAGCAAATACAAAAAAGTTTCCAACGTTTCTTTAAAGAACAAGTAAAATATTATGGGGTCAAAACTGAAGTCGTCGGCAAAATAGCAAAAAAATATTGGAAACAAATAAAAAATCGGGACAAACAGGAAATTTTCAAGTTATGCGAAGAGCTTTTCCGTTCAGACTTCACTGAAGAAGCGTTCATAGTTTCCTTCTGGCTGCCCAACTACATCGAGCACATTGAACCAGGCGATTTGGCAACATTTAAGATATGGATTGAACGGTACATCAATAATTGGGCTAAATGCGACAGTTTCTGCAACCACACCATCGGCGACTTAATCGAGAAATATCCAGAGAGCCTGAATGAACTGAAAGTGTGGGGTAAATCTGAAAACCGTTGGCTTAAACGGGCTGCGACTGTGTCGCTTATTGTTCCAGCGAAAAAAGGCTGTTTCATGCAAGGAGCCTTCGAGATATGTGACCTGCTGTTGATTGACGAGGACGATATAGTGCAGAAAGGTTATGGGTGGCTGCTTAAAGAGGAAAGCCGAAAGCATCAAAAAGAGGTTTTCGACTACGTCGTTCAAAACAGGAAGATTATGCCTAGAACAGCTTTAAGGTACGCGATTGAACTGATGCCTAAAGAGCTCAAGGCGCAGGCAATGAAGAAGGACTGACTTGTTGCATGTCGCTTTTTGGCGCCTCAGTTCTCCAGCCTGGCGCAACTTTTTTCTTAAAAACGAAAACTTGGATAGAACCAATAATTATAAGCACCAGCCATATGTTTGAGTAGAAAAAGTAGTAAACGAATAATTCGTGAAGTTTTATTTCTCTAAACCCGAGTTTTCTTGAGAAACCGTAGAAAACGGCGGCAGTTAACCCGAAACTAGCTAGCGAAATCACCAGCACTTTAAGTAAGTTTGCGGTTGCAAGAGAAACTAGAAAAACTGGCAATAAAATGTTGAATTTTACCGATAAAAACAGCGAGAAAATCAGTATCGAATTGTACACCCAGAGGTTTGGCATAAGGACGCTCAAAAGAAAAATGGCGACTGAAGGATAGAGAAAGAATAAACTTGGCAGAAAAACTTGCGGTTTCTTTACGAATTTTTTTGCTAAATCACGATACCAGTTTCCAAACCACAGCGCCTGACCTATTGCCCATCTTCGCCGCTGCTTAAACCATTTTCCCCATTCAGAGTAAACAACGTTTTTTACTTCAACGTCAGTAGTGTACGCGAAGCTGCTGCCTTCAAGGAAAGCTCTTGTTGCGATGTCAATGTCTTCCGCCACAACCTTGTGGAAACCGCCAATTTTCTCGAACATTTCCCGTTTAATCGCAAATGCTGCGCCGTTCACGGCGGGGCACTTGTGCATGTACCTTGACGATAACCAAGTGCTAATGTTAAACGTAAAATATTCATAGTACGCCATCTTGGACAAAAATGATTTCCCTTTTGCAACCTTCTTTTTTATATCAAGCACGTCAGCCAGCTGCATTTCCATAATAATTTTTTTCAAAAAATCAGCAGCATCACTTATTTCAACGTCGGAATCAAGGAAAAGCAGCACTTTTCCAAAAGACAACTTTACTGCGCTGTTTAGTGCGTTCGCCTTCCCTACGCGTTCTTTGTTAACGATGAATTTTGTGTTCTCGTTTTCTAACTGTTTTATTTTCTCGGAAAAATCTTGGGTTGGCTCATCAACTGTTACAAAAACTTCTTTTTTTACGTTTTGAGAACTTAACTTATTTAACATGGACTCTAACTGGTTCGATTCTTTGTAAACCGGAATAAAGATGCTAATGTCCAAAGCCAATCCTCATACTTGGGCATAAATCCACATATTTTATTTTCAAATGAGTTTTTAAATTATTCTACTAAAAAGGTAGCAAACAAGCTGGGGATGACTGAAAAAGAGAATTTCGCAATGCGCATTAAGCAAGAGTGAAACTACCCGCTCATCAAATTTTGTGAAAATGATGGGAGCTGCTTAAAGTTGCTATCAACTGCATGCTGACTAGTTTTATCTCGTTTTTGGAAATTAGTCCGATTCGGTAGAGGATTTCTGGTTCGTGGCTGTCGTTTTCGAAGTCGCCTTCGCTAAATAACACGTATTCTTCGCATTTGGTATTTAGTAGTTGAGCTAATTCGCAGTAGTTTCTTCTTAACGCTTCATTTGACGGGTTTACTGTGCCCTCAAAACATTTTGCTTCCGTTTTTCGGATTTGATGAATAAGCATCTGCTTTTGTAAGCCGTATCCTCCGTAATCTTTGTCAACGACGATTTCCCAGTTGAAGAAAGTTTCTGGTTTATCTTGCGGAATGTATCCTGAGGAAAACGCGGTTATTTTGCTGTTTTGTCAGTGAAGCATAATAATGTGTTATGCTCAGCGGAAACTTCCAGAATGTTTTTTCAGGTTTTTTCTTTGAATATTTATCGTTAGATTATTATTTAGGGTAAGGATGCTATTGGCGGTATGAGTCGCGTTAAGGCTTTAGGTTTACTTTCAGGTGGATTAGACAGCATTCTTGCTACAGAGATGATTCTAAAGCAAGGCATCGAAGTAACTGCCTTTAACGTTAGAAGCCCGTTTTGTCTCTGCAAAAAAGACGGTTGCGCAGCAGTAGATGCCGCTAAACAGTTGAATGTGCCGTTGAAAGTGGTTGCTGCTGGGAACGATTATTTGCGGATGCTTCGCAATCCCAAGCATGGTTATGGCAGGAATATGAATCCCTGCGTTGACTGCAGAATTTTCCTCATGAAAAAAGCCAAGAAGTACGCAAAAGAGATGGGTGCAGCCTTCATTTTTACAGGCGAAGTTTTGGATGAACGTCCCATGTCTCAGCATTACCCTGCAATGATGCTTATTGAAAAGGAAGGCGGTTTGGAGGGCAAGGTTCTAAGACCTCTGTCCGCCAGGTTATTGCCGGAAACGGAAGCTGAAAAGAAGGGTCTGGTTGACCGCTCTAAGCTGCTGGATATTCAGGGAAGGTCCCGAAAGCCCCAGTTCAAGCTTGCAGAGAAATTCAGCATTAAGGATTATCCTTGTCCCGCGGGCGGATGCCTATTAACCTGCGAAGAATACGCAAAGAAAATCCGAGACCTCTTCGCCCATAAAAAACGCGTTTCCATGGCAGATATCGCTTTGCTGCGAGTTGGCAGGCATTTTAGAGCAGGCAAAAACAAAATAGTTGTAGGAAGAAACGAGGCGGAAAACAAGTTTTTAACCGTTAGAAAAAAAGTGGACGAATACTATTTTGAGCTGCCAGAAATTGTTGGTCCAATAACAATTTTGCAAGGGCCTAAAACCAAAAAAGCCATTGAAACCGCCGCCAAATTAACCGCACACTACTCCGACGCTAAAACAGCCGGAGTTAAAGTGAATTTTGGCAGAGAAACCCTCAACAAATCCATAACCGTATCAGTTCCAAGCGACGCCGACGTGGATAAACTAAGAGTAGGTAACATAAAGGATTAGGCTTTCGGGGAAAATGATTTCTTAGGCTTCTTCACTCTGAGGACTAGGTATTTGTGTGTGCACAAGCCTACCCCCTGGTCTGCTAGACGCTCTTATTAGACGTCAAACATGATTCAACATACTTCCAACATAGAAGGAAGGCCCAGCACTTTCAACATGAAATGGTGCTTTTCAATATACAAAAGTGCAAATAAAAGCGCTTGTAGCTATCAAAAAACTTATCCCTTAACCGCTGCATAATGGCGGTTGACAAGAGCTGAGAAGTTGACTATTGAATCTGACCGAACATTGGGCGGAATCGGAGCTGTATTTACTCTGCTCGGCGTTTTCAGCGTGATCGCTTCCCTTTTCCACGACGTATTTCCTAATTCAACAGGAATTTCCGCGACATCAAACTTTATAGGCGACGTATTTGCTGTTTCAACTGTTATTGGTTTTCTGCTGTTCCTCATAGCAATGTATGGTTTCTCTAAAGACTATAATGAACCCAGAATATTCAGTAACCTCGTCTACGGAATTGTAATCACAATTATTGCGGTTGTAGTAGCAATCGTAATTGCGGTGATAATTATCTTATTTAATTTTGCAACCTTTTTCCCAAACTTAAGCTCCTCAACTTCGTTCTCATCCTCGAAGACGTTTGGTTTTATTTCGCCTATTTTCAGCCTTGCCGCCGTAGTTTGGATAGTGTTTGTTGTGCGGGCATTTAATTTGCTATCTGACAAATCCAAGGTGCCCCTGTTTAGAACTGGCGCTAAATTGGTGTTAGCTGGCGCATTAGTAAATATTGTCATTGCAGTAACATTTGGGGTAGTTGGCTTTTATGTTGCTTTATCACTTAACACTCTGCTTGCCCTACTAACTGTTGGCAATTTAATACAGAATGTTGCTTGGGTACTTTTGGCAAAAGCCTATTTCAGGGTACAAACGACAGCCGTTCCAATGCAAGCCGCCTCGCCAATCAATGCTTCGCCTGTTTCTGGACAAATAAAATATTGCCGTTATTGTGGAGCACCGAACCAAACAGACGCAAGCTACTGTACTCATTGCGGACAAAAAATCTAGCCGAAATCTTGATTTTCTATTTTTTTAAGTTGAAGCGATAGGTAAAATTATATCTTCTCGGGGTGGAGAAATCTCCCGCAAAAATCCCTCTTTTTTTCTTTGAGAGGCAAACTTGGTCTAAAAAAAATAAGGAGGCAGAAACATTGGAGCAAAAAATCGTAAATTGCCCATATTGCGGCAAGATATTGTCAGAGGAAGTTTGGAAAGGCAGAAGTTTGGAAAAACAGAAGGTCACTTGCCCAGAGTGCGGCAGCCAGAGGAACTTCAAGGACGGAATGAGGCAAACACGTACAGGAAGGATTCAGCTTTACCTTTGCCGTGAGTGCGGCTACAGGTTTTCGCGGGCTTAGGATTTTGAACCCGTGCCAAATCAAGAATTTACATATAAACGTTCTTTTTCTTTTCGTGTGCTCTCCCGGCGCTGATAGGCCGTTTCAATGCTTGCAAAAAAGGCATAAAGAAAGCAGCTGAAATAGCTAAGTTAAAAGCTAAGGTCGCACAGATCGAAAGCAGCAAACCCGCGCTTGAAGCATTGCTTAAACGAGTATTGGAGCTTGAGAGTAAACTGTCAAAAGACAAGAAATAAACGCTTTTTTTGCTTTGACAAATAATAGTAGTTTTTATTTGCTAAGTACTGTTTGGAGAAACATACTCTGTGGCGATGTCTCCCGCGATCCGCTCTTTTTCTTTTATAATCGTAATTTTCTCTGAAGTTTTGTCTCCTTTTGGAGTAATTTACATAAATTAGTTACTTTTCAAAAAATCGACTAATTTTTGTAAAAAAATAGAGGTAAATGTCACTATTCTACAAAGTTTCTTAAGCAAGTTAGTAACATAAAGGGGCTTCGTTGGGCAGAGCATTAAGTCTTCTTGCTCAACAAAAACAAAATTAAATTGAAGGAAAGAAAAATGCAAAATCTAAAAGGTAAAACTTTGGCTATTTTGATCGCAGCAATCTTAACAATTTCAATAGGAGCTTCAACAGCATTAATGCCAAGCGCTAGTGCACATACACCTCCTTGGCAAATTCCGACGTACGCTTACATTATGGCGTCACCTAACCCGATTGGTATCGGTCAGACACTGGTCGTTTATATGTGGCTGGATCCCGTTTACGGAGCGGCTGGTGGAAACACTGCCATTGTTGGAACGAATGGTTACACATGCAGTGCAGCATTAACGTCAAATGACTATAGATTTGAAAACTATAAGCTTACCATCACTGCGCCAAACGGTGCGGTCACAACACAGACTTTTGCAGTCATCTCAGATCCGACATCAAATGTGTACACATACTTCACCCCTACAGCTGTTGGCACATACAACCTTACCTTTGCTTTCCCAGGACAGGTGTACGGAGCGAATGGCGACGGGTATTCCGGTTCAAATTTGATTAACGATACTTATCTGCCGAGCAGTGCATCAACAACACTTGTTGTGCAGCAAACGCAAATACCCGCTGCTACAACTAGCGAACCGTTACCGACAAATTACTGGAACACCCCAATATACGGCGAGAACAGTAACTGGTACGCGATTTCGTCAAACTGGCTAGGTACAGGGTCACCATCTCTAGCAGGCTTTACTACCTCCGCAAATTACCCTGGCGATGCTATAGGACCTATGACTTCTCACATCATGTGGACACAACCGGTTGAAATGGGCGGAATTGTCGGGGGAGCCCCGTTTCCCAATGATGTGGGAGTCGGCTACTTCGAGGGCTCTGCCTACCAGCAAAGATTCGTCAATCCGATAGTAATAGACGGTTACCTAATCTACACGGAAACTGTATCATTCACGGGACCCAGTAGTGGACCAACAGTGTGCGTTAACCTGCAAACAGGACAACAGCTTTGGAGCAGCACTACTGTACCGCCGCTGTCATTCGGTTACGTATATGACGTTTGGAACGGCGAACAGCACGGAGTTTTTCCACCTATACTATTCACAGCTAACTTTGCCCAAGCTTTTGACGCATACACAGGAGAGGCACTGTTTAACGTAACTGGCGTTCCCGCAGGCACGTCAGTAATGGGTCCAAGCGGTGAACTACTGCGATATGTCTTTGTTAATGCAGGCACAGCCGCTAAAACGAACTGGTATTTAGCCCAGTGGAACTCATCCAAAATGTGGCAATACGATGTAAATCCATACACCTTTACTGGAAGCTTGTCACCATCAATAGTGAACGCAAGCAACGGAGCTCTCATTTCAACTATTCCTATTCCAATCTCAGGCGAAACTGGAACCCTGCCGAGTGGCGCGAGCATCGCAGTCCCCTATGGTTCCACGCTAACAGTCAATGCAAACATCCCCATAACCCCAACTACTGTATACCCACTCAACATTGGTGCACAAACCACTTATGACTGGAACGTTTCAGTACCCTGGCTAAACACCATGCCTTTGGTTACGCAAGCAACCTTGAGCGCCGCCGGAGAAGCAATAACGCAGCCCACTCCTGGATCAAACCCCGTAACGATAGTCGCAGCTAACCCTGGCGATGTAATGCTTTGCAGAAACGCGACCTTACCTGGTGGTTTCATGAGAGTCTATAGCGGCTTTCCACAACTTCCATATACACTGTTCACAGTTAACCTAAACGCAACTGTTGGTCCAATCGGTGAGATACTTTGGATGCAGAACTATAACCCGCCAGCAGGCAACCTTACTCTCACTATTTCATCAGTCGACTGGCAGACTCGTGTCTTCGTTATAAATTACGGTGAAACTATGCAATGGGTAGGATACAGCTTAACAAATGGCGCCCAGCTATGGGGTCCAACTGCATCTCAAGCATCCTTCGACTACTACACTACCAGTTACGGCAGCACTATGGCTTACGGCAACCTTTACAGCATGGGATACGCAGGAATATGCTACTGCTATAACGATTTAACTGGAAAACTATTATGGACCTACGGCAACGGCCCAATGGGCTCTGATAATAGCACTAACTCTGGTTTTGAAACTTCTTATGGCGATTATCCAAGCGCCGTTTCATGTATAGGTAACGGAGTGGTATACATAGTTAGCGAAGAACACACTAGCACCGACCCAGTTTACAAAGGCGCACTTATACGTGCTATTAACGCAACCACAGGCCAACAAATCTGGACCCTTTCGGATTACGCTAGTGCAAGTGCCGGCGCAGCTGTTATTGCAAATGGATATGTTGCATTCTGGAATGGATATGACGACTCAATTTACAGTGTCGGCAGAGGACCCAGCGCTACTACAGTACAGGTACCACAGCCGATAGTAACAGCAGGTAACAGCGGACTCATACAGGGTACAGTAATGGATACTTCAGCTGGGACACAACAATCAACGGTGAAAGCTGACTTCCCAAGCGGCGTTCCATGTGCATCTGACGCAAGCATGACAAGTTGGATGGAATACGTTTACCAGCAGCAGGCAGAACCAACCAACTTCACAGGCGTAACAGTAACCTTAACCGCTTTTGATCCCAACGGCAACTTCATCACCCTTGGCACAGCAACAACCGATTCAAACGGCTTATACCATTACATTTGGACTCCGCCAAATATTCCAGGCAACTACCTCGTCACTGCAACATTCGCTGGTACCAATGGCTACTGGGGATCAAGCGCACAAACCGACATGGTTGTTCAAAGCGAATCTAGTACTACTGCCGCACCTGCAGCTACTCCGGTATCTGTCGCTAATACGTACTTTGTTCCTGCAATCGCGGGCTTATTCGTTTTAATCCTCGTAGTCCTCGCCTTAGTTGTACTATTGATGCTCCGGAAACGACCATAAAAAGGATTAACAACCACAATCCCTCTTTCCCCTTTTTTAGTTTTAGAAAGCATTGGAGAAAAGAATATGGATTATTTATTGAAGGAGATGATCCTGTGGAGGCTGTGACGCGAGAAGCGTGTTCGGATAAAGTAGCTGCTTTCGCGAAAACAATCAAACCAAGAGCGCTCATATTCAAAGCAACCAATAAGGATTTTGACAAAATTACAGAATTAATTAAATCGAAGTTTCCAGAAGTTGAAATCCTTTACATCACGACTGGTCCTGTTGCAAGCATCCTACGCGTTACCAAATCATTGCCCTTTGAAATGCAGAACTCTCCTGAGCAATCACTTTACACTATTGAATAGCTGCAGATGTCCAGCTACCTGAACCATTTTATTCATATTAGAACTGCGTTGAAGAAAAGACTTGTGCTAAGAAGGCTCTGGTCAAAATCAGAAGTAGCTGCAGTCAAAGCATTCCATTTTCTTTTCTCTTTGGTTTCCAGAAAATTTTCTTTCAGGAGAAAAGAAGAAAATGCCAAATTCCTTGAACTTCTGAATAGCTCAACCACTAACGACAAAGCTAAAAACAGCCGCCGCAACTAAAAATAGATTGTTGCTTACTAATAATGCAGCGAGTGAGCGTATCTAATCTAATAGTGTCTTTGGCTAAGTCAAAGTAAGTATTGCGCTAAGTACTGCAAATACGGAAATAAACGCAAAACTATATGTAATTGAACGCGTAGCGTCCAACAAGAATCCGACTGATGGTACAATGATCACCGTCGCGGCGCGGTTCCAAAAAGACATCATTCCAAAGCCGACTCCGCTTTTTTTCAGCGGCATGATTTCACCCATCCAAGCTAGTGCTAGAGCCGGTACTGCCGAACCAAAAGCACCAATCATTATTATAACAGGTATTAACATCAATCCATTTAAGTAGATTAGAGCGACAACGCCACAAGCCATGCCGATCAGACCTGAAATCATGAGTGACCTTCTATTTCCGTATCTATCGGATGCCCATCCGTAAAAAGGAATGAAAAGCAATTCTGAAACCAAAAACAAACTTGAAAATAAACTTGCACTCAATATACTTAAGTTCTTATAGATAGAAAGTATGCTGGGTGCCCACGTCACAAAAGCTGCGGACGCCATACTGTAGAGCAACCAGATTAAGCCTATTTTCCAAACTAACCTATATTCAGTAAACATTTCAACAGTTGAATTACTCTTCATGCGTGATTCAACAACTAAGCCTGTGTCTTTGACTGTTACAAGGAAGAATAAACTACAGAGGATTGCTATAATCGCATTCAAGTAGAACGACGAATGCCAACCCAAAGATAGTTGCATGAGAGGAACGGTCAGAAAGGCGATTATGGTAGCTAAAGGGTACCCAATCGAGAATATTCCCATTGCGAGCCCTAATTCTTTGCTCTTAAACCAGTTCGCAATCATCGCTGCCGTTCCAATGGTTAAGAAACAACTTCCAAAACCCATCATAAATCCACCACAGAGTAAAAGGAAAAAGCTTGTTGACAATGCGATAACTAAGTTCCCTAAAGAAATGCATATCAGAGACAAGAAGCCTATTGTTCGAAAACCTTGTTTGTTTATCAAGAATCCGGCTGGAATTGCCATGAAAAGGCCAGGAATAACTATAAATGAAGTTAGAAGCCCGGCTGTTCCAGCGCCAATATTGAAAACAGATTCAATCTTGATCAATAAAGGCGGAATTGACTCAAGCGAGAAATAATATATGCCGCAACTAAGCAATAAGACTGCCAGAACTATCCAACGATAACCAGATGCCTGAGTCCCAAACCCAGCTTGCATGAGTCAAAATTTGTAGTTTTGTTTTTATATTTTGCTCAAAAAAAGGACAGTGTACAGTGTTTATTGAATCTGTAAATCCGAAAAACGGAAGTTAGCAAAACCCCTGAAAAAAATCAGGCAGTTAACCGTTCCTCTTAGCAGTCGTCAGTAACAAGATGGCATTCCTGTTTGCTAACGGCGTTTAACTAGAGCGAATTTGGGGATGGGCTTACCTGAATCCCAAAGGTCGTTAAAGTAATTTTGAAACAGCTTTACAAAACTTGAATGATCAGTAGTCAAACATGGCGATTCCTGCACGCTAGCCAAGGGGTCAATCAGAATAGCGACTATCTTGCCATCAAAGCAGGCGCCAAGAACCTGGGGAAGATTTGGCGTACACCTCATTTCGAAATCAGGATATTCCATTAAATCACAAAGGGCTCTGCCGATGCTTTTTTCGTCTCGAGGCTTTTCCACTATCACACGTGTCCTAACCCCACGTTTAAGCGCGCTTTTATGCAAGTCCAACGTGTCTCCCAATGCTTGCGAAAATCTTTTTAAATTGGAGATCGTATCGTTGGTTATTTGAGCCGATTCAATATTTCTTTTAGCCGACTCCAAAAAAGCATTTTTCTTGGGAATCATGATAAAGCGCGCGTCCAACTTTTCAAAGGAAGCCATTAAGGGGTACTTGTATTTTCGCAGTAAGTCCTCTGCTTCTTTTTTTGTTTCCTCATATTCTTCTTTTTTGTAGCTTAACAAAAGCGGGATTGCGCGGTCAATTGGAAGAGCCTCGTATAGATTTGGGATACCTATTATTCTTATGATTAATCCAATTTTCTGGAGTTTCAAAATTTCTCTATAAGCATTGGCTCGGTCAATACTAGCTATCTCTGACAGTGTTTTGACTGTTTGTTTTCCATTTTGGAAGAGAGCAAGATAAATTTTTGCTTGTAAAAGAGTCAATCCTGCACGGTTTAGTTTGTCAATACCCTGCTCTTGCCTCAATTACCCTGCCCCTTCTTATCGCGCACCCCAGCTACAGAGTGACTATTGCATTTAGTTCTGTCTGCGGTCTATGGGCATTTAAACTTTTCCGTTTTTTAGTGGGATTTGGTGTTACTTACATACACGTGGTCTTAACAACTTAACACGATAATTACTCTCACAGAAAATAGAAGGAAAAGAAAAATGCAAAATTTAAAAAATAAAACTATGGCTATTACGATTTCGATATTCTTTATACTTTCAATGGCAGCCGCGACATCAGTAATACCAAATGCTAAAGCACAAACTGGAATTGGAAACTTGATTCCAACTACTGGCCAGACTTATGCCTTTCCTAAAATTAATGGAGTGGGCCAGACTGAGTATTTACTTTGCTGGGTTACGCCCGCTCCCCTCGTAGCAGGCCAATATTACTATAACGAAACAATGATAATTACCACCCCTAAAGGAACCGTTGTTACAACAGTATTGCCTACGAGTGATGTAAGCGGAGCGGGTAGCTTGTCTTACGTAAATACAGAAGTCGGGAATTATACATTGGTGATGACATGGGCAGGAGACAGCGTAAAGGGCGCAGGTGCCACTGGGCATGAGGGCTGTACTAGTCCTCCTTACACTTGGACAGTACAGGCAGCTCCAGTCGATACCACCGCTCCAAATACTCCTCTTCCGTCAAGATACTGGACGTCTCCAGTATCCTCAGACTACTATAACTGGTTTGCAATTAACGGAGGTTGGCTTCAGAATCGCTTCGACGGAACAAGTGCTAACTTTAACCCTGACAGCGCAGGACCTACCACCCCACACATACTATGGAAAAACGTAGTAGTACCCGGCGGCTTAATCGGAGGGGTTGCAGGTTATTATGCTCTTGAAGGAACTTTTACCCCAACATACAGAGCTGACGCAGGCATCACTAATTACGTCTCTTGGAACGGCCTCATATTCTATACAACCAATGACATCGCTGATAACGGCACGGAGACCCTCATCGATCTACATTGCATAAATCTGAACACAGGGCAAACTTTATACTCGAAAGACTTAGACAATCCAATAAATCCTCCAGGGCTCCAAACACCCCTTGCTACCCCCCCTACCCCCCTAGACCAACACTGATCTTAGAAGTAACTGGACAAGAAAAAGGGGCGAAATTAATTACAACGGCAGCAGTTACAGGTGCATACAGCCTATGGGTAAGCGGCGACGGTCTCCGCGAAATTGACCCGACGGATGGAGACACTATCTACTACAATGCGAGCTTTAGTCCCACCCTTTACGACAGCGGCTTCTTCTACTTTAGTTTAAATGGCAACTTAACATGTTGGGGCTGCCGCCCGCACGAAGTTGAATGGAGTACTCCTCTTGGGGTCGCAGCTTCTCCGAACTACTTATATGACCCTACTGACGACAACACGGGCTTAGTAGTATGTTTCGACGATAGCGCTGCTGGGTATATTGTGACGACGACTTATAATGAAACAAACGGGGCACTGATAGCAAATGGCACATTAGGCCATTACATGGTAGGCTTGGATACTTGTTGCGCGGATGGAAATATCTACTATAGTTGTAATGACCTCAATGAGTATGCGGTGTCACTTACCACAGGTCAGGTAGTATGGACAAGTAGTGCACAAGCGATTAATTATCCTTGGGGAGAAGACGAATCTTATAGTGCATCTTCAGCTTACGGAATATTCTACGCTGGCTTTGTCGATGGACATGTATATGCTTGGAACGACTCTACAGGTAAGTTACTCTGGACATTTTACAGCGGAAGCAGCAATTACACTGAATGGGGCACATGGCCTTGTTGGGGAAACATAGTTATTGCTGACGGCATGCTTTACTTCGCTACAGGAGAACATACAGTCCCGAACCCTATACCCTACGGATATTCACTTTATTGCATTAATGCTACCACAGGCGCAGTGATTTGGAATCTGCCCAATTTTACCACATACACCTTTGCATCAGTAGGATTCGGTGATGGAATCTCCAACGGCATACTCTTCTATCAAAACATGTACGACGGATGTCTATATGCGTTCGGCCAAGGCCCAAGCGCAACAACAATTTCGGCTCCAGGTTCAGGTGTTATCGCAGGACAACCAATGACTATAACGGGAACTGTTACTGATCAATCTACAGGTCAAACTACCCTTGGCATTCCAGAACAGGGTACACCAGCTATAGCTGACAAAGATCAGAGCGAGTGGATGGCGTATTTGTTTGAAAATGCGCCCCTGCCAACAGACGCAACTGGAGTTCCAGTTACTTTGACCGTCACTGATTCAAACCACAACCAATACGACATAGGCACTACCACAAGTAATGCTATGGGCACCTATGGCTTAACATATACTCCCACCATATCTGGCAACTTCACAGTTACTGCAACTTTCGCAGGTTCAGGAGCATACTATGGATCTTCGGCTACAACATACTTCTGTGCTAGCCCAGCAACTGCCGCATCAACACCTACTCCAGTATCAGGCTTAGCAACAGCATCAGACGTAACTTATGGAATGATTGCCGTCATAATCGTTATAATCATCGCAATCGCAATAGTCGGCTTACTCTTGCTTAGAAAAAAGCCATAAAACCAAAACAATAAAACAACCACAATCTCTCTTTCCCCTTTTTTAGTCTCAAAAGCAATGGCGAAAAATGGGGCTGAGAAGGCTCTGGTTAATCACGATTTACGCAATCGCTCAGCATCGTGATAGCGCATTCGCATTTGCGTTCTTTTCTCCTCAAAAAGTCCCAGAGCCTCAGCAAACCCTAAACGCTAAGGTGACATCGATTCATTTGATTTTTTTAGAAAACATGGCTTGGACCTTTTCAAGCAGCGTCATTGGGAAATTTGAACCCCTCCAATGAACCGTACCGCCATGTGACGAAGTTCTATCAGAAATCGGGGTAGATAGAGAAGGCGGATGATGAATTAAGCTAATAGCATACCGGCATCAAAAAAGAGTTTAAGTCGCCTTCATCTCTTTGTCTCTATAGGTCCCACTGCGTGATAGACCTTTAAGAATCAGGATTAGGTCGTCGTTTATGAGATGATAAAATGAGCAAAAATGAATCCGACGAGCTCCCGATATACCTTAGCGACTTCACAGTGGAGGCTCAGGTGAAAATCAAACAGTTCCTCGGAATCAAAACAGCTGAAGAGTCGAACTTGGACACGTTTCCATTGTTCGTTTTGCCTAAGCCAGAGGATTAAGCCCTATTATTTTTTATTTTTTTTTTCGCAAATATCTGCCTGTTCTATGAAAAATTGGGTAAATCACTTACTATATAGTAATCGGTTTACCCTGTTTTCCATAGGACGAGTCTTTGCAAAAAGTTTGAGAGACTTTTCTTGCGGAATGATAGGGGTAGATAACTTGGAAACGCGGGGCGCACAATTCGCCATTCCATGTAAAGAACATTAGATTCGGCGTTTTTCTTTCGTGTTTCTTGTGTGATTTAACAATCTCTTCATAGGACTAAGCGTCTGTTTGACCAACAGATAGTTAAATTATATAGAAGCATATGCGAGAAACAAATTGGCACAAGTTTAAAATAGATGCTGTCTCGGAATTAGAACAATATAAAATAAGGTGCTTGCTGGTTGACTGAAAACGCAGCGGTTTTCTTAGATAAGATGTCAGGGTTTGATTTTGAAGAACTCGTTGCAGATATACTGGAAAGATTAGACTATGGGCACGTTGAGAAAATACTTTTCACTCAAGATGGAGGCAGAGACATATTAATCCACTCCGCAAAAGGGTTAATCGTTGTAGAATGCAAGCACCAGCCAAAGACCAGTATAGGACGCCCAATAGTTCAAAAGTTGCACTCGGCCGTCATAACCTCGAAAGCTGTTAAGGGCATGCTTGTAACGACAGGACACTTTACAAAAGAAGCGTTAGAATATGCGGAGAATCTTACAAGTACACATACCCAAATTGATATGATAGACCGACCAATTTTGGTTGACATGGCGTCTCGTGCGAATGTAACTATGGTTAGTGGCAGACAGAAATTAAGCGTTTGGACTTATTCTCTTTCACCAAGAGACGAAACTGCTCAAACAATATCATCTTATGTCGCTTCACTTTCGTCAAGTTATCCACGGCATCCTTCTAAATTGCTAAACAACTTGAACAGAGCGATTTCCTATAGACCAGTATATTCGATAACATATAATGTAAGCTGCGTGTTTGAGACTTCAGTAGGAATAGTTCATCAAGAGAATGTTTCTAAAGCTCGACTCTTTTTGGATGGAAACACTGGTCAACTACATAACGACAACATAAGTGCTTTCTTGGAGTCAGAACAGCAGGACCGGTTTAATCAGCCACATCAAGACTTTGTGGGAGACTTGCCAACATTCCAAGTTGACTCTACAACAATGCAACGAAGTGCCAAGAAATTCATCATACAGAAGCATACTCGGAATGTTTCCTACTATGGGCGTAACAATCAAAGATATACTAAAGAATGTGTACCTGGAGAAAGAGAAGTGTACATTAGCGATGTTCGACAACTCTATTTACCTTTGACTCGGATAGATTTTAAATTGGGCGCAACAAGCTATTACACTCAAGGAACTCAATCGCCATCAGGACGCTTGTTATCAGTCTCAGACAATTTACGACAATGTCAACTCTGCAACAGTAGAATATCTGAAGGCGCAATTATTTGTGATACATGCGGAAAAACAACTCATTCTGGCGGGTTTTTGATTAAGAGTATTCATGGGTTTAGATGTAAACGGTGTGGTCGCACTACTTGCCGAGAACATGGATATTGGAGACGAAAATATTTGATTTCTAAAGAACTACTATGTCCCAATTGCTTTGAAGCATCACGAAATGAAAATCTTGTATTTAGACGGTTCGACCCTCTTAACAATCAAACTCCACCGCTATGGAAGAGCTTATTCGGTTAAGCGCCTAAACAGCTTGGAAAAAGCGGTTTTTTCTGATCCCAATATTTCCCTACATGCAAGCATATATTGTAGCGCGCTGCTTGACGCACCAATGCGTCCACATAGATAATTGCTAAAAACTTAAATATTTACTGACTTTAGTCATAGATTGGCGTATGGTTACACGATGTTTGAGCAATCGAACTAAACGTGCCCGTGTAGCTTAGCCCGGATTAGAGCATGGGGATTCGCATTCCCAAGACGGGGGTTCAAATCCCCCCACGCTTACCTTTTACAAACATTTTAAGTCTAATTATGTTTATTGAGGCTGTTGACGCTTGAAAAAAAACAAATTTCGATTTTAAAGATGAGAATCTTTCTAAGCGGTTGGCAAATCAATTGGTTTTTCTAAGCTTTTTGGGCGATTATTGTAAGCCTTTTAGATGTTTTTATCTTCTGAGAAAGTCTGCCCTCGATAAAATCGGCGAATAATTCAGGAATCCTTAGATCAGTCTCTATTAGTGCAAGTTTTTTAGTCTGCAAAGCTCAATTACTCTTCAAAGTGCGAATAATGAGCGAAGAACTAACGCAATGGTTTCCGATTATTATTCCAGCGGTCATTACGGGTATCATTGGTTACTTTGTTGGAGGTAGGATTCAGAAACGGCAAATTTCTCAACAATATATCACCGACGTTGTTAAGGAAAAGTACCCTCTCTTGCATAATGAAATACGTCGAAACATTGAGACGCTGGAAAAATTTTTGGAAGAACCCGATGTTAGTTTTGACTTTACAAATTTGAAAATGCTCTATGAATAAGGAACAGATTTCCTTATGAAAAAGCACCATGAAGACTTGTATGTTTTAATTAGTTCTTTTAAGAAAAATGCGTTGCCAGAATTTGCAGAATTAGAAATTACAACAAGAATGGTAAAACAAAAGGTGTTCCACTCGTGGAGTCAGACCTTGTCTGGGGAAATGGAATTATCGTTAGAGAAAAGAGGCGTGATGGACGGTGCTGATATTGCAAGGGCATACGATATTTCTCAAGACCTTATAGTGTCGAGAAATCCCGATAATGTTTTGCCTGCTATGTTGAAAAAGGATTACGACACAGCTCTCAAGAAGATTAGTGCTCGTTGTCTCCAAAGCAAAACTACCTTTAAGAAAAACGCTAACATAGAAATAATATCACAATCATTGCTTGAATCAGCAACTCCTGAAGTGGAAAAAATCATAGGCATCTATTCCGTATTGGGTAAGGAGAACAAGAAAGAGGGAAAAGAAATTCTGTTCTTATTGCAAAAATACATAGCCTCTCCAATCTAAAATAATGAGATATAGAATCCCATTGCTTGTCTTAAGAACGTCGTGTAATGCTTTGGGTTGATTTTCAGCAGAAAATCTGTGATAGGGTAAACCAATGCATCTCTACTGCGTTAGCACGCGGTTTAGCTCTTTCACGGTATCATCTGTTACTTTCGATCTGTAATCTATGTGATAAAAAAATTGGTTTTCTTTCAGTAATTGGTCATATTTCTTAAGGATTCTTCTTCCTTCCATAATCCTCGTCTCAGGCTTCAACTCTGGTGGGTCTTGCCATCTTGCTTCCTCTAATTCACAATTGTAGAGAAACATGTTTCTTTCGAGATCTCCTTTGTAGCGAGGGAAGAATTGGAAATGAAGATGCGATTCTTTTCCCTCACACTGGGTCAAAACATAAACTTTCTCAACTATTCTACCCTGTGAGTCTTTCAATCCTTCCTTCAACTTGTTGGAAATAATACTAATTCCTTTCATAATAGATTGTAGACGTGATGGATCCTTCAATAGTAATGAATCGCTTATGTCGGTTATGTGCCTTCCATCTTCAGGCTTTTTCTTTGCAACCAATAGAACTTGACCGAAGGTGCCAATTTCCTTTGGTACTATCGAGTACCAATAGCCATTTTGGTCCTCAAGACGCAGTTTTCTATTTCCAAAATCTTCAGGATTACAGAAAACACAGGTTTTCTTCATTTTTCTGTCCCAATAACTTCAAACTCAAAATTTAGATTTAACAGTTTGTGTGCCGTACATCAACCGAGTCCGTAGCTAAATTCTTAAGGTTTAATACTGTATTTAAGAAAAGAGGGACAGATAATGTTACCATTAGACGTTCGTGCCTGCTTGTCCGATCTGATGAGTGCGTTATATTCACGTACGAATATTGAGCTCATGGCGAATAAACTAAACATCGAGCCCGAAGGAGAAAACAAATTTAAGGTCGCTATGAATTTCTCATCAAGAATTTCTGGAGCAAATGAACTCAAAGTTGTGCAGAAGGTTGTACAGGATGCACGAAAATACATAATAGTTAGCGATTATGACGGAGCAGTCGAAGAAAAGCTTTTTGAATTAGAAATGGCGTTGGAAGTTTCGCTGCTAATAACCGTAGGCTCTGACGGTGTCGTTTCGCCAGTTGTTGAAGAATCTATCAAACCTGATTTGGTAGAAAGGAAAAGCTACCTTCAGACAGAAATGACTAAGCAAGACTTTACTTTAGCCGCTGCCCATCTCACTCAGGCGTTGGAAATCTACAGAGTTAGTTATTCCGGGTCATTTGCTCTTTTCAGGAATTGTTTGCAATCACTAATTGAAGAAATTCTCAAAAAGCGATCAATAACACCGTATAGTGCCTTCACAGATGCCATAGGACAATTAGTGGATGCAGGTGTACTCAAAGAAACTCCAAGAAAGGAAGAGCCAAAATCTGTCGAAGCACTGTTTAAAATGCTGTGTCATTATGGGTCTCACCCCGAGTTTGTCACAGATGAGGTTGCAAACTTTCTGTATTTGTGGGCAATAAGTACTTTTACATTCATTTTAAAACGTTATGAAAAACCGAGTCTTTGTGCATCCACTTAGAAAGAAACGTTATTGGGCTCGTTCTGTTTCCATTTCCTTCAAAGCCCTCAACGTTCGGTCGCGCAGTTCTTTGATCGCTGGAGAGAAGTAATGGCTGACAAAAATTGATGACTGAATTCTGGCGCAGACAAAGAGCATAGATCACAATAATGTTCCGCAATACCCTTTGGGAAATGCATTATCGGCTGTTCTATGGAAACTTGGGTGAAACGATTACTATATAGTATACGGTTTACCTGGGTTCTCATAGAACAGTGGTTTTTGCGATAAGGTTGGATTAAGCCTTAGCACAGTAAGCGATTAAGCGGTTAAGTGAATAAGTAGGGGTATAGCGACTTTTCCGATGGGAGAGCCAAGGCCAAAGCGATAATGGCACATACGAGCAATCAAGGCTTGATCAAACTGCACAACACACGCCTTTTTCGAGTAACCTCACTAAAGACTACTTTTACGATTTTAAATTTAAAAATTACTTTTCCTAAAGGTCAATTAGAATTTCTCTTCTGCGTGCAGTGTAATTACTTTGCAGAGGTGTTATCGTAAAAGCTTAAAATAAAAAAAGTGTGGGTTAAGCGATAAGTTGACACAGAAGGCGTCAACGTCGCTAAGCGTTACGTTATGAGATTCCCAAAGGCTTTGCACCGGATTTTAATTTCTTCGTCGTGCCCAAGCGGTTAGGTTGGTCACCGGGCACTGCTTGACGGCATTTAGTCAAGAAATCTGTACTGAAAATTAGCCGCTTAGTCAAGAAACATGTACAAGAAACCTTTTATCGCTTTAAGAACCAAATAGCAAATCAGAAAACAAATGAAAAAAACCGCCGGAGCATTAATTTGCATAATTTTTCTTTTCAGCTTAGTTTTGGTTCCATTTGCGAACGCGGATTGGATAATGTTCCGCTCGGACCCGTCTCACGATGGCGTCGGCATAGGCAATCCACAACCTTACCCAACCTTAGTCTGGAAATACCTCACAGCTAACAGTGTTTATTCGTCTCCCGCTGTTGTCAACGGCGTAGTTTACATAGGTTCCGAGGATGGCAACGTTTATGCTTTGGACGCTACAAGTGGCATCCAACTCTGGAAGTACACCACAGGTGACGATGTTTTTTCATCTCCTGCCGTCTTCAACGGCGTAGTATACATAGCCTCGTTTGACGGTAACGTTTATGCTTTGAACGCTACCAACGGCGTCAAACTTTGGAATTACAATACTAGTGACTGGGTTTGGGCGTCTCCAGCTGTCTTAAACGGCGTTGTATACATAGCCTCATTTAATAGAAACATTTATGCTTTGAACGCTACTAACGGCGACAAACTCTGGAATTACACCACTAGCGGCTATGTTGACTCGTCGCCTGCCGTTGTGAACGGGGTAGTGTATGTAGGCTCCGATGACGGTAACGTTTATGCTTTGAACGCTACCAACGGCGTCCCGCTCTGGTGTTACGCTACCAACGGAGAGGTTCACTCATCTCCTGCTGTTGTCGGCGGGGTAGTGTGTGTAGGCTCGGATGATGGTAACGTTTATGCTTTGAACGCCACGAGCGGCAACCAACTCTGGAGTTACTTTGCTGGCGATCCCGTTGATTCGTCTCCTGCTATCGTCAACGATGTGGTATACATATTATCAGGTAACGGCTATGTTTATGCTTTGAACGCTGCGAACGGAGCAGAACTCTGGAGTTACAACATCGGGAACGTTGACACTTTCCGGGACGAGTTTACTTCGTCTCCTGCTGTTGTTGACAACGTAATTTACATAGGCTCCGATGACGATAACGTTTATGCCTTGAACGCTACAAGCGGCACCAAACTCTGGAGTTACCCAACTGGCGGCATGGTTGAGTCGTCTCCTGCTGTCGTTAACGGGATAGTGTATGTAGGCTCCGATGACGATAACGTTTATGCTTTTGGTGGTTCATCTACGCCAACTCAAATTCCAACACCTTTTCCGACACCAACACCGCCACCAAAGCCAATTGGAATTGTTACTGGAATATCGATGAGCATTAAGCAGTCATTCATTCAATATACGTATGTGAATCAACCGGTTGAAATCACAGCAAACCCAACGTCTGGAAATCCGCCATATATTTATCAGTGGGACACGCAGTTGTGGACTTCAGTAGGGGGTTCGCCAGAAGGACCTATTGTTGCGTTTCCAGGTGCCACATCATCAACCTTTACGTTCGTCGAATCCACACCTGGAACATATGACATTTCTCTTAACATAAGCGATTCGGCAGGCTATGGTGATTACGACAGTTTTCCAATATCAGGAGTTTGGGTTATTGTTAGCGCGAGCGCAACAGTTCCTGCAACGACTGAGAATGGCGCAACTGTTGACCTTATACTGGGCGGGAATGTAACCATTTCACAAATGTCCAACGTAACAATCACAACAAACCAGTCAGACAAAACAACAACGGTTTCTTTCACTGTAACAGGACAAAGTGGCACAACTGGCTTTGGCAACATAACCATCCCGATAAGCGCAGTAACTTACGGAACATCGCCGACAATCTACATCGACGACCAACTTGCCCAAAACCAAGGCTACACCCAAGACAGCAACAACTACTACGTATGGTACACAACCAGCTTCAGCACACACCAAATATCAATCGTATTCACAACAACCCCAAACAGCACGCCAGTGTCTCATAGCCCTACACCGCAGTCAAGTTTACTTCAAGAAGCAATCTATGGAGTAGTAACTGGCGTAGTCATCGCGGCAATCGTTACAGTTGGGCTGTACTTGTATTTAGGAAAAGCAAGAAAACCAAAAACTGAGGTACATTTGGAAATATTCGACGCTACTGGTTTGTTGGTTTCCTTCAAGAAACGCATACAGGTGAAGTTGGGTGGGCATGGTTAGAAAGGCACGCATTAGTAAAAAAATAATGGTCATGTCAGTTTTGATAGCTGTACTCTTCGTTGGTGCAATTGCCGGAACGATAGTTTACTATAATGGGGAAATAACAAAGCTAAACAGCCAAATTTCAAGGCTAAATAGTTTCATAGCAAATTTGCCCACGGCACATCTTGTGGCTTCATTAGGAGTAACTGAAATAATGGGCGACGAAAGTACCGCAATGGGGACACCTACTCCAATTCCGTATAATTATCTTTACATAACTGGTTCAGTAAATAATACTGGAGAAGGCACGGCATACAACGCAGGATTAGATATTGTTGCTTACAATGGCACTGGAACATTAGAAATAAACATGACTGTTCCTTTTAGCGGTGGAATATTTGGAGCCGACAATGCAACTAACGATTTTATTCTAAAAACTTATGGCAGTTATGACTCATTTCTTGGAGTTTACACAAGCGGTTACAGCACTACGCTCGGAGTTGTAGATGGTAAGCAGACGGAATATATTGGTGGCGCTCCTGCGTCTTATGGTTCCTTAAGCATTCTTCACGAAGGCACTGTAACCAATTGGACCGTAACGCCAGTATGGACAAATTCGCCATAGTCATTAATTAGAGCAAGTTGCATGATTGATTTAATGTGCCCCTACGCCAGCGAACACATATCAATGTGCTTTTAGGGCAACTTTACTGTGTGTGTCGTGTGCTTTTTCGACGTAACTTTTATTATGCTTATTTTCTCTTTCTTCGGATTTTAATTTTTTTCCTTATGAGTTCAACCTGAATTTAGAACACACGTACACAGAAGATTCTCCGTCGCCAGCTTTCACGGCAAGCGGCAACCAATCCTACACGTTTAAGGCTTCAGCGCTTTATGTTCCAGCAAACTGCACAGCGCTATTAACAGATGTGCTCAACGGTTCATTTGTAACCGTTATTTGGGGTCCACAGGGCACGACCTCAGGGTCGGGAACTCCAAAAATCACGTTAAGCAACGTTGTCTTAACAGCTTATAGCGTGAAGAACGGGCAGAAAGGCACCATTGCAAATGACATTAGCGGTGAAGCGCAGACTGTGGCCACCAGCACTTTCTAGTGTTTTTCTTTCTTTTTCGTCTAGTTCGAATCAAAGCCAGTTCGGGTCGATTTTCTGACTGTCAATGCAACCGCACATAGGGTCGCAGTCACCACTGCTGCCATCACTAAAATGAGACCTGCACTGCCAAACTCTGGAACAGTTGGACTTGGGGAAGCAGATGCCGTTGGACTTGGAGTTATGGATGGGAGATAGGAATCTGATATCACTGAAACTGTTCCATCAGCAACATTAGCGACGAATACTTCGCTCATGGCGTCATCATAGGTTATTCCTACAAGATTGGCTTTCACTACGTTAAGTATGCCCAATACTTTATTGGTACTGTCTGATATGACCGAGACCCAGCCTGAACCGACAGAACTATCACCCTCCGTGGCTGCAAACACTACGCCCTTACCTGAATCATAAGCCATCGCCCAAGGACCGGTTGGATAGGAACCTTGCGCTACAGACACGTTTGCAACCACAGTGTTCGTGCTATCCGATATGACCGAAATAATGCTGTCAGTTAAACCACTCACGAATATTTCGCCTTTGCCAGAATCATAGGCTAAGTAATATGGGCTGTTTCCAGCTGGAATCGTATCAATAATACTGTTGTTTTTGTCTGATATGACTGTTACTGCGTTTTCATTTCCGTTAGCTACGAAAATTTCGTTCTTGCCAGAATCATAGGCTACGTCCATAGGACTGTTTAAAGCTAAGGTTGCTACGACAGAATTATTGCTGTCCGATACGATAGAGACTGAGTTGGAACCTTGATTGACTACGTATATTTCGCCCTTGCTAGAATCGTAAGCTATGCCGACAGGATTAGTTCCCACAGGAACTGTTGCAACAACGGTGTTATTTTTGTCGGAAATTATTGAGATCGTATTGTCGTCCTCATTTGCTACGAAGATTTCGCTCTTGCCAGAATCATAGGCTACCCCGCTAGGTTGGTTTCCTACGTTTACGCTTGCAACAACACTATTATTGCGATCAGATATAACCGAAACCGTGTTATTTAGGCCAAAAAGAGTTACAAATATTTCTCTCTTTCCCGAATCATATGCTACGCTTTCCGGTCCAAATCCAACCGATATCGTGGCGGTTACTTGAGCGTGAACCATGTTGGCAGCTGACAAGACGAGAATCAATGTAATCAGAATTATGACCCGGAAGATTTTCTTTAGATTCTTCATTTCGGCTTCCCTATCACATACTTAAACAAAGTGAGATTTAGTTCTAATGATGAAACAGACTGTTCCAAGAGTGGAACACCTCAAGGTGCGCATTGACCTCGAATTGAATGAGGCAGTGGAGACATAAAAGGTTTTTTTAGATTTTTCATTTCATCGATTTCGCGACAAAACAGCGCGTTAAGATTAATGAGGTGATTTGATGAGTGAAGAAAAATTTGATAGTGAAGGTTTCGAGAAACTTAAAGCTGCATTCAACGAGTACGAGGCGGAGCAGAGGGAGCGTTTCAAAAACTTCAGCGTAGGCCTTCTGAAAAGTACTAAGGTTCCGCAGGAGGCTAACGTTCCTGGCGCGGTTAAGAGCGGCAGTAAAATTGATTTACCAACCAAAAGGTAACAGGGAAAAGACGCTACCTCTTCAACCCTGAAAAATAACAGAACCCGATGTGCTTAGACCACCTGTATTTCAAATGGTGTAAAAGTTAAATATTGCGCCTACACTAGATGTAGTGTTTCATATGGCGAAATAGCGCTATAATAATTAAAGTGAAAAAGTGTAAGTTAAATTTGGAAAATGTAACCTTGTAACCTCTTCGTAAGAAGAGACTTTGGAATTTGGAAATTCAAATTCGAAGAGGAAAACAAAGGTTGAAGATCAAGATTCAAAGTGCTATCACAGCGACGGAAAACGAGTTTTTTAAAAACAACCGCAAGGTCGAACTATCAAAGGCGCGTCTTGAAGGGCAACTGAGTTAGGATGGCGGATTCTCATGCAGTTGCCAAATCCAGACTCCTTGAGCGTCCTATGTCCTCAATGCGGTTCGAATAGACTGTACAAGGACGGATTACGCTACCTCTCAAAAGAGAATTCAGTTCAGCGATGGCTATGCCGTGATTGCGGTTACAGGTTTTCTGAGAAGCCGTTACAAAAAAACCCAAACTGGTTATTAAATAGTCCAATTGCCTTACATTCTAAACGCCAAATAGGCGCAATCATCGAAGGTGCGAAAAATTTGGAAACCGCACGACAAAAAACCAAAGTTTGTGCGGGAGATGCAAAACTGCCACCTGACGCAGCTGGATTAGTTGCTCAGTTCCTAGCATACCTGGAGAAAGAAGGATTCAGCGACGAAACACAATACCCAAACGTTATTCGACGTCTCGCAAGGCTTGGTGCTAACCTGCGAGATCCCGAAGACGTTAAAGCAGTCATCGGAAGACAAAAAGTCAAGGACGGCATGAAACTGCAGTACGTCTACGCATACAATGCCCTCGTAACAATGATGAAGATAACTTGGAAGCCACCAAAATACAGGCAAGAAGAAATCATTCCATTTATCCCCGACGAGTCAGAGCTTGATGCCTTGATAAGCGCCTGCAAATCGCGACGAGTAGCAACCTATCTTCAAACCCTCAAAGAAACCTACGGCGACCCCTCAGAAGCCCTAAGAATCGAATGGATAGACATCTCTGAGAAAGAACAAACTATTAAGATCAACCATCCAGTAAAAGGCCACTTGCCAAGAACCCTTAAGGTTTCAAGTCGTCTGCTATCAATGATTAACTGCTTACCAAGAGTATCGCAAAGAGTCTTTCCAACAACCTACCGAAGCATCATCTACACCTATAACCACGTGAGAAAGCGAGTGGCGAACCTACAGCAAAACCCTCGAATTCTAAAGATAGAACTAAGGACCTTCAGACATTGGGGAGGCACAATGATTGCCTACCACACAAACGGCAACGTGTTATTAGTAAAGAAGCTATTGGGTCATAAGCGTATTGAAAACAGCATGAAATACATTGGCATGATCGAATTCAAGGATGACCAATTTGAGACAACAACCGCGACGACTGTTGAGGAAATTATGAAGCTTGGTCAGGCAGGCTGGATAAAATACGATGAGCTCGCTATCAACGGATTGCAAGTTCACTGTTACAGAAAACCGAAAAGATTCTCCAGCTACATTTAGAACACTATATAATAAACGCAGATACTCAGGGATAAAATTATATTTGTAAGTGTTTTCATTAGAGTGCCCGCAAGAGGGCCCGTGGCGCAGTACGGATAGCGCGTCAGCCTTCTAAGCTGAAAGTCATGGGTTCAAATCCCATCGGGCCCGTTATCGGTTCTGCCCCTGTTTGGGGTAGGGCCTTGTTCCATCATATTTTGAGTGCGGAACCCAGCGGACCCGCCACTCACCAGCGAATACGTACTTTTTGTGGATAAGTATAGGTCTCTTCCTTATCGGATTAAAGCTATTGAATTTATTTTGTTGGTCAACGGGTTAGTACCGTTTAGGTTCAAGTTCGGCTCGGCCCAAATTAGACTCATCCCCTGCACGGTCTGAGCCCCAATTTGTTCGGGCAACTCCAGTTTTAAGTTAAAAGTGCCTTCTTGTTTTATCATCTTAGCGAATTATTTAGAAGATTGAGAAAATTTGCTAAATCAGTCTTAAAAATAAATGTTCATCAAGCCTGTTACTCATGGTGCAGAACTAGACTAATGTGCATTGCTTAGATATGCCTCTTGTTAAGGGGGAAACGAATAATGAAAGTCGTGCCATTTCCTTCTACGCTTTCAAAAGTTACAGTTCCGTTTAATGCTTCGACCATACGCTTGACTACGGCTAATCCTAAGCCTTGCCCTTTCGATTTAGTGGTGAATAATGGAGTGAAAAGCTTCGGCTTGACTTTATCAGGGATGCCGATGCCTGTATCCTGAATAGCGATGACCATGTCACTTGCTTCCTGATGTGCCCTAAGAGTCAGCTCTCCGCCGTTTGGCATAGCTTGAATTGCATTAGAAACCAGATTTCCAAGAACACGTTTTAACAAAGTACCGTCAACCACAATTATTTTAGCTGTACTGTCAACATTACACGTTGCTTTGATGTTTTTCGGAACATCTTTCCCTTGTAGCAGCTCCTTGCATAAGGCTTCCAAGTTTGTTTCTTGAGCAACAGGATTAATCGTTTTTGCGTAGTCTTGAAGGTCTGACACAATTTTGTTAATGTAATCAATGTTCTTTTCGATCTCCTCCAAACTCTCTAACGCACACTTTTTCTCTTCGCTCTCCAGAGTCGAAGCCAATTCTGTTCTAGCCAAATAGATATCGCCAATTATAGCTTGAAGCGGATTGCGAATATCATGACCCACCATGCCAGCTGTCTCGCCTATCGCCGCCAACCGTTGAACTTTTTCAAGCTTCTTTCTGTCATCAATATCGACAAACGACAAAACAGCGCCGTCTATTTTGTCTTCTTGTGTTATGTAAGGTCGAACTCGCAACTCATAAAAATGACCCTGCCCATCCTGCACTTCTTTATTGAAACCGCTCAGTTTTGAAATCACTTCTGAAATTATTTCTCCCAAATCTTCAACTGCTATGCCCAGTTTGATACTTGTAATTGGCAGCCCAACTGTTGATGGCGAAAGATTCAAAATTTTCCGCGCTGAAGGCGAAAACAACCTAATTTTAAGGCTTTTATCGATGATAACAACGACTGGATCAATGTTCCTATTCAAATTAGTTAAGTCATCATTCAGCAGCGCAAGTGTTTGGTTTCGGTTCTTGACCTCGTCATTTAACGTTTTTAATTCTTCATTGCTAGATTGAAGCTCTTCCTTTGCAGTTTCCAATTCCTCATTTGTGCTCTGAAGCTCCTCATTGCTCGACTGCGCCTCCTCCATAGTAGTTCTGAGTTCTTCGTTTGTTGCTTCCTGAGTTTCAATAATTCTCTGCAAAGTTTGCTTAGTTGAATCCAACTCTTCCCTGAGCTCTCTATTTTGACGGTCCTTAACGTTTTCTCGACCTTCAGCCGTCATATTTAACGACATGGTTTGGCGTAGAAGCGCTGCCGCTGAACTAACGTCTTCAAACAACACGAGGAAAAATGGTGCTTCATACTGTTCAACATGCAATGGAACAACTTGGATGTTGATTGTTTTCTGCTCTCCAGAATATTCAAAGCGCACGGCATTTTCTTTGACATGTTTGTTCTCTTTACTTGCCCTATAGATTATCGTCTGCACTTCAGACCTTAGTTCTTTTCGAATGATCTTTGCCAGATTCAAACTCGCCAATCCCGATTCAGGCACAATGTACGGTACAATATTTCCCCGAAAAATGAGAACATCCAAATCAGCATTAACTAGCAACGCTGCAGGAACATATTCAGTAACCAACAAACGATCAACCTCGTCCTTCAACACTACCAGGGCATCTTTATGCTCGCCTTCTCTGCCCTGTTTACGCTTAAGATAAGGCGCCGTCGCTTGAAGACCAAAAGTAATGCTAGGCTGCGCCCTCTTTTTTACGTAGATCGCACCCTTCTTGCCTACAGGTTCAAATAACTGGGTGAATTTTCCGATGCTTTCAGATTGTCCAACAACGAGAAAACCACCGGTCTTCAATGCATAATGCAGAGTAGGCACTACTCTTTCGTGAAGGTACTCATCAAAGTAAATTAGCATGTTGCGGCAACTGATAAGATCCATATTGGAGAACGGCGGATCAGCGGTTATGTCCTGCTTGGCGAAAACACACATGTCCCGAATAGATTTTGTGATTTGATAGTTGCCGTCAGAGCTTGCGAAGAAATGTTTTAATCGCGTTTCGAGTACGTCGGTTTCTATGGTTGGCGGGTAGGTTCCATGTCTTGCTTTTTCAATGTTTTTTTCGTTCACGTCAGTGCCGAAAATTTGAACCTGAATGTTTGTTATGGCATTTTCTTTGAGGTACTCTTGTATTGCTATAGCGAAGGAATACGCTTCTTCTCCTGTTGAGCATCCTGGGATCCAAACTCTGATAGGTTCTTTGGGTGAGCGGTTTTTAATTAGTGCTGGAAACACCGTTTCTTTTAGTGCTTCAAATGTTTCAGGTTCTCTGAAGAAGCTTGTTACGCCGATTAGCATGTCAGAGTATAATGCCGCCAGCTCTTCTGGATGTGTTTGAAGGTAGTTTGCGTAATTGGCCATTTTTTCTATGTGGTTAATTACCATCCGGCGTGTGACACGCCTGTTTACAACTGTTTCTTTGAAGTGTGAGAAATCAACATTGCATTCAGATTTTAGCATGGTGAATATTGAGTTTAGGCCTGTTGCCTTTTTTGGCTTTATTTCTTTTAATCCAGTTTCTTCTTTTGCTGCGATTTCGCTTCGTGCTAGTTGAGGATTATTGGCGATTTTTTGCAGTTCTTGTGCTATTTTGTCTGGAGGCAGAACAAAATCTGCAGCTTCCGCTGAAATTGCACTTTGAGGCATGTCACCGTACTGTGCGGTGACTGGAGTTTGTGCAAAGGTGATTCCTCCCTGAGCTTTTATAGCTTTTAGCCCTTCGGTTCCATCAGACCCCGTTCCTGAGAGCACAATTCCTAAGCTTTGAGTTTTCAAGTTTTCAGCCAATGAAACAAAGAAAGCATCTATGGGTTTCACAGACTTACCCGTTGAGTTGAGTTTGAGGACCTTATTTTCCATGGTCATGATTGTTCCAGGCGGAATCACATAAACATGGTTTGGCACAACCGACAGTCCATCTTTGACTGCTTGGACGGGCATTTTAGTAAATCTTGAAAGAATGTCCGTCAGCATGCTTTCCTGACCAGCCGCCAGATGCTGAATAACGACAAAAGACAAACCCGTATCAACAGGCAAACATTCGAACAAAACCTTGAACGCTTCTAAGCCGCCCGCGGAAGCGCCAATTCCCACCGTAATTACCGATTGTTCAACTTTAGACACATGCAAGACTCCTTTCAGATAATTCTTTTTCTCTCTCTCTGAATCCAATGCTATTGCAAAAATCCAAAGATATAGTTCAATTTGTTAGCGTTAAATTAAGTCCATGATGACTACTACTATACATTGGCTAGCTAACTAACTAGTATTAATAATGTTCGTACCTGAGAGAGAAGTCTGCTGAGTCCATTGATGACTTTACTCAAAATCAATCCACATTAAGAATATGGTCTATATGAAGAAAAAGCAAAAAAAGCTCATTCAGCAATAATAGAATTTGTGGTTAAGCCGCTTTTTTATCAACTTTGTCCTTAGCAAACAAGTCTTCTACATATTCTCTCAATGTGCGGTTGGTTTCTTTGGCTCTTTTTTTGATTTCTGCGTGAACTTTGTCGGTAATTGTTATGCATTTGTATCCTTTACGTGGCAAAACTACCAATCTCCAAAAGTACTTTACCGTACAATTAAATATATAATTAACGGTGAAACAGTACTGCATGAAACCTTATATAAACATACGTCCGCTAACTAGCTTAAGAGGGAAACAAAACGCCGAAAAAAGGCTTTAAAAGCATCACTGTAAAAGCTGAGGTTTACGATTACTTTTTTAACGAGTGGCTTAAGGTCAAAGAGGAATACGCCATTAAAAAAGGCATTCACAGCTTCTCAGCCTATATAACCTACACCCTAGCTCAACTGATGGACGAAGAAAAGAAATGCGATAGGTAAGGTTCAGATTGTTTGTTGAATCAAGTTGTGCCAACAAAAGCTTATAACAATTTCACGCCAACTTGGTAAAGTTGGATGGCAACGCTTGTTGGCTAAATGTCCTAACTGTGGAAATGAAGTTTCTAAGCCAGACAAAGTATTTGAAAACAGTATATTTCATGTCGAAGCTTATACCTGCACGAATTGTAATTGCTGTTTCAAATTAACGAAATAGTCTTTCCTATAGCTTAAAATACATAGACCTTTTGTGCCCTCTTCAAATGACAAAGTGTATTTTTTGAAGAAATACTCCTAGTCGTTGAAGGTCATAATCGCCTTTAACGCATAACTGGTATTTATCGGGTTTTCTCTGTTCAATAAGAACTAAAGATGGTTGAATTAACTGTTCTGAACATAACTCTTTTAGAAGAGCTACTGCTTCTGCTCTTTTAATACATCCCCACTCAAGCCACATGCGACCATACGGGACTAATAATGCTTTGCTTTGTACTTTAAAGTAACTTAGTTAAGTTTTAATTGATGATAAGTCTTAAAGCGCCCGCTTATGAAAACCTATTAAAATGTTAAAATTCGCTTGTTTCAATCAATTAGAAGGTTAACAGAAGAGAAAATGATGGCGGCTTGAACCCGTTTGGTTCAAGTTCGGCTCGGACCATCCTATGCGTCGAAAGTACACATTCCCTCCGTAGAAACGCACATGCGAAGTCAACGTGCAAAGCGAACGCATAAATCCGCAGAAGTGAACCGTTGACTCAGGCAATTCTCTTTTTGAGTATCACAGTAGACAACACCAAAAATATTACAATAAGCAAAGCTTAAAGCGCGTGATTTGATTTTTATCTATCAATTTATTTCAGCGGGTGATTTCCTCGAGTTAGATAAAGGAGGATGATGCCTCCAGCCGTTGAAAGTACGGCTGCATACGAGAAGGCTACAAGCGGTGATATAAGCACCCAAAGCCCACCAACTACAGTGCTCGATACAAAGTCACCAATGCCGTTAACTGTCTGCAATACGCCAAAACCCGTTCCCCTCGACCCTGTGGGCAACAAATCCGCTGCCGCACTCCCCTGTATAGTATCCGTTATCGCTGTAAAAACTCCCGCAGCGAAGAACAATGGAACCAACACCAAAAAGTCAGGCGTGAGAAAAGCAGTAGCCAAACAAACTATAGCGCATATAAAATAACCTGTCGCAAGAATTCTCTTCCTACCGATTTTATCACTCCACGCACCAACGGGAAACGAGAAAGCTGCATAGGAAACGTTAAGCAGAACATATAAGCCAACAGCAATGACTGAAGCTTCAAATGAACCAACTTTAGGCGCCAAGACCTCTTGAGCACGCAAAGTTAAAAGACTGTTAGCAAAATTACCCAACCCAAAAACGCCTACTCCAACGAGAAAAAGCTTAAACGACCTTGGAAGCGTCCTGACTGACTGAATAAAGCCGTCGTCTCTTACAAAAACATCACCATGAGTAGAGACGATTGGAGCCTGTGGAGATGGTTTCTTTCGCACTTCCCGAACCACAAAAAAGACAACAAAAAATGCTGCCAGACCAGGTATCAGAGATACCGTTATAATTTGTCTATAACTAAGAAATGTCAAAAAGAGAAGCGCCAAAGCTGACCCTATTACGGCACCTACAGTGTCCATTGCCCTTTCAAAGCCGAAAGCTTTCCCAATGGATTTTGAAGAAGTTGAATCTGTCAATAAAGCGTCTCTGGGTGGACCTCTAGCGCCTCTTCCCAGCCAAGCAGCAACCCGCAAGCCCAAAACTTGAAACCATGAAGTCGTTGCTGCAATAAGAGGTATAAAAACGCCTGTTGAAAGATAACCGAGGTTCATAATCGGTTTTCTTTTTCCGATTTTGTCGCTAAGATATCCTGCAAACGACTTCACAAAACTTGAAGCGCCGTCTGAAAAGCCTTCTATCAACCCTAATGCTGCTGGTCCAGCGCCTATTGCAAGAAGGAAAAATGGGAGAATGGCCGTAACCATCTCGTGACTCGAATCGCTAAGTAAGCTTGTAAGTCCTATTGCGGCGACATTCCTATTTAGCCACTTTTCTTTTTTCAGGGTATCTTTTGTTTCTCTGCTCATGTTTTAATTTTCCCTTTTTTGAAATCGACTACTTCCAAACACACCTTTCTTTGCCTTACTGTCACTAACCCGTCTGACAGAGCCTCGCTTATATTTCTTATAAGGGAGTCCTGCGGGTGTTTATAAATAAATTCGCTTACTTTTTTTCGTAGAAAGAATTTACTTGACGCGGTTTGTCGCTGTAGTTCGAGGAAATCATTCGGGAAAGACGACTGTAGTCCAACAACGCGCAGTTCCTCTTGCCAAGAAACTGCCAAACCTGTTTTACATTAACTGTGGAAACTTTGTACAGGCGCGATGTTTGTTACGCCTTCACCTTTGTTAAAGAAGAAAGCTTATTTATTGGGTTAGACCTTTTCCAAGAATACATGGCGATGAGGCTCGCCTTCAACCGCCTTTGCTTTACAGGCAGAGACTGATAGCTTCTACCAACTAAAATCAGAGTGATAATCCATTGGTTGAAGTAAAGCAGCTAGCCGACCCATCATGGACCAAAAAGATAGCAAATTACGTAATTGATCGTCAAAACGAAGACGGTGGTTACACTTTTTGCCAGGGCGCAGAGTCAAACGGTCAAGACACATATTATGGATTAAATATTCTAAGTGCACTAAATACAAATTTCCCTAACATTGAAAAAACTGTAAAATTCATAAACGTCATTCATTTAGACAACATATACTCAATTTATTACCTAAGCAAAACTTCACTGTTAATTGGCAAAAACGTTGACGCAAAACAGAAAAAACACGCTCTTTCAATTCTAAACTCAAAAAGGTACTTTAGCTCTACAGAAGTTTTCGCCGAAGTCCCTTCAGAGTTTTTGACAACCTTCATGGCACTCGAGCTTGCTGATTTGCTGAAAATTAAAGTTAACACGAAAGAAGTGGCGGAGTGGCTGCTTCATTTCAAAAATGATGACGGAGGTTTTGGAACACAGGGAGAATCAAACATTAACTCAACCTATTACGCCACTGCTTCTATGAGCCTTCTTAAGGAGAGCCTCCAGGATTTGCATGACACTGTAAGGTTCGTGAGGGGATGCGAAAAACCCTACGGCGGCTTCACAGTTACACCGATAAATTTCGGGCCGTACATGGAACACGTCTATTATGGCGTAATGACGCTTGATTTGCTTGGCGAAAAAGGTAGGTATCAAACACAAACGATAGATTGGATATTAAAGTGCCAAAACAAAAACGGAGGTTTTGCCCGCTCAGACCTCGGTATATCCAGTTTTGAATACACCTACTACGCCATCACAACACTTCAAAAACTCAGCACTTTTGAGCCTTTTTATATTGGGTGAGAAAATGGTGAATTCATCGTCAGAGTATTCTTATCTTAAATCCGAAATTGAGAACGCGGGACAAACATTATTACAAATTGCTCAGAGAACCAACAACACGGCTATCGCAGATTTTCTGAATGAAGTGCTGGATAAGCTGCCGAAAGAAGAGTTTTATCTCGCTTTGCTCGGGCTTTTCAAAAGAGGAAAGTCAACTCTCATAAACGCCATGCTAGGAAGAACAATCGTTCCGACAGGCGTTATTCCAGTAACTTCCGTGATAACAAGAATAAGGTATGGCAACGACCCGACTGCGAGGATTAGTTTTGGCGATGGTTCGGAAAAAGAAGTGCCAATTCAAGAGCTACCTAAATATGTCTCTGAAGCAGGAAACCCTGACAACACATAGAATGTGACAGTGCTGACGTTCTTGTGCCTTCGCAGATTCTGAAGGATGGATTAATACTGATTGATACACCAGGAGTAGGTTCAACATACCTTAGTGGAACACAAATAACCTTTCAGTTCCTCGACAGGGCTGACTTTGCAGTATTTGTTTTTGCTGTTGACCCGCCTGTAGGTCAGCAGGAAATCGAGCTTCTCACTGATTTGGCATCGAAATCAAACAAAATTCTATTTGTTCTAAACAAGATCGATTATGTAGATTCTGCCTCGCTAAATGAGTCAGAAAAGTATTGCCAAAAAATCATAAGCGAACATCTCAGCCATAATCATGGCTCTGCAGTGAGGATCTATCCAATATCGGCTAAATTAGCCCTAGAAGGTCGACTTGGCAATGACCCAAATCTGGTAGAGCGCAGCGGGATAAAGAACTTCGAGACAGCCCTCAAAGAATCGCTCATAAATGTGAAAGAAAGCCTGATACTAAACTCAGCAATAAATAAGTTGGGAAAATCTGCATCAGATTTAACCACATACGTCCAACTTGAAATCAACAGCTTAACAATGCCTTTAGAAAATCTTGCAAGTCTTCTGTTAGAATTCGAACGCTATCTTGATTCGATTGAGAACAAGAAACGCGAACTCTTCTATGTATTGGACGGAAGAGTAAGAGAGATAGTGAGCATGCTAGACGGTGACTTAACTATCTTTAAAAAAGAACATGAAGATTTGCTGATAAAACAAATCGAAGATTTTGCCGAAGAAAAGATCAAATCAGAAAAAATAAGTTCTAGAAAAATTGTCAGCTATGCGGAAGATTACCTTAGGAAAAGGTTGATCGAAGTTTACTCAGAATTCATTGAAGATGAAGATTTTAAAGCTGAGAAGCGATTTCAGCAGTTAGTGAATGAGTCTAACGTAAAAATGAATACCTTAATTGGGGATGTCAGGCAGAAGGCAGCTAAACTCTTTGGATTTCAAGTAACTGACGCTGTTTTTAATGCTTCCTTAAGTTTTGAAACTAGGTTCTACTATCATCTAGACCCTATTTTTACAGCTAGTATGACAATTAGTGGAGGAGAGATGGCGCAACTTCTTCCAAAATCGTTGTTTGGGGGAATTCTGAAAAAGCAGATACGGGAAAAAGCAAGAACTGAATTCGACAAGAATGGGGGGCGAATAAGGTATGACTATTTTATTACTCGAATAGACCAAGCTGTTCTGAAGCTGAAAATGGATATTAACCGAGCATTGGAATCTTCAACTGAAACCGTGAAGCAAGCGGTTTATGAAGCCGAGCATTTGCGAACTATAAGCGAGCTTGAAGTGAAGAACAAACTGAACGAGCTGAAAATGATGCTAACTCAACTTCAAGTTATTAAGGAACAATTAGGTCGCGAGTCTGAGTTTGATGGACTGCTCTCGTGACGTTAACCGATTAGGCATGACATCAACTATGCTTTTAAACTTACGGCTTGAACCCGTTTGGGTTCAAGCACGGCTCGGCTCGCTTCCGGCTAGGATTGGTTTCTGTGAGTTATTTTTCCAGATTTTTCTTAAAAGTTTCTTATTTTAATATATGGTTCTGCCCCCTTTTAGCGTCAAATCCCATAAGGTTGCGACCCGAAAAGGGTTAAGTCCATCAGGTTTCGCAGGTTGAGAAAATAAAAATGCTTGGTCCCTGAGCGAAGTAAGTCACTCAAAGGGATAGGGAATGGAGCTACAATATTCTGCAAAATCGAAAGCCGCTGTTTAAATCGCTACTTTCCCTATGGCAAACAAAGTTTTCGCCATAAACTGTTTTGTTTAGCTGAAATCCTTTTTGTTTTTGGCATATTACGTTTTTGGAAATATGACTTATATGGTTTTTTTTGGTTGTGCTTGTTTAAGGGTTGAAGAGGATTGCGTGAGAATGGAAGGCTTCAATTCTGTTTCTTAGGAGTAAGAGGAGCGGAAGCTTGAAGTCTATTGAGATCCCTTGGTTCAAATTCTCTTCTGTTGTGAAGGTACTTGTTAGTGTTGTCTTTAAGTTTTGTTTTGGTGTTGGAGGCTTTAGTTTTTTTGGTTTGATTTCTGGAGTGTTGGTGGGTGGTTTTGTTGGGTAAGAATCGTGATCGCGTGGAGATTGTTGCGGCTATTTTGGAGGCTGCAAATTCTGGTTCGAGTAAAACTCGTATTAAGACTAGGGCGAATTTGAGTTTTGGTCTTTTGGAGAAGTATTTGGGGGTTGTTTTGGGCGCTGGTTTTGTTCGTGTAGAAGGTTGCAGGTACAAGTTGACTAAGCGAGGTCGAGAGTTTCTTAAGCAGTACAATCATTTTAAAGAGCGTTATGTTGGAGCGCAGAAGTTGCTTGAGGCTTTGGGTTGTGAGCGGGAGCTGCTGGCTTTGCTTTGTGAGGATATGAGCTAGTATGTTGGTTACGTTAGATTGGTTTTTGATGCGAGATAAAAATTTAAGGCTGAAGTAGGGAAATTATTTCCATGTTTTCCTTATTGCTTTAAATAAGGGTTTCTGGCTTTGCTGAGTGAAGACTATGTTAGTCTTTATTTATTTTAGGTAAGTTACTGATGGGGAATAAAAAATTAAGTTTCAAAGTATTCGCATATTTCCATTTTTTACATAACTTTTTAAATAGGAGTTTGAACCAACAAGTTACCGCTACAGGAGTATTGGTGCAAGTGCAGAAAGGAGCTTCACAGTATATTTCTTCGACGCAGGTCATCACAACTGTGTTAGTCGAAGAAGAAAAAATAGCGCCAGTACAAATGCGAAACGGCGATTTGCGCTGCATTCCTTCGACGCAGGTCATCATAGCTGCTTTGAACGAGGAAGAAGGCATCGGTCTTACCATATCCGAGCTAAAGAACACTCTGAGTAACCCTCGGATTTTGGTTGTTGACGGCAAAAGCACCGATCGAACCGTCGAGGAGGCCAAGAATATGGGTGCCAACGTTGTCGTCCAAGATGGGTTAGGTAAGGGTGATGCTTTGGCAAAGGCCGTTGAGAACTTGGATTTAGCGGTTGATTACGTGGTCATTACAGATGCAGATTATACTTATCCTGCTGAATATGTTCCTGGGATGATTCGGGTACTTGAGGAAAATCCGGATGTGGGCATGGTTTGCGGTAACCGATTTAACGGTTACATGGACCTGAAGGGGTTGAATGGCATTTTCTACTTAGGGAATCGGCTTATCGCGCTTACTCATAACTTTCTTAATGGCGTGCAGTTGGTTGATCCTTTGACTGGGTTGCGTGTTGTGCGTGCGGAAATTCTTAGAGACTGGAAGGTGAAGTCTAAAGGGTTTGACGTCGAGGTAGAGCTTAACCATCATGTGGAGCGAGCAGGCTTTGGCATCGCGGAGGTCCCCATTGAATACCGGGAAAGATTAGGCGAGAAAAAACTAGGCGTTAGGCACGGCACCGAAATTTTAAAGCGCATATTGTCAGAAGCGACATATTAAACCTTTTTTTCAAATCTTTTGGGGCTTTGGGATTAACGTAACTTTATGGTAATGCCTTTGAATATGATACTATTGAAGTTGAATCAAGTTAACTCAATTTAATTTTTCTAAAGTTCGTTTAAACCGAAAAGTCAGAGTGAAAAAACTACCTTAGGACTGCCGAGACCTTTTGTTTTTGTTTTTCAATTTGTTGTAGCGCATTCCGCTCTTGACCAAGTTTTCCATGACTGCTTGAAGCATTTTACTGGTCATTGTTATTTGCGTTTTATGCAGTTTTCTTGTGTGCCTAGTTGAGGAATTGTTGGCGTACATCTTGCTTCACCAAAACAGGTATAGTCAGGATAGTAGCTTTTGAATTCTTTTGAGAAGCCAATTGCACTAATTTGAGAAGCATGCTGACTAATAAGGAATCTAGCGTCTTTAAAACGGTTCCAAACCAATAATGTTAATCTTCAAGTTTGTTTTACATTCTTTCTTTCTCTGAACACACCCGATGATCCTGAACCCACTCATATACCTCAAGTGTCAATTTGGCGATCTTCTCCCACGAATAGTTCAGAAGAGTCTTCCTCCTGCCGTTCTCTCCCATTTCAAACGCAACTTTTTCATTTTCCAAGAGAAAAAGTATCTTCTGCGCCAATTCGCTAACGTCTAGATTATCAAAGAGCAAACCGTCCCTTCCTTCATCAATCACACATTCACTCACAGGTGTCTTAGCGCCGATTACTGGTTTTCCCGCGGCCCAAGCTTCAAGAAAGACCCCTCCAAAGGACTCGAATTGAGAAGGGTTCATGAGCAGTGTCGCGGCGAAGAGTGCTTCTTTCTTGATTTTCTCCGAGGCATCAGGCAACACAACAATTCTCGTCTCTTTCTTGGCAATTTGTTCGATGTCTTGAGTATAGGACGTGGATTTACCAATTAACACAAGGGTTGAATTGGGTTTTCTCTTCCACACCTCTCTCATGCTTTCAATTAGAAGATCTGCTCCCTTGTATTTCTCCATCCTTGCAATGTGTAAGACTACGCTGTGATCGCAGGGGATGCCGTGTTCGGCTCGAAACATCATAGAGGCCGGTGGTTCGAAGGCTTCAGGCCTCACACCTATCCCTGTAATGAAGATTTTGTTCGGGTCAATACCTTTTCCCGCATAGTACTCTTTTTCATACTTGGTGAAAACTATTATCGCGTCCGCTGCACTCGCTATTTTCAGGCCCAAAGTTATCATCTTTTGGGTATTTGGGTCTAGAGTGTGAGTTCGGGGCGTAAACACGAAAGGCACATGACTTTTCTTACAGGCTTTTTCCAGAAAGAAAAGCTCTCCATGCCCAAACTGCGTACCATTGAGAACCTCGAAACCGCCTAAACGCACCGGATCCAAGTACTCTCTTGTAACTAGGGCTGAGTATTGAAGGGCATCGAGAAAAGGAAACGAATCCGATCTTACCAAGCCTATTCTTCTTGCTTCCTCAAGCAACAAGTGAAGAAACCGTATGAAAGTTCTCAAGGCGGAAAGGTTGTTCACGTGGAACGGAGAACCTTCACACCCGCATCGTTAGGAGATACCTTTTCTATGTATTTATTCCTTTTAAGGTCACCAAGTCCCGCAAGGTCAGTTGTGACAATCGTTACGTTGTGACCCATTCTCACAAGCTCTATCGACAACTCACGCGTATCGCGTTCGCAACCGCCGATAACGGGGTAGTACAGACGGGCAAAATGCAAGATGCACATGGGCGATTCGGGCATATTCTTAGAACCTGCTATTGGTTTCTGATAGCTGTAAAGCGCGTCCAAAGTATTCTTTTCAAGATAGCGAGGCCGTGACTTACCTTCAGCTTTTTCTCACCTAACCGCGCTCTGTAAAAAATTGGTATTTCCTGAATGGTGAACCCGCGCCGCTCCACCAGATGGTTCAGCTCAACTTCAATGTCAAAGCCCTTGGCTTTCGGAAGCCAACCCTTCAAAATTTCGGCCCGTATCACTCGCAGCCCAGTCAATGGATCTTGAAGCGGCATTCTGCTAAGCATGTTATACAACAAAGCAAGCAAATTGTTGCCCATGCGGAAAACACTATTCAAAGCTGCTTTATCAACGCTAACGGAGAGTCTGTTGCCGCAAACCATGCCAACAAGAGGGTTTTCTTCCAGTACTCTTATCATAGCGGGAACGTATTCCGCTGGATAAGTATAATCCCCATCAGTAAAAACAATGTAATCCACGTTTAAGTCGGTATGTTCAAAAGCCTTAGCTAAAGCGTCGCCTTTGCCAAAACCATCTTGGCAAACAACCTTTGCACCCAAGCTTTTAGCAATCTCGACGGTTCGGTCGCTGCTTTTACCATCGACGACCAGAACTGCAATGTCATCCAGAGTGTGTTTCATCTCAGCTATTGTAAGTTCGATTCCTGGCGCTTCGTTTAGGGCAGCAATTATCAGCTGCGCTGAGAAGCGTGTTTCCGCCTCTTGAACTATAATTTTCAAAACCTCAAAAATCCTTTCCTGTTGTTAGCTGCATCGCAAATATTGCCGTAAACCCATAGGCCAAATTATTAAGAAGGCAAGATGTCAAAAGATGGTTACGATGGATAGTAGGCTGATGTATAAAGCTGTGGCCTTGGAGTTTTCCGAGTTTCATAAGATGAAGTTTTTTCCCTACGATCTGTGTTTTCATTTTTTTCTCTCTTCCTGAATTTTGAAAACACTAGAACCTGATCTTTTTTATAGCTTTTTGAAATGCTCATTAACGTTAATTGTCAACTTTGCCGCAAGTTTAGCAAGTCAACTTAACAAAGTTTGTTAGGTTTAGTTAAGCCTGCATATGTCTAATGGCAAAGCGATAACCGCCCAGCTTGAGCTCTTATTTTTCTGATCTGAGATTCGGAGCGAGGCAACTGCAGTGCGCGCTAAAGGTTTATCTCAAGGGCGTGGACTTGTAGGCGTGCCAATACAATCACATTTGTTTATACCTAACATAATATGTCATATTATGACATAAGACTTATGTCATTAAGAGTGTTTAATATGAGCCTCAAGAAAGTTCAAAACAAAATCAATGAAGGAATTGTAGACTTAAGAGCGCCTTTGGCCACTCAATCCAGCAAGCATTTTCACAGAAAATCAATATTCGCCGCAGTATGCTTATTGAGTATCGTTGTTCTCTTGGGTATCATAGTGGGTTTTGGTTCAAGCAAATTTAATGTCTACGCAAGTCCCGTGGAAGGCTTTGGAGTTGGGATTTACTGGGATCAAGCCTGTACAAACAGAACCCTTTCACTCGATTTGGGACTCGTAGCAGCCGGTTCAAACAATACCTTTACGGTTTATGTTAAGAATGAAGGCACTTCGGCGGCTTCGTTGTGGTTGGGGACGTCAAATTGGACCCCATCCGCTTCCGAGGGCTATATTTCACTAAACTGGAACTACTCGGGTCAAGTCCTTAACGTAGATCAAGTGATTCCTCTGGAACTAACCCTAACTGTGTACCCTACTATCAATGGAATAACCACTTTCAGCTTTGACACAATCATAACTGCAACGGAGCCTTAGTAAGGGATAAAACTAAGCGCGCCAGCTTGTTGCATAATTCCGCTCAAGATCTCCTCTCAAATGGCTAAAAATCCCCCCATAACCAACCAAACGTAAACAAGAAGAAAATGATCGGCATTGCTCTAACGTTGCTGGCTACTATATACTAACCCGATATTTTTTACCTCAGTCCTGTAAATTGGCCCTATTCTATACAGAATCTCAGGTTCATGGCCGTCGTTTTCGAAGTCTTCTTCGTTAAACAACACCTTTTCTTCGCATTTGGTATTCAGTAATCGAGCTAATTCAAAGAAATTTCTTTTAGATACTTCATTTGAAGGGTTTATGGTACCTTCAAAATATTTTGCACCTGTTATTCTGATTTGATGAAGAAACATCTGTTTTTGCAAACCGTTTCCCCGGTAATTTTCGTCAACTACTACTTCCCAGCTGAAAAATGTGTCTGGTCTGTCGGGCGGTACATATCCTGAAGAAAACGCAATTACTTTATTATCCTGTTCGGCAACGACGCAAGTATTTGAGAAATCTTTAGCTAAAAGAAAATAGGTGTATCGAGAATTTAACCCTACGTATGGCCTATTCGCCACAAGTAGTTTGTACACTTCTCTTATGTCTTTCAACATTACGTTTCTAATTCTAAATTTTAAGCATTTTTTAATTTTTTGCATTCAGAACGCATTCTTCTTTGCTTTTTTCTCTCCTTTTCATTCGAAGATTTCCCTTGGGTACGAGCGATATTTCATCGTTGTCTTTTAACAATTTTTCTACTCCTACCGCCGTCTGCTCTTCTTCATTTAGTTTTAGCTGCAAACCGCATTTGCTGCAGTTTTTGTCGCAGGAAGTTGATTTGTAATCATCGGGTTCTTTGTATGTAGTGATGACGCCTTCATAGTTTCTTAAAACCACCTTATTGGCGGACCAGGAGACAATGTAGTTTGGCATAAGAGGAATTTTTCCTCCGCCTCCAGGAGCATCTATAACGTATTTTGGCACTGCAAACCCGCTTGTATGTCCTATTAGGCTTTCCATAATTTCGATGCCTTTCCCGATTGGTGTTCTGAAATGGCTGAGCCCTTCTGATAGGTCGCATTGGAACATGTAGTATGGTCGCACTCTGTTTTGTACGAGTTTTTGGTTGAGTTTTTTCATGATCTGCGGGCAATCGTTTACGCCTGCCAGCAGTACAGATTGGTTTCCTAAGGGTATTCCCGCGTTTGCTAACTTGTTAAGGGCTTCTCGAGAAGATGGCGTAAGTTCTATTGGGTGATTAAATTGGGTATTTAACCACAATGGGTGATGTTTCTTTAGCATTTGAACTAGCTCGTTAGTTATTCTGTAAGGAAGAACAACAGGTATTCTTGAGCCAATCCGCACCACTTCAACATGTGGGATATTGTTTAGCTCTGTCAGGATCCAATCTAAGTAATCGTCGGGCAGCATAAGGGGATCTCCGCCCGAAAGTAACACATCACGTATCTGAGGATTATTTTCAATGTAGCGGATTCCTTCAATTATTTGCTGCTTTAGAGGAATGTGTTCAGGATCACCAACCTTTCTCTTTCGTGTACAGTGTCTGCAGTACATTGCACAGCGGTTACTAATCAAAAAAAGCACTCTATCAGGGTACCGATGAGTGATTCCTCTGGTGGGACTGTCTTTATCTTCATGCAAGGGATCTTTCATATCGCATTTCGAAATTTTTAGTTCCGCTGGATTAGGAAACGCCTGCTTAAAAATAGGATCATTAAGGTAATTTTCTTTCTTTATTAATGATGCATAATATGGCGTTATACTGAGTGGAAATTTGCGAATTGTTTTTTCAAGTTCTATGTGTTCTTTTCTTGTGAAAGTAATAGTGGTAAATTTTTCGAAATCAGCAATAGTTTTTATGGAATGACTTAGTTGCCATTTATAGTCTCTCCACTCGCTAACAGTTGTATATGCTTCCACATTTTTGGGGATGCACGACTGATAGCTTACAAGGTTTTCAGTTTCTTCAAGAACCAAGCGTTTCTACACTCTCGCTTTTTCGTACCTCTGGATAGGGATTTTAAGAGTATATAGCTTTTTGACAACTGAAATTCACCGAAAGGTCAAATTTGACAAATGTTAGCGAACTGTACTTCGCAAAGAAGTCAACTTTAAAAACAATTCAGGCGTGGTCGGTTGGGATATCATTGTCTTACTTTAGGCGTTATTTGGCTCATAGCTCTTGTTGGTAATTTTGTCGATCATAGGATAGCGGTTGGGAACCAAACTAGTTGATTTGTAGATGTTAAGGTTTGGTTGTTGTCTGTTCACAGTCACATATCTTTAAGAATTGTTTGCCTCTAAACCGTAGGAGGTATTGCGTTTTTGGGAGGTGTATTGCAATGTCTGATAAGAATTTGGATATAACTGACCGGTTGCAGAAAATAGGTCAAACAGTAAACGAATACAGAGAAATCCTCATGAGAGATTTTAAAGACATGGATGTGGAAGTTAAGGACTGGAATTTTGCTGTTGGAAAACTAGAAAAAGAATATACTGTTGAGGTCAATGTTAAGCTGGGATTGAAGCCAAAGAAAGCATAGCTGAACGATAAGCTTTCCGCTGCGAATGAGACTTAGGCTAGCATCGCCCAAACATAGGTCTAAGCCATATGCCCAAGAAAATACAGTTAAAAGCTCCTCCCTTAATTTTTAGAGTTTCCATTTGAGTGCCAGTTCTAAGGTGAAATAGAGAGTCACAATTAAGGGTTCTGAACAGGTTAGTCTAAAGAGAAACCAGGCGCAATAATCCTTAACAAAACTCCTAAACTTCAAATGAAGAGTGTGAATGGCTGGCTGTATTTGTCAGCACGTTTTAAATGATTTGCATAAAACTGCGAGGTTTTTCTATGATAGCTATGCCGTCCTTGAATATCTTAGTGATAAACCAAAATACAGGTTTTTTTGAAGAAAATGACGGTTTATTAACTAAGTTGAATTTAATGGAAATATATTATCGCACTCTCGAGGTTCATGGCGCAAAAGCCGCATCTCAGGTAGTCAAAGTGTTCGCTAAATATGTCATTGACTTTGGGGTAGCCGATATTGAAGGTTCAATGAAGCTAAAGTTGAAGCTTAAGAAAAAAGGTCGCAACATATCTTACGCTGCCGCCCTCGGATATTATCTTGCACTAAAAAATAAAGTGAAATTTCTAACTGGGGACAAATGGTTCGAAAAATTAGAAGGCGTAGAATTTGTCATCTAAATAAGACATTTTGTAGAGAAATTCAGCCTTCTGAGCTGAAAGTCATGGGTTCAAATCCCATCGGGCCTGCTTCAATTTCTAATTTAGAACATTAAACTTCTCTGTTCTTAGGTTGAGTTATGATTTTTTAATCGTAGCCATAAAAGATGTGATTTTTGATTTTTGCTGATTCTGCTTGTATTTTGTCAAATCGAAGAGAAATCACTTCGCTCTTTCCAGGTTTGATACTTGCCAATTTCACCAATACAGAATCTTTGGTCATTTTACGTTTCCAGAGTACGAAGCCCTGATGCTCCAACAGTTTTATAAGGTTATCAAATTCTGACATTGCAATCAGAAGCCTTCCCCAAAACCTTTGAAGATTTCTCCTCAACAAGAGAAACTGGCACTAAGAATTAAAGGCATATTTCAGCAATAGAATATATCAAAAACTATTCTTCATTTTGATTATGGCTTGAGCTTTTAAGTGCTAAACCCGTGGCGCCTTGAGAGAGTTTGAACTATAGCATTAGCCCTATAGTTGGGGACCGATGTTGCGCTTGTTCTTTTTCTTAGAGTGGGTGCTTATCTGGTAAGAATTTGGTAAAGATTTGAGTGCAAATCTGGAATATCGATTAATAATCTTTCTTCTTAGATGAAGTTGAAAACTTGAAACTGACAGAGGAGATGTGAAATGATGCAGCAATTTATGCAAAAAAATAGAAATGAAAAAAAGCAAAAATCTAGTTTGGAGCGCCATGAAAAACGGAATGTGTCTTCAGGCGCTTATGTTGACCATATCTAAAATCAAGTGGAAGTGAAAGGTCTTTTTTAATTTTAATGAGAGCTATTCTATCTTAGTTCCTTTTCTTTACGTGTAGTAGGTGGCATTGGCTTGTATATTCACGGTCTGAGCAGCCGTAGATAACGTGTTGTCGAGGACGATGTAGTAGGTTCCGTTTGAGTCAAGGTTGGAGCTGATTAGGGCTGTTGTAGTTTGTGAGCTTTGGTAGAGTGCGCCGAAGTAAGCTCCTGTTTCATAATCGTCAAAGTTGGTGCTGTCAAAAATGTAAACAATGATGCCGCTACCGCGGCTGGCTTGTACCGTAAAGTTTCCTGAAACATGAATACTTGAGGAACCCGGAGGAATAGAGAAGACGTAATCGATATATGCACTGGCGTTAACCGTGGCTGTCCCATTCACTATCTGAACCGAATGAGCCATTGGAGGCAAAGAAGGAGGTTTTTTGCTTAAAATCAGAACGGCGCCTATGCTGCCCGCAACAATAAATATGATCAGAACCAACGCCGCAAGCTTTCTCAATTGAATAGGTTATTCCCCCTTAAAATTGAACCAGCTTGCGATTTCTCATGCTCCGTAATTATTCGGTTTTGCTTCATTCTTTTCATCTTTACGTTTAATTCTGGGCGTTGGCGTTTTTAGCGTACAGTTTCTTCATGGCGTCTCTGTAAGTCCAGTAGGTGTTGAAAAAATAGTTTGTGACGAAGGTAACCAGCGTCGCGAGCACCTCTGAAGTAATGTACCATATGTGACCGTATTGGGTGAGAGCATACAATATTCCCACATCCATGAGAAATCCAGATGTACCTACAAGGGCGTATTTGAGTCCTCTTCTTAAGTGCTTGTGAATAAACGAAGTTATAGTAGTTACATAACTGTTTTCAGCTTTCATTTCTTCTTTGTTCCTCTCCTTGCTGCCACACCCTTTTCAAGATTCTCTTCAACGTTCGCAAAGCACACATGTTAGTCTATGTCAATACGCAATGGCTATTGAATTTGACTATGTGTGCGGGATGGTCAAAGAAAAAGCGCGTTCCGCTTCCGCCTATTTTGGTCAATCCAATATGGACACTTGTGTTTGCTTGTTCTTTATGCGCCTTCGATTCAGTTTTGAACCTTTTGAGCGCGAAGAGTATTAATTGATTTTCCCGATTTAGACTCAAATCTTTACCAAATCCTCGATAGATAACCCGATTTTCAGCCTCTAAAATCCGCCTTCACGGTTTAGGAACAAATCAGCACCTGCGCATTCTGTCAGAACGATTAAATAGTGACTTTTGCTATGATAATATTGATTTATTATGAAGTTCTCAAGTCGAACTGTAACGGTTGAGTGTTCTGATGGCTCTGGCATGTTAGCTTATGTTGCTGCTCCAGAAACTGGCGGTCGGCTGCCCGCCGTCATCGTTGTCCACGAAGCATGGGGCCTTAACGAGCAGATTAAGGGTGTCGCAAACAGATATGCACAACAGGGTTTTGTGAGTATAGCCCCGCATCTCTTCAGCCGACAGAAAGACCTAATGACTGAGCAAGCAATCGAGAAAGCCATGATGAGTATTTGGCAGATTCCCCCAGAAAAACGAGGCGACCCAAACGCAATCGAGAGCTTAATGAAGACCTTGCCTGAAAACGACCAGAAAGTAGTAAACTTTTTCTTTACGGGCAGAGAAAACGCCGAAAAAATAATGGCTCAAGACCTACTCTGCACCATAAACTACGCCAAAACTATAGAAACTGTGGAACCTGAAAGTCTCGGAATCACGGGTTTCTGCCTCGGCGGCGGATTATCTTACCAGCTTGCAACTATGTACCCATTTAAAGCTGTGGTTCCCTTTTATGGCGCAAACCCGAAACCACTCGAAGCAGTTGCCAAAATTGAAGGACCTGTATTTGGAATCTACGCTGGGGAGGACCAAAGAATAACCAGCGGCGTCACTGCCCTATTAGAAAGCATGATTAAATACAAAAAAACCTTTCAAATGAAAATCTACCAAGGAACACAACACGCCTTCTTCAACGAGAACAGACCCTCATACAACAAACCCGCAGCCGAAGACGCCTGGACCATGACTTTAGCATTCTTCAACAAATACCTAAAGGCGACTCAATGAGTAACAACCAAGACCAAACCGACTCAAGCCTACTGTGGGACTGCTTCACCAACTGGTCACTAACCCTCGAAAAAATCACAAAGCAAAAAACCGCAGCCCAAGAACCAATTAAACAAGAGCAACCAAAAAATCAATCATTACCTTAGACTCTGCTCGGTCAGTACGAAAATTGGGGGCACCTGTGCTTCCACGGATATGCTGGCGAGCTAAACCGATGCGCTTCAAAAAATAATGTGCTTATAGGAACATTTTACCCATGGTTGTATCTTAAGAGGGCGGCGAAGCCTCCTAAAGCTTTGAGTTTAGCTTTTTCTTCCGACTCTGTTGATATGACCTCAACCTTTGCGTTTGTCTGTGAAGCCGCGTCCTCTAGGACATCTATTATGTCCTTCTCCTCCACCTCATATTCTGCCGCGTTGCACTTCTCGCATGGGCTCGATATCAATTCTTGTACTGCCTGAGTCTTCATAGCCTTATTTACTATCTTGGTTATTGGCAGTTCGCATATTTTGCACATCGCGACAATTTCAATCATGTCTGTATTATCTGTCACTAGAGCAACTTCCACTTCGCCATTCTTGAGCGCGTTTAGCACTGGATCTAGTCCGTAAATTGCCAAACCGTCTTGTTTGCCTACTGCTGCCAGAAGGCGCTGCACGATCATCTTCTCCTCTGGCGCGCACATATTCTTCAGTGTCTCAGATGATTTGTCTAGCATTTCTTTCACCGCTTCTTTGTCGGCGGATTGTGTATCAACTGTGTTGAGAAGCGCGTTCTTTAGTTCGTAATTAAGGTAATCTCCCTTCAAGAAGTTCTCTTTTGTTTGGCCTGGTCCTCCAACTATCAGAGCCGTTATTTTGTGGTTCTCGAGAAATGCTTTTGTTGCATGTTCCGCCACTCTGTGGAAAAAGTATCCGATTTCCATGTCGCGTTCTCTTTCGTACCTCCTTTGGCTCTGACCGCCCTTTACGGTCTTTCCCATAATTCCCGACGTGATATTTTCGAGTAATTCGAGGCGTTCACCATTAAGTATCCCGAAGCTCGCCTCTTTTGAATCCAAGGCTACGAATCCAACAACTTTTGGGTTTCTAAGCATTTCCCTCAGCGGCTCTAACCGGAAATGGTCGTTAACCTCGTAAAGATAAGCGGTAATTGGCTCTGGAGGAACAATTTCTTCGATGTTCACTAATTCTTTTTCCGCATCGTTCGCCGCGAAGGTTCCAGCAAATATCGCGAGCCCATTCTCTGGAATTTCTTTCTGCAACTTTAGACGCTGGATTACTTTCTTGACGGCGTCTTGAAGGCGATTCTTAACATCTCTGCCGCTTTCGGGTTTTATGGCGGAATCAGACTCGCACTTGAGGTTTGCGACTATATCATCTATTGATGTCCGCGGGCGTATGTATAACGAGATGAACTCCATTCCCCGTCCCTCTTTTTCTGATAGCCACGCTATGAGCTTCCTCAGTTTGTGCTGTTTCACGGAATTAGTGGTTGCTATCTGGCATCCATGAAAATGCGTTACTTTTTCAGAAACCAAATTTAATACCCCAACATTCATGTTTTATTCTGAGACGCACATATTAGCCTGTCGAAAACGTCTTGCCTTTAAAGAAGGATTTTCGATAACGGGCGTCAATGGCCATCACCAGAATATAATTGTTGACCATCAAAAGTCAGTCAGGCGTTTAGCGACCATGATGGCTTGTAACTTCTGGCGTTAGAAGTGGCTTAGAACAAAATCCATCAAACGCTTATGGCTCACTAAAAATTCAACTATGATTCTCGTTGCTTTGACAATCTGCACATCAAACAATCGCGAGACGGTCAATGTAAATATGAAAGAAAATATGCCTAAGGGAATTTCCAAGATGAGGTCTAAGGAGTGGAAAATCAGAAAGTAAACAAGCGTGACCAAAGCCCCAAGTATGCCCATGATGACTGAGCGAACAATGAAATACAATCTCTGATGCCACACAGACTGCAGAAGCGCTTCTACAAGAGCTTTTTTCCCCACCATCCGTTCGGCATCAGTAGCTGCTTCGTCTGCGTGCTGAAGCAACGTTTTCGCCGTAGGCATATCTGTCAAATGCAGAATCTTTATCATTTCGTCGGATCCGGCAAGCTCTTTTGAGCTTTTGTTTTCAATTTCATTCATGATCTTATGACTAAGATCGTCGATTTCTTGGTCACCAATTGAAGTTGAAGACATAACAAAAACCAGCTGAAAACTTGAACTATTTACATAATAATTCTTTGAGTCTTAATATGTTTTCATTCTGGAAAGCGCTCGCCGCTGAAAGAGATAGTAAACGCAAGATGTACCCTAATTCGAAGGTGATTTCTTAGAAAAATTGCAGTCACCCACTTCAAGAATTAAATTTCATACAAGAAAAAAGGACTTGAGGGAAAAAAGCTGCTTAAGAGAATTACAGTTTCTTTTTGGCTTTTTCCTCTAAAGCTTTCACTCGGGCATCTAACTCGTCAATTCTTTTCTTATCATCATGCGCCGCTGTAGAAGTATGCTTTTTTACATTTGCTTCAAGCTCATCAAGTCTTTTCTTAATTTTATCCATTTCACTTGACATTTCGTATCACACCAAAAATTCATAATCGCAGCACATAAAAACTTTCACTTAACGAACTGGGCTTCGTTTGAGTATTCTGGCTTATAGACGTGCTGACGGATGAAAGCCACCATATCGGCGGGTCGAGCGACCCTAGCCAAATCGGAGTCGAAGACAAGCTTTGCTACTCGTGCGGCGGTCTGGATTTCGGTCTCCAAAATGTTCGCTTGCAACGGGTACAGAAGGCCCTGCTTGAGCAACTCAGGTTGCACCTGATCGGCAACCGCCTGTCCAGCTTCAATAAACATCTCATCCGAAACCCTGCTCGCTTGAGTCGCGAAGATTGCCATACCGACCGCTGGGAAAATGTAGAAGTTGTTGGCCTGACCTGGCAGAAACGTCTGACCGTTGTAGCTGACTGGGGCAAACTGCACGCCGGCAGCATAGATTGCCTTGCCCTTTGACCAGGTGTAGGCTTGCTCAGGAGTGCATTCAGCACGCTCGGTCGGGTTCGACAACGCAAGAATCACAGGTCGTTCGTTGATACTCGAGATGCTCTCAACGACTTTTTGTGTGAAGGCTCCTCCAACAGTACTGGTGCCGATGATCGTGGTTGGCTTTATGCTCTCTAGAGCAGCAAGGAAATCTCGGGTTGGCGCGTGCTGATGAGCATATGGCTTCTGAAAGTCAACGAGGTCTTTGCGAGACGTCTCCAACAGACCGTTAATGTCAAACATGTACACCCGGGACTGAGCCTCCGTAAGTGACATGCCTTGGGTAACGAGCGCCGAACACAGCAGGTTGGCGAGACCGATACCAGCGGAGCCCGCGCCGAGGAACAGGTATTTCTCGTCTTTGAGTTTTGTGTCCTTGAGCCTGGTTGCGTTAATCATGCCTGCAAGTACAATCGCAGCCGTGCCTTGAACATCGTCGTTATAGACGCAATATTTGTCGCGGTAGCGCTGAAGCAGATGTATCGCATCTACTCCCGTCCAATCTTCAAAGTGGATGCAGCACTTCGGAAACACCTCCTGTACCGCCTCGACAAACTCATCGACAAACGAGAAAAGATCCACGGTCGGTGGACGCGTTTCACGTAACCCTAGATAGAGGGGGTCGTGTAGGTACTGCTCATTGTTGGTGCCCGCGTCAAGGAACATTGGCAGCAGGTACTGCGGAGGGACACCGGCGCAAGCGGTGTATAGTTCAAGTTTGCCGATGGGGATTCCTGCGCCGTTTGCCCCAAGGTCTCCAAGACCGAGGATTCTCCCGCCGTCAGTAACGCAGATGAACCGAATATCTTTCTGTGACCAGTTCTTCAGGATCTCCTTCACTTTGCCGCGGCGCTTAATTGAGAGATACATGCCTCGAGGCTGGCGGTAGATATGGCCGAATTTGAGGCATGCCTCGCCGATGGTTGGGTCGTACACTATTGGTAGAAAGCGTGCCGGATCAGACATGATGGTTCTGTAGAAGAGCGTTTCGTTGTGGTCAAGTAAATTCACAAGGTAGATATAACGATCAAGGTCAGTGTTCTTGTGGCCAAGTTGCATCATGACGCGTTGAAGTTGCAGCTCCTCGTTTTCTGTGACATCGGGGACGAGACCAACCAAACCTAACTTCTCTTTCTCGACTTCGTTAAACCCAGTAGACTTATTGAGGAAAGGGTCCCGAAGTAACTCTATTCCACGCTTACCGGTATTATCCATTCAATTACCTTTCCTAAAAATTTGGTGCCTCTATGAAATTATTGACTTAGTGTTAGTAAAGGATTTGCTTGAACTGTTCTAGCTTGTTATTGCTTGTCTGTTGCGATGTATGGTCTAACCATTTTCGCCGGATCAACGATGCGATCATACTCTTCTTCTGTTACCAAGCCCAGTTTTAGTGCAGCCTCTTTCAAAGTGAGGTCATTGTCCATTGCGTAGTGTGCGATCTTTGATGCCTTATCATAGCCTATCACTGGAGCCAGTGCTGTCACGAGCATCAATGAGCGGCCTACGTACTCCTTAATCTTCTTCAGGTTCGGCTGTGTTCCCTCGATGAGGAACTTGCGGAAGTTCGTGCACCCGTCGGCAATTATCGTGATTGAGTTGCTAACATTGAAAATAATTAGTGGCTTGTAGACGTTCATTTCGAGATAACCACCAGCGCCTCCGAAGCCTACAGCGACATCGTTCGCCATCACCTGAACGGCTACCATGGTCAGCGCCTCAGCCTGGGTTGGGTTTACCTTGCCCGGCATAATTGATGAGCCTGGCTCGTTTTCAGGGATCAATAATTCAGCAAAGCCTGCCCGGGGACCACATGACATTAGCCTAATGTCGTTGGCTATCTTGTAGAGAGACACAGCCACCGTACGTAGCGTGCCGGAAAGCTGTACCAGATCATCATGCGCCCCCTGCACCGTGAATTTGTTTGGTGCGCTTACAAACGGCAGACTAGTGAGCTTGGCGATTTCTTTGGCAGCAGCTTCACCGAAGCCGGGCTCCGAATTGATGCCTGTGCCCACTGCTGTACCGCCGAGTGCGAGGCGGTAGACTCCGTCCAGGGCATCTTCAATTCTTTTGAGATTGTCCTCAAGCATGCCCGCATACCCAGACCATTCCTGTCCGAGCGTGATTGGTGTTGCATCCTGCATGTGGGTGCGGCCAATCTTGATGATGTCTTTCCACTGCTCAGCTTTCGCCGAAATCGAGTCCTGCAGCGCCTTCACGGCGGGAATTAGTTTCTCCTTTACATTTACGGCTGCCGCAATGCACATTGCAGATGGAAATGTGTCGTTTGACGACTGCGCCATATTGACGTGATCATTGGGGTGAACAGGAGTCTTACTTCCAAGTGGTGTGCCGGCGAGTTGGCAGCAGCGGTTAGAGATTACCTCGTTCACATTCATATTGAACTGTGTGCCGCTTCCCGTCATCCAAACGTGCAACGGAAACATGTCATGATGCTTGCCAGCGAGAATCTCGTCACAGACCTGAACAATTAGCTTGCAACGCTGCTCGTCAAGCCGTCCGTCAGCATGGTTCACGTGGGCAGCAGCTTTCTTCAATATTGCATACGCAGAAATCATTTCACGGGGAACCAGGTCCGTGCCAATGCTGAAGTGCTCCAGTGAACGTTGGGTTTGGGCACCCCAGAGTTTGTCAGCAGGAACATCTACTTCGCCGAGACTGTCTGTTTCCTTGCGCACATTCGTCATCTTGTTTCTTGCTCCGTTTATATTTCAATACAAAGCAAAAGCCCCTTATATGGGTGTAAATTCTACGGGACTTGACTTTTTAGCAGAAGATGTGCCGCTTGATAAATTTTGAATTTAAGCGGTGTGGAAAAACGGTGAATCTGGGAGTTTAGGCGTCGACTGGTCTCTTCAGGCAATCAATGCTGCTTCCAAATATGCCGCTACCAACAGTACTGCGACATATAAAATAACGCTTTTCCATGAGTCATGCAGTAAACGTTCTTTTACGCTTCTGCCCCTAAACCACAGGTAAGTCAGGTAGAGGCTTTCAGCAGCCAAAATCGAGTACGCCGACATTTCAATAAGACCCACAGGAACGCTGATGCTCCCTAAATATGCAAGTGGACTGTAGCCCGCCGAATAAGCCAACCTGCCAATGGTTTGCCCAGTGTTCCATATCACTACAAAAAAACCTAAAAAACCAATAGGAATGATCACCCAAATGCTTGTTTCAAAATTATGAACAAATATGCTTAACCCAGTGGCGGTTTGCCGTATCTGCTGAATATTTTGTGAAGTTTGGTTGGCTGCGGCTACTCCAGCAGGAGAAAAAGAGTTATTATACGCTAAAACAGAAGAGAAATACATTGTCGCATATATCAAAACGAAAATAATAACTACCGAAAGAACGAAGCGTCTCGAAAGCCATCTCGAAAACCATTTGGTCATGGCAGGCACAATCACTATGAAGAGTTAGCAAGCTAAAATTTTTTTCGTTGAAACGGGTAGCTTTGTTCCTTTTGATATGTTAGCTTTGAACTTCTGTTTTTAGGTTTGTCTTTATGATTGGTGTTGTTTGATGAATTTGGAGAGGTTAATAATTTCGAGGTCGCCTTTGCATCTGGGGCAGGTTTTTTGGATTTCGGTTGCTTTTGCGCCGATTTTCAGGGGGGCTCCACAGTGGCAGCAGTGGTAGGTTAGGGTTTGTCCTTTCTTGGATAGGTTCTTGATGAGGGCATCTGATTCTTTTTGCACCGGGGTTAATTCTTTATCTTTCTTTTTGTCAGGATTTGCTTTTTTCTCGGTGGAGAAGTCTTTGCAGGTTTCTGCCTGAACAAAATACGTGTTAAACCCCGCCTTCACAGGCACCAAGGCTCTGCCAGTCTTCTTGCATGAATCCTCATCAAAGGAGCCGCAGTCCTCACAAGTTTTCTTCTTTTCATATTCCTTCTTTAGCACCCAAAAACAATCCGCACAGTAAGTCTTCTTTTCCCCATTTGTTGAAGACACAACTAAGCCTGAACCAGAAAAGGATTTCTTGCAGCCACCGCATTCAAACCGCATAGTTTTCACGTGAAAATTACTATTTGATTAACTTTTATTTATTGTTTGATGCTTTAAAATACCCGAATTCACGTTGAGGGGCGCATTAATTTTTGAGTCAGAAAGAAAAGTGAGCATTGAGCCGTACAGGTTCGCGTTAATTCTGGTATAGCTCGTTATTTTCCTTTTCGCCATTTTGTTTGGGCATATAAGGGAGGGTAAGGTCTAAGAGTAGGTTTTATTATACTGCTTGTAAAGGTTGATAAATTTGTCTAAGAAAGCAAAGAAAGCTGAAGGACTTGAACAACATAAGAAACTTCAACGCGAAAAGGATATGAAACGAAAAGAGAAAAAGCAGGTTTCGCTTCCAGCAAAACACACGAAAGGCAAGAAATAAACACCTCTCGCCGAACAAACAATTTTCTTTTGTAATTTTTATCTCTGTTTCTATGCTTCATGAAAAGTCTAATGTTGCAGTTCTACAACAACGCAGTTAACCCAGAATATTTCATCAGCAAATCTTGTCAGCGCACGTTGCAAGGCGATTTCTCTTGATAGCGCCGTGCGAGTATGATAGCGCCAAACCAGATTCTAACGTTGCCTTGGCAAGAAAAGTTCTTGGAAGTCAGGGTTGGTTTTGCCGTATTTGTCTTGAATTGCCCTGTATATGCGGAGCCAATCATCATATGCCAACGTCCATGTTGGGCTGGTTGCGACGCGTTTTGTGATGTACTCTTTGATAGACGCTGACCTTTTGATTCTTCGACTGTGCCAATCAACATCGATTAATCCTCCACGACGAAGATACTGCAGGCTCTGATATACACGGTCTGAATCAATGGGGTAGCTTAGACTTCTTGATAAGTCTTCAATTAGAGAATCAAAAGAAATCTCGTTCTCTTCACGCAAACATACCACGGCAGCTACATCCTGCACTAACTGTGCACTCTTGCTCAGATAGAGGGTTTTTCTTTTCGGAACCAACGCCTGCTCAATTCTGAAAGCATGCCGTCTGTAGAACCATCTCTTAACAAATTCGGCCAGGAACAGGTAGACAACGATAAAGAGCGCTAGGAAGGCGTAGAATAACGGTGGAGGCGGCGCGAATTTGAACACTGGACCCAACGGCGTGTAGGGTATTATGAAGGCTGAAGCAACCACTGAGAAGCAGCTTATCATCAGATACTTCCCGGGTTTGCTTTTCCAGAACGGCGACTGCCTCGTACGAATAACGAACACAACCAAAGTTTGCGTACAAAGTGATTCTACGAACCATGCAGTTTGGAATTGCGATTGCAGGTTTGCGAGCGTTTTTGGCGAAAGACCCGCGCCAGCAGCGGCAGTGATAGGAACACCAAACACAAAAGCCATCGTAAAGAACGTGGCATAATCAAAAATCGAGCTCAATGGACCCTCCACCACCATGAAGTTTCTGATGAAGGAAATATCCCATCTTTTGGGGCGCTCAATGTATTCTTCATCAACATTATCTGTAGCTATTGTTGTTTGCGAGAGCGTATACAGTAGATTGTTTAACAAAATTTGTATGGGTAACATTGGCAGGAAGGGCAAAAATAATGCTGCACCCGCAACGCTGAACATGTTGCCGAAGTTTGAGCTAATTCCCATCATTACGTATTTCATGGTGTTGCCGAAGGTTTTTCTTCCCTCGATAACACCTTCAGCTAGTACTGTCAAGTCGTTTTCTAGAAGTATAATATCTGCTGATTCTTTCGCGACATCCACAGCGTTGTTAACGGAAACGCCCACATCCGATGTTTTCAGGGAAGGAGCATCGTTAATGCCGTCGCCCATGAAGCCAACAACATGACCATTGCTTTTCAACAAATTAATTATGCGGTCTTTTTGTACTGGAGTTACGCGTGCGAATACGTTGGCTTCTTCCACAACTCGAGCTAAGGCGTCATCGTGCATTTGGATCATGTCATTTCCGAGAACAACCCCTTTAATCTCGAAACCAAGTTGTTCACAAACTTTTCTGGTAACTAGCTCGTTGTCGCCAGTTAAGATCTTTAGTTCTATTCCCTCTTTGGCAAGTAGTCGAAGTGACTCTTTTGTTGTTTCTTTTGGAGGGTCAAGGAAAGCGACGAAGCCCAGAAACACCATGTCGTTTTCATCGTTAACCGAGTAGACGGCTTTGTCTTCCCTGAGTTTTTTGTATGCTACACCCAAGGCTCTTAAGCCTTCAGCGCTCAGGTCAAAGTATTTTTGCTCAATCTTTTTCCGCAGTTCTTCACTAATATCCTGAATGATACCGCCTATTTCGCAGTAATTTGAGATTTTCAGTATATCTTCTGGAGCACCCTTTGCTATGAAGAATCTTTCTCTTTCCTGTTCAACCACAACAGAAACGCGTCTTCGGACAAAATCAAATGGGACTTCATCGATTTTTTGGAAACCCTCAACTTTAATCTCTTTATGCGATAGGATTGCCTCGTCAAGAGGGCTTTTCAGTCCAGTTTCATAATAGCTGTTCAAATAAGAATACAAAAACACCTTATCATCATCATTGCCTTCTGAATCAACATGCAGCACAAGCGATATGCGGTTTTCCGTCAGAGTTCCTGTTTTATCCGTGCATAAAACGTTCATGCTGCCGAAATTTTCTATGGACGGCAGATGTTTCACTATTACGCCTTTTTTTGACATGTTTACAGCGCCCTTAGAAAGGTTCATCGTGATGATCATCGGTAGAAGTTCTGGGGTCAACCCTACTGCCAAGGCAGCTGAGAAAAGAAGCGATTCAACTATCCCTCTGTGAAACAGAGCAAGCACAATAAAAACAAAGATAATCAATACGAACGTGACCTGCATGATAAGGTAACTGAACCCTTTTACGCCGCGCTCAAATTCTGTTTCTGGGGGCTTTGCAACGAGTTTCTTAGCGATTTTTCCGTATTCTGTGGAGCCACCAGTTCTCGCAACGACTGCCGTTGCGCTGCCACTTACAACCGAAGTGCCCATGAACAGATAATTGTTCCATTCAGTAATCGAACTATACGCTATGTTTATTGACTCTAATTTGTTGGCTGTCTTTTCAACAGGGAACGATTCACCAGTTAAACTGCTTTGATTTATGAAAAGATCTTTACCGGTAATTATTCTCGAATCTGCGGGTACGATATCTCCAGCTGAGAGGTAAACTATGTCGCCGGGAACTATTTGAGAAAGTTTAAGCTCTGTCTTAATTTTATCACGAAGCACGGTGGCTGTCGTACTTACTTTTTCTTTGAGAAGTTCAGCAGCGTTTTCTGCTTTGGATTCTTGATAATGATCAATAATGACGCTGATTAACACGATTACAACTATTATACTAAAGTCTGCAACATCGCCAGTTGCGCCAGCAAGCCCAGCCGCAAACAAAAGTATGATAATCAGGGGGCTTTTGAAATGAAGTAGAAAACTGACGATACCCGAACGTTTCCTCTTTCGTGCTAATTCGTTCGTGCCATAAATATTTAGATTCTGTTCTGCTTCTTGGGAGCTTAAACCCTGAGATGAAGTTCCAAGTCGAGATAATAACTCGTCTGTTGGCAGAGTCAAAACTTCTTCTGAGGTTACGGGAGGCTGCGCTAATGGCACGTTTTCTTTTACGGTGAATATTTCTGGATTGGGTTGAACTCCATTTGCCACGGGTCTCTCGCCAGTGCTCACTCGGCCAAGAGTGAAATCGTTCTATCATTACCAGAAACATCATATTTAAAAACAGTTCCTTGCAATACGAGGGCAAAGTCGAGAAGAAATGTCAAATAAAATAAAGCATCGGTGTTTTCGGATCAGCTCTACTAAGAAAAGCCTTTTAGCCGAAAATTGGCTGCGACAGAAACTATTTAAGACATAGCTCCCTTCCAAAAACGTTAATTGGCAGTTAAAACGGCTTTGGCAGCCCCATCGCTACTTGGACCGTGGACCGCCAAACAAAATCGTGATGGCGATTAAACATGACGGGAGTCCACAAATCAGCAAATCCTAAATATGCTCACATAGCAGCAGCTTTGAATACAATTAAAAGACACTTTAATTCCAATCTTACCTTAACCAATAATTTTCTCAGATTACCCATAAAAAAACTCCTTTTTGACGAACTTTAGGAGGTCAACCAGAATTTCAAATGACAGCCTTTATGGAAATTTCTGGGGAATGTTCAAGGAGACAGCGTTAGCTTACTCATTTGACATAGCTGGATTAATTGCCGGTTTTCTTATTGCTTACCAACTTAATGTTTTCAGGCTCTCACCTTGGGCCTTTGCTCTTTATCCAGCGCTGATAAGTTTAAGAATAATTAACGGTTTACTTAGTGGCCGCTTAAGCACGGCCTTGCGTCTTGGCACGATTCACCCTCGTTTTTCTGGAAATACAAATAGCTTCCATAAACTAATTCATGCCGTAATTGTATTAACTTTAGTAACAAGCCTTACGGTTAGCTTAATTTCTTTTCTTTTCGGTTACTTGCTCTTGGGCATTACTGTGGCTGATTTCCCAGCTATAGTAGCAGTCTTGGTTTCAACATTAGCGATAGGTCTGCTTTTTTCTTTAATAACGATCAAGGTTGCTTTCGTTTCTTTCAAACGAGGATTAGACCCTGACATCGTAGTTTATCCAATAATTTCTACGGCAGCCATCATTTTCATAACCCTCTGTTATATCGGGGTGTTAAACTTGTTTTTCTTTTTGCCATTTTTCGGCAAATTAGTGATTCTAGCTATCGGTCTTACACACGTGTTTCTCGTTCTATATCTGGTATTGCAAGACAAGCAGGAACCCGAATTCCTGAGAACCATAAAGGAATCCCTCATTATGCTAATGTTTGTATCCGTAATTCTAACCCTAACGGGAACCGTTTTTAAAGGAATAAGTAATGCTGCAAAAAACCAGAAAGAAATTTACACTATTTATCCAGCCTTAATTAACATGGTAAGTAATGTCGGCTCAGTTGTAGGCTCCACCGCTAATACTAAGCTCGCTTTAGGTTTACTCAAGCCCTCTTTCTCTTCGATAAAAAACCATACCAAAAACATAACCAGCGCATGGACAGCCTCACTTTTAATATCCACCGTTTTAGCCCTAATATCTCTAGCAATTAACCGTGTATTTCCACTATCAAGCGTGCTTAATTTTATGATAATAATTTGGTTATCTAACATAATTGGCGTCACAGGTATAGTGCTTTTATCTTTCGGTATCGCGATATTAACATTCAAAAGAGGCTTGAATCCTGATAATTTTGTTATCCCACTTGAAACGTCATTAGCAACCATAGTGACCTCATCAGCTTTACTGTTAGCTTTACTTCTAATCAGGTAGCTTGAGAGTATTTTTAAATAATTCACAGCCATATTTTATTATGGAGCGACCTATAGTATATGCCTAAGTTTGAAAGGATAGAATACAAACCTATCCCCGTCAGAGAGCTTTTACTCGAAATGAAAAATCTATCTGAACTAATGATTGACTTAGCCTATTCTGCAGCTTTGTATAATGACAAAGACCTTGCTGAAGACGTTCTTGCGCTTGAAAGCCGAGTAGATACGTTGGCGTACCTTTTAAATATGGAATTAATGGTTGTTTCAAGAGATCCTAAAGATGCAGAGGCATTGGTTGGTATCTCCAAAGTAGCTTCTTCCACCGATAAAATTTCAGATGCTGCTGCCGACATAGCAGCGATAGTTACCCGTAACATTGGCATTCACCCTATAGTTGGCGAAATCTTTGAAAAAGTAGAAGAACGCTTAATGAAAGTGACCGTAAAAGCCAATTCAACGATTCTCAACAAAAGTATAGATGAATTGGATTTGGCTGCGAAAATGGGCGTTGATATTATTGCTATCCGACGAAATAAAGATTGGATACTCGACCCAGAGGGCACAGAAAGAGTTTTGCAAGGCGACATCCTAATTACTCGTGGTACATCGTTAGGCATTGAAAAATTTAAAGATTTAGCTGAAGGCGAACTTGCAAAATTAGGCGTTGAAGAACGCGCAAAATTCGAGGAAATTGTTTCAAGGTTCGTAGAGCTCAAGGACACATCCGAGTTAATGTTGGATTTGGCTTATTCTTCGCTTCTGTTAAACAGTAAGGAACTAGCCGAAGAAGTCGAGCACCTTGAAGAACGCATGGACCAAATGCACACCGATTTCGAATTGCTTGCTTTAACCAGCGATTTCAAAAAAGAAGAAGCCTCCGGGTTTCTAGGTTTAATTCGGTTAGGTGTAGCAACAGAAAAAATCGCTGATGCAGCTGCGGATATAGCTGAGGTTGTTCTAAGAGGTATTGAACCGCACCCAATTTTGAAGCTAACAATTAAAGAAGCAGAGGAAACAGTTGCCCAAGCTTGTGTTACTGCGGATTCTCCGCTTGTAAACAAGACTCTTAAAGAAGCTCGCGTGCATGAAGAAACCGGCATGTGGGTTTTAGTGATTAAAAGAGGCGAGGGATGTTTGCGTCCTCGAGCAGACTCAAAAATCCAAGCAGGTGACGTATTGGTTGCTTCAGGATACGCTGACGGCGCCGATGACTTAAAGAAGCTTGCTTCACCAGCCCAGGTCTGCAGCGTCGAATAGTTAGCACTTAAATTTCCGATTCAATAACACTACAAGTCTGATAATTTGCTGGGTCGTTAAAAGCTAAAGATTTTACCTCTAAAATGATGACGACCAAAGAGGTCACTTCTCTTGGGGTCGATGAGTCGTGTTATTGTTTGAGCGGAAACTAATTATGTGTGAAAACGGCACTTCCTCATTACGGGAGTTCGGTTTTATGTCTGTTAGAGATCCTGTTTGTGGAATGCCTTTAGATCCATCTAAAGCTCAGTTTACCACGAATTTTTTGTCTAAGCAATATTATTTTGACAGTGAATACTGCATGAGCAGTTTCATCGACGGCGCCAAAATTGCTTACTTCTCCATGGAAATCGGCATAAACTCTGACGTGCCAACTTACAGCGGCGGACTAGGTGTTCTGGCTGGTGACGTGATTAGGTCAAGTGCAGATTTGAGAATTCCGTTAGTTGCCGTGACCTTAGTTAGCAAAAAAGGTTATCTTAAGCAGAAAATAACTCCTGACGGTCGGCAAATTGAGTATCCCGAAGAATGGGATCCTTCAATGTTCATGAAGCTGTTGCCAGAAACTGCAACCGTAAAAATTTCTGGGCGAGACGTCAAAATAGGCGTTTGGGTCTATGCGCAAGAGAGCCTGGCAGGCGGAACAATTCCCGTACTGTTCCTTACAACCGACGTTGAGGGCAATACCCAGGAGGATAGGGGAATTACTGATTTTCTTTATGGGGGCGACGAAAAATACAGGTTAAAGCAGGAAATAGTTTTGGGAATAGGCGGAATACGCATCCTTGAAGCGTTAAAAATTAATGTTAAGAAATATCACATGAACGAGGGTCACAGCAGTCTACTAACCCTTGAACTGTTAAAGAATAACGATTTGAACGCTGACAAAGTAAAAAACCTCTGTGTCTTCACTACCCATACTCCGGTGGCTGCTGCCTTTGACAAATTTTCATATGATATGCTTTCGGAAGTTCTAGAAACCGAAATGCCTGTGGAAATCTTGAAAGAGTATGGTGGATATGACAAGTTGAACATGACACTTCTGGCTCTAAACTTGAGCAAATACACTAACGGGGTGACAGAAGCGCACATGGAGTATTCCAGAAAATTGTTTCCGGGATATCACATACAAGAAATAACAAATGGCGTTCACTCATACACTTGGACTTGCCTCTACTTCAAAGCGCTATTTGACAAGTACGTTCGTCGATGGGCAAATGAACCTGAACTCCTAGTAAGAGTCGACACCATTCCAGACGAAGAATTGTGGGAAGCTCACCTTAAAGCAAAGCAAGACTTGCTAGATTTTATCCATGTGAAAACATCGACCCAAATGGATGTCAACACTCTCACAATAGCGTTTGCAAGAAGAGCTACAGAATACAAGAGAGCTGCAATGATTTTTTCGGACCTTGAAAAGCTTCGAGAAATTCAGATGCAAGGGCGAATTCAACTCGTTTTTGCAGGAAAAGCACATCCACACGATGAGATGGGCAAGCAGTTAATCAAAGAAATATACGATTGCATTGCTCAGTTGAAAAACGAAATTGATATAGTTTATCTTGAAAACTACTCAATGGAGATGGCCGGGAAACTGGTGTCAGGTGCAGATATTTGGCTGAACACTCCCCTACCACCTTTTGAAGCTTCTGGAACTAGCGGTATGAAGGCGGCACACAATGGCGTGATCAACTTCAGCGTTTTAGACGGATGGTGGATAGAGGGCTGCGTGGAAGGTCTCACGGGTTGGGCGATAGGTCCCTCCCCTGATCAAGAGATAAGTGACGAAGAAAAAAGAAAAAGAGAACTTGGCGACCTATACAATAAACTGGAATACCTCATAATTCCAAAATTCTATCAGCAACGCGACGATTGGATTAGCATGATGAGAAACTCTATCGGTAAAGTCGCCTATTACTTCAATACCCATCGAATGATGCGAAAGTACGCCACAGATGCCTACCTTTAGGCATAGTCAAAACCTTTCTGATCAAGCACACCCGAAAACCTTGATTAGACTTAATAGTACTGCTTCAAAGGGTTTCGTGGGTCCGTTGCTAACTTTACCGAAGAGGGGACCACAATGCTTTGCCAATCTTTTTCGATCCTGAGTTCTTGAGCTTCGTCAACTTTGATGTGTTGTATTTGAAGGGCATATTCCAACGCTTGGTCCTGTGGGTTCTCAAGCTTAAGCATCTGCTCAAGGCTCAGGTTCTCGAAGGCTCGTCGAATAGGGCGCATTGAGTTGCCATGACAAGAGATAGCCACATTACCTGGATTTTGTTGAAGCCACTTTTTTAGCTGCACAATAAAGGGCAAAGTGCGGCTTTCAACCATCTTGAGGCTTTCACCTTCAGGAGGCGCAAGATCGTAGCCGCGGTGAATTTTGGCAAACCACTCGGGTTTTTCGGCTGCGAGTTCGACCTTACTTTTGCCCTGCAATGTGCCATAGCACCGTTCAATTAGTCGGTCGTCCATGAAAACAGGAACGTTAAGGTGCGGTTTTAGGACAATTTCAAGAGTGTTTTTGGCTCTTAAAAGGTGTGAGGTAAACGCATAATCTATTTTCTCTTGCTCGAGTTGTTTAGCGACATCTTGCGCCTGCAAAAGTCCTTTTGGAGTTAAATCTGGGTCACGCCAGCCCGAAAATATGCTGTTGCTATTGTCTGTAGTTTCAGCGTGCCTAAAGACGAACAGATTGCAGATCAATATATTTTCACCAAAAAAGTCCATTCCTCAGGAGGACGCGAATTTTCTTAATTCTTTTATGTTGTGTATTTCTATGGCGTTGCTGGCATGTTTCATTGTGGTTCTCATGGCTGCGGTAAACAGGACGGTTTCTTCATCATCCACAAGTTGCATTTCATGAAGTTGATTTGCAACTGCTGATATTCGGTCTTTTTCTTCGCTGAAGTTTACCAGAACTGGGTACACGCCGAATATGAGTTCCAGCTGTTTTTTGACTTTGATTTCAGGGGTAACGGCAATTATTGGCTGTGCAATTTTGAAGCGAGCTATCATTCGGGCCGTGTAGCCTGACCGCGTTAAAGTGATGACTTTGTGAATTGGCATACACTCGCAAATATCCTGAATTGCCCTGCTTACCGTGTCAGAAATATTGATGTAAGCCGTCTCTTCAACGTGGCTCTTAACAGCTTTCTCGGTTTCATTTGCTATACGAGTCATCATCTCAACGGCATCCGCAGGATATTGACCGACCGCTGTTTCCCCAGAAAGCATAACGGCATCTGACCCGTCAAGTATCGCGTTTGCAACATCGCTGACTTCCGCTCTGGTTGGGCTTGGTTGATTAATCATTGATTCAAGCATCTCTGTAGCAGTGACCACAAGTTTTCCCCTCTGGTTGCATAATTTGATGAGCGATTTCTGAACCAAAGGTACCTTTTCAGGTTCGATTTCGACACCTAAATCTCCTCTTGCAACCATTAATCCACTTGCGGCGTCTAAAATCTCTTCGACGTTTTGAACACCCTCAAAGTTCTCAATCTTAGCAATTATTCCGCCATCAAAACCGTTGGTCTGAGACAAGTTTTTAACGTCTTCAGCATTCCGCGTAAATGAAAGCGCAACATATTCGACATCGAGTTTTTTTGCAAAGCTTATGATTTCCAAGTCTCTCTCTGGGAAAGTTGGAACTGAAAGGTGCTTATTTGGAATGTTAACTCCTTTTCCATCTTCTATGACGCCGCTGTCCAAGGTTAGAAGCCGAAGTTTTCGATCTTTCTTTTCGACTACGTGCGTTCTAATTTTTCCATTGTCGATGTATACTTCGTCATTAATCGCCATTTCGTCATAGAAATCGTGATTGAAACAGACTTCTTCCTCGTCGAAGCCCACTTCAAAATTTTCTCCTTTGCTAATGACCTTTCGTTGAGATGCCTTGATCCTAATTTCTGGTCCTTTGATATCAATTATTATGGGGATATCCGCAACTTCCCTCACTGTTTCGATAACGGATTGGTATTGGGCAAGATTACCATAAGCAGTATTTATCCTTGCCCCGTTCATGCCAGCCAGGAACATTTTTTCAATCGTTTGCTTAGAAGAGCTGGCTGGACCCGTGGTGCATATGATCTTTGTTTTCTTCAACAAAACCTCTCCTTTGGCTATCTAAAATATGGCATGTCCCAAGTTAAGGTTAACGGCGAGAATTAGATTAACTGCATATCCTCTTAAAAATTTTTAATTACTGTAAGGACCGCTTAAGCGTCTTTATGTTTGCTTTAGACAGATTGATTAAGGCTCGGAGAATTAAAAAGCAAGCTTCAACGAAAGTTGCCGCAAAAATACCCACACGCAAAACTCAAAGACAAAAACGAGGAAACAAAAACCGAAACAGCCAAAGAATAGCTGCCAGTATCCTTTGGGACAAAAATACCAAAAACTTTAACCTCTATGCAATCAGTGATTAAGTAGGGATTTTATGTCATTTCTAGAGTCAGTAGATGCTAACGGTATCAAGCTAAATTTTGCTGAAAAAGGGTCCGGGCCACCAGTGATTCTTATTCACGGAATTCCCACTGATTATAGAGCATGGGAGAATCAGATGAATGTTTTGTCAAAGAGTTTCAGGACATTAAGCTACAGCAGAAGATGTGCCTACCCTAACCCAAACAAAGATTGCACGAGCAGCACAATCGCAAATAACGCGGAGGACCTCGGCAGATTCATCAGCGTGAAGGATGCTAAACCCACGCATTTGATAGGACACTCATATGGCGCATTCGTCGCTCTTTATTATGCTTATACCCATATGGAGACTGTTCGCAGTCTAGTATTAGTAGAACCCTACGTGCCCAGTCTAATAGTAAAAGATCCCCAAAACCGCCTTGAAATATTATTTCTTTTGCTAATAAAACCCTCCGTCGCATTAGCGGCACAAAACTTCTTAAACAAATCACTCAATCCAGCCTTAAAATATCTTGACCAAGGAAACGACAAAAAAGCAGTTGAAGCATTTCTCGACGGTGTTCAAGGAAAACCAAACGCGATAAGTCAACTCCCAGACCCAATCAAGTCAATGATGCTAAATAACGCAGGAACAATCAAAGAACTGACGCTGAAGCCTCCACTCTTCACAAAAAAAGAAGCCAACGCAATCTCCCTGCCCACATTACTAATCAGCGGAGAGAACACCACAAAAGCCTTGTTTGCGATTGCAAAAGAAGTTTCAAAAAACATCCCAAAAATTCAGATTGCAAAAATTCCAAACTCCGCACACTTTCCACATTTTGAAAATCCAGGAGCCACTAACGCAGCAATCACAAAGTTCCTCTCTAAGCAGGCCTCGTAGAAACGAGCAGTTGTGCTCAGGAGTCCAAGGGACCACTCCTCATTATCACCATGGGACTATTACGTTAATATTATGTGTGGGGCAAGGTAGCATGAGTCCCTTCCTTCTCATCTAAGTTTCTCACCGTCTAGTCCTGCAGCTTTTGTAGGAGGGAAAAACCAGTCAAGTGAAGTTCACTTGCACACTTGTTGCAGCGAATCACCAGTTCCTCCAAACCTTGATCATTAACTTTTGCTTCTAATATGGAATAAGCCTCTTCGGTACAATCATCCGGCGATATTGCGGCTCCACATCCTGGACATTGGAAGTCTCCGTCTCCACCTGTTTTGGTCAAATCCATTTCGTACAACTGTGATTGCTTCATTCTTCATATCTCCCTTCTTTGTTGTTTAGTTTTCAACTTCAACTGAGAGTAAAAACTATTAATCGATTTTCCAGATTTCCACACAAATCTTTACCAAATTCTTACCAGATAACCACAGAGTATAGAAAGAGGACAAAATAGACTAACCTGCATATAATGCAATAAACGACTGAGAAAAGACCCACGAATCGAGCGTTTTTTGAGGTGGCTTCAATGATGCCAACTCAGCGCTAAATGTTTAAAAGGTTCACCAAAAATATTCTTTACCTAACTACTTTGCGGTTGATTTGATGGCGGATAACCAAGAGCTTCTGTCTCTGCCTGCTGACGAAGTTTTAGCTAAGCTTAAGACGTCCCAGTCTGGGCTGTCCTCGCAGGAAGTTCAAAGCCGCCTTGCAACGTACGGACCTAACGAGCTTGCTGAGAAGCAGAAACGCACGGGATTCGTTGAGATTCTCTATCACCTGAGAAATCCGCTTGTGCTTATCCTTTTGATTGCTGCTTTGATCTCCGGATTCGTGAAGGATTATACTGACGCTATCATAATTTTCACGATTGTACTTCTAAGCATTGTTCTCGACGTGTATCAGGAAACTAAGGCTCAGAACGCCGCCGAAGCGCTTAAAGAAAGAGTCACTACAAAAGCAACCGTTCTCAGAGACGGCATTAAACAAGATGTGAAGCTTTCAGAAGTCGTACCGGGCGACATAGTGTATCTCATAGCTGGAGACCTTGTTCCCGCCGACTGCAGATTAATCAGCGCGAAAGACCTAAACCTTAACCAGTCAGCGTTAACGGGAGAAGCGTTCCCAGTTGAAAAGAATGCTAATCCACTTCCAACCGCAACCTCTGAGCTAACAGGCTGGAACAACTACGTTTTCCTAGGAACCTCGGTGGTCAGCGGAACCGGAACCGCAGTCGTGGTCACGACAGGGAGCTTAACCCAATACGGTGGAATCGCCAAAGAACTTGTAAGTAAGGCGCCTGAAACAGAGTTTGAAAAGGGACTCAGGCGGTTTGGCGCGTTAATGACTGAGGTCACGCTTTTCCTTGTGGTTTTTGTCTTTTTTGTTAACGCGTTTTTCTACGCTGGATCTCGAAGCATTTTGGATTCGCTGCTTTTCGCAGTTGCTCTTGCGGTAGGCTTGACGCCCGAGCTTTTGCCCATGATAATGTCGATTAATCTTTCCAGAGGTGCCGTAGCGATGTCTCAAAAGGGCGTTATCGTAAAACGGTTAGCTTCTATTCAGAACTTTGGCAATATGGACGTTTTATGCACTGATAAAACCGGTACGCTTACCGAGAACAAGCTCACGCTAAACGCGTGCGAGGATTTAGAGGGAAAAGAAACTCCGAAAGTGTTGATGTATGCTTACTTTAACAGTGTTCTTGAGGCGGGACTGAAAAGTCCTCTGGACGACGCCGTGGTTCAATATAAGCAGTTCGACGTGACGGGCATCAACAAAATTGACGAGATACCCTTTGACTTTATTCGTCGACGGGTTTCGGTAGTGGTTGAGTATGAAGGTCAACGGCTCGTAATATCCAAAGGAGCCCCCGAAGAAATCCTCAAGACTTGCGCTTACTGTGAAACCGACGAAATCATAACCGACTTGACAAATATTTGTCAAACCAAGTTTGATCAGAAATACACCGCCCTCAGTGAAGAAGGCTACAGGGTTTTAGCTGTCGCATACAAGAAAGTAAAAGACGACAAAACACACTACACGATTGACGACGAAACCGACATGGTTTTTCTGGGGTTCCTGTCCTTTCTTGACCCACCTAAAGAAAGCGCGAAGGAATCAATCCGTCTGCTGGCCCGAGACGGCGTCGAACTCAAAATAGTCACTGGCGACAACGAGCTAGTCACAAGAACAACCTGCGAACAATTGGGCTTCAACATAAAAGGAATCGTTCTCGGAAACGAGATTGCCCAACTCCAAGACGATGCCCTAGCCCGCATTGTGGAGGACAACAATATTTTTGCCCGAGTGAACCCCGCTCAAAAAGATAGAGTCATCAAAGCTTTGCGGTCTAACGGGCATGTAGTGGGGTATATGGGCGACGGCATTAACGATGCTCCCTCCCTGAAAACGGCTGATGTGGGCATATCGGTGGAGAACGCTGTTGACGTTGCGAAAGAATCTGCAGACCTTATACTGCTACGACCTGACTTAACTGTGCTTGATCAAGGGGTTTTGGAAGGCAGAAAAACCTTTGGCAACACCATGAAGTACATCATGATGGGTGTCAGTTCAAACTTCGGCACTATGTTTAGCGTGGCTGGGGCATCTTTATTCCTGAATTTCTTGCCTATGACCGCTATTCAGATTCTCCTAAACAACCTTCTCTACGATCTTTCGGAAGCGACTATACCAACGGACAATGTAGATGAAGAGTACATTGAAAAACCGAAAAGACTGGATATCTCCTACATAAGACGGTTCATGGTGATCATGGGACCAGTAAGCTCTATTTTCGATTTTTTAACTTTCTTTTTAATGTTGGTGGTTTTCAGAGCCTCAGTTCCTGTTTTTCAAACTGCTTGGTTTGTCGAGTCCCTCGCGACGCAAACATTTGTGGTTTTCGTGTTAAGAACCAGAAAAACACCATTTTACAAGAGCAAGCCGGGCAGGTATTTGGTTATAAGCAGCTTGTCCGTCATAGCAGTCGCGTTCGCACTGCCCTACACGCCGCTAGGCGCCGTATTCAAATTTACACCTCCCCCTGTGACGTTCTATTTAGCTCTCGTTGGGCTAATAGCTGGCTACTTGTTCTTGGTTGAAGTTGTCAAAAAATGGTTCATCAAACGGTACGCTTACCTCCTTGAACAGAGCTACGTACCCAAAAAAACCAAAACTGCTAGCCAAAAAACCAATTAGCTTGCATTGTTCCGCTGAAGACTGAACATGATTGTCTCTTATTTTGCCGATTTATGTCAACGCCTTGATTAAAAACTTCAATAGTTTTAGGCTTTTTATTTTTCGATTATAGTCCAATGTTTAGGGTCAAATCCCTTAGATGGGTTAGGTTTTATTCTTTTTAGGTAGCCTCGAAAAATACGTAAATTGCATCCTTTCAGATATTAAAATTAGATAAAATTCCAATAATTAAGAATAAAAGAAAAAAATAAAAAATTATGTTTGAGGCGTTTATTCTTCCATCAATATCAAAGTTAAAGTTGACCGAACTTGCTTGATTGTGCGAATTTTGTGTGTCACTGAATCCTTCAACTCTTCCATAGTGTCTGCTTTGATTCGTATGACCAGATCATATACACCATAGGAAACGTAAGCTTCTTCGACGTTACTTAAGTTCCTAAGCTGTTTTAGAACGGCGTCTTCTGAGCCTGATTCAACATTAAACAATACATACGCTCGTGGCATTCAAACACCTAATTTTATTAAATACAAAGGTAATTAAATAGTTTGGCATAAAAACGGTTTTATTTTAACTGTTCAATGTACTCTTCATCTACATTGTCTGTTGGCCTCTTCCGCCTGCAGTGTAGATGGATCTCGCCATTAATTCTTGCCAAACATCTATGTCATTCTTTGTGTAAGCGCCAATTATCGGGTTTCCAGTCGTACCGCTTGAAGCATGAATCTCCACTATTCGTCAGATTTAGCAGCAACCATGCCGAACGGGTAGGTATCGCGTAAATCGTTCTTCACTGTGAAAGGAATTTTCTGAAGGTCGTCTGGTGAGCGTATGCTTTCAGGTTTCAACCCGATGCGGTCAAGTTTTTTTTATAAAAAGCGCTGTTCTCGTAGCATCGTTTTACCTGTTCCCTTAATTTTTCAAGTTGATACCTTTTTAGTTCTTCAGCAGGTATGGTTTCGATTTTTTTATTCCAGTATTTGGCCTCTACCATTTTTGTTCCCTCGCTCTTTTCAAAGGCATAGATACACATCTTTTATGTGTTAGATAAAAGTTCTCTACTCTTCCCCCATAAGACATTTTTACTTCTTATAGCTGGTAGCTTTTCTCAGTCATATTTCAACGAATGATCCTTAAATGGCCTGTAAATTTCGGTAGGAACTAACAAGTTTTAAAACGACTTATTGCCTATACATAAGTGGTCAGCTTCTTTCTTTATTGGCGGGGTTAAAGTTGGGCATCGAAAAACTTAACAATATATTCAATCCTAAAAGGATAGCAGTTATCGGCGCCAGTGAAAGAGAAGGCTCCATAGGCGCCAAAATTTTGAGGAATCTAATTGGAGTAGGTTACAAAGGTGCAGTTTTCCCTGTAAACGCGTTCAGAGAGACGGTGCAGGGAATAACTGCTTATCCAACTATCAGTAAAATCCCTCGGACTATTGATCTAGCCATAATTGCCACACCAGCACATACCGTGCCGCAGATCGTTGAAGAATGCGGTGCGGCTGGTGTTTCTGGAATTATAATATGTTCTGCAGGTTTCATAGAAGTCGGTGAAGAAGGTGTTCTTATTGAAAAACGAATCCTTGAATACCAAAAGAAATATGGTATGAGGATTATAGGTCCCAACAGTTTCGGTGTTATCAGACCGAAAGTCAATCTTTCCGCTACATTTGCAGATGAAAGAGCAAGTTCTGGAAAAATCGCCTTTATCTCGCAAAGTGCCGCTTTATGTGCTTCCGTACTTGATTGGGCATCAGAAGCTCAAGTTGGATTCAGCGCTGTGGTATCCACAGGCTCAATGCTCGATGTGGACTTTGGCGATTTAATAGATTACTTTGGAGCCGATGCCCAAACTAAAAGCATCGTTTTGTATATTGAGTCGATGAAAAACGCAAGGAAATTCATGAGCGCAGCACGAGGCTTTGCCAGAACTAAGCCTATAGTAGTTGTCAAAGCTGGTCGTTTTCAGGAAAGTGTTATCCCGATTCTTTCTCATAGCGGATTTTTGGGTGGAGAAGATGCTGTTTATGACTCGGCGTTTAGGCGTGCTGGAGTAGTCAGGGTAGAAACTATGATTGATTTATTTAACTGTGCAGAAGCATTGGCGATGCAGCCAAATCCTACGGGACCCAACTTGGCAATTATTACCAATGCTGGGGGGCCAGGTATAATGGCTACTGACCAACTTATCGCTAAAGGTGGAAAACTATCGCCGCTAAGTAATGAAACTATTCAAGCCTTAAAGCATGTTCTGCCCCCTTATTGTAGCACTGCAAACCCCATCGACATTTTCGAGGAAGCTACGCCGGCAAGGTTCAAAGATGTGCTGGTACCTTGTCTGAAAGATCAAAATAGCAATGGTTTTTTACTGATCTATGCGCCTCAAACAGCAGCCGACCCTTTCGATATAGCAAAAACAGTGACAGAATTATCGAAGCAAACACAAAAACCCATACTTACCTGTTTAATGGGTGAAGATTCAAGATGCCGAAAAGCTCGAAGGTTTCTACGAAGTCACGGTATTCCAACTTTTCCAGCGCCTGAACAGGCTGTTTCAACATTTATGTACATGTATCGTTATACCCAAGGTTTGGAGCTTCTTTACCAAACCCCTGAAGAACTTTATATGGAGCCAACAAATTCAGCAGTTCTTAAATCTATTTTAAAGCAAGCTTACTGTCACGGGCAGCAAGTTCTTGGTTTATCTGAGTCTCTTCGGTTTTTAGAGGCTTATAAAATCCCGACTGTTAAGACCATAGTTGCTAATACTCCTAGTGAAGCTGAAGTTTTAGCTTCCAAAATCGGGTTCCCAGTGGTTATGAAGGTTTTGTCCCCTCAGGCTTCACATAAATCCAAAATAGAGGGGGTGGTCTTAAACGTATGCTCCAAGTTGGAAGTTCAAGCAAACTTTGTTGAACTAGCTAAAAAAATACAAAACCTTGGCAGCAATATTGAGTTTCAAGGCGTAGCTATCCAGCCGATGGTCCGCAATAAAGGCTACGAATTGCTTGTCGGCTCTAAAAAAGACCCTCAGTTCGGTTCAGTGATAATTTTTGGCAAGGGTGGAACGGACGCCGAATTATACAGGGATGTAAGCATAGGTTTCCCGCCTTTAAATCAGGTGCTTGCAAGAAGGCTAATAGAGGACACAGTTATCTACAAGAACGCAGCTTTATTGGAGCTTCCCTTGAATGTCAAGGTTATCGAGGAAATATTGGTGAAGTTTTCTCAACTTGTAATTGATTTTCCTGAGATCAAAGAGATTGACGTAAACCCTTTGATTGTGGACAAAAATAGCGCCGTTGCAGTTGATGCACGTATTATCCTAGACACTAAACGTATAAAGCAAGAAATCGGTTTTCATGAGCATCTTGTTATCGCTCCTTATCCAAGCAAGTATGTCTCTAATTGGAAAGCGAAAAATGAAACCATTGTGCAGCTTCGGCCTATAAAACCTGAAGATGAAGGCCGATTCAACGAGCTTTTCAAATCACTTTCAGCTGAAACAATGCGTTTCAGGTTCTTTGAAATTATAAAAGAGTTTTCTCATGAAACATTGACCAGATACTGTAATTTGGATTATGATAGAGAAATTGCCCTGGTGGCGGAGCTTCAAGATAACAGGCGAATAATTGGTGTTGTAAGATTAATCATGGACCCCGATGGAAAAAGTGGTGAGTTCGCTGTTTTAGTCGGTGACCAATGGCAAGGATTTGGGTTAGGCCTCAAGCTCATGGATTCCCTAATTAAAATGGCGAAGGATAAGCATCTGAAGAAAATATACGGTTACGTCATGGCTAATAACTACAAAATGCAGAACCTTTGTAATGGGATAGGATTCAAGGCCGAAAAAGTCGACGATGATACCTTGATAGTGTCCCTTGATGTATCGTAAAATTTATCATGAAGACGACACTCAGTAGCAGAGCTTCTTGGTATGTGCTATTTTTCTATTAATTCTAATTTTCCGAGGGAGTGATAGCCCATGCCGTAGCCTTGTTTCTCGCAGAATTCGAGGACTCTGGAGGTGGCTCTCAAGTCAATAGCTTTCAGTGTTTCCTCGTCTGGTCCGACGACTTCCAAGATTAATTCAAGGTCCCCTGTCCCGCAGCAGGAAAATACGTTTTTAAAAACCTTCACGTTGCAGGTTGAGGGGAGTTTCATCTCTTCAATTATTTGTTTGACGTTGTCGATTAAATCGTCGACTTGATCTGGTCTGGTACATTGGTTGAAGTGTATTTCTCGACAACTCATTATAGACATTTTATACCCTCCTGTATGGGACCACTAAGGTCACCGTTTCTTTAATTCCCGTGACTTTACGTATTTTTTCGAAAACGAATTCGTCAAGTTCTTCCATTGTGTCAAACTTGATTTCGACGTGTAGGTCGTAGATGCCATAGGTAAAAGTAATCGACGTGACTCCATCTAGTTTTCTTATTGTTTCAAGCGCCTGCTTCTCTTGGCCGACTTCAATTTTCGCCAGCACATATGCCACTGGCATCTGAACACCACTTATACGTCATATGCTGGATTTATTAATTTTTCGTACACCATTTTCATACGTGGGAAGAGACTTTGGAATTAGTCGATGGCACAATAACCTTCGAAAAAACAAATAGTAACCACAAGATATTTAGCCTTAAACACAATACACTCGTTCACCAGTACAGATAAGGGGGTCTAACTCATATCCAAGTCGGTTCTGGTTGTCGGAGGCGGAATCGCGGGCATTCAGGCCTCATTGGACCTGGCCAATCGAGGCACGAAAGTCTATCTTATTGAAAAGACTCCCAGCATTGGCGGACGTATGGCCCAGCTTGACAAAACCTTTCCAACTTTGGACTGTTCCATTTGCATACTTGCTCCAAAGATGATAGAGTGTCTCAGACACTCAAACATCAGCCTACTTACATACTCAGAAGTCCATCATGTTGAAGGTGAAGAAGGAAATTTCATTGTGAAAATCCTTCGAAAGCCCCGCTACGTAGAATTCTCCAAATGCACAGGATGCGGCACTTGCATGGAGAAGTGCCCAGTTAAGGTTCCAAACGAGTTTGACATGGGATTGGGAAAGAGGAAAGCTATTTACATGCCGTTTAAGCAAGCGGTTCCTCTTGTTGCCACAATTGATGCAGAACATTGTCTTTACTTTTCGCGAAAAATTTGCGGTGTCTGCCAGAAGGTCTGTCCGTCGAATGCCATTGACTACAATCAACAACCTGAAGAAATAAACTTGAATGTAGCTTCAATAATCTTGGCCACAGGCTTTGACATTTTTGATCCCTCGGCTATCAGCGAGTACGGCTATGGCAGATTCCAAAATGTGCTTACTTCCATGGAGTTCGAAAGATTAATATGCGCATCTGGTCCAACTGGAGGGCATCTTGTCCGTCCATCAGACGGAAAAGAACCTAGAAGCGTCGTTTTCGTTCAGTGTGTGGGTTCACGAAACCTGCATGGCAGGTTCCCTTTCTGTTCTACAGTATGCTGCGTTTATGCCTCTAAAGAGTCAATTCTAGTGAAAGAGCACTCTCCGCAAACTCAACCTTACATCATGTACATTGACATGAGAGCGGTGGGGAAAGGCTTCATGGAATTTGTCGACAGAGCAAGAGATGAATACGGTGTGAAATACATCAAAGCGCATCCAGGCAGCATAGTTGAAGAACAGGCTACAAAGAATTTGCAGATCCACTATGAAGACACAAAGAATTGCGAAATGAAAACACTTGATGCCGACATAGTTGTGCTATGCCCCGCTTTGATCCCGAAGACAGAAAACAAGAGGCTCGCTGAAGAAATGGGAATAGAACTTGACGAGGCTAATTTCTTCAAAGCCAAGGACCTGCTCACGGCACCCATGGACACAACTTCCGCGGGGATTTACATTTGCGGATACTGCCAAAGTCCCAAAGACATACCTGAGAGCGTGGCCCAAGCCAGCGGAGCGGCTGCCAGAGCGGCAGAGACCATCGCGTTGAAGTCAAAGGGGCTGAAACATTGAGCGACAAACTTAAGCCGCGAATCGGTGTATTCGTGTGCCATTGTGGTGTCAACATAGGCGGCGTCGTAAACGTGCCCGCAGTGGTAGAGTACGCAAGAGCCCTGCCTAATGTTGCCTATGCAGAAGGCAATCTTTACACATGCTCATCTGAAGGACTGTATAAGATTAAAAAGGCCATCAAGAAATATGACCTTGACAGATTAGTAGTGGCTTCATGCACTCCCAGAACACACGAGCCACTTTTTAGGGCTGCATGCGAAGAAGCCAACCTGAATAAGTACCTGTTTCACATGGCAAACATTCGTGAACAATGCAGCTGGGTGCATTCCAAAGAGCCCGAAAAGGCCACGGAGAAAGCCAAAGAGACGGTCAAGATGGCTATCGCCAAGGCTGCACTACTCGAACCTCAGACGGAACCTGAGATTGAGGTTCAACCTTCAGCACTCGTCATCGGTGGCGGAGTTTCAGGAATGACGGTGGCGATTAGCCTTGCCAACCAAGGCTTTAATGTGAACTTAGTAGAGAAAAACCAAGAGCTCGGCGGGAAACTATGCGAACTATACAGGCTGTATCCCAGCGATAAGCTGAGTTCAGAAGTTCTTGGCGAATACATCCAGTCCGCGCGCTCAAACCCAAACATCAAAATCTATACGTCCTCTACTGTGAAGCGTGTTGATGGTTTCATCGGAAACTTCGAAGTAACCCTCAACATCAATCCCTCCCCCCTCTGGAAGGGCTCGTTTTGGGGGACCGAAGAAAAACTCAAGGCTGGCACGATAGTGGTTGCCACAGGAGCCGACGTTTTTAAGCCCATCGGAATGTACTGCTATGGCGAAAACAAGAACGTCATAACCCAACTTGAGCTTGAAAAACTCATGAAAGAAGAAAAACTTGGGAAGCCAAAGAACATACTTATGATTCAATGCGTCGGTGCGAGAGAAGGAAAAGTGGGCGGACGAAACTACTGCTCCCGAATATGTTGCACCATGGCACTTAAAAACGCCATGATAATCAAGGAAATGCTTCCAGACTCCGAAGTTTCAATACTTTACAGAGACATGCAAGCGTACGGCAAGGACTTCGAAGAGCAATATGAGAAGGCTAGACATAACTTCGTGCAATTCATAAGATACGACGATGATAATCCACCTAAGGTGAGTTCAGGCGCAAACGGCAAACTCTCAGTTAAGGTGCATGACATCTTGGGCAACTACGCACTTGAGCTCGATCCCGACCTCATAGTGTTATCCACCCCACTCGTTAAATCGGAAGACGCGACCGAACTTTCAAAGCTCCTGAAGGTTCCGTTAGGGGCAGAGGGCTTCTTCTTGGAAGCACACGTTAAACTCAGACCCGTCGATTTCGCGACAGATGGCATTTTCTTATGTGGAACCGCGCATGGACCCAAAACGGTCCCCGAAAGCATCATTCAAGCCTACGCTGCTGCATCGAGGGCAGGCATCCCTATAGCACTAGGAAAAGTTAGAACCGAAGCAATAACGGCTCGTGTTGACGAGACCAGATGCACCGGATGTGGCACATGCGTCAAGCTGTGCACGTACAGCGCCATAAGAAAGGATGAACATGGAGTTGCAAGGGTAAACGATGTTTTATGCAAGGGCTGTGGAGTGTGTTCCGCAAGTTGCCCTGAAAAAGCCATTAACATGCGGCACTTCAGCGACGCTCAAATTATCGCTGAAGCAACGTCTGCGCTAGGAGGGGCTTAAGTTAGTGGAATTCGAACCCAAGATAATCGGTTTTCTCTGCAACTGGTGCAGTTATGCAGGCGCAGACCTAGCCGGTGTAAGCAGAATTCAGTATCCCTCTAACATTCGAGTGGTAAGAGTTATGTGTAGCGGAAGAATAGACCCGGTGATCCCTCTACAAGTTTTCGCCCAAGGCGCCGACGGAGTCATTGTCTTGGGATGCCACCCCGGCGACTGCCACTACTCGGAAGGAAATCTTTATGAAGAGAAAAAAATTAAACTGCTCAAAAAACTGTTGACGCTGAGCGGTTTGGGTTCAGAAAGGTTAGAACTCGAATGGGTTTCAGCATCGGAAGGCCAAAGATTCGCCCAAGTAGTGACGCAATTTACGGAACGAATAAGGAAGCTGGGTCCGTCTCCCTTATCTGGAACTAAACCAGACCCGAAGATGATTGAGAATCTTGCGGCTGCAATAGATGTTGCTGCAGGTTTCAGGCTAAGGGTTCTAGTTGGCAAGGAAAGGGAGTTAACCGAAAAAAGCAATGTCTATGGTGAAAAAGTCCTTCAAGAGGAATTTGAGGACCTTCTCGACGAGGCAGTTGAAGCCGAATTCCTGCGTCACAAGATTCATGTTTTAACGAGGAACAACTCGTTGCCGATCAGGGCTCTGGCGGCGGCCACCGAGCTGAAACCGAGCGATGTTCTCAAGCATATTGTTGCAATGCGGAGAAGAAACATGATTACGGTTGATCACATTGAAGGGAACACGCCTTTCTACAAGGCTTTGGAGGCGTAATAGCAGATGGTTGACGAGAAAATCGGCGCGGTAATGGTTGTTGGCGGCGGCGTTGCGGGCATTCAGGCTTCACTTGACCTTGCTGATTCAGGGTTCAGGGTGTACCTTATAGATAAAGGACCCAGCATCGGCGGTGTGATGGCCCAGCTTGACAAGACATTTCCTACAAATGATTGTTCAATGTGTATTCTTTCGCCCAAGCTTGTGGCTACCGGAAGACACCCGAACATCACAATCCTGACGAACGCTGAGATAGCGAATTTGAGTGGCCAAGCCGGGAACTTTGAAGTTGGGCTTCGACGAAAGAGCCGTTTCATAATCGAGGAAAAGTGTAACGGATGCGGTCTGTGCGCCCAGAAGTGTCCTATTGAAGCGGTTGATTCTTTCAATGAAGGGCTCGGACAGAAAGGCGCGGTTTACGTTGAATATCCGCAGGCTGTACCGCTGAAGTACCTGATCGACCGCGAAAAATGCATCGGATGCGGAACTTGCGAGGAAGTCTGTAAGGCTGGTGCAATTCAGTATGACCAGAAAGACAGCCAAGTCAAACTGAGGGTAGGCTCAATAATACTCGCGCCGGGCTTCGAACCTTTCGACGCAAGGCTCAAAACTGAATATGGGTACGGACGCTACCCAAACGTGGTTAACAGCATCGAATTCGAACGTATATTGAGTGCTTCTGGACCTTACGGCGGGCTTGTCTTGCGGCCCTCAGACGGTGAAATACCGAAAAGAGTTGCGTTCGTTCAGTGTGTGGGTTCAAGGGATTATAAGGTTGGAAACAAATATTGTTCTGCAGCTTGTTGCATGTATGGGATCAAAGAAGCGGTGATAGCAAAGGAGCACACGCCCACGCCGCTCGCGGCATCAATTTTTTACATGGACATGCGTTCGTATGGAAAGGAATTTGACGAATATCGCAACCGTGCTGAAGAAGAGTATGGCATAAGATTTATGCGTTCACGCGCAGGTTCAGTCACCGAGGACCCAGCCACTGGTAATCTTTTTGTTCACTACGTCAAAGATGAAACGCCCGTGAACGAAGAGTTCGACATGGTAGTCCTGTCCATAGGTATGCATTCCTCCGAAAAATATAGAAGAACTCGCAGACGTTCTGGGAATTGAGCTTAACCAATATAATTTTTGCGAAACTCAAACGTTCGCCCCGATGAGCACGTCAAAACCAGGCATATTCGTTTGCGGGGCTTTTTCCGCGCCTAAAGACATCCCAGAGAGCGTGGCGCAAGCAAGCGGGGCTGCAGCCAAAGCTATGAGCATAATCGCTAGCGCCAGAGGAACTCAAGTTACAGCGCGAAGTTACCCGCCGGAAAGAGATGTCCTTCGAGAGCCACCTCGAATCGGCGTCTTCATTTGTCACTGCGGAATCAACATTGGCGGAGTGGTGAATGTTCCCGAGGTTGTGGAGTACGCCAAGACTTTGCCCAACGTTGTTTATGCGGAAGCGAACGTTTACACGTGTTCGCAGGACACACAGAAGCTCATCAAAGAAAAGATTGTGCAGAACAAGCTTAACCGTGTCGTTGTGGCGTCGTGCACTCCGCGAACTCATGAACCACTATTCAAGGAAACGGTGCAGGAAGCTGGATTGAATCCGTACTTGTTTGAAATGACGAACATCCGCGACCAATGCAGCTGGGTCCACATGCACCAACCGAAAGAAGCAACCAAGAAAGCCAAGGATCTCGTGCGTTCGATTACCGCTAAGGCCAACCTTTTGAAACCTTTGAAGAAGCCACTCATAAACGTCACTCAAGTTGGCTTAGTCATAGGCGGCGGGGTTTCAGGAATGACTGCAGCCTTAGAGCTCGCCAAGCAAGGGTTTGAAGTACACCTTGTCGAGAAGGAGCCGGAGTTGGGCGGTCACCTGCGCAACATCTATTACCTGCTGGGGGAGAAGACTGATCCCCAAAAGAAACTCCACGAGCTGATCGAGCAGGTTAAGAAAAACGAAAACATTCACATTTACACAGAGGCAGAGGTCTTAGACGTCTACGGGTTCGTAGGCAACTTCAAGTCCAAGATAAAGCAGCCAAACATGCTGAAGGAACTCGAACACGGAATAATTATCGTAGCCACAGGGGCCATGGAATACACGCCTACAGAATACCTCTACGGTGAAGACCCAAGGATAATAACGCAGCACGAACTGGAAAAAACCCTCGCCAAAGGCCAATTCAAGGCCAAAAGCGTAGTGATGATCCAGTGCGTTGGAGCAAGAAACAAGGAAAAACCGAATTGCGCACGAATATGCTGCGGACAAGCCACAAAAAACGCTCTCAAAATCAAAGAAACAGACCCGGAAACGGAGGTCTACATTCTTTACAAGGACATGAGAACTTACGGTTTTAAGGAAGACTTCTACCGCGAGTCGGCGGCGAAAGGCACTCTTTTCATAAGTTACGACGAGGAAAGAAAACCACGCATCACAATAGACAACGGAAAGCTCAGGGCTGTCTTCTGGGACCCAGTCTTAAAGCAGGAAGTTGAACTAGAACCTGACCTAGTGGTTTTAAGCGCAGCGACGGTTCCCAATCCCGGAAACAAGCACCTGGCAGAGATGCTGAAGGTGCCCCTAACGAAGGATGGGTTCTTCTTGGAAGCGCACATGAAGCTCAGACCCGTTGATTTTGCCACGGACGGAGTCTTTCTCTGTGGTATGGCGCACTCACCAAAGTACTTAGACGAGAGCATTGCTCAGGCATGTGCAGCTGCGTCCAGGGCCACTACGGTGCTTTCGAAGAAAACACTTGAGACGGAAGGAACCATTGCAAGTGTGGTCGAAGATTTATGCAGTGGCTGCAGGATTTGCGAGCATCTGTGCCCCTATGGAGCGGTTGAAATTCAAATTAAGAACGGCAAGCCCGTTGCGCACGTGTTAGAAGCAGTATGCAAAGGGTGTGGTTCCTGCGGCACAGCCTGTCCAACCAAAGCCATTACATTAGGGCACTTCACGAACGAAGAAATTCTTGCACAGATCGACGCTGCATTGCTGGAGGAAGAACGATGACTGCCTCCGACGGTTTTGAACCCAAGATAATCGGTTTTCTCTGCAACTGGTGTAGCTATGCAGGCGCGGACCTAGCCGGTGTGAGTAGGATCCAGTATCCGCCGAACATTGTAATTGTTCGAGTAATGTGCAGTGGCAGAATTGACCCAGCCTTTGTCCTAAAAGCTTTCAAAGATGGTGCCGACGGCGTGCTCATTGCAGGTTGCCATTTGCCCTCAGACTGCCACTACATCAACGGAAATTTCAAAGCTAAAAGAAGGATAACCCTTCTGAAAAAGGTCCTACAAGAGTTCGGTATTGAGAATAAACGCGTCAGGTTGGAGTGGATCTCCGCAAGCGAAGGAGACAAATTCGCAGCCGTAGTCCGTGACATGGTGAGAGAGATCAAGGAATTGGGACCAAGCCCGTTAACGATTAAGGAGGTAAAAACTTGACAACAGAAACGATAAAACAGTCGGAAATTGACCCTAAATTCAAACATGAAATCTCAAAGATACAGGGTGGTGAAAAGCTGATGCGCTGTTTCCAATGTGGAACATGCACGTCAGATTGCCCCATCGCGAGGTTCAGCGACACTTACAGACCCAGACAGATAATTCGAATGACCCAGCTTGGCCTAAGAGAAAGAGTATTGCATAGTGACACCTTATGGCTCTGCGCGGCATGCTTCACGTGCTCAGACCGATGCCCTCAGGACGTTGAAGTAGCAAGTGTCATTCGTGTCTTGAGAAATCTTGCGGCTCAAGAGGGTTGCATGCCTCAGGTATTCAAGGACCAATGCGCAAGCATTCTGGAATCTGGTTATGCATACAAAATTCCGGAGTTGAGGCTGAAGAAACGCGAGATTCTGGGGCTTCCCCCTTTGCCTAAAAGCAATCCTGAAAGCATCAAGAAGACTCTGCAAAGGGTGCACCTTCTGAAACACGTCGAGAAGAATGGTGAGTAAGATGGGCGAACATAGGTATCTCCTGTTTCTTGGATGCGCTATCCCGTACCGCGTTTCAGCTTACGAGATTTCCGCACGCAAAGTGCTCGCTAAACTTGGCGTTGAACTGGTTGAAATGCCCGAGTTCAATTGCTGCGGGCTTCCATTAGACCCCGTCAGCCATGAAACAATGCTCATCTTGTCAGCACGCAATTTGTCTTTGGCAGAGCAGCAAGGTTTGGATATTTTGACACTGTGCCCAGGCTGCGCAGGAACCTTGAGAAAGGTCAAAAGTATGCTGAAGCAGGATAAGTCTCTGCGTGACGAAATAAACAGTAATTTGAAGGAGGCAAATTTAGAGTTCAAGGGGACGGTGAACTCGAAGCATCTGATGCAAGTGCTGATCGAGGATATCGGCCTGGAAAAAATAAAACGCTCAGTGATCAAACCTCTATCGAACGTCAAGGTTGCGGAGCACAACGGCTGTCACATTTTGAGGCCGAAAGACATTGTAGGGTTCGAGGACCCTGAAAACCCCACAGGACTCAAAAAGCTGATCGAAGCGACTGGTGCCACATGCCTGGATTACATGGATGAAACTGAATGCTGTGGCGCCCCGAGTGTAGGAGTGAGCGACAAGGTTGCCCTGCAGTTGGCAAGGGACAAGTTGACCCACATCAAAGCAGTAGATGCACAAGCCATGATAACGATCTGCCCGTTCTGTCACATCATGTACGACACGAATCAGCAGCGTATTGAAAAGATGTTCAATGAAGTCTACGGTATTCCAATTCTGCATTATCCTCAATTGCTGGGCCTAGCAATGGGAATGTCACCTAATGAATTAGCTTTCAATGAATTGCGAGTTGACTGTTCAAAAATATTAAGGCAAGTGTGCTAAGGCGGAAAAACAGATGGCTAAAGAGAAATTGAAACTGGGCTTCTACTGGGCTGCAAGTTGCGGCGGCTGCGAAATAGCAGTGTTGGACTTAAACGAGAAAATATTAGATGTGGTGCAAATAGCGGACATAGTGTTCTGGCCTGTAGCCATGGACGTCAAGTACAAAGACGTCGAAGCCATGCCTGATAAATACATAGACATATGCTTCTTCAACGGTTCAGTCAGAAGCGAAGAACAAGAACACATGGCTAAACTCCTGAGACGAAAGTCCAAGACGCTTGTAGCATTCGGCTCCTGCGCTCAAGAGGGGTGCATACCAGGACTGGCAAACCTCCATGATCGCAAAGAGATTTTCAACAAGGTCTACTTGGAAACCAAATCCACCTCCAATCCAAACAGAGTGCTTCCAAAAACCAAGACTGAAGTGAAAGAAGGCGTCTTGAAGCTTCCAGAATTCTACGACACTGTGAAGACTTTAGATCAGACTGTTGAGGTGGACTACTACCTTCCCGGCTGTCCGCCTCCAGTTAAACTAATAGCGAACGCCGTTGAAGCCATAGCGAAAAATGCACTGCCTCCAAAGGGTTCGGTGCTTGCACCATTGAAGTCTGTGTGTGACGAATGCCAAAGAAAAAAGGAAGACAAAAGAATCTCAAAGATATACCGCGTTTATGAGAAGACTCCTGAACCGGAAAAGTGCTTGCTTGAACAGGGAATAATATGCATGGGACCAGCAACTCGCGGCGGATGCGAAGCTAAGTGCTTGACCGTTGACATGCCCTGCACAGGATGCGGCGGGCCTTGTCCGAACTCGATAGAACAGGGCGCAGCTATGCTTAGCGCGTTAGCCTCTATTCTCGGGTTGGAAGAAGAACAGGAGCATCAAACTGAGGAAGACGTTGAGAATCTAATAAGCCAAATCAAAGATCCAATCGGAACTTTCTATATGTACTCGTTACCGTCATCAATCCTCAGAAGAAAGATGACGGAACAATAAAGGAAGTTATGTTAGACCTTAACGCTTTAAGAAATGAAAATGGATAGCTTTGCTAACGAAGAGCCTGATAAAACGGTTTTATTATGGCTGTTAAATGTATCAAGCTAGCGCTGTGTCAAGTAAAATAGTCAAAATGCCTTATATGTGAATATATACAGTATGTACAGTGAAGAAATGTTAATTTTGAGAATTTATTCCATAAAGGTTAAATGTATCCCCATCAGTTATGCTAACAAAATCTCTTCGGGGTTCCTCAAACATGAAAATTATATCTAAAGGAGATTTCCAGAATTTTATAGATGCTTTAATAAAAGATGAATCCTTTAACGTTATTGGCGTTAAATCAAGAGGGAACAAATTTGCTTTTGCGCCTCTCGAATCCGCCGAAGAATTACGTCTTGACTATGACGTAACATTGCTCCCTCCGAAAAAATATTTCTTTCCTCAACGCGAAACCTTATTCACCTATGACTTGTCAGATGGATTTTCCGCTAAAAATCCAGAAGAAACCAAGCCAATGGTACTTGTGGGAGTTCACCCCTACGACATCGTAGCCCTACTTCACATGGATGAAATATTTAGGGAAACAAAGTCTGATTCCCAATATTTTAAGAAACGAGACGCAGCAATAATAATAGGCATTAACATTCAAAAAATGTCGAAATGGAATTTTTCTTCTTTCATGGGTTCCGCTGCCATAGATTATGGCTATGATCTTATGCTTACAGACTTGGGTAATAGATATGCAATAAACGTTGGCTCTCAAAAAGGAGAAGAATTATTATCCAAATACGCAAAAAACGTAACACCCGCATTGGCGCGTGACATGCAAATTGCTGGGCAGAAAAAAAGAGAAGTTATGGGTATGTCTCAGCAAAATTTTGATTTTCCGCCTGAACTCATTCCTGAATTACTAAAGGACAGTTATGGGAAAAGTGGCTTTTGGGAAAAGCATTCTGAAAAATGTTTAGCTTGTGGTTCATGCGTTCTAGTGTGTCCAACATGTTATTGTTTTGATGTTAAAGATAACCCTGATCTTTCCTTAGAGCATGGTGAGAAATTCAGAACGTGGGATGGCTGTTTACTGGAAGATTTTGCGAAAATTGCGTCAGGCGAAAATTTCCGTGCTACAAGACCTACACGGTACCGCCATCGGTATTTCAAAAAAGGAAAGTACTTGTTTGATCGTTTCGGTTTTATTTCTTGCGTTGGCTGTGGACGATGTTCTTCAAACTGCCTCCCAGATATAGCGAATCCAGTTAACCTCTTCAATGACATGTATCAAGAAAGCAAAAGCAGTGGAGAGCAAATAGCAACTTTTGCTGCTCAACCAAACGTTAACATTCAAACGGAAGAAGACATAAATTTCGTACCAAAGTTAGCGACCATAATCAAGAAAGTGCCGATGACTTCGATGGAAACACTGTTTGAAATCAAACTAGACGACGGATCAGAACTTAATCACAAACCAGGCCAATTTGTCGAAGTCTCCGTTTTTGGAATAGGCGAGGCGCCAATATCCTTATCCTCTTCACCGACAAAAAAAGAAACATTCGAAGTTTGCGTACGCAAGTTAGGAAATGTCACCACAAAATTGCACCAGCTTAATATTGGTGATAAAATAGGAATCAGAGGTCCATTTGGTAACGGATTTGATGTTGACTCTCTAAAGGGCAAAGACCTATTATTCGTAGCGGGTGGTCTTGGTATAGCACCCCTCAGATCCCTGATCAATTATGTTCTTGACGGAGGCAACAGGCAAGACTATGGTCGCGTCTATCTGCTTTACGGGTGTAAAGAGCCAAAGGAACTGCTTTTTAGCGATGAAATGGCATCAATTGAGTCCAAAGAAAATGTTGAGTTCAAACCAACAGTAAACTGGTGTCCTGAAAATGAAGTTTGGAGCGGCAACATAGGTGTAATCACAACGCTTATTCCTCAAGTCTCTTTTGATCCAGAGAAGACGCTATCGATACTATGCGGTCCTCCAGTCATGTACAAATTTGTGATTGCAGATCTGAAAAAACGAAATGTCCCCGATGATCACATAATCATGTCACTTGAAAGACGAATGAAATGCGGTGTCGGAAAGTGCGGTCACTGCCAAATTAATCATATCTACGTCTGTAAAGACGGTCCTGTTTTTAATTATTCAAAAATAAAAGGTGTTCCGGAGGCTCTATAAAATGAAACCTAAAGTTGCTTTCTTTGATTTTGCAGGCTGTGAAGGAGACCAATTACAAGTAGCTAATCTCGAAGAAGACATTTTAGCTCTTCTTGGTCAAGTTGAAGTTGTCAGCTTTAGAGAAGTTATGAAAGAACATAGCGACAATTATGACATAGCTTTTGTTGAAGGCTCCTGCACTAGGTTACAAGACGAAGATCGACTAAGAGCAATCAGAAAAAACGCTAAAATCGTTGTTGCTATAGGATCATGCGCGACAATTGGCGGAATCAACTCTCTTAAAAACTACAAAGATTTGGATAGCGTCAAAAAAATTGTGTATGGCGAAAATGCGAAGCTCTTTGATAGTTACGCTGCAAGACCGATAGATGCGGTAATTCCCGTTGATGCCTACGTTCATGGATGTCCGATAGACAAAGAAGACTTCTTACACGTTGTCAAATCACTCTTGCTGGGAAAGAAGCCGGAAATTACAACTTACCCGGTTTGCGTTGAATGCAAGAAAAACGAGAACGTATGCGCCTTCGAGCGCGGTCAATTTTGTGTCGGAACAGTAACTAGAGCTGGCTGCAACTCGTGCTGTGTAAATGAGGGAACAATATGTTGGGGGTGTCGAGGTCTTGTGGACAATCCAAATGAGAATTCCCACAAGGAAGTTTTGATAAAATATGGTCTCACAGTTGATGATGCAATTAGTAAGTTTAAATTGTATTTTGGTTGGCAGGAGGCAAAAAGATGAAAGGAACAAATGTTGATGTTGATGTCCATCACGTAACAAGAGTTGAAGGACACGGAAACATCAATGTGAATATTAGAAATGGACTTATAGAAAAATGTGAATGGAATATTCCGGAAGCGCCAAGGTTCTTTGAAGCCATGGTTGTAGGAAGATCCTGGAATGAACTACACCATATCACCTCTCGCATATGCGGCATATGCTCAATTGGCCATACGCTTGCTTCATTGAAAGCTACAGAATCAGCCATGGGCATAACTGTAAGTGACCAAGACCTAAAACTTAGAAGGCTAGCATTACACGCGGAAAATCTGCAGAGTCACATTTTACATTTAGGCTTTCTCGTTCTGCCTGACTTGATGGGTGTAGGTTCAGTAATTCCTCTCGCGTCTACAAATCTTCCAGAGGTTAAGATAGTTCTTCAACTTCACAGAACCGCAAATGAGATGTCAAACTTGCTCTGTGGAAGAACAACGCATCCGCAAAGATTGATACCGGGCGGTTTCTCCAAAATCCCGTCGATGAAAGAATTGGCGTCGGTCAGAAAGAAACTGCAAGATTCTATTCCAAGCATTGTAGCCGTGGCTGAATTATATAAGAGCTTAGCTGGCAAGTTACCTGACTTTAAAAGAGAAACCGAATATATTTCTTTAACTGACCCAAGTGAATACGCGCTCTATGACGGAAAACTGGTTTCATCAGACACTGGCGCTGCACCGGTAAAAGAATATCTCTCATTCACAAATGAGTACATTATTCCGCAATCTACAGCTAAATGGGCAAAGCATAATCGTGAATCGTATATGGTTGGTGCCTTAGCTAGGGTTAACAACAATTACAAGAGATTATCTCCGATGGCTCAAGAAACAGCTAAGAAGTTCAATCTTTTGCCAATGTGCTATAATCCCTTCATGAACAGTATTGCTCAACTCGTCGAAGTAGTCCACAGCGTAGAAGATACGATACGCCTAATAAACGAACTTGAAGCAGCAGGTCTACAATCTCAACCAGACTACAATAAACCCGAAATCAAAGTGAAGGCCGGCAACGGCGTTGGTGCAGTAGAGGTGCCCAGAGGCATACTTATTCCATGATTACACCTACAACGAAAAAGGAATATGCACAAAAGCCAACTGCATAATCCCAACCAACCAAAACCACGGAAACATTCAGTTAGACATGAAAGCTATTCTCCCGCAGATTATCGATAAACCTCAAAAAGAAATCGAATTAACGCTGGAAATGTTAGTAAGAGCTTATGACCCATGCATTTCGTGCTCCACACACGTAGTAAAAGTCAACTTAACTTAGACCAAATGAAACCTACAGCAGCCAAACATCGAGTCAGCAAAAAATCACGATGAGCAACCATCGATAAGGAAGAAATTCGATGTACTTCGGAGAATAAACAACGTCAAGTATATCGAACTAAATCGCCCCTGTCTACTCACCTTAAAGACGTAGTTTACGAGGAATTAGTATTGGGAATGGAAAATCTTAGCTGCTTCTTTAATCCCAAAGCAATCGCAGTTATAGGTGCCAGTGAAGGCGAAGATTCCTTAGGCGCTAGAATACTTCATAACTTAATTGAGTCATATCGAGGTTTAATTTTTCCTGTTAACCCTTTTAAACGAACTGTACAAGGAGTTGCTGCTTACCCGAGCGTTGACAAGGTTCCGTCTAAGATCGATCTTGCAATCATTGCAACTCCAGCACACACGATTCCTCAGATTATTGAAGAGTGCGGGAAATCTGGGGTGCGAAGCGCAATTATTGTTTCTGCTGGTTTAAATGAAAATGATGAAACTGGTCGGAGTCTTATACGGCAGATTCTTGAATACAAGAACGCGTATGGAGTGCGGATAATAGGGCCAAACAGTTTAGGCGTTATAAGACCAAAAACTAACTTGTACGCGACCTTTGGAGACAAAAAAGCGATACCTGGGAAAATTGCTTTTATCTCCCAAAGTGGCGCGCTTTGTGGATCGGTTTTGGATTGGTCTTCTGAAACTAAAGTTGGGCTCAGCGCAGTTGTCTCTATCGGTACCATGATTGACGTTAACGTAGGTGAATTAATTGAGTATTTTGGGGCAGACCCTCAAACAAGAGCTATCATGGTCTATGTAGAGGAAATAAAGGATATTCGAAGTTTCATGAGCGCGGCAAGAGGATTTGCCAGAACCAAACCCATTGTCATCGTCAAGGCAGGTCGATTTAATAAAAGCCCTGATTTTCCTCTCTTGGAAATCAATCAACTGAGCGAAGACGACCTTTATGATGCCGCGTTTAGACGCGTTGGCATTGTTCGCGTAGATACCATTAATGAACTTTTTGATTGTGCTAAAGCCTTGTCGATGCAGCCAAATCCATGTAGTCCTTTCTTAACGATAATTACGAATGCTAGTGGACCTGGACTTTTAGCTGCTGATCAACTACACTTAAAAGGGGGCGGGCTTTCACAAGTGAGTAACGATTTGGATTGTGCATTGCGAAGGATTTTGCCTCATTATTGCAGTACCTGTAACCCTGTTGATATTCTTGAGGAAGCAACGCCTGAAAGATTTAGAAGTGCCCTGCAAGTCTGCTTGGAAGACCCAACTGACGGAAGCGTTTTAGTAATATATTCTCCTCAAGGAGTCACTAGTCCTTCTAGCATAGCTCAAACCGCAATTGATTTAGCTGATCAAACAAGAAAAACCCTTTTAGTCGCGTTAATGGGAGAAGACACCAATTGCCAAGAAGCCAGAAGAATGCTGAATCGCAGCGGCATACCTGCTTTTAGAACGCCCGAAGAAGCTGTCGCAGCATTCATGAATATGTATACCTATACTCGGAACATGGAATTGCTGTATCAAACTCCAGAAGAGGTACCCATGGTTTTAGGCGATTCAGCGCATCTTAAAGGAGCTTTAAGGCGTGCGTTTTGCGAGGGCAGGCAAATTCTTAGCCTACCTGAGTCTCTCTGTTTCTTAGAAACCTACAAAATACCCACTATAAAAACACTCATCGCAAGGACAACTGATGAAGCCTTAGCTTTTGCCTCTGAACTGGGCTTTCCAGTTATTATGAAAGCGCTGTATGCACAAACAACGTTTAAGAATACGCGTGAAGGGTTCGCATGTGAAGTTTACTCTTCCTCCGATGTGCCAATTGCTTTCAAGGAGATGGTTGATAAAATTAACTCCAGCAGCTTAGCCGAGTTCCAAGGAATAGCTATTCAACCAAAGATGCAAGAAAATTGTACCAAGCTTTTTTTGGGATTAAGGAAAAACAATAAATTTGGTTCAACTATAATTTTTGGAACCCGCGGAGATTCACCTGAAACAATCTTTGACATAAGCGTAGGTTTTCCGCCGCTTAATCAGGTTTTGGCCAGGCAAATAGTAGAGAAAAGCAGGTTATTTCAGCGGGAACAATGGTTCCTCACGTGCCGGCACTTTCGAAAAAGGCATTATCGAAGAAATCCTGGTAAAGTTCTGCCAGCTTGTTATTGATTTTCCCGAAATCAAACAAATAGACATAAATCCTCTAATAGTCAATAGCGGTGGGCCTCTTGTGGTTGATGGCTACATCACTATCGATATGCCTAGAATTATGCGGGAGCCAGCTGATCATCATGAACATTTGTTGATTTCACCTTATCCGACAAAATACGTCACCAAACGAACGTTGAAAAATGGTGTTCAAGTGGCTTTACGTCCAATCAAATCAGAGGATGAACGCTGTTTTAATGAGCTGTTTAAGTCTTTGTCTGAAGATAGTGTAAGGTTCAGATTTTTTGAGATAATAAAAGAAATGTCGCATGACACGTTGTCTCGGTACTGTAACCTTGATTATGATCGAGAAATCGCCATCGTCGCTAAGCTACAAAATGACCGGCGAATGATTGGTGCAGTAAGATTAATTCTTGATTCGGAAAGAAAAAACGGTGAATTTGCCATCATGGTAAGCGACTCGTGGCACGGGCTGGGATTAGGATCAAAACTTATGGATTACATTATTGACATAGCTAAAGACTTGAAATTAGAAACTATTTACAGTTGCGTTTCACTCGCCAACATAAAAATGACTAATTTATGCTGCAAAAAAGGATTTGAAACTAAACCGATAGATGAATACACCATAAACATGTGCATGACTCTGCCACGTTAAACTTAATCTCGCACAGATTCCATTCATAAAATTTCACACGTTTTTCTCAATGGCAATGTGATCTAAATATCTAAATCGTTTAAAAATTTCCAGAATTCTTCGATGCACCTGATAACTCTTATTTCTAGATAGTTAGGGCTAAAATCTGCGTTTTCATCGATTGGTTCTTTGAAAAAACCCACCGTGTGAGGATAATTCTTTTCAAACTCGGCAACATCCACAATATCCATTAAATTAACTTGAGACTTTACGTTTCCCCTCTTACAATCTTTGAACACTACTGAATAGCAGAGGTATTTTCTTCCCTCATTTCCTGAATCGGGAAAACTGATTAGCCAATTCATCTCTTGGAAATGAAAGCTTTTAGTTTTTCTTTCCAATATTCCTAGCGCCTCAACCTCAATACATTCAACTACCAATGTGGCAGCACACACATGTTAATACTTGCCGCCAAAACTAAAGTTCTGACCAGCAAAAATTTTGGCAAGTATCAATTAATTTTCTTTTCATAATTTTTTCTAAGCAAAGATAAATTTAGGTTATTTTGGTTCCGGCGGCAATCGTGACCGCTTGTTCAGTTCAATGATGATAACATATTAATTGTGCTAGTTACTTATTTTTGGAGACCAAGGAACACAACAGGCTTATTGGACGTTGCATTTTGGCTACAAGTAAAAATAAAAAAAGTGATTCGAACAAGCAGGTCTCTTCTGAAAGTAAATTACCTCAAGAATTCCCGATTGTAGGAGTTGGTGCTTCTGCAGGCGGCTTAGAAGCGTTTAAGGTGTTGCTTGAGAGTTTGCCCGTAGATACAGGTTTGGCTTTTGTGATAATTCAACATCTTGCAGCAGGTCAGGAAAGCATGCTGACTGACATTCTTTCAAGATTCACCAGAATGCTTGTTTTCCAAGTTGAGGATGGGATGCATGTTGAACCCAATTATGTTTATGTGATTCCGCCTGGGTCAACCATGACTTTAGCGGATGGCTTTCTCAAGCTTAACCCGAAGGGTAAGTCTCTAAGGCCAATTGACGCTTTCTTAAGTTCTCTTGCCGTGGAACGGAAAACCCAAGCTATCGGGATTGTGCTTTCGGGAACGGGTACTGACGGAACCGAAGGGCTGAAAGCTGTTAAAGCTGAGGGGGGAATCACTTTTGCCCAGGATCCAGAGTCCGCCCAATATGCGGGCATGCCTTACAGCGCTATATCAGCTGAAGCCGTCGATTTCGTTCTTTACCCTGACAAGATTGCAAAAGAGCTTTCAAAAATCGCTAAGAACCCTCAGTTGGTTCGTGCTGAAATAGTATCTCAGGAACCGAAGACCACTAAAGAAACGGGTTTAAGAAGAATCTTCACCCTGTTAAAATCTACATTCAACGTAGATTTCACTCACTACAAAGAAACAGTGGTCAATAGGCGGGTTACTCGGCGTATGGTAATAAGCCACGTTGACAACATAACGAAGTACGCTGAGTATTTAGGAACACATCCCGCTGAGCTGCAAGCCTTGTTCGATGACATGCTTATCGGCGTAACAAGCTTCTTTAGAGAACCTGACACTTTCGTGATTTTGAAGGAAAAACTGTTTCCTGAACTTTTAAAAAACCTGTCGCCTAAAGAACCGCTGAGAATGTGGATTCCCGGTTGCTCCACAGGCGAAGAGGCTTACTCCTTTGCCATCGCGCTTCAAGAATTCCTCGAAGAAACAGACACGCGGGATGTGCTAATTCAGATTTTCGGAACTGATGTAAACGGAAAAAACGTTGACAAAGCCCGACAAGGAATATACCCCAAGAGCATAGAAGCTAACGTCTCAGAGAATCGCCTAAAACGATTCTTCAATAGCTCAAACGGAAACTATCAAATTACAAAGTCCATTCGCGACATATGCGTATTTGCGAAACAAGACTTATCGGCGGACCCCCCTTTCTCCAACTTGAGTCTCATCAGCTGCCGAAACATGCTCATCTATTTTGACACGCAACTTCAAGAAAGAATAGTGTCCATTCTGCATTACGCATTGAAGCCAAACGGTTTTCTTATTCTGGGCGAATCTGAAAGTATCGGCAAATCCACCGCCCTTTTTGAACCAGTTAACAAGAGGGGTTTTATTTACACGAAAAAGAAGGGTCAGCCCCGCGTCAATTTCGGCTTTGCAGCTGGGGTTCCTTACGTTGGAAAAGCAGGTCTTAAAGAGCCTGAAAAAAGAGACTCAGTTTCTCTCATACGGGAGGAAGTAGACCAGTTACTTATAACGGAATATGTTCCTGCAGCACTACTGGTAAACAGTAACTTGGATATTCTTGTTTTTCGCGGAAATGTTACGCCTTATCTTTCACCCGAATCGGGGCAAGCAAGTTTGAATGTAGCAAAGATGATTCGGAAAGAGTTGAGGCCAGAAGTCCAAACAGCAGTTTACAGAGCAAAAAAAGAGAAAAAATCCATCAAAGAAGAGGCAATACGCTTTCATTATGGTGACCAATCGAAGACCATTAATATTCAGGTAATGCCCCTGAGCGCAAAACAATACGAAGAGCCCTTCTTCCTTGTATTGTTTGAAGATGTCAGTTCAGCCGCTGCGCATCTACGCCAGACAATTGAGCTTTCAACTACGCCTGAAGGGCGCGAGAACGTTAAGAGCAGTCAAATTCGCGAACTTAAAGAAGAATTGGAATCTTCCAAACAGTATTTGCAGACGGTTATTGAGACTCAGGAGGCAACCAACGAGGAATTGAGCTCCGCCATGGAAGAAATCCAGTCAAGCAACGAGGAGCTTCAGAGTACAAACGAGGAATTGGAAACCGCTAAAGAAGAGCTCCAATCAAGCAACGAAGAATTAACCACTCTGAACGACGAATTAAAGAACCGAAATCAAGCCCTCGCAAGACTAAACGATAACGTAACGAACCTGAGCAGGAACGTTGATCCAGCCGTAATAATGGTGGATTGCAACTTGAAAATTAGACTTTTCACGCCTTCGGCCCAAAAAATTCTGAATCTGGGTGCTTCGGACGCTGGGCTGCCAATATCTAATGTGCATCTCGCCATTTCGGTTCCTGATTTAGAGAAAACCATCTCAGAAGTAATCACAACACTTAACGCAGTGAACAAGGAAGTTAGCGATGAGAAGGGCCGCTCTTATGAAATGCGGGTTCGACCCTACATAACTGAAGACAACAAAATAGACGGCGCCGTTTTATCCTTCATAGATATCGATGTATTGAAAAAGCACGAAAATGAATTACGAGGAGAAGAGAAAAAGTACAGGACCCTTGCCGAAAACTCTCCTGATATTATTGCAAGGCTTGATAGAAACCTGCGCTACTTGTACATCAATCCTGCTTTTGAAAAAACCACTGGACTAACTTCAAAGAATTTCGTAGGCAAAACAAACCATGAAATACCGTTACCTCAAAAATTCGCGGAAACATGGACCCAAATTCTCCAAAATGTTTTTCAAACTGGCAAGGAACAAAAAGGCGAATTTGAATTTCCAAGTAAAGAAGGCGTGAAATGCTATCAATATGTCATTGTTCCTGAGTTCGCCGTTAATGGTAAAGTTGAGACTTTATTATCCATTTGGAAAGATATCTCCGAACGCAAGAAAGCTGAAGAAGCGTTAGCTGAAAACGAGCAAAAGTATCGTACAATTGTTGAAACATCTGCGGAAGGTATAGTCATCGCCAAACCTGATGGTAACCACATCTTTGTTAACAACAGGCTAGCTCAAATGTTTGGCTACTCAACCGATGAACTTCTCAGGAAATCGAGCTTTGACCTCATGTCTGAAGAAGAACAAAAAAGACAAATTCCGCGGATGAGAAAAGGATTAGAAAATGAGCAGATTCAGTATAAAGAATTAGAGTTCCGGCGCAAAGATGGCTCTATTCTATGGGCAGCTGTTAACGCTTCACCATTATTTGACGATAACGGAAAACACGTATCTAACATAGCAATGTTTAGCGATATTACTGAACGCAAGAAAGCTGATGAAGCATTAAGGAAAAGCGAGGATGAATATAGCTCTCTTTTCTCTAACATGATTGACGGCTTTGCTTATTGCCAAATGATATTCGATGAGAAAAGCAAGCCTGTTGACTTTGTTTATCTTCAAATTAATAGTGCTTTTGAAAGAATAACAGGTCTAAAAAAAGATATGGTTGTCGGAAAGAAAGTAACTGAGGTGATACCTGGAATCAAAGCCGCTAATCCTGAGCTTTTTGAAATTTACGGAAGAGTGGCGCTTACAGGTCAAAAAGAGAAGTTTGAAGTATTCTTTAAGCCTTTAAGCATGTGGCTATCAATTTCAGTTTATTGTCCCGCAAAAGGCTATTTTGCAGCAGTCTTCGAGGATATTACAGATAGCAAGAAAGCTGAGTTAGAACTAAAAGAGGCTGAGAACCGGTTTTCCAGTTTGGCGAAGGCGTCCTTTGAGGGTATTGTATTTACCTCTGATGGAAAGATTTTAGATGCTAACGACCAATTCGCGAAGCTATTTGGGTATGAAGTAGCTGAACTGATTGGTAAAAATAATATGGATGTTGTCGCTCCCGAACAAAGAGCCCATGTCAAAGCATTGCAGCAGAAAGGGATTGAAGGCACATTTGAGCAATTAGCTTTAAGAAAAGATGGCTCAGTTTTCCCAATTGAAGTAAGTGCTAGGGCCATTGATTACAAAGGGTACCCTGCAAGAGTTAGTGCCATCCGCGACATTTCGGAGCGCAAGAAAGCGGAAGCCGAACGCGATATAATGGTTGAATTCCTAAGAATTGCCAATGCAACTACTAGCCCACGTGAGCTTGTAAAGGCAGCTTCCAATTTCTTCCAGAAGCAGTCTGGTTGCGAAGCAGTTGGTATTAGGCTCAAAGAAGGAGATGAATATCCATATTATGTGACTAGAGGTTTCCCGCCTGAACATGTCCGGCTTGAGAACCAGATATGCGCAAGAGACAATGCAGGATACATTGTCCGAGATTCAAAAGGCAACCCGATTATCGAATGCATGTGCGGAGCCGTTGTATCGGGAAAATTTGACCCAAGCAAAGACTTCTTCACCCAAAAAGGAAGCTTCTGGACAAACAATACCACTTTACTTCTTGCCACAACAACTGCTGAGTCACGTGGAAAAACGCGAAACTGCTGCAACCGCGAAGGGTACGAGTCAGTTGCGCTGATTCCTTTGGCTATCGGAGACACCCGGTTGGGGCTGCTTCAGCTAAATGACAAGAGAAAGGGAATGTTTAATCTTGAAACGATTCAGATGTGGGAGCGAATAGCTGACCGTTTGGCATCAGCTCTTTCAAGAACCATTGCTGAGGAAGCATTGCAAGAGAGCGAGGTTAAGTTTCGAACGGTCGCTGACTTCGCGTATGATTGGGAGTACTGGATTGCACCCGATGGGCAAATGCTTTATGTTTCGCCTTCAGTTAAAAGCATCACGGGCTACGATGCTAACGAGTTCATCAAAGACTCCAAACTTCTCACAAGAATCGTTCACCCTGAAGATAAATCAATCGTCGGTTCACATTTTGATTTGATGAGTTCAGAAGAGACACACGACGTTGATTTTCGAATCGTAACCCGCGATGGAAAGACACGTTGGATTTCGCATTCATGTAAAGCTGCTTTCGGCGACAACGGCAAATGGAAAGGCCGCCGCGCCAGCAACCGAGACATTACCGAGAGCAAAAAAATGCAGCAGGATTTATCCAGCTCTCTTAACGAATCGTACCGACGTGGCTCTGAGGTTTCGGCATTATTGACAGCGTCAAGGGCAGTTCTTCAAAACAACGAATTTCAGAATTCTGCCAAAGCAATATTTGACGGAGCCAAAGAATTAATCGGCGCAACAGCAGGCTATGTTGCCCTTTTAAGTAAAAATGGAAAAGAAAACGAGGTTCTGTTCTTGGATTCAGGAGGGCGACCTTGTACAGTTGATCCTTCGTTGCCTATGCCCATACGAGGGCTTCGCGCCGAAGCCTACAAATCTGGGGAAGCGGCGGTTGAAAATGATTTTCTACAAAGCGAATATTGTAAATTCATGCCGATGGGTCATGTGCGGCTCGACAACGTGTTGTTTGCACCATTGACAATTGAAAAGAAAGTGGTCGGGGTAATCGGGTTAGCTAATAAACCAGGAGGATTCACCCAGCGCGACCGCGAAATGGCAATGGCCTTTGGAGAAATTGCCTCGGTTGCCTTAGCTAACAGCAGAATGCTTGAGATGTTGGAAGCAAACGAAAAAGAGTTAAAGACGTACTCGGAACAGTTGGAAGCATTGGTTGAAGAGCGAACTAAAAAACTTAAAGACTCTGAACGGCTTGCAGCCATCGGCGAAACGGCAGGCATGGTTGGACATGATATACGCAATCCACTCCAATCTATTACCGGCGAACTATATTTGGCTAAAACCAGCCTTGAATTGTTGCCTAGTTCCGCCGAGAAAGAAGAGGTCAAAGAAAGCATAGGCTACATTGAAGAACAGTTAACTTATGTGAACAAAATCGTGCAAGACCTCCAAGACTATGCAAAAACGGCCAAGCCTCAATTGCAGGAAACAGACCTTGAAAAAGCCGTTCAAGATGTTTTGTTAAATGTGACTATCCCTGAGACAATAGCAGTTTCTTCCCTTATAGAAGCAGGTTTTCCAAAAATAAACACCGACCCGCTGTTTCTGAAAAGAATACTTACAAACTTGACCTCAAACGCTGTACAAGCCATGCCAACAGGAGGAAAAATAGCCATAACCGCCGCCTGCAAAAATAACTCAGTCGTAATCACGGTCACAGATACAGGCCCAGGGATACCTGAAGAGGTGAAAATCAAGCTTTTCAACCCGTTGTTCACAACCAAAGCCAAAGGGCAAGGACTCGGATTGGCAATAGTGAAGAAGCTGACTGAAGCATTAAACGGCAAAGTGTCCGTTGAAACCCAAATTGGAAAAGGCACACAATTCATTGTAGAGTTTCCAATGACTTAAAAAATTAAACCTGCAAGCTGCCTTTTTTGGATGTTGATAATGTTTATAGGCAACGGGTAAAATTAGAATCAAAGGTGAATTTTATGCCATTAATGAAAGCGATTCAAGTTTGTGCTCCTGGCGGAGATTTTAAGTTGGTTCAAAAAGAAATTCCGGAGCCAAAAGAACATGAAGTACTTCTTAAGGTTCACGCCTGCGGAGTCTGCCACGGAGATGCAATCGTCAAACAAGGATATTTTCCCGGTTTACAGTACCCAAGGACGCCTGGTCACGAAGTTGTCGGCACCATCGCCAAATTAGGGTCAGAGTCTCATTACTGGAAGATCGGACAAAGAGTGGGTGTAGGATGGCGCGGCGGACATTGTCTCCGCTGCAAATCATGCCTAAAAGGTGAATATTGGGCTTGCGAAAGCCCCTTGGCAACGGGCATCTCAACCGACGGCGGATACGCCGAGTACATGGTTGCCCGAATGGATGTGCTCTCTGTTATTCCTGACGAGCTAAGTTCAGTGGAAGCAGCGCCTCTTCTATGTGCAGGCGCAACCACGCTGGGCGCATTGAAGAGTAGCAGAGTCCAAGGTGGCGACTTAATTGCAATACATGGCTTAGGCGGATTAGGTCATTTAGCACTGCAGTTCGCTGTAAGGCTTGGCTTAAAAACAGCGGTTATATCTCGCGGCAAAGAAAAAGAAGCATTAGCCGGAAGGCTTGGCGCTCAAATCTACATCGACGCGAATACTGCGAATGCGGCAGAAGAATTAATTAAGCTTGGAGGAGCACGAGCTATCTTTTGTACCGCGCCAAACAGCAAAGCAATATCAGAGCTTGTCGGAGGGCTCGCCCGCAACGGACAATTGATAATCATCACTTTCGTCAATGATCCCCTGCAGATTTCGCCTGTTCAGCTAATGCGCGCTGTCAGGTCTGTGAGCGGTTGGGTTGGAGGAAACGCCTCTGACACCCTGAACTTTAGCGTCTTAACGCATGTCGTCCCCATGGTGGAAGTGTTTCCGCTGGAGCAAGCCCCTGAAGCTTTTGAACGGATGATGTCTGCGAAAGTTCATTTCCGAGCAGTTTTGAAAGTAAGCGAGGGATAAACACGAGTGAAATCTTGAAAATAATTCAAGAAAGACAATCCTCAAGAGTACCCTTTGACCCGAACCGTCCAGTACCCAAAGATGACTTGAAACAGATTTTAGAGGCTGCAAGATGGGCGCCTACAGCGCATAACATGCAAAACTTCGAAATAATCGTTGTAGACGACAAGGTAGCTTTGGAAAAAATAGGAAACATCAAATCACGCATATCCGAAGAGTTTCTGCGGGAAAACTATGAACAATTGTCCTTCTCAAAAGAGGAGCTTTTGAAAAAGAAAACTGGAATCTTGGGCTCAATGTTTCCGCCGGCGTGGATAGACCCAGCGAAAATTTCAGAGGCTGCCCGCCAAGCTACGCCTATGCCGCTGACTCAGTCCATCAGAGGAAGCCCAACGCTTCTAATAGTGATATATGATTCGAGAAAGAGGACACCGGCTTCAGCAGGCGACGTTTTAGGCTTCATGAGTTTAGGCTGCGTTATGGAGAACATCTGGCTAATGGCACAAGCTTTAGGAGTTAGCTTACAAATTCTCAGTTCCTTTGCCGCACCGCATGTTGAAGCAGAACTCAAAAAGCTTCTAGCAATCCCAGAATACATGAAAATCGCATACACATGCCGCCTAGGATACCCAACCACCGCAAACAAAACCCTCAGAGTACGCCGCGACATAGAAGACTTCGTTCATCATAACCAAATCGGAAACAAAGACCTTTAAAAAAACAACACTTTCACAACCAACTAGCAGATTGAGCCCAGCTTTACAGTTATGACTTAGTAGGGGAAGAAGTCGAGGCACCATTTTCCCAGTTTCTTCTTCTATTGAGCTTTTAAAATATCGCGATTTAGCTTCCCTTCTAAGGCTGAAACACAAAATAGGCTAGCAGATTACAGGCATATGGAAAAAAAACTTGACTTTTTAACCTAACGAAAATATTTTATCTTTCCTTTGGGTCTAAATTGATAACTAATTAGTTCTTTTTCCTTGAAAGGCAGCTTCGTTGACTGCGGCTTGTGATTCGAGGCTTTTATAATGAAGTAAGGGGTCTGGTTTAGATATCTGGGCTTTTTGGTCTTCTTGATTTATTTTCGGTTCTATGGGCAAAGTAATTTTAATTGTGGTTCCTTTGCCCGCAGCGCTTTCAGCTTCTATTTTGCCTCCGTGACTATCTACTATACGTTTGCAAATTGCCAAGCTAAATCCCATTCCTTGCGCTTTTGTGGTAAGCAAAGGCGAGAAAATTTTCGGTAGAATTTCTGCAGGTATGCCTTCTCCTGTATCAATGAAAGTGATCTGTTCCTTTGAGTCTTCTTTAGTGCTCCGTATTTCAAGTGTTCCGCCTTTAGGCATTGCTTCTATGGCATTTTTAATGATTAGCATGAAAACTCTCTCGATTTTGCTGACATCAGCTAACATCATCGGCTCATCTAAAGTATGATTTTCCACTTTGATGCGCTCGGGAACTTGAAGCTTTAGCATAGCACCTCTCAAAAGTGATTTGGGTGAGCACTTCTCGATTTCCAGGTTTATGTCGCTTGAGTATTCTATAAGGTCGTTTATGATTTTGTCGGAGCGCTTTATGTCACCTTCAATAATATTAAGCATTTTTTCTCTTTCTTCATTAGTACACTTATTTCCTTTCTGCCTCAAATAATATGTGGCATATTTGGTGCTTGTTAAAGGGTTGCGTAAGTCATGCCCAATCTGCCTCGCGAGCTCACCGATCCCCGACATTCTTTCCGATTTTTGAAGCTTAAGACTTTGACTTTGTATCTCCTGAAGCAGCCCGTTGAATGACAAAGTTAACCATGTTATTTCGTCGTTTCCAGAAACTGGTAACTCTTGAGATGGGTTTTCTCGCTTTCCCAGTTTACTCGCAATGTTTGTGAGTTTACCTAACCGTCTGAGTATGGCAAATTCTAAGAGCAACACTATGATAGCGCTGAATATAATTCCAGCAACTAAAAGGACTTGATCTATGTAACTTACTGTAGCTAATCCTTGATCGTAAACGGTTCTTGGCATTGTTGCCCCAACGGCCAATATGGGTTGTCCTTTTATGTCGTCAATTATGTCATAACCTGTGATGTATTGTTGATTCACCGGTATGATGTAGGATGCGGAGAGGGTTGAATTTTGAATGTTATTTTCTTTTTCCCAACTGGCGATAGTCTCAAGAGACATTGGGAGATTCATTATGTATGTTAGCTTTTTAATTTCGTTAGAATTGTAGTATGTGGCAAAAATCAGAACGCCTCTTGCGGGTCCTGCTCCATTGGTCATCAGGACGGGTCTTGAAGCTAGCATCAATGGCCCTTCTTCCGTCAAGATAAAACCTCTTATGTCGCTACCTACGCTTTTTAAATTCCAAATCAAATTGTCAGTGGATATTTGTGTTATGATGTCTTGCGGAATTTGCATCGGCTGCATAGTCGTTAGGTTTAGACCCATGCCAGTAACGAAATTGCCATTTGAATTTAGGAAAAATGCAAAGTTTACTCCGAGGTTTGAGAGTGAAGAAATCGTTAGATATGTCTGTTGATATTCGCTATTTAGATTTTTGATAAATTCGTAAGTGCTGTTAAGTTGGGACCAGGTTACCAGTTCGCTGTCCATCGCAGAAACCATGTTTATTACTGCAGCCTGAGTTGTTCCTATGGTCTGCGTAACTTGGTCTTGTTCTATTTTTGAAAAGTTGGATTGTATGACCGAATTAGAGACAAAGTTAAGAATTAAGATTAAGCATAGCGTTGTGGCTAGTAGAGCAATTACTGTTTTGATGCTGATTTTCATTTCCGATTCCTATGGACGTGTATTTGAGGATAACTGTAAATGATTCAAAATTGATTAGCAAATATGGATATTAACTGTTTATGCTTCCATGAACCAAATTTTTGATTCATATTTTTGGGTTGGACTTAGAATACACTAAGTTAATTTAGTCTATATAGATAAGTTACTTATACAAGCGGTATAATATGTCTTCAGTATTAAGTTTCATGATAGGATGCAAAATAAAATGAAAACTAAATACACAATCATCATCGCCGTCATCGCAATAGTAATCGTAATCGCCAGCGTCATGGCGAGCGGATATTTAAGCCAGACCGCATCCAACTCAAACTCGCAGTCCACAACACAGAAATCAATAACCCTGGATGCTGCTGGAGCAACGTTTCCTCAGCCTCTACTTACTGCAATGATAAATCAGTACACCGCGCAAGTTCAGCCAGGGGTTCAAATTAATTACGACGGCGTAGGCAGCGGAGCAGGAGTAACCGATTTTGAAAGTAAAACGGTAGATTTCGCCGCGTCAGATGCCCCCTTAAACGCCGCAGAGATGGCACAAGCCCCAAATGCACTTCATATCCCAGAAACTATCGGAGCAGTCACAATAGCATACAACCTGCCCGGTATCCCAACTGGGCTGCATCTTACTGGTAAAGTCATAGCTGACATCTTTCAAGGCATAGTAACCATGTGGAATGACCCCGAAATACAAAGCCTAAACCAAAACACTACGCTTCCGGCCCAACCAATACAGATAGTACACAGGTCTGACGGATCAGGGACAACATTCATCTTCACTGGATACCTCAGCGCCTCAAGCAGTGCTTGGAACAGTTCAATTGGACAGGGCAAAACAGTAGCTTGGCCCATCGGAGTCGGCGCACAAGGGAACCCAGGAGTTGCATCGGTTGTGCAGGGAACCCCATATATGGTCGGGTATGTTGAACTTGCTTACGCACTGCAGAATAACATGACTGTTGCGGCAGTTCAGAATCCTTCGGGCAACTGGATTTTGCCATCTCTCAGTTCTATACAGGATGCAGTGCAATCAGTTGCCTCCAGTGGTTTGCCAGCGGGCGATCAAAGCTGGGCAAACGTCAACCTCCTTAATGCTCCAGAGCCACAAGCGTATCCTATAGTCAGTTTCACTTATTTGCTGGTGTATAAGGAACTAGATGTAGTGCCAGGAATGACTCATGCTCAAGCTACAGCTGAGGTCCAGTTCCTCTGGTGGGTCATACATGACGGACAAAAACTCTCACCAACCTTAGAATATGTACCTCTACCATCCAGCGTAGTTCAGATAGATGAAAACACAATCCAATCCATAACATTCAACGGACAACATTTATCGACTAGCTAAAATAATCAAATGATTGAAACAATAACTGAAGCTCCTTTTTTTGTAAAAACCTTAAGTTAAAAAATGACCTTGAGGCAACACTTTTTTGCGGGCTGTTTGTCTCCCATGTAACCTAACACTTAACCGCATCGCTGAGCGTTGCTTTTTGCTTGGCTAAGTTCTCTCGGCATGGGACTTTTTTTGGCCCGCACCTCACCTGTTCCATAATTGGGTAGAACTCACTCGTCATAGGTGCAAGATTTGTGTTTCTTGCGTTCCTCTGTTAAGTCCGTCGTTATGGGTGCTCAATTTTGGCGAGGCAATAAAAATAGGCGTTGGGTCTTGGTTAAACGTTGTTGTTTGCCCACATGCTTATGGGGTTGAATTTAGAGTTTAACGTTTAATTGTGCGCTTAAGGAAATTCCACGCGCGACGCGCTTGACTGCTGCTGTTTTCTTTTGGTTCTTGTGACGATTACTGCGCTTGCCACTACGACTCCTGCCACGATAATGGCGATTAAAGTTAGGAATAGCATGTTTCCACTGGCTGTGGAAATACTTGGGGGAGTTGGTGTTGGCGTTTGAGTCACCTGAAGTGCCGGGTTTCCTTGCTGCTGGGCATACACCGAAGCGGGGATTGCATTGGGTCCAACTGATGAACCCGAGCTTGAAGCGCCTGATGCTGAACTTGCTTCCGGTGATGCGGTGCCTGCGTATGGAGTTTCCCAGTAGTTTTGCTGTTGTGTGACCATCGTGATTGTTGACGTTGTTTGTGGGGGAACAATCATCGTTGAGCCTGCAACTCCGATGTAGGCTGGCTCCATGGGTCCAGTCACGTTTATGGGTTCGCCTGCGACAATGACTTGCGGCGCTATGATACCGGTAAGGTTTAGGGGTAGCCAGCTCCACGCGTCAATTTGCTCTGGAGCAACAGGTGTGACGAGGGTTGCATAACCGTCAGGTCCAGTTGTGGTCCAAGTTATGACGTTGGATTCGTAGCCCCAATAGTAGAAGGATCCAATGGTGGAGGCTGAAACGGATGCATCTGCGGCTGCAGTTCCGTTGGCATAGAGGACTTGAATTGTCAAGGTATTTGTTGGGAATGAAGAAACGTTTTGAGTTGTGATTGCAATGCTTGTTGAGCTGGAGATTTGCTGTACTGAGTATCCGTATTCGATTGAAGGAGCTTCAGGGATAGGCACTGCTGGAGTGCTTGAGGAGCTTCCACTACTGCTTGATAGGGCTCCGAGTGGTACGGGAACTGGAGCGTTCGAGTCGGTTTGGTTGTTAGCGGTGACTGTGAAAATGTATTGTCCGCTTGGAAGTTCAAAGGAGGCTGCGGGATAATAAGTTTGGACTGAGGATTCCTGGAAACCCGTCATGTTGAACGCTGAGACTGTAAAGTAGCCCGCTTGTATGTTTGAGGTTTGGATGTTTATTTGCACGTTGTTATATGAGGCTAAGCTGGCAGAAGCCAATGAAGTTACGCTTAATAGGCTGAGACCTAAAATGATTGTCAAAGCTAAAGAGCTAAAGCTTATCCTAAAATAATGCATAAAAATTGACTCCGTTGCTTAAAACAGACTTTGCTTCTATTAAGGTCACTTTAAATCTTACCTTGGCGTTAAGCAAGGTTTTTTTCTTCTTTTCGCTCATAAATATCAGCCGTTTCATGTTCCATTAAGGCTTAATGCCTTAACTAAACTCCCTAAATAGCAGCTATCGATTTAAGCCTAAGCTTTCGAACGACCGTGCTATAAGTTAGAACGAGCGCATTGGTTAAAATTTTTTTGTTTGTTTCTTTGATGGAACGTTTTCAATTTTTTTTGCATCCTTAACTAAGCCGTATCTGGAGAACTGACGATTATGGAACTAAATTGCACCGCTAACGCTAAGGTAGCCTTAATGAAATCTAGAAGAGGTCGCTTTATCTTCTAAGAGTTAACTGCTAATCCCAATTGGTAAGGTTTAAGTGTGACATTAATGCTTTATGTGCAAGGTGCATTAAATGCCAACTCACGGATCTTTATCGAAAGCTGGAAAAGTTCGCTCTCAAACGCCCAAAATCCAGGCGACGCCAAAAACAGCGCCAAGCCCAAAAAACCGAAGCAGACGCAACTACGAAAAACGTGTGATTCTGCAAAGGAAAGCAGGCCAAAACTGGATGTAAGCGCAAGGAGCAAAACTGTTTTTCAAGTCTTAAACATCATTTCACGTTAGTGTAGTTTATTTATTACTTAACTGAACCTTATTTTGGTAAACCTTGAAAAACGAAAATGCCCTTCGAGAAATTATAAACATGCTAATGGATATGCCTCAACCAACTTGTGATGATGTAAACCGTCTTAAAATAAAAACCGCTGGCAAATATCAATTGGAAGAAGTTCCGTCAAACTCCGATTTAATTAGCCTTTTAACTCCAAAGGAAACGAAGCGTCTTTTACCTGTTTTGCGTAGAAAAACCACGCGCACAATCTCGGGTGTAACTGTGGTCGCCACAATGACTAAACCTTATCCGTGCCCACAGCCTGAACCGTGCGCTTACTGCCCTGGAGGACCAGCACAAGGAAGCCCGCAAAGTTACACGGGATATGAACCAGCAGCCATGCGCGGAACCCAAAACAGCTTCGACCCCTACATGCAGGTCAGAAGCCGCATCGATCAACTCTCAGCAATTGGACACAAAATTGACAAAATCGAGCTAATAATCATGGGAGGAACCTTCCCCGCTACACCAGTAGAGTATCAAACCTGGTTTATTCAACGCTGCTTAGATGCCATAACAGGCAAAACCTCGGCAAACTTGGAGGAGGCAAAAGCAAACGCTGAAACAAGCAAAACCCGCAACGTAGGCATAACCGTCGAGACGCGTCCCGACTGGGCAAAACAACCGCACATAGATGCAATGCTTGACATGGGAGTTACCCGCATTGAACTCGGGGTGCAAAACCCGGACGACCAAATTTACCGTTTAGTTGGCAGAACACACACCGTGGCCGATGTGCAAGAGGCAACACGAATCGCCAAAGACTCAGGGCTCAAAATTGTTTACCACTTAATGCCTGGAATGCCAGGCTCTAACCCGCAAAAAGACCTAGCCGCATTCAAACGGGTTTTTACAGACTCAGCTTTCAAACCGGACATGATAAAAATTTACCCGTGCCTATGCATAGCGGGTACAAAAGCTAACGAGTGGTACCTGAAGGGTACATACGTGCCTTACACAACTGAACAAGCAGCGGCACTAATCGCTGAAATCAAAAAATTCATACCGCCGTGGATAAGAGTCATGCGTGTCCAAAGGGACATCCCTGCAGGGCTTATCTTGGCTGGCGTGAAAAAGAGCAATCTACGCCAACTCGCAAATGAAAAGCTCAAGGAGCAAGGCGGCAAATGCCAATGTATTCGATGCCGAGAGGTTGGGCACAGAATGGAAGTCGACCATGTGAAGCCCGACATGGAAAAAGTCACAATACAATCCATTTGCTACGACGCTTCACAAGGCAAAGAAGTCTTCATTTCAGCCGAAGAAAAGGAACACGACATCTTACTTGGCTATTTGCGACTGCGAGTTCCATCTCCAAAAGCTCACAGGCCAGAAATTATTGCTACTGCATCTGCCATTGTAAGGGAACTTCACGTTTACGGTCCACTCGTGCCAGTGGGTAAACACTCTGCGGAAGCGTGGCAGCATAGGGGTTTTGGCGCAGACCTGCTTAAGGAAGCTGAACGCATCGCCCGCGAGGATTTTGGTGTCAAAAAGCTTTTAGTTATCAGTGCATTAGGAACAAGAAGGTATTACATGCGTTTCGGGTACGAACACGATGGCGTTTACGTATCCAAAAAACTGGAGAATCCCCATGAGTCAACTTGAAAATTCAGGTTATAAGGGCTCAGCACTTCAAGCCCTAAAAACGGCAGACTGCGACGTTGGAGACATCATACGAGTCACCAGCAAAGGCAAAATATACGAAGGCATACTCATCCCTCGCTCTGAACTTGGCGAAGGCACAGTCGTTATCGTCAAAATGAAAAGCGGCTACAACATCGGCATCCGTGTAACATCCGAAGTTAAAATTGAAAAAATCGGGAAAGGCTCAAAACCCGCCTTCGCCTCGCCGCCACTGCCAAAACAGAACCCGGCTTTGCCCCATATCATTATAATGAGCACTGGCGGAACAATAGCCAGCCGCGTTGACTATCGAACAGGGGCTGTTCGCTCAGCAATTTCTGCAAGCGACTTATACGGTGTTGTACCTGAACTTTCAGACATCGCTAAAGTTGACACAGAAATAGTTTTCAGCTTATACAGTGAAAATATCACTCAGAACCATTGGAAAGAACTTGCCGAAACCGTGGCTAAACGTATAGCAGCAGGCGTGGACGGTGTGGTGATAGCGCATGGTACAGACACGATGGCTTACACTTCAGCTGCATTGAGCTTCGCACTGCAGAACCTGCCTGTCCCTGTTATCATTGTCGGCGCACAACGTTCCAGTGACCGGCCAAGCAGCGACGCAGCAACAAACCTTATCGGCGCAGTAAAAGCCGCTGGTGAAGGACCATTCGCCGAGGTAGGTTTAGCCATGCATGAAACCATCTCGGACATTGCCACCATAGTTCACAGAGGAACAAAAGTTCGCAAATGCCACACAAGCCGACGAGACACTTTCAAATCAATAAATGGCTTACCAATCGCCAAAGTGAAAAACCAACAGGTCAGTATGCTAACAGACCAATACCGCCGTCGCGACGGCCAAAGGAAGCTGGTTTTGAAACCCAATTTCAGCGATAAAGTTGCGTTAATTAAGTTTTATCCGGGGTTTGACCCAGCAGTCATCGATTGGTATGTCAGCCGAGGCATCAGGGGCATTTTGCTGGAAGGCTCAGGGTTGGGTCATGTGAGCAAATACTGCTTTGACGCCATAAAAAATGCTGTGGCACAAGGTGTGGTGGTTGCTTTGGCTTCCCAGTGTATTTGGGGCAGAGTAAACATGAACGTATACGATACGGGCAGAGACTTGCTGTCATTCGGTGTAATCCCAACGGACGACATGTTCCCTGAAACAGCCCTTGTCAAACTCATGTGGGTTCTCGGACAAACAGACAATCCCCAAGAAGCAGCAGTACTTTTGAAAACTAACGTCGCAGGAGAATTCTTGCCAAGGACGCTTCCGCAGGACTGCATAGTTGAAGGAGGAGAAAAAAGTGGCAATTGACTACGCTAAAGTCGGGTTAAAAGTAGGTTTAGAAATCCACCAGCAACTAAATACGGGCTCAAAACTTTTCTGCAGTTGCCCACCTGAACTCTTCAAGGAAGCACCAGAAATCACTTTCCTTCGTCGGCTGCGACCAACACAGAGTGAACTAGGCCAAGTTGACCCCGCCGCCTATTTTGAATTCCAAAAAGGCGTAAAAATCCTCTACGAAGCCAACAAGACAAGCGCGTGCCTCGTCGAGATGGATGAGGAGCCGCCGCACCCCATAAACTTGGATGCCGTAGAGGTGGTTTTGACTGCATCTTTGATGATGAATATGGAGCCGGTTGACGAAGTTCATGTTATGCGCAAAACCGTTATCGACGGCTCAAACACAAGTGGTTTTCAGCGTACCTGCATCATCGCGTTAGACGGCTGGATCAAAGTCGGAGAAAAAATCATTCCGATGCAAGCGGCAAGTCTGGAAGAGGATGCGGCACGCAAAACGGGAACCGAGGACGAGGGCAAAACCATCCGTTACCGCATTGACCGATTAGGAATACCACTTATTGAAGTTGCTACAGCACCGGTAATCTACTCGCCGATGGAAGCGCAGGAAGTTGCGTTCGCTATCGGGAGGATTCTGCGTGACACTGGCAAAGTTATGCGTGGGCTTGGTACTATACGTCAGGACTTGAACGTTTCCTTGCCAAACGGCGCCTTAATCGAGATAAAAGGCGTTCAAGAGCTTGAGTTAATCTCCAAAGTGGTAGAGTATGAGGTTCAACGCCAACTTGGCTTAATCAACGTAAAAGAGGAACTTGCAAAGACGAGGCGTTAAAACAACCGACCTTACGCAGAATTTTGCTGAAGTTGGAAGCATTTTCATGGGGACAAAATGCAAGGTCATTCGCAAAGCCGTCGATAGCAACCAGAGAGTTATGGCAGTTAAACTTCCAGGCTTCGCAGGACTGCTAAAGCGTGAACTTATGCCTAACTTTCGTGTTGGAACGGAGCTTTCTGACTACGCAAAGTTTTGGGGAAGAGTTGGAGGAATATTCCATACCGATGAGATGCCAAATTACGGTATCACCGAGCAGGAAACGGAAGCCGTAAGAAAAGCGGTTACAGCTGCCGAACAGGATGCGCGTAGTTTTTGTAGCTGACACGGAAGAGAACGTTAGAGATGCTCTGAAAGCCGTTGTTGAACGTGCACAGGAAGCAGTGAATGGTGTGCCAGCTGAAACTCGAACTGCAAAGGATGATGGAACCACAAGATACATGCGTCCAAGACCGGGCGCCGCAAGAATGTACCCTGAAACCGATATCCCGCCAACACTAATAACCGACGAATTAGTTGAGAAAGTACGTAAAAACCTGCCTGAACCCGCCGAAAAAAAACTCGTACGCTTGATAAAACAGTACGGCTTGAACGAGAAGTTAGCCAAGCAAATTGCCGACTCAGAATACGATCTGCTCTTCGGCGAAATCGTAAAAGAAACTGGCGTTCAAGCTTCAACCGTGGCAGCGTTTTTGACTGAGACTTTAAAGTCTCTAAAACGTGAAGGCTTGCAAGTCGAAACAGTCGGAGATGACCAAATCAAAAGCATCTTTAGCGTTGTCGGTTCAGGAATGCTTGCAAAGGAAGCGGTCGCAGACGTTTTCGGTTGGCTTTCAAAGAACGAGGGCAAATCAGTGCAGGATGCAGTAGCCGCATTGGGTTTGAAAATGTTAACTGAAGCTGAGCTGGCACCGATTATTGACCGCGCGGTTGCAGCTAACAAGCAGTCAGTTGATAAGTTGGGTAAGAACGCTTACGGAATGCTTATGGGCGCTGTAATGAAAGAAGTCCGCGGAAAAGCTAATCCTGAATTGGTTGCCAAGCTGTTGAGAGACCGCCTTAAATAACCGTTTTACTCGCAAAAGTCAGCGCTGAGCCGCAAATCCTAAAAAGGCTTAACATAGTGTATAGCAATGGGTAAGTGGAGAAGCGTAAAATGAAGCACATTGAAGTACGTATAAAAACCCCTTTCGGAGAAGTCGTCATTGAAGGCGAGAACCCTCAAGAAATTCTTGACATGTTGGGAATTATCCCTGAAAACTTTGTTGAGAAACTATCTGATTTCGTTTCAAACAAGCTAACGCCGTCGGGAGCACAGTTAAAAGGCATAGTTGAACCTACAACCGAAGGCCCAGTCATAGTTACCCGCGAAAGCCTCACCCACTACGAAGCAGTCGGCTTGGTTCTTTACGCGTCTCAAGACCGAAAAAACACGGCGGCGCAAATAACTAAGCTTTTGGAGTCCAGCGGAATAAAAAGCATGGTGCCAGCACGACTCAATGAGATGACTAAGCGGGGGCAAGTGTTCAAGCCTGACCCGAACAAGCCAGATTTTAAGCTCACAATTCAAGGCGAGAAATGGGTTGAAGAAGAAGTTCTCAAGAAGCTTAGAGGCAAAATGAGTTGAGCCAAAAAGCAGAAAAAATCCAAGTTCAAATCAAATATAAAGGAATTGAGCAGCAGTTTTCCGCTGACCCGCAAGATGCATGGCTCTTGGTAAACCAGTTTTTCAAAGACTTTATTCCCTCATTCGAAATAGCACAAAAACTTTGGCTAAGCGTTGACCTTCAGCAGCTCGCCAAAGACTTAAACGGCATAGTGGCTTTTTCAGGCGACGGCGCAAGCCTGCTGACTCCTAAGAACAAGTTAACGGATAATGAAGCCTTATCGATTTGGCTGGCCGCCCAGTACCTTGGGCACCAACTAGGCATGCTCAACAGCGACTCACAATCGAAAGATGAGCTGCAAGTTAAGCTTGAAAAAAGCGGCAAAATAACCAGCACGCGCTTAGGCGAACTTGCAAAAAATGGAGTGGTACAGAAGACTTTGGACGATAAGTTTAGGATAACAACCTACGGGGTTGTGCAAACGCAAAAAGAGGTTATTCCAAAAATCAAATCAAAAATTAAAACCTAAATTTTTACCGACAAGCCGCGGCAAAAATGTATATTACTTGCATTCAACACATTTTTATTGAGGATAACTCATGAACTTCGCATTGTTTTTACCGATAATATGTTCTGTTCTAAGCAGCTTGGGGCTTGGCGCAATTAGCATTCCATTTCTTATCATTCTGGTCATAATTGGCTTGATAATAATAATTCTGATAAAACTTTTTCTAATTCTGATTCCAGCAATTATAGTTGCAGCATCGTGTATTTCCTTACTGGTGGTGACTTGTTTTGGACTGGCATTGCTTTCCTAGTAGTTGCACTCTTATCACTACTGTCCAGAATCTAAAATGCCCTGTACAAGCATCTACCCCAAGTCTCTTTTTTTAGCCATTTAGCTGACGAACGCTTTCCATAACTTTTACCAAAGACCTTAAATGAGGCTTTTATTTTCAGTTGCGCTAATGGTTTTCATAAGGCTTTTATATTGGGTCATAGGTTCATGGATATTACAAACAATATACTAGGACACGATAATTATGACGATGGAACCAAGTAAGAAACCGTTGAATGTTCTCATAAAACAGTTGCACGGAAATATTGAAGTTATTCTCAAAAACGGTTATGACTATAAGGGAAAAATGATAAAATGTGACGGGCACATGAATATTCTTCTTGAAGGCGCAAACGAGTCCAAAGATGAACAATTGATGACAAACTATGGCAATGTGCTGCTTCGCGGAAACAACGTTCTCTACATCGTGCTAGACGCAGATAAACATTAAATAACCAGACTTCTGGTTTTCCCAGTTACATAATCGCAGGCTTCTTCAATAGCTACTTTTACATTAAACTTGCGGTTGAAAAAAGTAAGCACGTTTTTAAGGTCTCGCTCAAGCAAATCCTGCGCGTTCGCATGATTAAACATCACGTATTGGGGCCAGTCAATAATGAGTATGTGCCCATCGGGTTTTAGGATGATGTTGTATTCGCTGAGATCTGCGTGAATAACATGCGCTTTCAAGTACGCCTTCCTAACATTGCGCAATATTTCTTTTAAGATTTTTTCCGGCTTTGAAATTTCTTTGTATTTGGATAATTCTGCGCCTTCAATCATTCCCATGGCAATAACATGCCTGTTTTGGCTTATTGGTTCTGGCACTGAAACGCCGTTTTTGTAAACAAGTTGCATCGCTTGGAACTCTTTTTCTGCTGAGACATGCGATTGGAAAAGCCACGTGGAATGCTCTCGTATGTAGCCTCTTTTTCTTCTCGTTTGCCTAAAACTTATTCTGCCTAGTCTGTGAAATTTCACTGCTATACGTTTGCCACTGGAACTTAATGCGTCATAAACATCCGCTTCTTTCCCAACCCCAAGACTTCCCCCAAACGAGTCAATTACGCCTGCTTTGACAAGGGTATTTATCGCCAGGGAATCGTAGCCTGCATAGTTCAAGGTGTGTCCAACGTAAGCTCCTTTTGATCTGTATATTAATCCCAGCTTGTTTAGTTTGCCTAAAGTAAATTCTATGCGGTCCATTGGCAGTTTTGCATATTTTTTTATTTGCTCTACTGGTACAAATTCACGTTTGCTCATAGCGGATTCGATTATGTTTAGTATTCTGAAATCTTCACTTTCAAGTTGTCGGAATACCTTAACTGCCACTTCAGCGCTTGACACAACGTAAATTATAGCTTCTTTTCACTTAAAGACTATGTTTTCCCTAACATTACCCGAGTTTTTTGGGTTGGACTTATATGGCAGTACTGTAAGAATACTGTTAAATATGCCAAAACCGCCCATAATTAACAAGTTAACATAATATTTGGTTCTGAAACATGGCAGTAGATCAAGAACATATTTCAAAGATACTTTCGATCCTTTCCCATCCTTTACGACGTGAAATACTGCTTAACCTGAGCGAAAAAGGCGAGTCATCTTTCACTGAACTGCTGAATTTGCTAAAGGTTGATACGGGAAAATTAAGTTTTCACCTTCGCTCGTTAGAGGTTTTCATAGAGCAAACCCCTACTGGTAAGTATAAGTTAAGCAGGGCTGGTGAAAGCGCAGTAAGAGTTATCCATGACGTGGAAGGTTGGGCAGAAGTGGCGGATGTACAAAGAAAAGAAAGCCAACTTCCGCTTGCTTCATTAAAAAACAGAATTTTTGCTTTTCTAATCGATTTCGCATTAATACTCGCAATTACGATGGCGATAATTTTTCTGCCTCAGGTCCTTTCTATGTCGGTACCAACCTTTTTAACTGCTTTAACCGGTACAGTGCTTTTCATTACCGTGGGGCTTCTTTGGCTTTACTCTACTTTGCTTGAAGGATTCAACAGTCAAACCATAGGCAAGCGCATTATGGGTTTGAAGGTCGTTAGAACTGACGGAAAGAAAATGTTCTATGACCATGCAGCAGTTAGGAACTTTGGGAAAATTTTGCCTCTGTTGCCCTTTGACTTGCTTATTGGGTGGCGACTCAAAAATCCCACATTCATGAGGTACTTTGACAAGTTTGCCGGTACAACTGTCATTGACCTGCGTTCATCTCGCCTATAATAGTCCCCCATTTTTAATGTAAAATCTTATTTGGTGCCGGATGCAATAGTCTTTTACTGGACAAGGATTCAAATGAGCGAAATGGAACTTCGGGTGTCAAAAATCAAAGATGGTACAGTTATCGACCACATTAGAGGTGGATACGCGTTGGACGTCATCAAGATTTTAGGAATTACCGGTAAGGAAAAACGGGTAATCACTATTGCAATTAATATTCCAAGCAAACGCTTCGGAGTTAAGGACATTGTGAAGTTTGAGGGTAGAGCACTTAACTCGCAGGAAGTTAACAGGATTGCTTTGGTTGCTCCTCACGCATCAATCAACATTATCCATAATTACAAGGTTGTTGAAAAGCTGGAAGTTAAATTACCGAAAGCTATTAAAGGGATAGTTAAATGCGTAAATCCGTGTTGTATAAGTAACAGCGAAGAACCAGTAGTGTCAAAGTTTTACGTTAAAAACGAGGAGCCCTTGTCATTAAAGTGTCATTACTGCGGCATCATTTTAGAACAGCCCGATGTGCTCCAACAACTCTAGTGATAGCCTCATTCTAAGCTTTCTTGCGCCAACTTGAACAATTTTTTAAAATCTTTTTCACCTATAAGTTTGCCTTGGTTTATTCCTGGGCACTCAAACGTAAAATCAAAATTATGCAAACCTTTCTTCTCGTCGAATTTTAACTCAAAGGGGTAAAACCTGCAGATTAAAGGCCTTAATGGGTAAATGCTGCATTGATTACGTTTTAAGTAGATGCATTTGCCTTCGCATGTCTTTTTCATTTCATAAACGTAGGGAAGCTGATCCTTATTTTCCACTGAAAAATCAAGTATGGGCCGAGAGGTATGAGAGGCAATCTTTTTGGCTTCAGCTTCTAAAAGAAGAATATGCCTAGTTTTTTGTTTTGTGTCACAGCAGCATAAACCACATCTATTGCAATCAAACTGTATGTAAACAGGATAAGTAAAGTCCACTTTTGGTCCACAACTACTTGAAAGAGGTGCCATAAAAACTTCGTCTGTTACTTTTTGTTTTCTTCTGACTGTTTCTTGCGGTGGCCTTCGCCGTATTGGAACGGGCGGTTAAAGTTTTTTTCAAGTTTTTTTTGGAATACTTCGTCGAGGTTCATGTTTGGGCAGGCTAAGCGGCTTGCATCTAAAACATAAAACATCACGTCGATTAGTTCTTCAGCTATTTTTTCTTCAGTCAATCCTTTTTTCCAAGCATCGCTAGCTTCGCCCAGCTCTATGAAAGCGAAGAGCAGTTTCTTTGGAATATCCTCGGGGTTATTGTAAAATCCTTTTGCTATTACAAGAGATTCTATTTGCTTCTTCATCTCTTCCAAATTCAACTTCTATTTCGCCTCAAGAGTTAACAAAAACTATAGCTCCTTATTTATAGTTAAATCTATTCAGCGAAAGCTTGCAGGTTGCTTGTGACTGCCATGGCACTACCGCAAACCCTTATTTTCCTTTTAATCACGTTAGGATATTGGCGACGAACTGAACGAGTCGTTTGGTAGACAAACCTGCTGCCAAGATATGGCTCCGTCCCAAATCTGCACTATGGGGCTTAGGCTCCCAAATGTGTATTTCTGGGCATCCTTTCAGGCAGTTAGAGGAGTCTGCCAAACGGCACCTCATTAACAATAGTAGCTTGAAAAAACTACTTCCACAATTATCTCATAAAGAAGTAAATTATTTTTTTGGGCTAAGAAGAACTGTTGAAAGATTATCTTCCTGAAGGTAAGTGTTGGCAGCATCCATTATATTCTCATTTGAAACTGCCTGGATTTTGCTGATGTAGTCTACTAATGATGTCTCACTGTTAAATTGTATTTCCATATAAGCAAGAATTTCTGAGGTTTCCTGAGGATTATCTATTCCCCTGAGAATATCCGCAATAATCAAGTTTTTGCTTCTTTCAAGTTCATCGTTTCGAATTTTTTCCATTCTCAGTTTAGATAATTCTTTAAGGATTATTTCCTTTGTTTTAACCAAATTTTTATTTTTCACGGCGCAGTTGATGCTGAAGTAACCAAAATCTACACCTACGTCATTGTACGAATTGACATCATAAGTAAAGGCGTTCTTTTCACGCAGTTCTATAAATAATCTTGAGCTATTGCCTCCACCAAGTAATGCACTTAACACATCTAACTCAGGTGCGTCTTTTTGACTTGAACTAACCGTCCTAGCCCCGATGCTCAGATATGTTTGTGCTAATCCCGGTTTTTTCTTTATAACCAGCGGCTCAGGATTACCCAATTCAACGGGAGTTGTCTTTCTTAAAAGCGTTTTCTCGGTAGTTTTGCTCTCAAAATCTTTAAGGATTATTTCACTTTCTTTTTCAGAGAAACTACCCGTTAATATCAATATCATGTTTTGAGGAATATAATTTGTTTCATGTGTATTGCGCAGTTGATTTAAATTTAATTGTTTTATGGTTTTTGAGAAACCGCCAATTGGACGCTTCACAGGATGCTTTTTAAATAAACTCTTAAGCAACAATTCTTCAACTTGTTCTGTCGGGTCATCTGAGGATTCCGCTAGTTCGTTTAGAATTATTTTGCGTTCTTGTTTGAATTTTTCTTCTTCAAAACTGTGGCTAAAAAGCAATTCGGAAAGGACAAAAGAAGCTTCAGCTAACTTAATGGGCAAGATATTCATGGTGCTCATCATATACTCGTGTTCGGTGTAAAAGTCTAAAATTCCGCCGGAATTTTCGATTCCTCGAGACAGTTGAATTCGTTTTGTTGAACCTCCCGCCAGCATGTGCTCAAGGAAATGGGCGGATCCGGCTATTTCTTCGGGTTCTTGATTCGACCCATATTCAACAGCGATTGATAATTGCGTCGTATTTGCAGATTGCCGTGGGAATAGTAGAACTCTTAAACCGTTTGAAAGTACATCCCTGCGCCAAAAAATGGCAGTAGTCATATCTCAAAACAAACAGGTCAATCTAAAAAAGATTAACTACCAAGCGAGCCTTCAATTTATCGACGGCTTAACCCAAAGAATATGCTAACATAACAGGCATGTTGATTAAATTTATGGCAAAAGATTTTACCTGTCAGGTAAACTTTAATCTAACATTGAGAAATGACTTACGTTGATTCAGCATGGCTAGGCTAAAATGCAAGAAATGTGGAGCCGTCTTCGAAAAAAATTATGCACCATTTGATTCAGCTGTGCGCCTTGGGCCTTTGAGGTTATACAAGTGTCCTGCCTGTGGGAAACGTAGCTTCTTTAACCTAATGTCCTCTGTCAAAGATCAAATCACTTATCCTGAGCGAGAAAAAAGCCAAGAACAGCAAACCGTTGAAACTCAACCAACCGAGGAAGAGCTGGAAAAGAAGCGTATAGAAGAATCTAAATACGAAAAAGCTTAAACCTAATTGATGTTGGATAGAGTAGGGCATGATTGACACCGAGAATCTCACCCGAAAATTCGGCAATCTAGCAGCTGTAGATAACCTCACCCTGCACGTGGATGAGGGTGAGGTTTTTGGTTTTCTTGGACCCAACGGCGCAGGAAAAACCACCACTGTGCGCATGCTCTGCTGTTTAATCGGCAAAACCAGCGGTAACGCCCGCATTGGCGACTTTGCCGTTGACAATGAAGCTGACTGTCTCAAGATAAGAAAAATGGTTGGCATATTGCCCGAAAACGTCGGTTTATACGACAGTTTAAGTGCCTACCGCAACCTTGACTTTTACGGAAAACTCTATGAGGTTCCTGAAGCGAAGCGGCGGGAAAACATTGAACATCTCCTGCGGCTGCTGGGCATCTGGGAGCGTAGAGAAGACGCCGTCGGCACATTCTCAAAAGGCACCAAACAGAAAATCGCCATCGCCCGCGCCCTAATCCATGACCCTCAAGTGTTGTTTCTGGATGAACCTACAGCGAATTTGGACCCGGAAGCCTCAAAAACAGTTCGGGACTTTGTTCTGGGCCTCAAAAAAGAGAAACGCACTATCTTCCTGAACACTCACAACCTAGACGAAGCAGAGCGGCTCTGCGACCGCATCGCCATCCTGAAAACTCGTCTAATTGCGGTTGACTCACCCAAAAACTTGGAGCACAGCTTATACAATCGAAAAACCATAGTCCATCTGGACGGCGTCACCAGCCCGGTTTTAGCTGCTGTTAAGGGGCTGAGTGCGGTGAAGAACGTGAAAACCAGCGACAATAAGTTAATTCTCGAAATTGATGATCCAGAGAAAGATAATCCTGAGTTGGTGCGGGCGATTGTAGCGGCGGGCGGAAACATCCAATACGTAACGGAGTTGCGGTCAACCCTTGAAGATGTCTACTTGAAATTGATCCGGGAGGCGACGGCGTAATGAGATTATGGAAGTCATGGATAGTAACTTCAAAAGACTTGAGTGTATTCAAGAAAAACAAGTACATCCTCTACTCCTTAATTGCCCTACCCTTCGCCGCAGGCGTGGTACTTCCCCTTATTCTCACATATGCGTTAGAAGCCCAAGCATCCACACTTACACGAGTTCAATTCATTAGTGCTGCTAATACGGTCGCAATCACAGGTTCGATGTATTTTGTTATAATACCCGTAATTCTCCCTGCGATAATGGGTTCGTACAGCATTGTAGGCGAAAAAATCGAAAAAAGCCTTGAACCCTTATTGGCTACTCCGACGACAGATGGCGAGCTACTGTTGGGCAAAAGCTTAGCCACCTTCCTCCCAACTATGGGCGTAACTTACATTGGCACAGCAATATTCCTAACAATAATGGATGTTTGGTCCTACATTAAATTCGGGTTATTCTTGCTTCCGAACACAGATTTTGCAGTAATACTGGGTGTCCTGGCGCCTTTAGCCTGCGTTTTAAGTGTCGAAGCCAACGTCATCATATCTTCCAGGGTAAACGACATACGTGCAGCTCAGCAGCTCGGGACATACGTCGTTATCCCCCTGATACTTCTGCTGGTTTTTGCAATCGAACTCACCACATTCCCCATTATCCTGCTCGTCTTAGCAGTTTCCGCAGTAATAGCCGTCGTAGACGTCACATTGTTCTACCTAGCCAAAGCAACTTTCCAAAGAGAAGAAATACTAACTAAATGGAAATAAACCCAAAACTTAGTTGCTTGATGGCGGTAATTATAAATACTTTTGCGGAAGCGAGCTTGGAATGCAAAATTGTTTCCTGTTGCCGCAATACGTTTCATGGATTTTTGGTAAGTTCTAACAGTTCCTTCTTTGTTAATCCCGCTCCCGGCGTGGCATCAAGTCTTTTGTGCACCATTCCCTTTTTAAAAAGAAGCACAGTAGGGTAGTATTCGATTGCATATTTGTCGCATAGGTCTGGTTTGTCATCGATCACAACGCTTATGCATTCTTGCGGATTGGCTTTGGCGTATTCTTTAAAAACGGGAAGGAATTCTTGGGAATATGGGCACCATGAAGCATAGAAGAGCACAAATGCCTTATCTTTAGACTTCAAAATGTCTTCAATGTTTTCTTCCGTTTGCTCTCGCTGTCTTTTACTCATTTCTATTTCACCTCTCTAGCGGGTTCTCTGTCCGACTCTTCTGGATAATGACTGCTATCGCAAAACGGTTTATTTGTGGATTTTCCGCAACGGCAAAGCGTCACGCGGTTTCGCACTTCATAGAGTTTGCCATCTGCCGAGTAGATTGGAATTCCACCGCGAATCCAAAATGGCCCACTTACGCCTTTACTTGGATCCTCAATTATGCCTATTGACTTGTCTAAAGCAGACTCAAGTATCCTGCCCGTTGTCTTATCTAAAACTACAAGCCTGCCTGATGGGCAATCGAAGGCGTTTTCTATCGCGTTTTTCTTTACAGTCGGGTTGTTTGACCTGGGAATTGCATCCCAAATATCCCCGCCTCGATGGCAAAAACGCGCTGAAGCACAAAGAATTTCCGCATCCTTCAACGTTAATTCTGGACCATCAATTTCCTTAGCCATTTTTTCGAAAGGTTCATTGTCACTTGCTTCTGTCCCGTCAAAATTCACTTTCAAGTGGCTGCTGTCGCAAAATGGCTTGTTTTTGGATTGACCGCACCGGCATAACAAATAATTTTCTGTAGTCTTCAAGTTTTTTCCTATAACCCATGTAGCTGGAATCCCATGTGCGTCACATGATATTATCGCAGTAAACAATGGGATGCTTCCAGAAACCAGATAGGGCCCATTCTCGACAACGGTTATCTTGCAATCTTCTTTTGCGCCTGACTCCTCTGACAATTTCACTGCCTCATATTTACTGAATTAAAATGAGCATAATAAGGTTACACCAAATCAAACCCAGTTACAAAGAAAAAAATAGCAGAAGTTAGGAAAAATCAAAGATTTTTCACTGTAACTCTGTAATTTCAGAGCGTCTTAATTGCCTTTTTGCTAATCCCGCGAAGACCTTGTAAAATTCTTTCAAAGCAACCCTATACCCCTTATCCATGAATGACATGTCCAGTAGATTGTCAACCCAGCGAATGCTGTGCTCTGCGCATAGGAACATTAGTTGCTCATGTAGTTTATTCACTTCTGTTTCTCTGAACCAATCCTTGTTTTTCAGCCGACCCAGCGGAACAAAGAATAAAGGTACAATAAGGCTTCGGCAATCTTTAACATCGTCTACAAGTTCCATCGTCTTAATAATATCGCCTTCAGTTTCTTCAGGAAGTCCAACAATGAGCGTTGCTGCAGGGATTAGTTTGTGATCGTGCATTATTCCAAACCCTTGTCGTGCAACTTGAGGCCATTCTTCAGGCTTAAATGGAAGTGCCTTTGCTGGCATGATTTTTTTGGCGAGTTCAGCTGAACCGGTTTCAACACCGATTTCTGCTCCCCACCATGCTTGCTTCTGAAGTATAATTTCTGAGAGTTTAGAGACAAGCTTCGGTTTTGAGGCTACGGCTGCTAATGAGCAGTGACTCCAACTAATCGCGTGAACCTTGCTCATGACCAACTCATGAAGTTTCAGCAGTTTTTCGTCATTTGGAACTGCATTTTGCGAACCATATAGCATTACGTCTTCAGCATGTAGACAGATAACACGATGTTTGCCAACTTCAACGTTGACAGCCAATTCCCGAATGATTTTGTCGTAAGGGTACCAACGCAGTGGTCTGAGCGTAACATTGCAGAATTCACATCCTCGGCAGCAGCCTCTTCCAAGCTCAATTAAACCATTAACGGAAGGCTGCGTGATGTCGGGTATATCTTCCAGCCGAGGTGCGTCTTTAGCTAAAACTTCATAATGAGACTGGAGCACCTCGCCGCTTAAGGCTGCTTTGAAAATTTTTCCTATAACGTTTTCTGCCTCTCCCTCTACGACGCAATCTATCACTTTTTTTTCAACGAGTTGTGGTCTGTAGCGGAACTGCCATGCACCCGGACCGCCCACTATTACCTTTACTCCATTTCTTTTAGCTTCTCTGATGATGGGGCTGGTTACTAATGCATGGAAGTGCCTTGCTAAAAATGGCTCTTTATGAAAAACAGATGCCAATGTAGTTGATGCCGGACCGAAACCAAACGGGTCCATAGTGTGAATGCCAATAACTTTGGCGGTTTTAAGGTATTTTCGAAGATGCTGTGGACTAATTGTTAAAACGTTAAAGCCTTCTTTCTGCAGTTGAGCTTCGATTTTTCTTAATCCATAAGGCGCGGCGGTCGGCAACCCCTTGCTTGTCCCTATCGGCGGAAAAAACATGTAACTGTATAAGACGTCAGGGATGAAGTTGGACGGAGCACACGTACCGAAGCCCAGAAATTCGTTACCGTGGTAATTGCTCATTAGTGTTCTATCAGCAGTTAAGAGTACGTCCACATCATTATTCGCCATCTGCAAATCATCCATTTCAAACAGGTTATTTTTCAATTTTATGAATATATCAGCTACTTAGCGTTAGGATTTAAATTATTGGTACATCCAAATAAACGTTACATCATTATGCAATCTTGGTTAATGAAGGATTCGTCTAGGGTTGCTATGTATTTGTCAAAAACCTCTCGATTTCGTAATCAATGTACATTCGTAAATTGCCCATGTATCGATTGTCTATTCAAGCGGTTTCGAGGCTTACTATTGTTTACAATGTTCCAATTTTTATGCGGTTATGTTTATATATCTCTTGTTTTACTAAACAAACGTCAAGTAAAACATTAGGGGTTGAGAATTTTGGGCTTAAAACTGAGTGAAACCCCAACGATAAAATTGGACAACATTGATCTGCAAATCATACGGGCATTGGAAGAAGATTCACGAGTAAGTTTGCGTAAGCTAGCTTACAGGGTTGGGATAACCCCAAATGTTCTGCACAATCGCCTTGATAGTCTAGAGCGTGAAGGCGTAATTCTTGGATACGTGCCCGTTGTTGACGCCGCGAAGATGGGTTATACCTTGACTGCTATTATCATGATTCAGGTTGAAGGCGGACATATTATCGAAGTCGAAAATGAAATTGCAAAAGAAAGCAATGTCTTATCCGTTTACGATATAACCGGAGAGTATGATGCAATTGTCTTCGCCAAGTTCCGAGACAATGCAAGCCTTAATGGTTACTTAAAAAAACTGCTGACTGAACGCTTCATAAAGAGAACCACCACGCTGATTGCTTTGAACGCCGTAAAAGAATACAGCAAAGTTATTTGATTGAACGCGAACTTCCAGAATCTCTCAAAGCCCTTGCTTTTAGCATTTCATCTTTAATCAATCTTTAATCTTGTCGCTATAAGCAAACTTGAAAATTTTAAATACTTAATATTGCTTGACCGAGTATTACTGAACTTGAAATTTGGGAGGATGTTTATGCTGAAAAGCCTCAGGGGTGTCTTGGTTGTTGGAGAAAAAAATATTTTCGTTGAGCTTACTCAAATTATAGCTATCGCTTCAGAAGCTAACACTCTCGTGTCAAGCATGTTTAATGTAGATGTCAACGAAAAACAGGTAACTGAAACCATGAATGCCATGCAGTTGCTTGAGAAAAAATCTGATGATATAGCCTTTAAAATAAGCGAAGACATTACAAGCGGCGCCATCAGCCCCAACATAATAGATGACCTGCTTAGATCCGTCCAAGTTGCTGACGACATAGTTGACTTGTATTATTACCTCAGCAGAGAATTAGATCGAATGGCGAAGGTTTACTCTGCGGGTTTCGAAATGAAACGTCCCGGTTGGGACTCTGTATACATGAACCTCCTTACACTCGCGACAACATCCCTCTCAAAGCTCACTCAGGCGCTCTCCTCATCCAACGTTTCAGAGATTTTGGAGCTGCGCAAAGAAATTGAAGCCTTGGAAGAACAGGGCGATGACTTTAAAAACGGGGGATTTGACAGGCTATACAACATGACGCCGAACTTGCATTACTTGCAGTTCTTCCATTATTCCGAGCTTTTGCACAAATGCGACGACGTACTTGATTCCTGCGAGGACCTCTCAGATCTCATCGTATCCGTAGTTACCTCTATTACTAAGTGACGCGGCATGCTTTGGCTTTCCATCGCTATTTTGATATTAACTTTCATCACGGTAATGTTAGTTGCCGGCAACAATCTGTCCGCTTGTGTTGGCCCCGCCGTAGGCTCAAGAATCATAAGTAAACGACTTGGAATGCTGCTGGGCGCTGCAGGATTTTCACTGGGACTCGTTGCCCAAGGCGTCAGCATGATAAAAACAATACATGTGCTGCTGCCAAATGTGACTTTGCAGTTTCGGGCAGAAGCTTTGCTGGTGGCCATATTAATTTTTGTTGTTGCCGACTTAATTAGAGTGCCAGCATCTATGAGCATGGCGCTTGTCGGTTTGCTCGCAGGCTTATCCATTGCAACTGGTGCACTTACAAACAGCGCTTACATTGCTGAGGTGGCGGCCATGTGGGTTTTGGCACCTTTGATCGCTATAGTTTTTGCGTTTTACCTCATCAGAATCATAAATCGTAACTGGACCGAAAACATTTGGCGAAGACTACAAACCTACAAAATCCTGATAATTGTTTTAGCGTTTTCAACCTCATATGTTCTAGGAGCAAATACCCTCGGGTTGATAGTTGCCACGGGCGGTTTCAATATAACCAACGTCATAGCGGCAATTGCTGCAATATTTATCGGAACATTCTATTTGAGTGCTGGCGAGATTCGTAGGGTTGCTCAAGAGCTTTTTCTCATGCGGTACCCAAATGCTACGGCGACGCTTGTGGTTTCAACGGTTCTCGTTGAGGCGGCTACGATTTTAAATATTCCACTTTCCAACACTCAAGCTTTGGCGTCGGCAGTTTTTGGAACAGGAATATCTTACAAATCCAAGTTCGTCTCGGTTAAGCCGTTTCTGCTGATAGCTTTAAGCTGGGTGATTGTGCCACTGCTCAGCTTTACAATAGGGTTAATCATAGGAACCATTTAGCCAATCTATTGTTTGGATCATGCGGTTCAAGTCTCCAGACCTTTTTTGGTTGTTCATCATAACAAGTTATTATTACAAAATAATTCAGCTTTTCATAAAAGTTATGAACAAGTATTAACTACGTTTATATTTCCCTGAACATACCACTTTGTAAAATCGAAATTGGTGTCATCATTGAAAAAAGCTTCAAAAACTAAACGGAACATTGAAGAACAGATTATAATGGACTCTCATTGTCAACCGCACAGTATCTTTCAAAAAAGAGTTATGAAGAAAAGTAGATGAAAAGTAAAATAAAGTACACCTTACGCTTTCAAACTTGGGTGGTTTCAATTGCTTAAGTTCTTTCTAAGCTATTTCTTGTTGTTTGATTGTTAGTTTTGCTCCATTTCAACAAACCCAGTTCTTTCTAATTTACCCGCGTTCTTTCACCTATCGTGTACATTTAGCCGATCCCTTTTCAGATAAATATTAGTGGCGGTAAAGTTTTTTTCTTTTCTTGGCACTGTTCTGAGTAGAAGATAGGTAAAAACAATTTTTTCGTGCTTTTTTAAAAAAGCTTTTTTTGGGTTGCTTTTTTGGTTCAGGGCTTAAAATCTTTGCAGGTTGAGGTTTAAAACGGTTTATAACGGGTGGAATTGGTTGAAAATGGTTAGAAATGGTTTGAAACGGTTGGAAAAGTATCAAAAATTATGTAAAAGTCCACTAGGCGTACTGAGTTCACCAGTAAACCCAGAATGTTTAGAAAGGCTGAGGGGTTAGGGTTGCCGTTGCTCAGTTATTTTGAAATATAGATTGAAGAATTTGAATCATTTGCAGGTTGAGGCATTAAATGTGAAGTAAAAGAATGTTCGTTATTGAATTGTCAAGTTCGAAAGCAAATTACAAAGCAAAAAATCGAATTTGAACTAAAATATACACTGTTTATTAAATTTTCCATAGTTTTCTTAAAAAAGAAAAAGGGGAGCTAATTTTTTTTCCAGAACTTGAAGGCTCTGGATTTACTGCTTGCAGTCTTGATTTCGTCCTCGTCTTTCCCTGGGAATGGGAACAAACCGGAGGACTTTGATTTTGAGTTGACGCGGAAATAGATTAAACCTATTGCCAACCATATTGCGGTGCCGGCTATAGCGAAGATTCCTTCTGATGCTGAAGCCCCTCCGCCTGCAAAGCTGAGGTACACGATTGTTGCCATCATGACAGCGTTGGCAGCGAAGCCTGCGATTGGAACTACTCTGCGTTTTAGTATGTTACTGCGTTCTTTAGTGAACGCGATTAACGCTATCAGGTTTGTTAGTCCGTACAGCAGGAAGGTGCCAAAGTTTGATAGCAATGTAATTGATGTTAGGTTTGTGATTGTTAGTACTCCGAAGGATCCAATAGCGGCTGCAACGGCTGTCATTACCCAGATGCCAATCGCTGGAGTGGAGTATTTTGGGTTTAGCTTACTGAGGTGATAAGGCACTTCGGTGTCTCGGCTGATTGCGTAAGTTACTCTAACGCCGGTGTTCATGCATGCGAGGGTAGTGCCTAATATTGCAGCTGCCACAATTGCAGCCACTATTAGCTCTAGCGTGAATCCGTTGCCTCCAAGGAATACGTTTCCCAGGTTGTGAACCATATCCCCGATGGGAGCGGTCGAAACTGCTGCGGCGCCAAATCCCGTAAATGTCTTGCCGTTTTGTGTTATGGTATAGCTGTTGTTCATCCATGCCTCGGCTCCAAAGTATTCAAATAGGTACGCGAAGGCGCCTTGAATGATCAAAGATAAAATTATTGCCTTTGGAACAACCTTTGGATCTTTGGCTTCTCCGGTGTATGCTGTTGCGGATTCGAATCCTACTAGTACTAAGATGGCGATGGTCGCTTGAAATAACACGAAGCTGATATCGTGAGGTGTGACTATTCCGCCTAAGCTAGTGAATGTAAAGGATACGTGTTGAGGGTTAGTAAAACGGAATGCCAAGGCCATTCCGGTGATTATGACCAGCATTCCGATTTGAACTATGTTGAGGAGAAGGTTTGTTTTTGTTGATCCTTGAATTCCGCGGTAAGCTATAGCGCCTGTAACCACTGCAAATGCGCAGGCAATAGCGATTTCTCCTAAGGGTGAAATGCTGAAGCCAAGTACTGATAAAATCCATGTTAGCAAGAGGGACATCGCTGCAACCATAACCCCTGGGTAGACCCAATAGTAGAGGTGAGAAATCCAGCCGATACCGAACTTTGCGTTTCTGGCTGAAGTGTTGCTGGCTCCGTTGTCTAGTAAGGCTCTTTGAGCAAAGTAATACGAACTGCCTGGACCAGCATCGGGGTAACGTTGGGCTAGCCACGAATAAGAAGCGGCAGTTAGGAACGCCAAAATTAACGCTATTGTAAGGCCAAAAAATATGTCGTTGGCTGTTGAAGCGCCAGACGGCGAGGTCTGGGCTGCGTTTATCTGAAAAGTAAGCCACAAGAAAGCCCCTGGGGCTATTAATGCCATGGCGTTTATTGTTACGCCGCCGAGGCCGAGGGTTTTTTTCAATTGAGTTTTTTGAGTCTTTGCATCAGTTGCGTCAGAAGATATATGTTTTCCCTCCTCTGAGAGACAAGCAGATAATAGCGGAAAATAGTTTTTTGCCTTTTTTAACGATTAGTGCTTTGTGCTTTCTGCTTGACTCTTTTACATTTGGAGATTCCATTCTCTTTTTCATCTAGTAACACCAAATTATTAGTCAATAAATCAGGTCTAGCGAAATATAAACCTAATTAAGATTTGTTCATAATAATTATGAATAACTGCAAGTATTTCCATAAAAACGATAAATTTATGGATAAAAGACTATGATTAGACTGTTTTATTGACCAAAAGAAAAATTCAAATATGGGCGGAGAAAAACATAGTTCCAAATGCCCAAATCGATTTTCTTTAGGAAGACTCGGTAACGGCTCTAGGATTCTCCAGGTTTTTCTTGCCCAATCCGTTCTTCATATAAGATTTCGACAATAAAACGACTTTTATTAGAAAGCTTTTATGATTGCTTTGTAGCCAAGTTTGGCTAATATTTATTAAAATCGAAATGTTTGCGCGTGAACAAGAAATTAACTTATGATGGTAGTTTGCCATTTTTTATTTCTGAACGGAGCTGGTAGCCTATTGTGACTATTGACCCAAATATTACGCATGTCCAGAATATATCCAATAATCCCAACATTTTTTCACCAAATTTCAGTTTTATTGAACGATTTTTAGTTGTGCTTCATCCTATATAAATGTGGTTGTGAAGTGTTCATAACTTTTAAGAAAAATAAAAAAGCTGTACAATTGTGATAACTGAAGTTAGACGTTTGGCTGGGTAATTACTGTTTGTTTCGACAAATGGTTGTTGCCTTTCGTTCTTGGAGAGGCATATCGATCTTTACATGTAGCCATAAAGTTGTTTGATAAGAGCAAATTAGTAAAAAAATCAATTTATTTGACTGGTTTTAAGGCCAGCTACGTTTCTATTTCGTAGGAACTTTGTGGTTTGGAGGACCTATCGTTTCAACATGTTTTCATAACTTTACGTTTATGATGCGTTCATGTTTTCAATTATTAGACATTTTGGTGTAAATTAGTTCAGCTTTACCAAATAATTATGTACAAGTCACAAATAGCTTTATTAGGAAAAGATGTTATGAGTATGAAAGTTAAGGAGAAGAAAAATTGCAGAGTTTTACGACCATGTTCCAGCCAAGAACTTGCTCAGCGATAGTAGAGATCATTCTTTTAGATAAGAGGGCAGTCTTGTTATGAACAGGTTGTTAGCGTCTGTTAATATATTCGTTGAGCCGTCCCAAAAAAATTATGTGCTGACGGCCCTCGCTGAACTAAAAAATATCGAAGAAGTCTACGATGTAGCCGGAGAATACGACATTGTATCTTTAGTTTCTGCGTCTTGCCTTGAAGAGTTCAGGGATGTCCTGCATAAGAAAATACTGAAGATTAACGGCATAAAGAGCACTATAGTAACGATAATTTTGCAGCCTCATAAGGGACCCAAATGTTTAGCGGCAAAAATTAATACTTCGGTAGCAAAATAGAACAGGAGCGGAAAGGAGCCATAGTGAGCACGAATGTTATCTGGAGTTTCGGATTAATTGACAAATGCAGTTCAGGCGCTGGCAGTCGTTCTAATTATTGGTGTAGCATTAGTTTTAGCGAAACTTATAGCGCCATATCTCGTCGCAGTTTATAATCGAAAACCAAGCCGTTTAGATAAAATATTCAACCCAATTGAAAACTTCATTTACAAAATCATTGGCGTAGACACAGAGCAGACGATGGGGTGGAAGCAGTACTTTCTTGCAGCCCTGATGGTAAACGTAGTCATGATTGTTGTCGCTTTTCTAATCATGGTCTTCCAAGGCAGCTTGCCCCTTAACCCCATGCATTTCCCCGACATACATCCAGACCTTGCTTTCATGCAGGCAGTCTCTTTCACGACAAATACTGATCTGCAACATTATAACGGCGAAGCAGCTTTTTCTTATCTTAGCCAAATAGGCGTTCTCCAGTGGCTTCAATTTGCCTCTCCAATCACAGGAATATGCGTAGGGATCGCATTTATCCGAGGATTAATCCCCAGCTCAAAAGACATGGGTAACTTTTACGTTGACTTCACCAGATCCATTACAAGAATTTTCTTGCCCCTCGCCTTTGTAGCTTCAATCGTACTTCTTGCTTTGGGTGTACCCCAAACCCTCACCGGCTACACCACACTAAAGACGATAGAGGGGGCTACACAAACAATTCTAGCTGGACCTGTTGCTTCCCTGGACGGCATAATGCAATTGGGCACAAACGGCGGCGGCTTTTACGGTGCAAACGCTGCCTACCCCTTCATGAACCCTTCCCAATACACTGACGTCATCATGATAATTCTGATGCTGCTGCTTCCGCTAGCTTTGCTCTTTGTTTTCGGTGAAATGATAGGCAAAAAAAGCGAATCCATACCCCTTTTAGGGGGCACTTTGATTCTTGGCGGAGGCGTTCTAGCTTTAGCGTTTATTCCATCTATTCCCGCAATTGGTCCAGGAATTGAAACTCGGTTCGGCGGTTTCTCTTCCACTTTATGGACTGTGATTACGACTATGTGCACAACTGGCTCCGTTAACGCTTCGCTTTCCGGGATTCATCCTCTGGGGATAACTTCTGGTTTCCTGGGGATGTTCATTCAGTCGATTCCAGGTGGGAAAGGAGTTGGAATGATGTACATGGTAATGTTCGTCTTAATTACCGTCTTCGTCGTTGGATTAATGTCTGGAAGAACTCCTGAATACCTGAGCGTCAAGATCACTGGTCATGACGTATTGCTTGTCATGGTGGCTTTCCTACTTCATCCCATTTCCATACTAATACCCACAGTAACAGCGTATGCTTCGGGCGCAGCGGCAGCCATTGGCGTCAACGGAAGCTCTATAGGTTTCACTCAAATCCTATGGGAATTCACGTCAGCCTCAGCGAACAACGGTTCAGATTTCCTAGGCGCCCAAGGAAATACACCGTTCTTCAACATAGCTACTGCCATAGTCATTTTAATAGGACGCTATGGTCCAATTCTAATCTTGCTTGCACTGTCAGGCTCCATGATCGGGCGAAAACGAACTGGCACCAGCACAGGGCTCAAAACCGACACATTACTATTTACTATAGTTCTAGTTGTCAGCATCATCATACTAGTAGTGTTATCGTTCTTCCCGTTCTTGGCGATTGGACCACTTGGATCATTCTTCGGAGGGTTAAAGAATGGCTTCTGATGAAACGAAAACTTTAGCACCGGCAAAGAGGAGCGAACCTTCCTATGAAGGAATGAAGCTCTCTAAAAAAGTGCTGATTGATTCGTTAATCCGTTTAAGCCCTAAATCACTGCTCAAAAACGTAGTGATGCTAATAGTTGAAATCACGTTCTTTATTGTTGCAGCAATGGCCATCGCTCCACAGGCTTTCGGGTCAGTAGCCAGCGTCGGCCTGCGAGGCTTCTATATTGCAGTCGCCGCAATTCTCCTCATTACCGTTTGGTTCAGCACCCTCTCTGATGCTCTTGCTGAGCAACAGGCAAAAAGCACAGCCGGTGCTTTACGAAAATTAGAAACTGAGGTGCCGGCTAAAAAAATCGTAACGGAAGAATGGACGAGGAAGATAGTCGATGTAAAATCGACTGAACTAAGAAAAGATGATCTTATCCTGATTGAAAAAGGCGACGTCGTTCCTTTAGACGCTGATATACTGGAAGGAATCGCCATGGTTGACGAGTCGCTTGTTACGGGTGAATCCGCTTCGGTTCGGAAGGCGCCTGGAGACTCGCTTATTGGAGGCTCACGACTCGTCAGCGATTCTTTGACCGCGAAGGTTACGACGAATCCTGGCGAGACCTTCATTGATCAAATGATAAAGATGGTTGAATCTTCTAAGAGACCAAAGACGCCTAACGAAGTTGCGGTAACCATCGTGCTGATTGGATTAACCGCTATCTTCACCATTATAATACTTACTTTGCTAGGCATATCGGTCGCTTTGGGTTTAGGCGCTGACCTCTCCGTGCTAATAGCACTTTACGTTTGCCTCCTCCCAACAACCATAGGTGCTCTTCTTCCCGCAATCGGGCTTTCTGGAATGTCCAGACTGTACAAAAGCAAAATAATCGCAAAGTCCGGCAAGGCGATAGAAACAGCTGGCGATGCGGATGTCGTTCTGCTCGACAAGACAGGCACCATTACAGTAGGAAACAGGCAAGCAATAAAGTTCGTGGAAATGGAAGGGTTTACGGAAGAAGAAGTAGGTGAAGCAGCCTTCCTTTCTTCTTGGCATGATGATACCCCAGAGGGTCGTAGCATACTTAAGCTCGCATATGAGAAAGGTTTCTTACCGAAAGAACTGAATTCTCTCGCGCTTTCAGAAACTTACCCGTTCTCAGCCAGCACCCGCACTAGTGGAGTGAAAATAACTCACATGGGCTTAACGCTGCCGAAAGGTGACAAATCAGGACGAGACCGACTGAGAATCAGAAGAAAATCCTCGATAGTGCCTGAAGAGGGCGTTGCAGCAAGAATTGACGCTGAAATTGAAATCTACAAAGGCGCTCCAGAATCGATCAAAAAAATTGTAGATTCCGTTCCTCCAAACTACGACCTTATCGTAGATGGAATATCTGTGGAGGGCGAAACACCTATAGCCGTCGCAAGAAACCGCAAAATCATCGGAATAATCAGATTGAAAGACGTCCTGAAAGAAGGCATAAAAGAAAAAATTGCAGCTCTTAAAGTCATGGGAATCCGCCCAGTCATGATAACTGGAGACCAGCCGCTTACTGCCAAAAGTATTGCGTCAGAGGTTGGAATGGACGAATATGTGGCGCAGGCAAAGCCCGAGGACAAGTACAACATCGCCAAGAGGGAGCAATCTGAAGGCAGAATTGTGGCAATGATTGGCGATGGAAGTAATGATGCCCCAGCACTTGCAGCTGCCGATGTGGGTCTCGCCATGAACTCTGGCACAGAAGCTGCTAAGGAGGCAGCGAACATGGTTGACTTAGAATCGAATCCAGCAAAAATAATTGATGTCGTCATGCTTGGGAAACAGTTGCTTATGACTCGAGGCGCGGTTACTGCTTTTAGCATAGCTAACGATGTGTCCAAGTACTTCGCAATCATGCCTTTTATCATGGCAACAGCCATTCCATCGCTAAGCGCTCTAAACATCTTACATTTATACAACTTGCAAAGCGCTGTCATGTCGGCTCTCATATTCAACGCTATCGTCATTCCGCTTTTGATTCCGCTTGCCATGCGAGGAATCGCTTTCAAGCCCACGAGCACAATGGCTCTTTTCCTCAAGAACACCTTAATCTATGGTGTGGGCGGGGTTATTGTGCCCTTCGTTGGAATTAAATTGATAGATCTGCTCCTTGGTGGAGTACTTCACATTTAGGAAGCAAAGAAAATATGACAACTGAACAAAAACGAAAATGGGTCCTGAAGAACCTGAGACCGATTATAGGGTTGACATTGGTTTCGCTGTTGATTTGCGGAATACTTTTTCCATTAGTAATCACAGGTATAGGCCAAGTTTTCTTTCCCTACCAAGCGAACGGCGAATTAGTCCAGCTCAACGGGCAAAACGTAGGGTCGGCTCTTATCGCTCAAAACTTCACTTCGCCTATGTTCTTCCAGACAAGGAACGAGACAGTATCGCCATCAGCGTCAGGTGTCGACCCCGATATCACACTTCAGCAAGCTTACGCGCAGATACCTGGAATAAGTAATGCAACCGGAATTCCTGTTGATTCGTTAACAAATCTGGTGAACCAGAATCAGCAGGGAACGCTTTGGATTTTTGGCAGTCCATATGTGGACCCTTTGCAGCTTAATCTGTTGCTAATAAAAGATTATCCGTCTGTTTATGGTAATTTCACAAGTTAATGTTTTAGCCCTTGGTAAACTCGTGATTGCTGAATGCCAAAACACAAGCGATGGCTCTTTTTTTCAAATGTCCAATTTTTAACTTTGATGCCGCACATTTGTCAGGTAAAGGATGGAATAATTGTCTGCATGCGAGAAAAAGTATAAATATTGGAAACTCATGTTCAATATGGCAAGACCCATATGCCAAGACTCCTTGCATTCGTCGATATATTTGTGGAATCTCCAGAAATGGATACCGTATTAACCTCACTTGCCCAACTGGAACACCTTGAAGAATTATACGAAGTTACAGGCGAATTTGACATCGTAACTTTGGTTTCAGCTGCCGACATAGAAGAATTTCGAGATATCCTCAAGAACAAGATCATGAAAATAAAAGGCGTAAAAAGCACCGTAAGCTCCATTGTACTTAAAGCTCACAAAGGACCAAAATGCACCGAAGAAACCGCCCCCTCCACATCTCCATCCATTTAAGATAGAATTAGTTTATTTCGGATAAGCCGTATTATTTTCTTCCTGAAATCTTATTTTTAAAAAAAAAAAAATGATTTGGGAAATTTTGGTTTCTGTCTAAGAGTTCATTGTTGCATTGGTGATAAAACTATGGATGTTTCAGTGCGGATCACGCTGGGGTCTTTTTCGATTATTTTGTAAACTACTTGGTTTATGTCTTCAAGTGCTGGGGCTTCTAGAACTATTATTGCGTCGTATCGGCCGAAGATTGCGTCCGCAGATACTATGCAGGTCCCTGTGACTTTTTCTTTTATTTTTTTAACGACGTCCAATGACGTGCCGGGTTTAGTGCTTAAGAGTATATAGGCTTTCAATTTTTTTCCTCTTTTTCTTTTTACTTGTTTAGGTTTAAGCTTAACAGTATTAAGGTGTTATTGCATATAAATTTTCTGTTGGATTTTAGACAGCTGTCAAGTGTTTATGAATAATTATGAACAAATCACAACTGTATTTATATTTAGCTGTGCAAGTACATAAGTATACAATAAAATGGTGAAAATATGTTTGGAATAATTGATATAGCCTCAATAGCTACAATAATCGGTTCATTTGCCTTCATAGGGTACAGCATAAAGTTGGAACTCAAAACAAAACTTTAACACAAACTCAGACTCCATCCTTCAACATCATTCGCTTCAATCATCCTAACGAATAACCCAAAATACTCAAAATGCTTCCCTAATTTTACGACTCCCATAAAACTTATTCTCTTTTTTTATTTTAAAAAAACAAATCATTCTGCATTGGTTGATTAACTAGAATCTTGCAAAGACCTTATTTTTAGCTTTTTAGAAGATTAATCCAAAAAATTAAGCTGCCATACAAGGCACGTACTTTCAGATAACTGGTTCTTAGGTCATTTGGTGAATTTGTGGTGAGGCCCGCTGGGTCTAAGACCCAGATCAGACTGAGTGAAAAGTCTCTTTCTTTGCTTGCTATTTTCCGTTAACCTTAAATCTAGACTAGCTTTAGAGCAACAGAAAGAGCTGAAAAGCCATGAGCGAACACATAACAGGCCATTACAGAAATCAGTCAGTTCTCTTCCCAAACATACTTGATGATTACGTCGACAAGCAAAACCCGGTACGGTTCATTGACGCTTTTGTAGATTGCCTCAACTTAGAGAAGCTCGCTGCCTAAGTTTCGTATAAAAAAACTTACGATAAGTCTGATGCTATGGTGCCGCGAGCACGGTAGAGCGTGCAAACCGTACCCTGAAACCAAAACGTACCTGTCCCTGTTCACAATATGCCAAAGCGGCCTGAAAACCAAGAGAACTGGCGGAAACCGTTCGGCAACGAACCGCCCTTACCTCATAAATGAATCGTCGACGTATGGTTTCTTCCCACAACGACCACCACTTCAGGAGCCACTCAAACCCTACAAAATCACGTCAAAATCGTGCTCTCTCAACATGCGAAAAGTTCAAACTAGCCTCTGTTTTCCATGTAAAAGGTTCACAACTTCTAAGGAGATCAAGCGGTTTTTAACCCGATTTCCAGTTTCAAGCCCAATCCAGCCTTCTTCCGCAGGAAAAAAACGATAAAATTGAACCCTCAAGTTCAATTTCCACTAAGCGCAAGTTATATTTCGTAGAAGCCGCCTTTCTGAGAACCAACTCGAAAGTCGCTTTAAGACGGTCGTTATCCATCCATCGAACGACAACCGAAAACAGCAGTCTTTGCAGCAAGGCATCTATCTGCGGCAAGATATGAACCTAAAATTTGCTGCGGTTGTGTTGCTAGGTTTAGAATCTTGAATGAGGCCGCTGGGATTTGAACCCAGGATCGCATGCGCCCCAGGCATGTATCCTAATCCAAGCTAGACGACGGCCCCACGTGGATATATGCTTTTTAGAGGAGCTAAATGAAACAAGCCAAGCCATAATAAAAACCTTAACATTCACGGAAAACGCAGGCCAAAAGCGAATCAAGGAGACCAACTCAATACTGCTTCATTAATAATGCTGGTTATCTGAGGTTTGAACAAGTTCTTATCTTTAATGTAGTGGGCCGAATCCAACAGTTAAAGTATTCAAGTCAAGGGCTCAGAGCTGATTAGTGGTAATAATTAGAAATTCATAACCCTTTACTTCCCTTCCTTCGTTTTAGGATTAGTGAACCGAGAAAAAAATAGGTTCATAACTGTCTGTAATGAAAAAGGGCACCGTTGGGATAAACAATTGAGTAATAAAGCTCCTGGGCATAAAAAATTTGAAGCTGTTCTACTGGAGGCTATAGATGGCGCGTTTTCGACTTTAGGAGAAAACGTAAAAACGTTAATTTACTTTCATTTGGAACAAGAATTCATCATTCCAAAGCAAGATATTCCTTACAGGATCGATGATTTTTCGGGTGCACTTGAACGCATTTTCGGCGTAGCCGCAAAACATTTGGAGATACTTATGATGAAGAAGCTTCACGAAAAAATCGATTGCTTTTACGAGTGGCGCGGTCCAAGCTGGCTTGTTCCCGATTTAACGTTTAATCAATATGTCGAGCTCATGAGACTACATTATGAAGATGATGGGAAAATGGTAAAATTAGAGGTTTGGGTTGATGCAGAAGAAAAGCAAAAGCAACGCGTATAAAGATAACTTTCAAGAGCTTCTAAACTTCGTTTCAGACTCAATTTTGGTATTTAATCGAGAAGGTATTGTGCTGGCTGCCAACGAAACCGCATGTATTCATCTTGGAATAAAAAGTGAGGAATTAATAGGTAATCATATTGAAGACCTGAAAATTATTGATGAAAAAACGAAGATATTTGTTATAAATCAACTCCAGAAAAGAATTAAAGGCGAAACAATCGAGAATTACGAAATCCCATTTCTTGTAAACGGAGAAACTCGATTTTTTGAGCCAAAAGGTAATACGATTGATTACTTTGGGGAACCAGCTGACCTAATCACTCTACGAGATGTAACGGAAAAAAGGCAGATTCAGGGACAACTACTGGTAAAAATTGCAAAAATGGATGAACAATGTCAGGAATCTGAGATGAAATACAAGAAGCTTTTCCAACAATCAAAGGATGCAATGATCTTGGTGAATGAAAAAGCCAGGGTTACATGTTGGAATCCGGCTGCTGAAAAAACATTCGGCTACAAAAGTAAAGAGGCAATTGGCAAAGATATACACAAACTAGTTGTTCCAAATACGCTGTGCAAAGAGGGAAGAGAACGAATCAGCTCAAGCGTAAAGTTGTTTACTGAAACAGGATCAGGCTATTTCACATTTGGAAACGTTGAATTAATGGGGCGACGCAAGGACGCCACAGAATTCCCTGCCGAATTATCGATTTCGCCGATAAAGTTACGCGGTAAATGGAATGCGGTCGGAGTAGTAAAAGACATTACCGAACGCAAACAACTCGAAGATGGGCTACGAGCAAGCGAAGAAAAATTCCGCGCCATCAGCTCCTCTGCCATGGATGCCATCATTTTAGTTGATGAAGACGACAAAGTCATATATTGGAATCCTGCTGCAGAGAAAATCTTCGGCTTCGCAGAAGCTGAGGCAGTAGGCGGAAAAATGTCTGAACTAATCATTCCGTCATGGGGACGTGAGAATTATGAAGCGTTGCTGAACGACTTAAAGCACAATGCATTTTCAAAGAGACACTTTGATTTAACATCGCTGAGGAAGGATGGAACAGTGTTTCCGATTGACCTCTCAGTAGCATCAGTAAAATTGAAAGATAAAAATTGCATAGCAGCCATAGTTAAGGATATTTCAGAACAAAAGAAGATGGAAGCCTCCATCAAACAGGAACGTGACATGCTTGAAGACATCACCAAAAGCATCGGAGCTGGGCTGGTAATACTTGATAAGGATTACCGCATACTTTGGACAAACAGCTTTTTGAAAAACAACGGGGGCGACCTTACAAACAAAATATGTTATTCAACATTTAATACGCTTGAGACCATATGCCCCGGTTGTGGGCCTGAAAAGGTTTTTGCTGGGGCATCTTTTGATTCCCGAGAATATTTCAATAAAACCCTGCATGAAAAGGGTCTGCCTTGCTGGTATGAGCTTATTGCTACGCCGATTAAGGACGCAGAGGGAAAGGTCACAGCCGCTTTAGAGCTCACTGTTGACATAACGGAAAAGAAGCAGTTGCAGGAAAAACTCGAAGAGGAAAAAAACAAGTTTGAAGCAGTGACACAAAACATTAGTGCAGGGCTTATGATAGTTGACAAAGACTACAAGATAACTTGGATTAACCCACACTCGAAACAAATGTTTGGCGATATAGAAAGAAAAACTTGTTACGAAACAATTCATGGCAATCACTCAATTTGCCCAGCCTGCGGAGTCAAGAAAATTTTTGATGGCGCCAGCATTGACAAACGTGAAACCACAGTTGAAAGTCATGGAGAAACGCTGAACCTTGAGATCACCTCTACCCCAATGAAAAACCAGGAAGGCAATGTAGTTGCCGTCTTGGAACTTGCAGTTGATATTACAAAAATTAAATGTATGCAAAGCGAACTCTCTAAGTACTCCGAAAAACTCGAAGACCTCATTGAAAAAAGGACTGAACTGCTGAAACAGGCGCAAGCAAAGCTCGTTAAGACCGAGCGTCTGGCCGCTATAGGCGAATTGGCAGGCATGGTTGGGCATGATCTACGCAATCCATTAACGGGAATCAAAAACTCAGCTTATTATTTGAAAAAGAAAGGCGCAGAAATCTCAGAGGTCCAGGCTAAAGAAATGCTTGATACAATCGATAGATGCGTGGATTATTCAAACAAAATTGTCAGTGACCTTTTGGATTACTCAAGAGAAATCCATTTAGAGTTGAAGGAGTGTTCCCCAAGCGTGTTGCTCAATGACTCTTTATCTATGTCTCAGATTCCCGAAAAAGTGAAAATTGTAAATTGCCTTAAAGATACGCGAAATCTTATGCTAGATTTTGATAAAATAAAACGTGTTTTCATAAATCTTATCAAGAACGCCCTTGATGCAATGCCGAACGGAGGCAAATTAACTATCGACAGTATACAAGTTAATGATGGCTTGGAAATCTCTTTCACAGACACTGGCACAGGCATTAGTGATGAAATTATGCCCAAACTTTTCTCCCCTCTGTCCACTACGAAAGCGCAAGGTATGGGCTTCGGCTTAGCGATATGCAAACGCATAGTCGAGGCTCATGGGGGGAAAATAACGGTTAAAACAGCTAAGGGCAAAGGAACAACTTTCATAGTTACTTTGCCAATTGAACCAAAACCTGAAATTGGAGGTGAAAAAATTTGGATAAACATGCCAAAATCCTCGTTGTCGATGACGACGAAAACATAAGGAACACCATGAAGACCATACTTGAGGACGAAGGATACATTGTCGATTCAGCAGCCACCGGAAGAGAAGCTGTTCAAAAAACTCAGAAATCAGCTTATAACATTGCGCTGTTAGATATTCGATTGCCTGACATGGAAGGAGTTGAACTGCTAAAACTCATTAAGGATACGGTTCCAAGGACACGCAAAATAATGGTGACAGGTTACCCTTCGATGCAAAATGCTATATCAGCCTTAAACAAGAATGCAGACGCATACCTGATCAAACCCATAGATATCGAAAACCTCCTAAACATTGTAAAAGAGCAGTTGCAGCTACAAAAAAACGAAAAAGAGTTTAGCGAACAAAAGGTTGCCGAATTCATTGAAACAAGAGTAAAAGAATTGTCCATTGACCAACCATAAGCAATCGAAAAACTCCAATTTTTTTAATCTCCCTAAACCTTTATTCTATAATTTTAATTGTTGCTGTTATTACACAACCACGCATGTTAATACATTAAATTTCCGTTATTCTTTAAAGGATAATATTTTCTGATTTTTGGAGGTGAAAGTTTTGGCTGAAAAACAAAAAAGGGGTCAATTTACTATTCGGGAGCGAAAGAAGAAAAGAGAAATAATAGAAGAAAGTCATCATCAAGTTAATTTACCTCCAGATGTCAGCGACGAAGAAAAGAAGGCGTTGGAGCAAACTGGTGAAGACGCCACCTCAGGATGGTAAAATAATTCTCAGATTTTTTTTATCTCGTTCAGCAAAAAAACACCTTTCTACCCTTAAAAAAAACTAACTCCATTTTTAACATAAACCCACATGAAAACGTATCAAAGACCAAAATTTTAGCTATTTAGTTCTATTTATTTTATAATACATAAGATTTTTATTGGCATCCAGCTATATTTAAAAGAGAGGATAAAAACTTTGGTGGAAGACGCCATAATCGAGGTTGGGCATGTTATACATTTCTTTTCTAAAATTAGCGTGGCAATTGTTGAATTAATGTTACCCCTATCTGTTGGAGATCACATTCTAGTAAAAGGTCCTTCGACTGATTTTGAGCAAATTGCAGAATCTATTCAAACAGAGGGCAAATCTCTTCAACGAGCTGAAGGCGGACAAAGCATAGGATTAAAATTGGTTCAGCCCGCGAAAGAAAAGGACGTCGTTTACAAGAAACTGTAAGATTGCAATCTTTTGCATTGTTTAATCAATAAATAAAAAATTAAGGTATTATTTCGCACTCATTTTCAGTGGTGATGTCACCATTCTCCGCGCATCTTTTTCCCTTTTTTTCTTCTTTTGTTTTTCGTAAATTAACTTATCATATCAATATCTTCGTAACTAATGCAGAATTAACGAAAAGTGGCCGAAACTACGGAAGAGCATGGGAAATAGGCCGAGGTGAGGTAGTTTCCGAGAAATCAGGGATTTTCTTCTCGTCACTCGTAACCTCTCCTCTTTTTTGTTTTCTACGACCATTGAGGAGTCTTTCTTTTTGGTGAATGCTGACAGGGTTAAGCGTAAACTACCAAGTTTACTCTTAGATAACAACACTAACAGTCCTAATGGCTGGAAAGCTTTCATGCGCTACCGCTACCATTTTGAGCAATTCAAAAGACGTAACCCCGAAAAATTTAATAGTTTAACTAATCGCGTTCTTGCCGACTTAGCTGAGTTCGAAGTAGCAGTTAACGCAACAAGCAAAAAAGCTACGGAAAACATGCCGCTAAAAAAGGTTTGAACGGATAAACGAGCTTTCTTCTAAGCACTCGTGGTTAAGTAAACTGATTGATGCCAAAAGACGTCTATGCAGTTAGGGTTCAAATCCCGTCGGATCAGGACAATTCCGCGATGAAAAAATAATGCCTCAAAATCGACATTTCTGGAAATTCCCATATTCACGCACAAAATAAAAAGATTACATTGTGCGGTTTCACTGCTTTTTTTTGAATCTAAAGATTATTTTTCCAAGTACCTTTATGAATATTCCATAGACTATTCTTCTAATTCCCATTCTTTTAGGAATTTTTCCAGATAAGCTCGGAGATAACTGTCTCTTTCTTCTGCTATCCTTTTGCCTGTCTCTGTGTTCATGCGTTCTCTAATCAGCAAGAGCTTTTCGTAAAAATGGTTTATCGTTGTTGAATTCGATTCCCTGTAAGCTGCAAAGGTTTTGTGACGTTTGGGCTGTATTTCAGGATCGTGAATGGTTTTTCCCTTATGTCCTCCGTATGCGAAGGCTCTTGCTATGCCTATTGCTCCAATGGCATCAAGTCTGTCTGCATCCTGTACGATCTTGCCTTCCTTGCTCGTCATTGCATCCGTGACGTCAGCGCCCTTAAATGAAACATTCCTTACAATGCCACAGACTTTCTCTATAGTGTCTTTATCTGCCCCTGCCTTTAGCAGCCATGCAAGCGTATTCGTATCCTCTTTGTCGCCTGGTTGTCTTGCCTTCCAATCATCGACATCATGGAGCAACGCCGCTAGTTGAATTATGAAAAGATCAAGACTCGGATCTTTTTCTTCTTTTGCAATTTTTAAGGCAGTTTTCCATACTCTGTAAACGTGCCACCAATCATGTCCAGTGCTATCCTGCTGCACTCTAGCCTTTACGTATTTTACGGTTGAAGATAGTATCTGCTGCTCTGTTTGCATAATCTAAAAGCTTTAACGAACGTGTAATTATAAGGTTTATGACGAAGCGCTACCTTTCACTTTACTCCAGCGATTCTTTTGGCTACATATAAAAAAGCGCAGAAAATTAGATGTATCAGTTTTGAAAAGCAAGCAATTTTTCAATATTTTATTTCAATTGTTAAGTGAAAATTAGCTTTTTTATTTTTTTAATTGAGCATTTTTTAGGTAATCAATTTTAAATAATCAAATAAGTGAAGGATAGAGTCCCTACCGGAGGACTTCCAGTCGTTTGGTGACTATTGTTTGTTTGAGCGCAAAGAGGCGAAACTTTGTCTGAACCATCCATAAACAAATCTTTGCTTATGTTACCGTCACCCCAGAATAAGGTCTGCCTTTCACTTCCTATTCCCACGGTACAAGGATACTGTGCCTGGGCGGAGAAACTCTTTGAGTCACATCTTTGGGAAGAAGCGTTGGTGGCTTACAGTGAATGCTTAAGACTGGATCCCTCAAACGAGAACGCATTGTACAAACGAGGATTAACTAAGGGGCATCTCAAAAACATGGAAAGCTCTCTTAGCGATTTAAGCTCCGTTCTGCTGCAACGCTTTCTTAAAGAAGCCCACTTCTACAAACAAAACATTCTTAGAAGCAAAAAATCAAGAGCCAAAAGAAACTGCAATTCTTCAAGCCATCCCTGAGAGCTACGAGTTCTTTGAGGCCATATCCGACTTTCAAGACCTTGGAAAAACCCTTCAAAAATCCTTTGATAATTTGATAACAGAGGAAGAATATGAACAGCTTGAAAATGATTTTTCAGCAATTGACAAAGCCATCACTTCAATGATTTGCTCAGACAAGTCCACAGAAACCAAACTTGCGGAAAAAAGTGAAAAGAGCGAAAGATGTAATCAAGCTTTCTGATGTTCAGGGGCTTGAAAAGGTAAAAGAAAAGTTGCGGAATAATGTGGTGCTTCCAATGAAGAGACCTGATTTGTTTGCTAAATACAAGAAAAAGCGTGGTTTCGCAATTCTTCTTTATGGTCCACCAGGCTGCGGAAAAACATTGTTGGTTAGGGCTTTGGCTGGCGAAACAGGTTCCAAACTTATCACTGCAAAACTTCACGAACTAATGGACTGCTACGTCGGAGAAACCGAGAAGAATATACATAGGCTTTTTGCCGATGCCAGAGCAATGATAAAGAAAGAGCATATCCCAACTATTATTTTTCTTGATGAAGTCGACGCCATAGGAGTCAACAGGCGTTTAGTAGCTCGCGAAAGCCACGGTTCTCATCGGGATGCTCTCAATCAACTGCTTATGGAGATTGATGGGGTAGAGAAAAATCCTGAGGGTTTATTCATTATCGCTGCTTCAAATAGGCCTTGGGGAATTGATCCAGCGCTAAAGCGTAGCGGCAGAATAGGTGAATGCATCTACATTCCAGCTCCCTCATGCTCGGCTAGAAAGGAATTGTTCCAGTATTATGTTGGAAGCTGTGCAGCAGAGAATTTGGATTTTGATAGGTTAGCTAAAGATACTGAAGGATGTTCTGCAGCTGACATAGAAGCTATGGTTGAAGAGGCTAAGATGCAGCCAATTCTCAGAGAAAATCAAACAGGCATTGAAAGTTCACTGTGTATGAATGATTTTAAGGCTGTCTTGGCTGACCCTGTTCTTGGAAAAGGTACGTTAAAAGACTGGTATATCTCGGCTGCGAAGGAGTTGTCTCATGAAACAATGGATTCTGAACGCTACAAACCTATGATTGATGACATAAAAAAGGCTGTTCAAAGGAGTAATTCCGGTGCAACTGTTACTCCTTCCACATAATTTTCAAGGGTTTGATGGTATGTTTGAGCAAGAAACAAATAATGAATCTTCAGCGGTCTCAAATGCTGCGGCAATTAAGGAGATTATGTAGTTTCGAGCTTAACTTTGTGTACTTCTAAGGTCTTGAAAAATGTCGTTTGGTCAGATATTCCAGCAACCAAAAATTGTCGCTATGGATTTTCATGAAGTAAGAAAAGTACTCCTGATTGAGTACAAATTAGAGCGACCATTCGCTATAAACCGGTTGGCAAATCAATAAAAATAGTTTTTAGCTTGAATTTCTTACTTAAGACCGTAGAAAGCGCTTTCAAGCGATTCATAACCCGCTACGCACAAAGTTCTTATCCGTTTGACCAACAAATAAGCTATAGATGATTCATGAGTTGTACCCCTCATGCCGACACAACCGCGAAACAAGAAAAATTCGGCAGATATAAGTGAATTTTGAGAAGCACTTACGAGTCATCAGCCATAGTTGAATATTACGCTCAACTAAATGCCTTGCAGCCACCAGAACAAACGATTCTAAACCTGTTAAGAAACAGACTATCCCAGATGAGCATGCTTGACATAGGCTGTGGGGGAGGCCGCACCACACAACATTTTGCTACTCTAACCAAGGACTATATAGGGATAGATTATGCAGTCAACATGATAAAGACTTGCAGAAAGAAATTTCCAGAGTTTCAATTCGAAGTGGCTGACGCAAGAAACCTCTCCATGTTTAAAGATGGGCGTTTTGACTTCAGTTTGTTCAGTTTTAACGGTTTAGACTACATGAGCCACAAAGACCGAGTATTAGCCTTAAAAGAAATACACCGTGTCACCACAAGATGGGGATATGTCTGCATGTCAACGCATAACCTTAATTGTGCTCCTGAACTGTTCAAGTTCAATTTCCCTAAAAATTTGATAGGTCTCGCACGCGTGCCACATGAACTGCGTCGTCTCTATCGATTTCGCTCCATAAACAAACACTTGAAAAAGAACATAGAAGAAGTGCCATACTTACTTTTAAACGATGACGCTCTGAACTTAAGGTTGATAACGCATTATATCAAGCCAGAAGAACACGTCAAGCATTTAAAGACTTTGGGCTTTGAAAATATCCGCGTCTTTGGTCTGCAAGGCAAAGAAATCATGCCTGCAAACTTAATCGATGCGAAGGATTCTTGGCTTTACTTCTTATGTATGCCAACTTAATCGTCTTTGCTAATTGAACGGAGATCTTTGAAAGGTATAGAATCTTAAATAGTTGAAGTTGATTATGCATTTTTTGCTTTTGCCGGCAGAAGGAAACGAGCAGATTGAAAAGGACCTTTCTGCGATTATTCCTGGTCCTGTCACGAAAGCCATTTAGGGCAAAACGCTGATCATTTTATTTTGTCGTTTTTAGCTCTGGGTTTTTCCCAAATTTTTATCCTTCTTAGCAATCTTCGTACTTTAGTTGAAAATCCATTTTCGGTAGTGCTCGTTTTTCTAATTTTGTCTATAATGTAAACAATAAAAAGACCAACAATAACAATAATGACTATGATCAATATGGTTAACAACAGCTTTGGGGGCAGCCATATCTTTGCCGAGACTTAGTATTTCTGTGATAATAGCTCCGAAGAAGCTATCACTATTGAGAATGCGGTAAGTATAAAGATATTATTGTCGAGGCTAATTTGTTTACCTAGGACAATATTAGTTTTCAGAGCACCAAGTTTGCCTTTAACCATCTGAAAATCTTGATCCTACGCCATTAATTTTGTCGTTATCTTTTCATATTTCTCCTTGAAAGGTGCCCAATTAAAGTCTAAGTCGTAATACTCATCAATATCTTTGAAAAATTCCGTTTCAAGGTCCATCAGCTTTTTATACTTCTGGTTTTCAGCTTCACCGAGTTGTTGATGTAAAGAATGAATCATTGCATTTAACAAAGACGTGCTTATGCTCCAGTATAATGCCATTGTAAAGTTCAATTTGACCTCTTCTGATGTGGGGTAAAGAGAAGTTAGAACAGAGCCTAGTCTATTGAAAAAAATAAGACCTCCACTCATTAATCGCGCTTCATCGGCAATTAACATACTTTTCAAGTTCGTAACATCTGCGTTTTCTTTATCTTCATTATTTAAGTGTGGAATCAAAATGCCTTTCAATTCACGATAAAATGGAGTGTCTCTGTAATCATCTGGTACATATTTTTTGTATAAAGTTTTTGTAAATGTCGTGTATTGCTGTAGGATTCAAAGACTGCAGAAGTAAAAAAAAAAAAAAAAAAAAAAAAAAAAAAAAAAAAAAAAAAAAAAAAAAAAAAAAAAAAAAAAAAAAAAAAAAAAAAAAAAAAAAAAAAAAAAAAAAAAAAAAAAAAAAAAAAAAAAAAAAAAAAAAAAAAAAAAAAAAAAAAAAAAAAAAAAAAAAAAAAAAAAAAAAAAAAAAAAAAAAAAAAAAAAAAAAAAAAAAAAAAAAAAAAAAAAAAAAAAAAAAAAAAAAAAAAAAAAAAAAAAAAAAAAAAAAAAAAAAAAAAAAAAAAAAAAAAAAAAAAAAAAAAAAAAAAAAAAAAAAAAAAAAAAAAAAAAAAAAAAAAAAAAAAAAAAAAAAAAAAAAAAAAAAAAAAAAAAAAAAAAAAAAAAAAAAAAAAAAAAAAAAAAAAAAAAAAAAAAAAAAAAAAAAAAAAAAAAAAAAAAAAAAAAAAAAAAAAAAAAAAAAAAAAAAAAAAAAAAAAAAAAAAAAAAAAAAAAAAAAAAAAAAAAAAAAAAAAAAAAAAAAAAAAAAAAAAAAAAAAAAAAAAAAAAAAAAAAAAAAAAAAAAAAAAAAAAAAAAAAAAAAAAAAAAAAAAAAAAAAAAAAAAAAAAAAAAAAAAAAAAAAAAAAAAAAAAAAAAAAAAAAAAAAAAAAAAAAAAAAAAAAAAAAAAAAAAAAAAAAAAAAAAAAAAAAAAAAAAAAAAAAAAAAAAAAAAAAAAAAAAAAAAAAAAAAAAAAAAAAAAAAAAAAAAAAAAAAAAAAAAAAAAAAAAAAAAAAAAAAAAAAAAAAAAAAAAAAAAAAAAAAAAAAAAAAAAAAAAAAAAAAAAAAAAAAAAAAAAAAAAAAAAAAAAAAAAAAAAAAAAAAAAAAAAAAAAAAAAAAAAAAAAAAAAAAAAAAAAAAAAAAAAAAAAAAAAAAAAAAAAAAAAAAAAAAAAAAAAAAAAAAAAAAAAAAAAAAAAAAAAAAAAAAAAAAAAAAAAAAAAAAAAAAAAAAAAAAAAAAAAAAAAAAAAAAAAAAAAAAAAAAAAAAAAAAAAAAAAAAAAAAAAAAAAAAAAAAAAAAAAAAAAAAAAAAAAAAAAAAAAAAAAAAAAAAAAAAAAAAAAAAAAAAAAAAAAAAAAAAAAAAAAAAAAAAAAAAAAAAAAAAAAAAAAAAAAAAAAAAAAAAAAAAAAAAAAAAAAAAAAAAAAAAAAAAAAAAAAAAAAAAAAAAAAAAAAAAAAAAAAAAAAAAAAAAAAAAAAAAAAAAAAAAAAAAAAAAAAAAAAAAAAAAAAAAAAAAAAAAAAAAAAAAAAAAAAAAAAAAAAAAAAAAAAAAAAAAAAAAAAAAAAAAAAAAAAAAAAAAAAAAAAAAAAAAAAAAAAAAAAAAAAAAAAAAAAAAAAAAAAAAAAAAAAAAAAAAAAAAAAAAAAAAAAAAAAAAAAAAAAAAAAAAATTTTTTTTTTTTTTTTTTTTTTTTTTTTTTTTTTTTTTTTTTTTTTTTTTTTTTTTTTTTTTTTTTTTTTTTTTTTTTTTTTTTTTTTTTTTTTTTTTTTTTTTTTTTTTTTTTTTTTTTTTTTTTTTTTTTTTTTTTTTTTTTTTTTTTTTTTTTTTTTTTTTTTTTTTTTTTTTTTTTAAAAAAAAAAAAAAAAAAAAAAAAAAAAAAAAAAAAAAAAAAAAAAAAAAAAAAAAAAAAAAAAAAAAAAAAAAAAAAAAAAAAAAAAAAAAAAAAAAAAAAAAAAAAAAAAAAAAAAAAAAAAAAAAAAAAAAAAAAAAAAAAAAAATTAACTGTACGCTTAAGCAGTTATTCCCCGAAGCTTTAGATCCAGCTAGGTAATGATTTATCGTTGATGTCTGGTAGAGAATGGGAAATCCTGCTAACTTATTTGACCACTCGCAAGTATCTGCTAGAAAAATATCCGCTGGCACAGCAAGATACATTGATGTTAGGGCATGACGTGCACTCAAGAATCAGGTGAGGCGCTTTTTCAAATTAACATCGCTAAAGCGCGGGAAGATCCTGAAAGCAAAGTTTTCTATAAGGCGCTTCTGCAGATGAAGACTATTTATGATAAAGTGCATATGGTTCTGCAGGCTCAAGCTACGGAATATGAGAAAATTTGTTTGCGCCTCTATTGGCATGTAACTTGGAACTGGAGTAGCGGCTCCAAACATAGATGCTTTTAGAGCAACGATTTGGATGATAGTGACATCTTTGAGATAGTAGAAGCCTGCTTCAAAATCTGCAGAAAATACCATCAACCAATCTTCGAGGAACCCTACTACTTCCTGTCGGAGCAGAGGCGCCGAGAAATCAAGCTGGAAGGTGACCTGCTAAAACGAACCACAAACTACAGTGAAAATGAAATCCACATTTCAATTTTTGAGGGTTTTGAGTGAACGAAATCCTTGAAAGACGCTTAGAATTCCTAAAGCTCGAAGCTAAAGGCTTTACTCTCTGTGAGATAGTGAAGTTGCTGAGCGAAAAATACCACACCTCAGAGAGAAATATCTACTATGACGCAGAAAATCGCGACAGTTGGCAACCCGTCCTAACCCAACTTTTTGACTTAGACAAAGCCCGGTTTATCATTATTAAACCGCTATGAATATCTCTACCGTATGGCAAGCTTTCACTTCCAAACAGCAGGCGACCCCCAGAAACCAGCGTACTTATCAAAAATGGTAGAAGTCACAGATCGTAAAGAGCCTCTTTCGCTTGGCTTGGAAACGCTGAAGGAAAAACAGGACAAAGAGAAAAGAACAGCAGAAATTGAAAAAGAACTGGCAAAAAATGAGGAAATGATAGAGGCTTTATCCAAGCTGGAATTACGGAAAAATTAAAAAAAATGAGCTGTATAAAATGGAAAAGAAAACGACGATCAGAGTCCCAGAAGCCTATGTGCCCCGTCAGAAGACATCCGTCTTTTAACTGCAGACCAAAATAACCCTAACCGCACAACCATTAAGCAGCAAGAACAGATTTGGCATAGCCTGCAAAAATACGGCTGGACCTACCCAATACTGACCAATAAAGACGGCGTCCTCGTTGATGGCGAACAGCGTCGAGAGTATTTGCATTGGGCATGGCGAATTTTTTGCTCCAGTTCTTCGTTTGCCAGTTAGTGACGTTGATAGGCGGATGCTTAGGCAGATTCTAAACAAGCTTAAGGGCAAACACAATACAGAACTTGACAACGAGGAATATGTCCGCATACTTCAAGCCGGCGAGAAACTCATTTGAAGGCGCTTCTTGAATCAGTTGGAGAAAAGCTGCCGCAGGAATTAGACAACAAAGAGTCTCCGCTAACTATACCTGAAACCTACGAGATAATCGTCGAGTGCAAAGACGAAGCCCACCAAAAACAAGTTTTTGATAAGCTGAAAGCGGAGGGGTATAAGCTACGGATTTTGACATTGTAAAACATTGGGAAGAAGCCGATAGCTTTAGGGCTCAAAACGTCGTTGGCAGCTACACTCTAAATGATGTTAAGCTTGAAAAGCGGTTTAAGGGTTCCTTGCCTCTTAGGACTTTGATTGGCAAATCGGAGTTATAGTTGGGCGCAGTGGCTCCGGCAAGACAAGTATTGCTAAACAGATTTTCCCTGAGGCCTGATATAATTCCCTAGGTTTCCAGTACAAAAGCAAATGTGTCTTGGATGACTTTCCAGAAGGGCTTGAAACCTCAGAGATTACCGGAATGCTCGGCAGCGTTGGTTTCGCCTCACCACCGGACTGGCTAAAAAGTTATGACTGCTTAAGTCAAGGGGAAAAAATGAGGGTTGACATCGCCCGCGCACTTTGCTTAGATAAACCCTTAGCAGTATTCGATGAGTTCACAAGCGTTGTCTATCGGCAAGATTGCTAAGGTCAGTGCTTTTGCCATCAGCAAGGCGGTTCGACGATCAAAAAAGAAATTCATTGCCGTAACCTGTCACTACGATGTGGTCGATTGGCTTGATCCTGATTGTGTTTTCTGCACTGACACGATGGAGTTTAATCCGCAAAATGTAGCCGGCCGCCCATTGAACTCAAAGTTTATCGGTGCGGCGCTCAATTATGGAAGATGTTTCGCAGTTTCATTATGAACGGCAAGCTCGGAGCAGGCGTCCGATGCTATGCAGCAATCTATCAGGGTAAGCCTGTGGCGTTTATCGCTGTTGTGCATATCAAAATGAAATCAGGTATGCAACAGGGGTTAGCCCATCGGTCGTCCTACCAGATTACCAGGGCATAGGCATTGGCAGACGCCTCTTAAGCTTTATAGCTGAACTCTATGTTTCACAGACAAAGATGCCATTCTATATTCTGAACGTAACCCCCAGATTATTCGGGGGATTACCCAGGGGGTAGCCCCAACGTGGAAGGTGACTAGGTTTGGTCATGCAAGCAAGGAAAGGGCGATACAAAAATAAACAACGGAATGAGAGACAGTCTGAGCCGTAAAAGACTCTCTGTATCGTTGCGGTATCGTCCGAATCAATCAAATTTTGCGAAAATTACACTAACTGTCTAATTCATGCCTTTTGTGAGAAAAAGAAGTAATCTGTTAAACTATTGTTTCTATAATTAACCTCTTATTTTCCACATCAATTTTTACTTTAACTCTTTCGTTAGCTTTGAATGGAAATGCGCTATCCCTTGCCACCTCTATTGGAACATAAATGAAGAACTTATCATACATTTTTCCGCCTGTTTGCGTTGGGCGATTAGTCAGTTTGCCGTATGATTCAATCATGCTGTGAACCTAATTTGGTAGCACCGCAAGTTAGACAAGTGTTTTTTCGAGCACTATTAGGGTATACCTTTAGGGTAGCACAAAATTTAAAAATAAAACTAACCTACTAAGCGATGAGCAGTCGGAGATGGAAAATAAAATGAACAACAAAATACTACTTATTTTAATTTCATTAACGCTCTTAATGTCTGTTATTTGTATTTCAAGCTTGAATTCAGTTAAGGCTGATAGCGTTACGGTAATATCAAGCAGTGGCTTTACCGATTCTATAGGCGATTATCACATAGTAGGCGAAGTGCAAAATACCGGTTCCAACACGGTTGATTACGTGCAGATAACCGCGACTTATTATAATACTAACAACCAAGTTGTCGATACGCAGTTTTCTTTCGCTTCATTGAGTTATATGCAACCTGGCGCTAAATCACCATTTGACATTATAGAGACAACTTCAACTTTAGTACCTCAATTTAGCACCAATAAACTTCAGGTTACGTCTACAACAAACGGTTCCATTACTCAAGGCTTAGAAATTACCTCTAATAGCTCCTATACTGATTCTATTGGAGATGTTCATATCGTTGGACAAATCCAAAACACAGGGTCAGCAACCTCAAGTGCCACAGAAATTTTCGCAACTTGCTATGATTCAAGTGGAATGGTTGTTGACACCGGATTAACGTTTGCTAATCCCCAAGACATTTCCCCTGGTGGTACATCACCCTTTGAAATTATCGTCACTGATTCAAGTCAAATACCCTTGATCACAAGTTATTCTTTAACCGCACAATCAAGCGATTACGCATTAATTTCAGCGAGTTTGCCATCTGCAACTCCAACAGTAACGAGCTCGACACCGACAGCAACACCTACAACTCCAGAATTTCCTTCATTGGCAGTTTTGTCGTTATTCATGGCGATTTCAATTATTATCGTTGTCGTGCTTACGGCTAGAAAGCGAAAGAGGAGCAAAAGCTGAGCAGAAAAAACTATGATTTTCTAATCTTTTATTGAGTTAACCATGCAAAGTAGTCGAGAAGAGCCTCCAGACCCAGAATACAGAAAAAGAAATAAGAAAAAAAAGGAAAACTGGAAACTGTCAGTTCTCTGAGTAGATAGGAGGTGATAACACGCCATTATTTAACCAAATGAACTATTGCCCGAACCGAGACTGCGTCTATGACAAACCAATCAAGGAAGGCGAAAAATGTCCTGAATGCGGAACAGACGCTAAACCCTTCGGAATCCGAGAAGCAGGAGACCTCAAAACAGCAAAAAAGAACCGTGCAAAAATAGCTGAAAAACTAGAAAAAGGCTCAGTTCAACTGCTTGTAACTGACGAAATGACAGAAGAGGAAATTAAAAAACGCATGCAAGAAGATATGATGAACCTCGCAATGCATGAAAGCAGGAACAGGTTGGATGCGCCTCGGCACCTTACTCTCAGGAAACAGCACAGACCAGATATTAGGTGCAGGCCTAAAAGCACTGATAGACCAAAACAAAATTATAATACGCCAAAATGAACTATTACTGCGAGCTCTCCAAAAACAACAATAAAACCCATAATCGACGGCAACAGCATCTTTTTTCAAGTTATCCATTAAAAAGAAATGCAAGGTTATTTGCTGTCTACTTTAGTGTTTCAACCAGTTGTTTCAGAGGATAAAGTGTGCTTTGGTTTCTTTGCTCAATTTCAGCTGCAACTTTAGCGAAAATGCGCTGGATACTTTCGTTGTGAAGGTCGCCTTTTCCTTGCAAGAATGAGAGCTGAAAAGCGAAAGCCTCAGTGAAAATATCGCGTAATGTTAGGGTTTCTATATTTAAGAATTCTTTTATGGTTACTTCAGTTTCTTCGGGACTCTTGTTTTCTTGATTTATCATAATATTTCTCACGCCGTCTACATTAGGCAGTTTGTCGCGGGCTATTGCTTGGCTCGCAGCGTTCATAATTGCTCGAAAAATGTCTTCCCTAAAATGCTCATGAAGCCAATGTATCTCCCTGAAAATTGGAAAATCCAAATCTGTGCCTGAGACTTTTAAGAAGTTGATTATATCATTTAAGTTGTAAGGCTTAATTTTGCTTTTAATGACCTCGTTTGCTTTATCAAGCGAGTAATGAAATCCTCCATTGACTTCAAAATCGCATTGTTCAGGTGTAAAAGAATTCAGGCAAAAAAAGACCCCTTTTAACGTTAAGGCATAGATTTTGTTTTCTTTTCCACCTTTACTTGAAGGCTCAATCTTTACTAACTTAATGAACCCTCGGCTTTCCAGAGGCTTGAGTGTTCTAAGGACAGTACGGTAGCTAAGGCCCGTTTCATTGGGCATTTTATACTGTTTTAAATTTGCATTTTTAACAAAGGCTCTCTCGACTTTAATTTCGGGTTTGATTAACGTTTTTGTCCTTGACAATGGGCATTACCACGCTTATTATGCCAATCATTGCTTATATACCTTGTTGTAACATAGTCTATACTGTGAAATAAAATGCCCATAATAAGAAAACTCATGGAAGTAGGACACAGCAAAAGCATAACGCTACCTAAAAGCTGGATAAAGAACGCGGAGCAAGAAGCTGGCAAAAAGATAGTGGCAATTGCTTTAGAAGTTAACGGCAAAATAACTTTACAGCCAGTTTTTAGCAGAGAACCGGAGGTAAACCAATGTGTGAAAAAGAGCGGAGAGTTTGCCCTTTTGCCATAGGTTTACTTAGAAAACAAATCAAATTGGAGTGTCACAGATAAATGGCAGTCAACTGTTGCATTAAAACATCATTTCAGGAAGAGGGGGAACCTTTTCCCGAAGGATATTCCGAGGCTCTCAGAGACTGTGCAGCGCTCGCCGCTAACTTGCTTAATCAAGCCATCAATGGAAAATCTATAAACCGATGCTGGGACTGCTCAAGCTGGGTTGGTCGTTGCTTAAAAGGTAAAATCAACCAAATTGCACGGTCAGAAGCATGTGACGAGTTTTCATCAAATCTAGGAAAACGGTGACAATGATGACGCAAAACGGGTCAAAATCAGAGCTTTTAGGTGCGGCCCAAGCTTACTATGAAATAGGGCTTAACGTATTCACAATAAAAGTAAAACAACCCTTAACAAAGTGGGAAAAGTGGCAAACACAGAGACAAACACAAGAAGAATTTGACAGCTTGAACTTTTCTGACGCTGACGGTATAGGCATTGTTTGTGGAACAAAAAACAAAGACAGCCTATACTTAGCAGTAATTGATTTTGATGTCAAAAATGTTTCGCCAAAGGCTATTGAGAAAGGTCAACGTGTCTTAAAAGAGCTACCTGCCACAATGATCGAGGAAACACCAAGCGGAGGCCAACACTGGACATACTACGTACATTCTAAGCCCAAGACTCTAAAGACATACCATAATGAATGTGCAATAGAACTTCTCGGCGAGCACACTTATTGCGCTATGGCGCCCAGCCGAAACTACAAAAAAATAAATGACAATTCACCTGCTGTCCTTAATGACTTAGAAGGCTTGCTTTTGGACGCTTTTTATGCCGCAGGCGTTAGAGGAGAAAAATCTGAGGGGAAAAGCGAAACCTGGTTTGACCGCAAAGAAGCTCCAGATCAATCATACAGAGGAAAAAACCCCAACTGTATCAGAGAACTTACAAAGGGAACCGAAGAAGGCCTAAGAAATGAACATGGAATAAGATTAGCAAGCTACTATGGGAACTGCAAGCAATACCAAGCAGAGGCCAGCTTAAAACTTCTGAGAACTTGGAACAAATTTAATGAACCGCAGCTGGACAGTAAAGAAATAGAAGCATTACTCAAGTCAGCCCTTCAGGGCAACTATGTTTACGGTTGCAATGATCCGATTTTAAAATCTGTTTGCGAACCCGAAGGCTGCCCATTAGCCCAAAAAAGCATCGAAGAAGCAACAAAAGAAGAGAAAGCCAAGGCGGAAAAATTGTTAGCGGACCCAAAACTGCTTGATCACGCGTTATCTTTAGGCCGTAAACATCTAATTGGTGAAGACAATCTAATCAAACAAAACTTCATTTTCACAATTAGTGGTCAAACTCATTATCCAATAAGCGAAATCATTACAGGACACAGCGGCAGCGGAAAGAACGAAAGCATAAGAGCAATAAGTCCTTTAATTCCCGAAGACTGGCTGTTCGAATTCACCACCAGCACGCCAGAGGCAATAAAGTACCTTCCTGAAGACTTCAAAGGCACAATGATAATTTACGAGTTAGCGGGAATACGAAGCGAAACTGGAACCTTAGGCTTAAGATCTATTGGCGAAGGAAAGGGAATTAAAACAATCTATCCAATGCGCGATGAAATCACCGGAAAGATGACTTTAGGAGAAACTCAAACAAACGCCAAAAACTTTATTTCAACAGACAGCGGGTTAGATGTTGCTGCTGACCTATATCGTCGCGTTTTCAAAAATAGCATGAATGATAGCTTAACGCTTACAAAGCGTGTATGCGCTAAGAAAATGAGAGATGCCAGCATACCGGAAAGCCTGAGAGCCAGACTGTTTCCAGAACAAAACAAGAGCGTATATTCAGAAAAAGACTTTAAAAATGCTCTTGCTTTGTTAGATTTTAGCTTAGAAGTCGTAATTTTTCCACCAACTGCCCTTCTTGGCTTGATAGATTTAGCTAACAAGAAAGAACAAGAAGTCGCTCTAAGAACACAAATCGAGAGGATACTTAATGTCATTAAAATCTTGGCGCTTATTCACCAAAGGCAACGGATAAAGCTGACATTTGAGGAAAACACGTATGTTATAGCTGATTGCGAAGATGTAGAATTAGCCCTAACTATCCTTGAAACCGCTATAATTGAAACAGTCACCAGGATAGAAAAACGCCAGAAAGAAGCCTTAGAAATCATTGAAAAAAGCGATAAATTAAACAAGAATCAATTAGCCGAAAAACTGCGCTGCTCGTCAGTGACAGCTGCCAGAATTTTGAAAACACTCGCTAAGAATGGCTATCTCAAAGAGGTTGAAAGTAGTAAGCCTTTTCAATATGAAATTGTGAATGGGCAAAATAGCGTTAATTCGTTTGTCTTTTCAGAAAAGATAAGCGAATACAAAGCCAATTACCCAAACGAGCTTAAATCATTCTTATCTCTATCTTCTCATCTTATCTGCTCAGAGGTGGCAAAAAGTTTTTCGGAGAATCATCAGGACAGCAAGGAGACCTTGGTTGACGTTCCTGAGGTGTTGAGGAAAAAATATTGGGCCTCGGAGGTAATAAGTGATAGGAAGCCAATAGAGCAAGAATCAAGGCTCGATAGCGAAAAAAGTTGCAATTTGCTTGTGTTTCCTGAAAGGACAAAGAGGAAAGAGGAGAAACCGATTGAAGGCAAACTCGGCCAGCATCAGCCCATTTTTTATGTCAAAGATATTCCAACCGGTGAAAAATGCGAAGCTTGCACAGCTTTAGCAGTCACAAAGCAAATCATTACGCCTCAAAAAGACATACTTAGACGCTGCGAGAACTGTTATCAACAGTTAAAGCAAACCTTCACTAACGCCAACTTTGCGACAGCTTTTCCTGATATACCAAGTTTTGATGATAAGGAGGAGCCTTGAAAGTTATGGTTGAGGTTCAGGAAAAGGGCAGCTCCTCAAGTATTGCATCTGCGGGATTAGATAATGCGTTTTCTGGGGAGTGGCAAACATGCCAGACGCAATGCCCACCTACAGAGCCTCAGCCTATGGAATGCCCCGAATGTGGGAGTGACCGAATATTCAAAGATGGTTTCAGAGATGCACCGTTAAATGCACAATCAATCGAGCCCATCCAACGGTACAGGTGTGCGGATTATGGGCACAGATTTAGTAAGCATCTTTCTGAACAATCATTTAAAAAGGAATTAGCCTACAAAGTAAATAGTCAAATAAGCGTAATCCCGCAGGATGCGAAAAATTTGGCTTCCACGCAAGAAATCAAGACTTGCGCGGAGAAAGGGAAACAGTCACCAACAGAAAACGAAGTTAAAGCATGGCTGCAAATCGAGAAATTCCTTATACAGCTAAAGAATGATGGAAGAAAAGACGGCACAATCTTAAACTATCGAAAATCCTTCAAGCGGTTATTGCAGGACGGAGCAGATCTATTTGATCCCGAAAGCACTAAGGCAGCGTTGGCTAAATCAACGATTAAAGAAAGCACAAAGAAAACTGTTACAGGAATATTGGGAAGCTGGTTTGATTACAATCAAATAAGATGGCGAGTCCCAAAATACTCCGACGAACACGAAATTCCATACATACCCACAGAAAACGAAATAGACCTATTAATCGCAGCTCTAGGAAAGAAACAAGCGTGTTTTTGCCAATTACTAAAAGAAACGGGCGCAAGATGTGGCGAAATAGCGGAACTTGATTGGCTCTCGATAGATTGGGAACAACGAAAAGTAAGGATAAAAGCAGAAAAAGGATCCAACAGCAGAATATTGCCGCTATCCGCTAAAGCTATTGAAATGGTTTCAAGGCTTCCTAGAATCAACAGAAACCCCGCAAGGAAAAACAAAATATTTGCCAGTGCAGACGACATGCGAACTAGCTTCTTCCTACAGAAAAGAAGAATAATAGAACGCCAAGCTAACCCAAAACTGATACTAATTCACTTCCACACTTTCAGACATTGGAAAGCAACCACAGAACAACATAAAACTAAAGACCCATGGCACGTTAAAATGATTCTAGGACACAAAAGCATCACCTCAACAGAAAACTACATTCACCTCGAAGAAATGCTCTATAACGGCGACGCAAACGACCAATTCACTGTCAAAGTGGCAGATACAATGGAAGACGCAATCAAACTAATAGAAGTCGGATTCGAGTTTCACGCTGAAATAGAAGGACACAAACTATTCAGAAAAAGGAAATGACATATAATGGATAACCTCAAGAGCTATGGTATAATTTCGCACCCATTATACTTGATGAAATCGAAATCTTTTATGTTGACTTTTCCTTTCTTGAGCAAATGCTGAATCCGTGGAACCTCAGCCTTAACAGCGTCAGCGAGTTTTGCAACTGTGCGGCAAACTTTACTGTAATCTTCATCATTCCATCGTTTAGTTATATTTGCATACAGGCATCTTCCGCCACAAACGTTCAGAATCGAGCATTTTGTACATGGCGGCTGGTCAACAAAAATTTTCTTTATTTTACATGGATCAGTATTGCTAATGTTGCCTAAATAGTACTTTTTCATCCCCCACATGGTTGGGCAAGGAATTATGTAACCGTCAGTTTGAATGGCATAGTTTATCCAGCCTCCTCCACAACGCATAAAACAATTTTTCTCTCCACGCAAAAGCGAATTGGCAATTCCCAGCAAAGGGTAAAGCTTCAAAACAACGCCCTTCTCCTCCTCCATTTGGTCCACCCAGAATCTTGCAAGCTTTTTTACGCCAGGAATGTAGCTTGTCTCTGTCCATGGTTCAAAGTTGCGCCTTTGGTAATCGTTTCCCCAAAAACCAGCGTTCAATTGCCAATGCACTGAGGAAAACGAAAATTCATCGTTGTCTAAGAGCCATCGGACTTGTTTGTCGATGTCTGTTTGCTCCATTATTGTCATTCTAGCAATTAATTCTCCTCTGAAGCCGTTTTTCTTGATTAATTTGAGGTTGTTTACGACTTTGCGGAAAGTTCCGTTTCCCCTGTAATAATCAGTTAAAGCTTCTTCGCCATCAACAGATACTAAAATAGTGTGAAAGCGGTTAACGTATTTTGGCTCGAGCTTATCAAGCAGCAACCCGTTTGTCTGAATCATAAAAAGCTTGGCCTCAACATTGTCCATTACCTGCTTGATTTTGTTAGCACCAAGCAAGGGTTCGCCGCCGTAAAAAGTTAGGACGCAATCCGGGTCCTTTCGGCAAAACTTTTCCAGCAGCTCTACATCATAGTTTATTTTGCCGGGAAGAGCATAATCTACCTCTATATCGTCGCCAAAGCTTTCGTCAAAGTCATCCAGTGACTCACCGAAACAGTAGCGGCACTGCAAATTGCACTTGGTTGTCACTATTACGTGGAAGAACATGCAGAGTTGAGAATGCGACTCCAACTTAATAGTATTTTTCCGCTAACTTTCGAGCTTTCTCATATGCAGGGTTCTCTTCAGACTCTTCATTTCCGCTCGCGTTTTCTTTTTCAGCCTTGGCTGAATCTTTTTTCTGGTTTTTGCTTGCCTCCTTGTTGGCCTGCTTAAGGGCTTTCTCTGCGTATCCCTTTAGGTCTCTGTCTTTGAGGGCTTTCTCGGGCAGAGTTTCAGGGGCGTACAGTAGAGGCAAAATTGCTACAAATAAGAAGAAGCTGGCAAAAGAGAACGAAGTGGTTATTGGAACATACTCTACAAAAGGTTGGACCAAAACTGAGATCAAGTTGGATAATAGAAACGGTATGCCGCCTAAAAGGTAATACTTTTCAGGGACTCTTCCCTGGGAAATATCTCCCCAGACAACGAAGATGAATGTAACATATAAGAATCCCCAAGCAACTCCATCACACAAGACCCATAGAATTTGGGAAATCTGGGTTCCAGATAAAAGGCTTAGAAAAGCGTAGCCTACGCCTAACAAGATAAAGCCTATAATACCTGAAACCTTTCGTCCTCTGAAGTCGCAAATTACTCCTCCGATAAAAGCTGAAGCGCCAATAATTACGATTTCGACCATCTGGTAGGTGTTGTACAGGTCTGTTCCAAAGTAATGCTGGATTAGAGGCTGTTCCACGAAGTTTACGGTGGTGAGTAGAAACCATGGAATGAATAAGAGAAAAACAGTTCTTTCACGAATGATGCTTAAGAGCTTACTTTTGCTCTGCTCAGAAATTTTCTCATGAGGCACCCAGAAAAATATGCTTAGTACGCCCACGATTCTCCATGCAGCGAGAACCAAGAAATCGTTATCAACATTTATATTGATAGCGGGAATATAGATTAGAACCGTCACTGCTTGAATAAGAAAGAATACTATTGCTCCGCTGCGTCCGCGATTAGTTGATTTTGTAACTTCTGAAAATAATGCGAGGCAAGTTGGGATACCTAATCCAGCCAATGCACCGAGAAGAATTGAAAAAAAAACCAGGCCGATCGAACTTGCCCCATGAACCAAAACTGCCGAAAGCAGGCATGCGACTGCTCCAAGCGAAACCCATGATAACAACGCGATTTTTCCTGCTAATTTCTTACGCAGCAATGTAGCTCCAACTATGGCTGATAAGAGAAGTGCCCCAAAATAGGCGGATGATACGAGCAAAATGTTGCTGAAAGAAGTGTTGCCTATGTAGTTTTGAATAAGTAGCCATGAGAGAGAGAACCAGACAATGCTATTGATCAGCAGAAATAGTGAAGGAAAGGACTCTCTGATTTGGATTTTGCGCATTTTCTCTCTACTAAGCACAGCGCGTTTATGAATACTAATTTTGCGGATTGTTAATATTAATTTTAGCTATGTTTGTTGCTTTTCGTGTCTTGTATAATGACAAAGCTTATAAGCGTAGAGGTGTTGAACAGATATACAGGTGAGGAGAAATGGAGAAGCGTCGAGCAATTAGGAAAAAACCAAAGGTACTTGCTTGGTAAGTATTTATAGGTCTTCTATCATGGAAGCCGCCAATAGCTGAAGCTCTTCTTTAACCTTTTTGTTTGATAGTAAATCTGTTGTAATAATCGCCTCTTTTTCTAAATCTTTCATGCGTAGTTTTAAGAGTGCAATCTCTTTTGTCTCGTAGACAATTTCTACAAGCTCTCTACAATCCTCATTGGTGAGGCAATCTCTTTTCAAGATTTCTCGGATCTGCTTCCCATATTTAGGGCTTCTCAGTGCGTAAAGAACTGGAAGCGGTAAGACTTCATATTTTATCCTGTGCGTAAGCTCCTTAGGCTCAAAAACGTCAACAAATTCCGATTTTACCGCCAAAAGAATGCCTATATTTCTCCCATAATTACTCATAAGCTCTATTTGTTTTGCCGAGCCGCAGCCGTAGATAGCGCCCACTTTCATGTGACCCTCGATATCAGCGGCTTTTTTTGTCAAAATCTGGAAGTATGTTTCGGGTCTTAATTTCGATTTTTTTGTTTTTAAAGGAGCCTCGGATATGTGCGCTTCCACCACTTCTGAAAGAAAATCTTTTACTCCGTCCATAATCATTAGTTTCTGGGCTGTCGGAAGGTTTTCTATTGCTTTGTGAAGATAGTAGAAGCCCTCAACCATGAACGCATCACCAATAAGTAAGGTCGCCTCCTTCCCTATCTTACCATAAACTGTCTTCCTGTTCTTCTTAGTGACTGACTCGTCAATGATGTCGTCATGAATATCCATTGTGGCATCGATGAATAATAATGCAGCCTGCAAAGGCACAACTTCTCTTTTTCCGCCTACTGCTTCGCAGGCGAGCGCAAGCACGCCGGGTCGAGTGGTATCATTCCATCTTGAAAGATATTGGCCAATAGCCTTGTCTACTTTCCCTATTCCAATTTGTTTTTCAAGGATTGAATGTTTTACAATGGCACGTGCTTTTTCGCTTTTTTCGTTCAGAATCTTCATCGCTTTTTCGGTTCGATTTTCACTTGCCATAAAGTTCTTTATTTGCTTTCGAACGGATATATTGTTTTCCCAAAACTATGCTATCTTTTTCTAAACTCCCCTTATATTTTGAGTTAGCGTTCGTTGCTGGAAGCGAAACAAAGCCTAATAGTTCAACAGATTCCATAGACTGATGAAGCAAATCGAGAAGAAATTGCGCAGCTCATGGGAAGAAAGCCGCGTGGAAGGGCACCAAGCTCCAGCAAGGCGAAAGGTTTTGTGAGACTTGTCCAAGACATCATCATGCAAGTCAAATGAGGTAGCCAATATGGCTATGGCAGCTTGGGCTTGTAGGAATTCATCAGGATTGCCGCCTACAGCCTCGAAAGACATTGAAAAAACAGGCCTGCATGATAGAAATCATGCCAGTTCTTAACGTAATGTTCACATGCTCTTCGCAGTTTGGGCTGCTGCATATTTTCGGTCAGCAAAATCTGTTTGTCTAAAGCAAGACCTTTTCCGCTTCTTTCATTTAGTTCTGTGACAACTATCTTCGCTTTTTTTTGAGGCATGCCTATATTTATAGAGTTTAGTTAGCTTAAAAGATTGCTTAGATTTATGACAACTGTATAGCCAGAGGTTAATTAGATCAGGAGGGCTCAAAAACACTAGAAACTAAAAAAATAAAAAGGGGCGCTTAGAAAAAAAGCGTTAGCCCCGTTTGATTATTTTCTTCGCCTAGATTGCACGAATGTTATATTTGATTTTCCAGTTCCTTTACCCGCGCATTTATGATCGAGAGAAGTCTTTTTCTCAATGGTTCACCCGCAAGTTCTTTTTCAACGTTTCCGATTGACGTTGACAATTCAGTGTCTCTAATGGTGTCTGCTATCCACTTTTGGAAGTCAGATCTTTTGAAATGAAAATCGATCGATTCAATCGGTGCCACTTCAACTTCTCTGGCAAATGTTGCTAAACTAACAGCTGTTTCCCCCGTGTATCTGCCTTCAGATATGAAAAAATGAAAACCAATATTGTATGGAACCGTAGCTAAAAACTTGCGCGCGCGATTTGGCTCTATGGTCTGATGTTTAGATAAAGCGTGGCTGATGTAATCTTCTCTTGAACTAAAAACTCTATCGCAAGTTGGGCAGTGAAGTTTACCCTTATCGTCAATTTTAGGTTCTATGAAGTTAATATTTTGCAGACCGCCTGGATGCGCGGTTCGAATATCGTTATCTTCATTGAAATTTGAGCCTGGATTAATTTTCGCCAAAAACTCACCTCCATAAAGGAAATCAAGGATTACAATAATTATTCAATGCAGAAATTGCTTCTTAAACATTGTGACGATAGCAGCCAAGGCCACACTCAACGGGGCAACTCAATTTTGACAAAAGTTTTAGCCCAATTATGAACAATAACTGAAAAAAGCTGAATTGGAAATGGTGCAGGGGGTGGGATTTGAACCCACGAACCTCTACAGGATAGGCTCCTGAAGCTAACATACCACCCTCTTATCGGAGAGCAGTTCTACGCCTTTGACCATGCTCGGCGACCCCTGCACTTAACGGATCATGGAAGTTTGAGGAGGGCCGGGGCAGGGATTTGAACCCTGGCAAAAGGCTCCACAGGCCTCTAGGCTACCAAGCTACCTCACCCCGGCCGCTTTTTGCCCGTCTCTGATAGCTTTGTTATTGATTTATTTTCTTTTTCTCAATAATATTAAGTTGTCCTTTTGGTAGGCATTTTCGAATCCTGCTTCCAAGAAGTATAAAGTATTTGGAACCCGTTCCAGAATTGTAGCGTCACAAAACTTTTATACGGTAGTTTATAGACCATTAAAGTGATGCCGACCGTTAAAGATTTTATGACGACGAATGTCATTACAATTGATGTTTTGGGAACTGTTCTTGAAGCCGCGAAGCTGATGCACCAACAGGACGTGGGTGATCTTGTAGTAATGGAGGGTGTTGTGGCTAAAGGCATAGTTACTGAAAGAGACTTAGTACGGAGGGTAATGGCGCAGAAAAAACCACTTGACACTAAAGTCTCAGAGATAATGTCAGATCCGCTCGTAACAATTGAGGAAGGGTCCTCCTTGCGAGATGCTGCAAGGAAAATGGTCAAGTACAAAATAAGGCGGCTTCCCGTTACAAAAAATAACGTGTTGGTCGGTATAATAGCCGCTTCTGATTTTGCCAGGCACCTCAGCAAAAAAAGCTTCAGTGAAGTGATGCTTGCCGCCATGAGCCGCTATCCATTAGCCGACCACAGCAGATAAATAGTCCGAAAACCCGTTGACAATCAGCTCTTATTTTTCTTTTTAGACTTTTTTTCTACATCAAAACCTGTTTTTTTTATGTTAAAGACGCCTTTTCATGTTGAAAGTGCGGGACGTTGGGTCTGTGCACACCTATGTTGAATCATGTTTGGCGTCTAATAGAATCATTTAGTAGACTAGAGAGTAGACATGTGCACACACAAATACCCTAAAGACAATAATAGAGCTAAATGTCCATGACTTATTTTTTCATTTGGATTACTCTGAGTATTCGCACCAACTTTTTGGGCTTTCCCAGACTCTTACTTTTTCTAGTTTCACCGAGTTCGGCATCGTTTTTTTGAGGAAGTCAAAAGCGTATTTTGAAATGTTTTCAGATGTTGGGTTGCCGATTTCTGTTAGCTCATTTAGGTATGTGTGATCGAGTTTTTCGGCTAATTCTTGTAGGTTTGTCTTTAGAACGTTAAAGTCTATAACCATGCCAGTTGATTCTGTTTTTTCGCCTGTAATGAAGAGTTCCATTTTCCATGTGTGCCCATGTAGCCTTTCACATTTGCCGTTGGACGCGAGAATGTTGTGTGCTGCATCAAATGTTGTTTCGACTCTTAGTCGATACATGGCTGCAACCTCGATTATAGGATTCCTCGCCACTCTGAAAAAACGTTATGATCGTGAATGGATTCTATGCTTACGCATTTAACTTTACAATACCTGTCGGGATACTTTTCTTTTAAAAGTTGCACGCACTTTCTCGTCACATCCTCGACGAATCTGGCGTTTTCATGCATTTTTTCCACCACTTTCTTTTCTTCAGACCTTTTTAATAATGAAAATATAGGTGAACTAAAACTTTGACTGCAAATCTCGATGACATCTAGCAGTTGGGTTTTTTGGTTTGAGTCTATTTCCACGCTGAGGCTTCCTCTTTGGTTGTGAGTTAAGCCATTGCACATTGCTTTTGAACATGGGCAAGCTAAGCGCTCCATTAATTTGAATGCCTGCAGTTTTCTTTCCTGTCTTAGTTGAGTATTTAGCGAACATTTGAGCTATTGAGCTTTCTTTCTCCCCGCCTGGCCTTGTCCTTTCGTAAGGAAGTTCACCAAAAACTTCGGTCTGACAATCAACTCCATGTTTTTCTAACGCTTGTTTCGAAATCAGTTCAGCCAAATCTTCTATTGACGAAGCGGTGGTTGGAGTCGCCTTAACTGATTCAACAAAACGGCTCATGTGAACGCCGCGAAGATTAGCTGGCAAGGTAATGTAGCTGTTTATGGTGACAATAACGTTGTAGGTGGCTTTAGCCCGTTTCAAAGAAACAAGTTTTCTTAGGCCTTCAATTCCGACTTTTTCTAGTTCAATTTCGTTTTCAGGTATTTGGTTTTGAACATCGATAGTTAAGACCCCTTTACTATCCTGCGATTTAGCCCTCAATTTTCCAGTTTCCACCATTAAACCCTATCCCAAGTGAACCGCAATGGTGATGTGGCTTATTATTCTTTACTTTATGATTTCCAGATTTACTTTGTTTTAATGCGCCCAGATATTTGCTAGGTTTGTCGCCCATCAATAAGTCGATTTTTGATTGTTTAAGATAATTCTGGCTAATCTTAGGGTGGTGGAGTTCCAAAGACGCTGAGGTTGATTTCGTAATGGTCGATGTTCCTATTGCCTGTCGCCAACCAAATCTCAACAGAAGCCGTTTCCCCACTACTTAACACAATGAAGGCAGTGAGAAATCCCCCAACTTGAGGGTCTGTTGGACTCACATCCTTCATATTTATTGTTACATTTTGGGAATAGAGAGCTGCGGTGACGAAAATATATGCGTAATTATCCCTGGATAGGGGTAGTGGCTTTTGAGGGCTGTAATCGTTCCTCAATGTGGCATTTATTATGAAAATTGGGTCGCCCTTGTTAATTATGTTACCTTCAAAAGGGTTAGGTGATTTTACTGTCTCGTTGGCGTACCCGTAATATGTTTCGGCGGAAACCAAAAAGATTCTTGTGGCTGATTCAAAAATCGTTCCCTCACCTGAGTTTGAAATGGTTTGGAAAACATATCCTGGAAGATATTGTGCGGTTATCTGCTCCACGTTGGTTGCTGGTGTAGTTGGCCCGCTGCTTGCTGGTTTAAGTGTTCGCGATAAGGCAGGAAACCAGAATATTCCACTTACTTCAATCACAACAATTAAGACAACCGCTAAGACTATTTTCAGATTTTTATCCATCCCATCACTGAGGCTACAAGCGAGGTTGGTTAGGCTCTTTCTGATATTTAATTCTAAGTTTTAGAACGTTGGTGTTGGGTCGTTCGCGGAACTATCAGTGAGTGTTGACACCCGAAGGTTAAGGAAGAACATCACCCCAAGACTTGGCGGAGCCCTAATCTAATAGTTTATTAGTTTCGACTTAATTAATTGCGTCTTTAAAAATTGCTTGGTGGTTTATTTGGAAAAGTTGGCAATTAGCGCTCCGGCACATTTGCATACAGGGAATTTTGATTTAACTGGCGATTTAGGAAGGCTCTATGGAACGGTGGGTTTCGCCATTGATCTTCCGCTTGAAGTTGAAGTTGCCAAAGCAAAGGGAATCAAGGCTGAAGATAAAGATGCATTCAAATTTGCAAAACGCTTTGTGGAAAAAACACACATAGAAGGCGCAGAAGTCCACATTAAGAGAGAGATTCCAAAGTTTGTTGGCTTAGGATTTCACACCACATTAGCTCTCTCAATCGGAGTCGGATTATCCAATCTTTATGGTTTAAATTTGAGCGTTGAAGATGTGGCTCTAATTATGGGCAGGGGAACAATAACTGCATTAGGTGTCTACGCATTCAAGACGGGCGGATTCATAATTGAAGGCGGATTCAAAGTTGACCAAAGAGAAAAGATGGTTCCGCCTCTCATATTTCAAAGCGCGATGCCGAAAGACTGGTTTTTTGTGGTGGCTATCCCTGATGAATCTAGAGTTGAAATAACAAAGATGCGCTCAAAAGAAGACGAAATATTAGGCAACTTGAAAGTTATGCTAAAAGAGCAATCTGACCAACTTTCAAGAATAGTTTTAGTTAAAATCATGCCTGCCTTCGTAGAGAAAAACATCAAAGAATTCGGCGAAGGATTAACCGCTTTTAACCAAAAGCTCGGGCAATTCTGGAGTTCATATCAGGAAGGCACATACCGCAATAAAGTGGTTGAAGGCGGCATCAAACTCATGCTGCAACATAGCTCATGCGCATGCCAAACCTCTTGGGGACCAACATTCTACTCCCTTGTGCAAGGGGAAGCAGAAGCCAAACGCCTAACCGAAGAGTTAAAGCAGTACCTAAAGAAGAGTAGCGGTGGCGAAGTATTCTACACTAAAGCAAATAATAGTGGCGCTTCCGTTTCGAAGGCATAAACATGGTTAAAGCTATCGGAATAGATTCCGGAACAAAAACCATGGACATCTTCGGTTTCGACGACGAAAACGGAAAAGTCTTAATTGACACAGCTATACCTCGAGACGAAATAACCAAGAAACCCAGCGTCATAATCGAAAAGCTCAGGGAAACCCAACGGACCGCGGGTTCCATAGATGCAATTGTTGGACCTTCCGGATACGGAATGTCTCTTCAAAAAGCAAAGGATGCAAGCTACGCAGACATTGCATTGGCAACTTTTGTAACTGAGGCTGACGTGGAAAGGAAGCTGAAGATTATTGGCTTAAGAGAAGCCATGAAAATGATGAAGACTGCCGCGGACCTTGAGGTTTGGTTTACGCCGTCAGTGGTTCACTTAACGACGGTTCCTAAGTACAGAAAAGCGAACAAGATAGACATGGGTACATCCGATAAAGTACTCAGTGCCGTTTTAGCAGTTAAGAATCAAGCAGAAAGACTAAAAATCCCCTATGAAGAAACCAACTGCATCCTTTTAGAAATAGGATTTGCATATACCTCGGCGATGGCGATTAAAAACGGCCAAATAGTTGATGCCATGGCAGGAACCGCGGGTTTTCCCTCATATCTTGGCATGGGCTTCTTGGATTCAGAGGTCGCCTACGCTTTGGCTAACACAGTTAAAGATTTCTCAAAACTCATGCTTTTCACCGGAGGATGCGCATCAGTCGCTGGAATTGACACCTCAAAACCCTTGGAAGAGTTCATCACTCTTGCCAAAAGCAACGAAAAAGTGCGAGCAGGATATGACCTAATGATGGAATCAATAGTTAAAGACGTTGCCTCACTTCTACCCGCCATTAAACCCAAAGAAGTGATTCTAAGCGGGCGATTCGTAAATATGCCCCCGTTCGTTGATGCGATAAAGTTGAGATTGCAAGACTTCTTTAGCGCGATTGGCTCGCACGTTGATGTTGTGAGATTTCAAGGCGAGGCAAAGATGTCTAAACAAGCGGCAGAAGGTGCGGCGGTGTTTGCCAACGGGATAGCTCACGGCAAATTCGAAGAAATAATCCGCGTCATGAAACTAAGAGAAAGCGAAGGCACAATCTTTGACAACCTTTATCTCGGCGAAGCGGTGCAAAAAGGGTTGGATATTTTCAAAAAACCCTAAAGCATAGTACTGATTTCTTGAAAAGTTGTTTTTAGAAAATGTTGGCTGACTTAATTGATTTGAGTTCGTAGTTTTTTAATTTATTTCTCAAATCTGGTTTGCCTTCCAAAAGATATATATGGTTTCGCAATACTTAATACGCTGGAAGTGACCAAATTGGAAACCAATCAGCAAAACACAAAAATCGTTACCCACAGCAAAAAGAAAATAGCCTTAATCGCAGTCGCTATCCTAGTTATTGCTCTAGCAGCAACCTTAACCAGCGGACTATTATTAACCGGTCAGAACCCGTCTAGCAGTCAAACTAGCAATCAAAATACTTCTCAATCCTGGATTAAAATAGGCGCATACGCCACATACACAGGCCAAGCCACTGTCCTATCAATGACAGTTAACTTCAACGCAACCATGGAAATCATCGGTCTCAACGAAACTCAAATTCAAGTCCTAACTAGCTACAGTATGTCAACACCCTTTGGCGCAACGACGAACACGACTACGACTTGGGTAAGCAGGGAAAACATGACATACCAACCAGAGGGCTTGCCTTTGAATAGCACTTATAGCGCGCAAATAACTTTGCCGAACCTTGGAACACGAAGTTGCACTGTCTACACATACAGCAGCCAAGGCGTCAGCGCCACGTACTACGTTGACAACAGCATACAGTGGCCAATCAAAATGGTCATGACCTCTCCAACTGTTGACGGGCAGTCTTACAGCATGGACATAAACTTAGTAGAGACAAATATACCCGGTCTCTAACCGTAGCCCGCATCTTTTGAGTCCCAAAAAGTCTGTTTTTCACATTGTTGCGCTTCGGACAATTTTTTGTAAATCTGAGGTTTTGATGTTTCTAAATCCCTCAATGTTTTCCCCGTTAAACGTGATGTTATAAAGCTTAATTTTTTCTGCCATTTCAGTAGCTAGCCATTCAAGTAGTTCTTTCCCGAACTTGAGTTTTTTTCTCTTAACCTCAATTGATGCCACTTGTTTCTTGGAGTATTTGCCCACGGTGCATCCGAAATCCATTCCAGCTAAGGCAATCAGTTTAGCCCCCATTCCTGCTGCTAGAAAAACTGCCCTGTCACCGTCGGTGAAACCCAGAAAATTGTGGACATTAGAACGGGGCTGCGCCTGTGTGCTGCCTATAGCTCTAGAGAATTCTGGCACATATTTTTTCAACTTTTCAATATTATCGCCGTGCGCATGAATAACCATAATAGCTCCTAGACGCTGAGCATAAACAATGTCGCTTATTATTCCGTCCAGGTCGGTTACGATTACATTTGGTGTTGTTCCTGATATTTGAACGAAGGCTGTTGTCGCTCCGTCAGCTACGACGGTCACGGTCTTTTTCAAGAGTCCTTCTTTTATGACTTCTCTGAGGTCTTCTTCAAGAGATGGACCGGCACCAAAAACCAACACAGGTCTATTTTCAATTAGCTTCCTTAGTTCAGTCACATGCCCAGCCCGCCCCTCAAGCAACACGCTGAGCAAATCAGTTGCCCGCTGATCTCCCGACTGGTCGTACCCGAAGGTTTCAAGAATTTTGTTATACCACGGAAGCCAATCATCCAGTGTAAAGTTCACGTGTTTTCTCCTCAATTATTCCAAGTAAATCTTGCGTTTTGTGTTATTCTAAGACCTGTTTTTTATGATGCCGCTGTTTTTATGTAGGCTCCTTTATTGTTTGCTGTTGTGAAGAATACTTGTCCGCCGACGTTTTCTTGCAAGAACTTCTTGGTTGAAATTGACAGTTTTTTTGCTTCTGCTTCTCCGTGGGCGAGTCCGTAAACGGTTGGCCCCCAGGAGCTTTGCCCTGCGCCGTGAGCTCCGTTTTCCAGCATGTGCCTTATGCAGTCTCCCGCTGGGGAACTTGAGAATCGTGCTCCTTGAACCGTTGCAAAGTAGTCTCCCACTATGCTTTGGATTTCTGTTAACGATTTTCCAAAGGTTTCTATGTCTCTTTCTTGGAGCGCTGGTAGCAGTCCCATAACTATCAGGTGACTTATGAGGGCGGCTTTTTCTCTATGCATGGGCTGCAAATGCCCAAACGCTTTGGCTTCCTCTTGACCAGACAATCCTTTTTTAACGTCGGGGATAGCTATAACGAAAAACCAGTCTGCTGGAAATGACTGACGAAATATTACCGGCGGAAGATTTTCCAAGGCTTGGGGAGCAGGCTTGTTTCCTTGACTTTTTAATCCAGCTTCAACAACAAAACCGCCTTGCTTGAAGAGTGCTGTTCCTACACCCGAAACATATCCTCTTCCCGTTAAACAAGCTAGACTTTCAACCGGGACCTTCAAACCAAAAAGCCTTGATACCGCAGCGGCAGCGGCTAACGATAACTGGGTTCCCGAACCTAATCCAACGTGCTCAGGGATGGTCTGTCTTACGTTAATAGAAACTTGGGGTTTTATGTTATATTTTTTAAGCAGCCGTTCCACTATGGGTCGTAAATTTTCGTTTTTTTCGCCCGAAAACTCAAGATTTTGGGCTGATTTTGCCTCAAGAATAACGTTAGGTCGATTTACGGCTACTCCTATTCCGCCAAAAACCCGCCCCAGTTCGCCTCCTAAATCAATGAGTCCTAAATGTAGTCTGGCTGGGGTTTTAACGTAAACTTTCATTTTTAACCGTCCATGCACCTATCTTTTGATTTAAATTGCTGCATGAGTCCTAAAGCACCATCGGTAAAATTCGATTATATCTATTAACCTTTGTGCTGTTTTACAGGTGCCGCTAAGTGGAATAAGACGCGATTTAATTGGTTAAAGCAATCCATAGGTGGTCTGAGACAGGTCTTGGCAGCATTTCTGCGGTGTCGTCTTTATGCATTAGTATTCGTTTGTTGGGGGAGATGTTGAATTCGCCTATGAGGTCAGCGTAAATATGCTCAAGGCTTAAGGCATCGATTATTTTGTTTGCTTCTTCAGGTTTGGCAGCTATGAGTAGCGCGCCTGAACTAATCAGTTGCAAAGGGTCAATTTCATAGAACCTGCATATTTTTGCGGTTTCAGGTTCAACCGTAATTTTCTCTTCAAAAACGCGCACGCCCAAGCCAGCTGCGTCTGCCATTTCGTGAATGCCGTTTAGTATTCCGCCTTCAGTTGGGTCATGCATCGCGTGGACTCCGCCTGTTCTATAAGCTGTTAAGGCGTCTTTTACGATGCTTATTTGACCGGAGAAACGTTTGGCACTCTCTATGAAGCTCGGGGTAAAAACTTTTTTTAGTTGCGCTTCGCGGTCGGAGGCTAAGATTGCAGTGCCTTCAATTCCAGCACTTTTTGTTAAAATCAGCTTGTCGCCTGCTTTGGCGCCTGCAGCGGTAACGTATTTGCCTTTTTCAGTTAAGCCCATGATGCAGCCAACCACTATCGGGTTAGTCAGTCCCGGAGTTGATTCGCAGTGTCCTCCAACAATCGCAATGCCCAGCTCCTTGGCGGCGGCGTTCATTTGGCTGCTTATGGTTTCAACGATTTTGCTGTCAACGTTCTCTGGCAAAAGCAAGCATGAGAAGAAAAAGGCGGGTTCAACCCCAAACGTAGCCACATCATTAGCATTAATGTTGATGGCTTCCCATCCGATCCGTTCAACTGCACCAGTGATGGGATCCATGGAAACGATGGCGTTCTTGCTCCCAACATCCAATACTGCACCATCTAATCCAGCGGCAGGACCTAAAACTACTTCACTGCGTTCGGCACCCAAGTTTTTGAAGACAACTTCTTTTAGGATGTCTAACGGGATTTTTCCAGGAGGCAGTTTCATAGCTTACCATCAGTAAAATCTAGCTTTTAAGCGTGGCAACCTTTTTCAACGGCTTGGCGAAGAGATGTATTACTGTCGATTTGCATTAGCAATTTCTTGGTTTGAAACCATTTTTAGGAAGTATTCATGAATTCTCAGGTCTTCGCCTAGCTCTGGGTGGAAAGTTAGGACTAAAATATTTCCTCTTTTCGCGCCTACAACTTTAGTTTGGTGCTTCGCCCAAACGCTAGTGGAGCCCCAAACTTTTTCGATGGTCGGTGCACGGATAAATATTCCTTTGAAAGGTTCTTTTCCGATTTCGTCTATTTGCAAATCCACTTCAAAAGAATCAACTTGTCGACCGTAAGCGTTTCTGTTGACCTCCATTTCCATTAGGCCCAGTAGGTTTGTTTTGGTCTGTTTCACTTGTACATCACCCTCTTTTGCCAGAAGGATTGCGCCTGCGCAGGTTCCGAGAATTGGTATTCCTTCTTTTGCAAGCTCAATTATTTTTTGTTGCACTCCAGCATCAAGTATTAATCGACTTATTGTTGTTGATTCGCCTCCGGGTATAACAAGCCCAGAAACATTGTCGAGGTCTTTAGTTGCCCTTATAGGTACGGTGTAGCCGTCGATTTTTAGTTCTTTCATTGCTTTCCTTAAAATATCGATGTGTTCGGTTACCGCACCTTGTACAGCTATGACTCCTACTTTCAATTGGTTCCCCGGGTTTGCATTTTCTGGTTTTCTTCCATCTTTGAAGTATCTATCCCATCCATTGGTTCGCCTAGCCCTTCAGAGATTTTGGCGAGAATTTTTGGGTCATCGTAATGCAATGCTGCTTCTACGATTGCTTTTGCGTAAGCTTGGGGGTTTTTAGATTTGAATACTCCTGAACCAACAAATAAGCCATCGGCACCTAACTGCATCATTAATGCTGCATCAGACGGTGTGGAAATTCCTCCTGCAGCAAAATTCACGACAGGTAATCTTCCCAGGTCTCTTGTCTCTTTAACTAATTCTACTGGAACAAAGTATTCTTTAGCTTTTTCTATCAATTGGTCGTCTGACATTCGTTTTAATGCTGCTACTTCTCTGTTCATGAGTTTTAGGTGTCTTACCGCTTCAACGACGTTTCCGGTTCCTGGTTCACCTTTAGTCCTTATCATGGCGGCTCCTTCATTTATTCTTCTTAAAGCTTCGCCTAGGTTTCTTGCACCACATACAAAAGGAACAGTAAACTTTCTTTTTTCGATGTGGTCGTCTTCGTCTGCTGGAGTTAATACTTCACTTTCATCAACCATGTCAGCACCTAAGGCTTCAAGCACTTGTGCTTCCACAATATGACCTATTCTGCATTTAGCCATAACCGGAACAGTTACTGCGGCAATGATTTCTTTAACTCTTTTTGGTTCAGCCATTCTTGCTACGCCGCCTCTTGCGCGTATGTCTGCAGGAACAGCTTCTAGTGCCATAACGGAAACGGCGCCTGCAGCCTCGGCAATCTTTGCCTGCTCTGCATTAGTGACATCCATTACTACGCCGCCTTTGACCATTTTGGCAAATCCTCTTTTCAACCTGTCAGTTCCTTTTTGCTCAACTATTCTCTTAGTTTCGCTCATTCAAAACCGCACCTATAGTATAGTTGCAGCTATACTATAAAATAAGCGTTACGGAACAACAATCACAAAAGCAACTGTATATCATCAAAAGCTGCCAGAACCTTCCTTCCACGCTCAGTAATTCGGAAAAATTTCTTGCCGCTCTCCTCATAGCCAACCACCAACCCTCTGTCCGATAACTCATTGAGATGCTGATACACCGCGGCGCGAGTCATGATCTGTCCCAACTGCTTCCACAAATCATAACCATACGTGTCTTTTTCGCTGAGGATTTTGAGAATTTTCTGTTTTGTACTCACTGCAAGCCCTAATCCTGCTGCTTTCTGTTTTTTCGTCAATGCTTGCAAAACATCAGTCGCCTTTAAGCCGCTCCCCGTAATTAGGCAAACCACGCTTCCATCGCCTAAAATTTTATCATCTTTCAATTTTTGTAATGCCGCTACAGCGGCTGAGCTTGCGGGTTCGGCGAAGACTCCTTCGAGTTTGGCGACCAAAAGCTCCGAAGCAAAAATCTCCGCGTCTGTCACGGTTAAAGCTAGTCCGTTTGATTCTTTTATGGCTTTAATTGCTAAGTCGCTTTGGAGTGGTTCGCCTACCAGAATAGCTAATGCTCGCGTTGATGGGTTGCAGGCTTTTAGGGAACCGTTTTGTTTCAGTTTGCTGATTATTGGCGCGCAGCCTTCAGTCTGAACCCCAACCATCCGGGGCAGCGAACTGGTAAGTTCCAGCTGTTTGAGTTCTTTAAACCCTTTCCAAAGAGAATAGATGGTTCCGCCGCTTCCCATTGGAACAATAACCCATTCTGGAACGGCAAACTGTTCAGAAATTTCATACGAAATGGTTTTTTGGGCTTCAACAACTAGCGGATTGAGTTCGGCGGTGGCTTGGTACCATCCTGTTTCCTTGGCTAAGCCAGCTGCTTTTCGGATTGAGTCATCCACGATGACGCCTGATTCCTCGATGACGGCGTCGTAAGCAATCATCTGCGCCAGTTTTCCAACATCAACAACTTTAGGAACCACAACATGGCAAATCAACGCTGCTTTTGCGGTGTAGGCAGCTAAAGAAGCCCCCATGTTTCCGTTACTGGCACATACTAAGGCGGCATAACCTTGATCAATCGCGTTTGACGTCAAGAAAGCTGCGGCGCGGTCTCGGTAGGAGCTTGTGGGGTTGCGGGTTTCATCTTTCAAATAAAGGTCTTTCAATCCAACGGCTTTAGCAAGCCTTTCAGCCCTATGCAATGGTGTTCCGCCCTCTCCCAAACTGACCATATGCTTAACGGGAGGAAGCATCAGTCTGTACCGCCAAAATCCGAAAGGACCAGAAAGGCTTAATTTTGCAGCTTCTGGAAAGTCAGCTATGAATTCAAGTGTTCCGCCGCATTTTTCGCAGTTACTTCGCAGTGGGTAAACTGGAAACTCTGTTCCGCAGCGAATACATTGAATGCAGCGTAGCATCAAGTTTATTCCTATTTACTGCATATTGGAAGAGCCTTTTATGTTATGCCATTCACCGTTTGGCTACTTTCTTTTTTTGAGGTTTTTGGAGAGGAAAATCTAAATGGGAGTTCACCTCAAAATAGAGACAAAGAGTGACAACTCATGACTGAAAAAGTAGACCCAATAAAAATGCACAAACAAGCCATTTCACTAATGGAAAACGGCAAATATGAAGAAGCAAAAGACATGTTTGCCAAAACTGGCGAGCTTTACTATAAAGGACAGAACTATTTTGGTGCAGCAGAAATGTATTATAAAGCTGGTGAAGCCGCTGTTGCCCTCAAGGACTGCGTGAAAGGCACCGAACTTTTCATGAAATCGGCAGATATCGCGTTTAGCAAGGCATTTGACAGATATGGCCTGAGTGGACTTGAGCAGGCAAGGGACTGCCAAAAAGTGTTGGGTAATACTAAAGAAGTAGAGGAACTTGAAAAGAAAATTAAGGAAATCAACGATAAACAAAAAGAGCCTGAAGGCGAATCATCGTTCTCTGTATTTTCTTGATTGTTTAGGGTCGCAAAATCAGATTTTTTTCTCTTTTGTTTTCTCCTGTCAACGCTCCGCCTAATCTTTCTAACGCTGTGATAAGGGTTTTTTGGGTTTTTTTTGAAAGCTCCTTAAGACTTCTCTCTTAGCCAAATAAGAAAAAAGAATCACAAGTAAATACACAAACAAAACTGCTGTTCCGACAGACGCAAGAATGGCAAGAACCAAAAAGTACCACATCCCTTTAACAACGTAATTGTAAAAATTAATCACCACATTGTAAATTAAGCCCGTTTCTAAAGCTAACAATCCGAGGATAACTAAGCGATCTTTGGTTTTTTGGTTTAGCGGCTTTATCTTGCTTCTCTCCTAGGCGAACTCTAAGGCTCTTCGGGCAAAGCTTATATTATATTTTGCCATGCGGAGGATAGACGGTGTAGTCACGCAATTTCACCATTCATCGCGTTTGCCCACGAGCTCTTTTCTATGGTCTTCTTCAATTTCGCTCCAAACGTTTCTCTCCGATTCCAAAACAACATCAATCTCGCCTGAATGGTTTTTCACAATTGGAATTTTTATGAACCTATCTTGCCTGCGCACAGGGACATAATCGATCGTTACTTCTTTCGAAGCGCAATTGAGTTTTTCCTCAGAATTCCACAGCTCGTACATTTCAACTTGGATAAGGTGTTTTCCAGCGCTTATTCCCCTCATATCCAGAGCATCAGGCAATTCTAACTCATCGGCTGAAAGAGAACCTTGGGGGATTCGGACGGTTTTGCAGTAAAGTTTTTGTCCATCAAAATATAGTTCGGCAATTATCTTTGAAAAGGAAGCTCTTGAGGGGACTAACTTGAATCCAACTTTAAGCTCCAAGTCGTCTTCCCTTGCTTGAGTGCTGACCCCAATTATCGTTATCTGCTTGTTGCTGTATGCTTCGACCTTGGGGGAGGGTTTCTCATTTACAGTGGGTATAGTGTCAAATGTTGTCTGCTTAGACTGTTTTATTTCAGCAAGCATTTTTTCTCTTAAGCGCCCCGTTTTTGTGGATTTTCCCATTAAGCTTGTTGCATTCACATTTAGTTATTTGTTTTTCGGTTTAGCGCAAAAAGCATGGTTAATACTTATCAGCCGCCTACCTTTAACTAAAAACACAAAACAGAACAACTCTATTCAACGGAAATCGTCAGGGCAAGCTTAAAAATAAGCAAATAAAATAAGTTGGGAGAGTCTTCTTTGGATTGTGAAGTTTAGGTTATTCTTATGTCTGTATCTTTCAAATCCCTCTCTGAACTGCTTGAAAGAGTAGAAGCTACTAAGAAACGGCTCGAAATCATAGATTTAACTGCAAACTACCTGAAAACACTTAGCCCCGAAGAGATTGAACCCGCCACAAACATGATGGTTGGCAGAGCATTCCCAAAATATAGCCAAAAATCGCTTGATGTAAGCTGGTCAACCCTAACCCGCGTTTTAGAGCGAGTAAGCCAATTTGACTGGGGCATGTTCCGCCAAGCCATGGCAAGCACAGGCGACATCGGCTCAGCCACTAAAATGGTTCTTGAGCAAGCCAAAGCAAAAAAGCAAACACAGCTAACCGAGAGGTCACTAACGATAACCGAGGTCAGGCGAGCACTCGAAGCCATCGCCCAAACTTCAGGTGCACGTTCCCGAACCAAAAAAGAACGCTTGATATCTACTCTGCTAAGCCAAACAACTCCGGTTGAGGCCAAATACCTGGTCAAAATCTTCACGGGCGAAATGCGCACGGGACTACAGGAAGGCTTAATGGAGCAAGCAGTTGCAAGATCTTTCAACGTTCCCGTCCAGAAGGTTCAGCACGCAAGCATGGTTCTTGGCGACATAGGTGAAGTATCATCAACAATGAAAACATACGGCGTGGAAGGTTTGGAGAAAGCAGGTTTCAGTGTTTTTAGACCAGTAAAACTTATGCTCGCCCAGACGGCTCAAACAGTATACGAAGCATTAACAGAGCAAAGGTGCAAAACCGCTTTTGAATACAAGTACGATGGCGCCAGGGTCCAAATTCACAAGCAAAACGGTACTGTAGAGATTTTCAGCAGAAGACTAACAAACGTGACAGAAAGTTTGCCTGAGATTGTTGAAGCAGTAAAACGGAACATTAAAGCGCAGTCAGCTATCGTTGAAGGCGAAGTGGTCGCGCTAGATAATGCGGGTTATCCGATTGCCTTTCAACATTTGATGCGGCGCTTCAAACGAACCCGCGGCGTCGCCAGCATGGCTCAGAGAATTCCCTTAACCCTGTACCTGTTTGATGTTCTCTACGTTAATGGTGAAAGCTTAATCGCTCATCCTTACCTCCAGCGCAGGCAAATTTTGGCACAGAACGCTGGCGAAATACCTTTGTCCAAACAAATCGTCACTGACAAAATTGAGGAAGCGGACGGTTTTCTCAAAGAAGCCTTAGCCGCTGGGCACGAAGGGTTAATGGCAAAAAAACTCGAGAGTCCATATACTCCTGGGCGCAGAGGAAAAAAGTGGCTGAAAATCAAAACAGTCCTCGAACCCTTAGACCTCGTTATCACCGCCGCTGAGTACGGTTATGGAAGACGGAAAGGTTGGCTTTCCGATTACTATCTTGGAGCAAGAGAACCCAAGACTGGAGAATTTCTTAATGTGGGTAAAACTTTCAAAGGCTTAACTGATGCCGAAATCATAGAGATGACCAAGCAGTTAAAACAATCAATGGTTGAGCAGGAAGGGCATCGCGTTATAGTTATTCCCAAAATCGTGGTTGAAGTAGCTTATAATGAGATTCAGAGGAGCCCCAAGTACAAGAGCCAGATGGCGTTGCGGTTTGCAAGAATCAGCCGGATAAGGGACGACAAAACCCCGCAGGAAGCCAACACCATTGAAAAAGTCAGAGAAATATATGAAAAGCAGTTCCTCTTAAAAGGCAAGTCACCAGAAATATAGCCTCGTTAAATATCTATTTTCTATTTGTTTGCTTTTTCCTCTAGTGCGTTGGTTGTAAATAGTGGGGAGGGGGGGGGGTCGGTCACGCAATGTTTTTGTGGCTGGATTTTGTCACAAAAATTAGGTCTCCTATAGGAGGCATCGTTTTTGTGCGCTACAGCCTACCATCAGGTCTGCTAGATGATTCAATAGACGCCAAACATGATTCAACATAGGTGTGCACAGACCCAACGTCCCGCACTTTCAACATGAAATGGTCGCTTTCTACGTTAAAATTCTTAGAGAACAAAGATTCTGAGGCCAACTTTCTTTAAGAAACCCGCTTCTTTTCGAAGCAAGGGGAGCTTCGCCGCCTCCACGGGAAAAGGGGTTAACGGGTCACAAACAGATTGAAAGGAGAATGAATTTATCGGTTTGGTTAGATCCGTTGTCGTGGAGGCGGTCGTTGCTTTGTTTGCTCAGTAGATGTTTTCTTTCGGGTTCTCTTTCTCTGGCTACTATCTTTGGTAGTAGCTTAGCCTATAAACATTTACCCAAGCAACACCTCATTTCACTCCCATTAACAAGTAACAACAACAAGACAAAAAACTGAACAAAACATAAAATTTCATTTCACAAAACACAATAGTCACCTCATTTACTTTATTTCTTTTTGGAATAAGAGGCAAAATATAAGCTAGAATAACCACTCACACTTGGAGAATGATTAAGGTGGATGACGCAGAAAAGAGAGCGTTCGCTAAAGAATTCTACAGTCGTCAAACAATACTTAAAGAACTCGGAGAAAGAGGGCAGCAGCAACTGGCTAAATCTAAAGTTGCAATTGTCGGTGCCGGAGGCTTAGGAACGGTTTCTTCACTTTATCTTGCTTTAGCCGGCGTCGGCTACCTGCGCTTAATTGACCAAGATACCGTGGAAACCCATAACCTGCACAGGCAAATCCTATACAACGTTGACGACTTGAATTATCCCAAAACCGAGGTCGCCGCAAAAAAACTAGAAAAAATCAACCCGCTCTTAACTGTCGAAGCATTCCCCGAGAATGTGAATGCAAGCAATGTTGAACGACTTTTAGCTGGAGTCGACTGTGTCGTTGACGGTTTGGATAACATGGTGACTCGTTATCTTGTTAATCGTGCCTGCGTAAAATTCAAGATTCCATACGTTTTCGGCGCAGCCATCGGCATCGAGGGCAATCTCTCCGTGTTTGCTCCGCCCGAAACTGGCTGCTTGGAATGTTTGATGCCTAACCTTTCCGATACGGATTTACTAACCTGTAGCACCCGTGGAGTCCTTGGGGCGACAACTGGAATAATTGGCGCTTTGCAAGCCATGGAAACAATAAAACTCTTAGCTGGAATCGGCTCAACTTTGAAGGGCAAACTGCTTGTCTGCGACTTCAGCGACATGGATTTCACCAGCATTGACATTTCAAAAAGCACCCGTTGCTCAGTCTGCCACGGCGATTTAGCTTCGGTTGCTGGCGGTGAACGGCTGGTTTGGCTTTGCGGAAGAGACACAGCTAACATTAACCCGGAAAAACCATTAAAGCTGAACCTTGAGGAGATTTACCCAGTGGTGAACAAGCGGTTTAATGTTAGTTTAAAGTCACGTTTGGCCCTTATGTTTAATTATAAAGGTTATGAGGTTAGCTTGTTTAACGGTGGACGAATGCTAATCAAAAATGTTGCAAGCGAAAAAGAAGCCATGAAGGCATACAGGGAAATAATCAGCACTTTAAACGCTTCTTAAGTAGCAGTCACAAAATATAGAAAGTCTATTTTTTAGCTAATCAAAATACGTCAAAAAATAGGTGTGCAACTTGCCTCAGTTGATCATGTGGCGTTATAGTTAAAAAGCTCTTCAAGCTTCTAGTTTGGCAGAGACGTTTTTTATGAAAGCAAAAGTTAGAACTATAAAGCAAAAAGTGGTTATTCCAGCCTCTCCCAAAGAAGTTTACGATGCTTATGTTGACCCAAAAAAACAAGGTAAATTCACAGGTTCCAAGGCTACTGGCAAGGCAGTGGTCGGCGGCAAATTCACGGCTTGGGACGGTTACATTTTCGGTAAATACCTTGAGCTTGACGACGGAAAACGCGTAGTTCAAGAGTGGACTTCGACCGATTTTCCAAAAGGTGCCGACCCTTCAAGATTAGAGTTATGTTTCAACGCAATCCCCGCAGGAACAGAACTTGTTATGGTTCACTCGAACGTTCCAGAAGAACAAGCAGATGACGCTGCTGACGGCTGGATGGAGTGGTACTGGAATCCGCTTAAAAAGTACTTTAGCGAGCAATCAAAAGCTTGATTTGGAAACCAAAAAATCAGCTAAGAGGGGCTATTCCTCATCTTTTTGCTATTGAACGCACCAGTATGTAGCCTACATCCTAATTTTAATGCCTTTTTTCGCTAGTGAATTTGACCCAAAACTTTGTTTTGAACCTTCAACCAAGAAAAAGGAAAGAGGTGCTAAAAAAAGCGGAATCCTCACCTTTGGAGCTGAGTGTTGGATTTTAGGGTGATACTTCGTCTAGTCTCTTGTTTGCTGTCTTTGGCCCAAACTGTGCGATGATAGCGGAAATTATCTGGAACATTGCAATTATGACGAACAGAGTAAGTATTGGTAGACCCGAAGCTATTAATGCGCCGACAATTATCAAGCCGATTCCTCCTCCTAAGTGACCTAGTCCGTCTGCCATTGCAAAGCCAGTTGCTCTTGCACGCGTCGGAAAGCTTTCTGTGACCCATGTGTAGGCTATTGGAATCCAAAAGTCCATTCCGAAGAAGATTAAGAATGCGCCAGTAACAGCAATGTCAAAATGATTAACTCCAAAGGCAACAAATACCCCTCCGATGAAGGTGAAGACGGCTGCAATTGGCAACCAAAGTTTTCGCTCCAATTTGTCTCCTATAAAAGCAGCCATTACACCTGCTACTAAGAACCCAAAGATGCCTAAAGCAACAACCATGCCGTTTTCGGGGAAAGCATAGCCTACTCCAGCGAGAAGTGATGAAAGTCCTGCGGCGTTAATGTATACCGTCATGTATCCAAAGAACCAAACTGAAAAGAGAAGAATGGTTCTGTTTCTGTATAGCTTGTTCTTTAAGATTTCAGAGTAAGGAGCCGGCTTAACCTTCTGAATTATGGGAATAGCTGCCTCGTACTGGTGGAAGTTCCTCCATGTGATCCAGTGCACGTGCTTCCATTTCCGATACAATTCTCTCTGCCTCTTTGGGTCGCCCGTGAGTTATGAGCCACCTGGTAGATTCGGGCAGTCCAAATCTAAGCAAAACGCCGAATAAAGCTAAAAATCCGCCGATGCCATACATCAGTCGCCAACCGTTTGTAGCAAACCAACCGGCTCCCCCGACCGCGAATGAAAGACCATATGGAAACGCTGCCGCAGGGGTGGTTAATATGAGACCAAGCCAAACGGCAAGTACTGTTCCGATTCCTGCAAGAACGAACAGAAATGATGTGTATCTGGCTCTTCCGTTTTTCGGAGCAACTTCATTAAGGTAAGAGTTAACGATTGCAAGATCAGCACCGACTCCTAATCCCGTTATGAACCTTGCAAGGGCAAATTGAGGATAAGTAGTGACGAGTGCATTGAAAATTGAGCCTAATCCAGTTATCAAAAGCGTTACTATAAGCATGTCTCTTCTTCCGAACCTGTCTGAGAGTGGGCTGAGAATTAATGCGCCTATAACGTATCCGATGAGGTTCAGAAGAACGACGAATCCTTCCAGACTCGTTATCGTTGATGAAGTGGGTGATGTTGCCCAATTCAAAGTTAATGCGGTCTGGATAAATGAGACGTTAATGTTGAATATGTCAAAAAAGATAAAGATGTACCCGATTCCCAGTATTCCAATGAATAGGTAAGACAAAGCCCATATTGGAATCCTGTCTTGTCGAGCGATTATCTCGGCATTCTTCGTTTCCTCGTCAGTCACTTTAGGAGGCAAACTACTCAACTTCTTTGCCCCCCATTTTCTCGATAAGCATCAATGACAAGGTTATTGGGAAATAACCGCCGCTCGTCATGGAAAAACGATCTACAACAAAGCGACTACGCCAATATTGTATTGAATACATGTCTTAGGTTTAAGGAGTTATTTACTATATAAAATTAACGCATAATTTTATCTTCCATAAGACCGCAGAACTTCTTCCCCTTCTCGGTTCCTTTAATATAGCAATTTAAACGAGATACTTCCTTCATCCTGCTTTGTGAAAACATGATGCCATCCTAGAGCATTTTGCTATGTTTGGGCATCCACAGTTCTAAATTTGTTGTCGTTTTCTAAATTCTCATTATAACATTTTTCACATAGGCCTTCGTTAAGAAAATATTCTTCTTCTGAAATCTCCATTCCACAATTATTACATTTTAACACTTCATTCACCCCAAAATCTTAATTCCCTTCGCTAATAGTAATAACCTAAAAATCTTTATGAATTTATCTGCTAATTAGCTTCTGAAATTGGGTAAAGACTTAAATTTCGATTTCTATTTAACCTTTTAATGGTGAAATAGCGATCCGCGGTCTTTTAATAATGAAATAGAACCTCTAAGAAATAACTCATTTGAAGGGAGAAAAATATTTTGCGCTTTGGAATGAGCAAAAAAAGGATTTTCATTGTAGTGATGGCGACTGCATTGGTTCTTGTGCTTTCAAGTTTTCTGCCAATGATCCTTTCTCAAACTAACAATTTCACCTTACCATGCACAATCAACACAATCGGAAACGCATGGAATGGCGACGTAGCGTTTGACCTGTCAAATACAACAGTCAATGCTTTGGTTGTTATCAATACCGATGGTACTATGCTTAGTGTGCGTGAGTCTTCTGGTAGCTATGGGCCTGCGTACAACATCGCACCTGACACCTTAATGTTTGAAGGTGAACCGCAAGTTGGTAGCTCTGACACTGCCTGGCCAATCTGGGCTACGAATTTCTGGAATTTAACCTCAAATACAATCGAACCATTTTCTGACGTTCTTAGTGAGCATGATCTTCAGTATGATCCGGTTAACAATACTTTTCTGACTTTGCAAGATTATGTCAGGCAAGTTGGAAACAACCAGATTCTCATGGACAAGATTGTACAAGTCGATGCAAGCGGCAATGTCCTTTGGAGTTGGGATACATATAATTATATACCGTTAAGCGAAGCCTCCCCGTATAACCAAACAAACACATTGCCAAACGGACAAACCGTGGAGGATTTCACTCATGCAAACAGCATTGACTGGGACTACAACAACAGCATCATTTACCTAAATTTACGGAACAAAAACACTTTCTACGCGATCAACCAAACGACGGGGAACATAATTTGGGCATGCGGGGAATTCGGCAACTTTACCCTTCTGGGCGCTAACGGTCAGCCGCTTCCCAGTGTTAATGGTCCTAATGGTACTCTTCTGCCGCCCAGTTTATGGTATGGCAGCCACGATGTCAAAGAAGTGACTCCTGATGTCTTCACCATGTTTGACAACGATTATGACAATAACAGTAACCCTATTAATTGCCACAGCGAAATGTTGGAAGTGACTCTAAACCAAACAAGCATGACAGCTTACGTGAGCTGGAGTTGGGTAGCCCCAATTCAATATTGGAATTCCTATGGAGGTGCAACACTGCTCCTTCCGAACGGGGATTTTATGGGTGACTTTGGTGATCCGACGCATCAATTGCCGCAAAACTCAGAAAACGGACAAAACCTATCTTGGAACTTTACTAACACGGGTGCGGTGTTTGTGGAGGTGAATCCTGCTGGGCAGGTGGTGAGGACTTGGACGTTTCCAGTCGGGTGGTACGTGTACAGAATTGAAGACATAACCGATCCAACTTCCGTTATTTTCCCAACACCGACCCCTACTCCTAGTCCTGTTGCCACTTCAACTCCTCCTATTGCCACCCCAACTCCTGCTCCTGCAGCTACTTTAACCCCCAGTCCTATTGTTACTTCCACTCCGTCGGTGTTGCCAAGTGCCACTCCGCCAAGCGCTATGAATTCTCAAACAATCATCGTCAGCATTGCACTTATAGTAGTTGTCGTGGTGGTTGTTGTGTTAGCTGCCATGTTTTACATGAGAAAAAGAATTAACAACCCTAAAATTGAAGGCACCATAGGGAACGGTTAATTTTAAACTGCTTCTCTCAAGATTCTAACTTTATTTCCTTGATTTTAGAAAGAGCTTTATATGCTCACAAAGAACTTCAAACGGGCAGCATGTTTCATTTTACAAGAAACCGGAAAATCATTTTTACAGTAGTAATTGCTACTGCATTATGTCTTGTACTTTCCATCTTTTTGCCAATCACCCACTCTCAACCCACCAGCAACTTTACTTTACCCTGCAAAATCAACACAACCGGAAGCGCGTGGAGTGGCGACATAGCTTTTGACTTGGAATTAGGTGCTGGTTTTATGGGCGTTGGGGGAACAGGCAATTATTTTGTGGTTATGAACACCAATGGCACCCTGCTTAGTGTGCGTGAGTCTGCCAGTAGTTATGGGCCTGCGTACAACATTGCACCTGACACTTTAATGTTCGAAGGCGAGCCACAAGTAGGTACCCCTGACTCTGCCTGGCCAACCTGGGTCACCAATTTCTTGAATTTAACCTCAAACACAATCGAAACCTTTCCTAATGTCCTCAGCGAACATGATATTCAGTACGATCCAGTCAATAACACTTTTCTAACTCTTCAAGACTACGTCCGGCAAGTTGGAAACAACCCCATTCTATACGACAGAATTGCACAAGTTGACCCGAGCGGCAATGTCCTTTGGAGCTGGGACACCTACAACTACATACCGCTCAGCGAAATCTCCCCTTATAACGAGACAGATACGTTGCCTAATGGACAAACAGTGATGGACGTAACTCATGCAAACACCCTTGACTGGGACTACAACAACAGCATTATTTACCTAAACCTGCGGAACACAAACACCTTCTATGCGATTAACCAAACGACGGGGAACATAATTTGGGCTTGTGGTGAATTTGGCAACTTTACTCTTCTTGGCGCTAATGGTCAACCGCTTGTCGGCGCTAATGACGTGCCGCCCAGTTTATGGTATCACTGCCACGATGTCAAAGAGGTCGCTCCAGATGTCTTCCTCATGTTTGACAACGACTACGAGAACAACACTAACCCAGACAATTGCCACAGCGAAATTTTGGAAGTGACTTTAAACCAAACAAGCATGACAGCCTACGTAAACTGGAGCTGGGAAGCCCCAACACAGTACTGGACCTCATATGGCGGCGGAGCCCTGCTCCTTCCTAATGGAGACTTTATCGGTGACTTCGGGGACCCAACACACCAATTGCAGCAAGACTCAGAAAACGGACAAAATCTATCTTGGAACTTTAACGACACGGGTGCGGTGTTTGTGGAGGTGAATCCTGCTGGGCAGGTGGTGAGGACTTGGACGTTTCCAGTCGGGTGGTACGTGTACAGGATTATAGATATAACTGATCCAGTTTCCGTCGTTTTTCCAACTCCGACTCCTACTCCTGTCGCTACCTCGACTCCTACTCCTGTTGTTACTTTAAGTCCTACTCCAGTAGCCACTTCAATTCCTACTCCTATTGTTACTTCCACTCCATCGGTGTTGCCTAGTTCAACTCCGTCAAGCGCTATGAATTCTCAAATGGTCATCGCTGCCATTGCATTTGTAGCTGGTATGGTTGTGGTTGTACTGTTAGCCGACGTGTTCTATGTGAGAAAAAGAATTACCAACCCTAAAATTGACAGCAACATAGAGGCGCTTAATTTTAAACTGCTCTCCGATTTCATGCCATATTTTTCCAGAATATTAGAAAGAAATCAGGTCTTGTCGGTGCGTCGAAATTAGTTTTTGCAGATTTATTCCTTTATTAGCTTCATGAGTTTTGGCATTAATTCGCAGCCACGCTCAATTATGCCTAAGCTTCCTTTCGCGCATTCTTTCTCTGAGAACTTTACAGCTTTGCCGTCGTCTATCCTGTCGCCTGAAATTAATACGGGGACTGGTGTGTCGCTGTGCACTTTTAATGAGCAAGGCGTAGCGTGGTCGGCCGTTATGCAGATGATGTTGTCTTTTAGAGAAATCTGTTTTAGCAATGGTCCAAAGAAGTATTTGTCGATTGCTGAGATAATCTGCGTTTTGGCGGTGCAGTTTCCGTCGTGTCCGGGTTCATCTGGACCTTTAAGGTGAATGTAGAAACAATCATGGTTGGGCAGCACATCTAGCAGAGCTTTGACTCTTACTTCGCAGTCTTTTCGAAGGTTGCCTGAAGGCGGCGGCAAAAGCTTGGAGTCCATGCCTGCCAACTGCGCGATGCCCCGTTCAGCATGCATATCTGCCAGAGCCGCGAAGTTAACGTGGTAGTGCTGGTTTATGTTGAAGAATTTTGGGAGAAGGTGCCCTGCATCTCGAGTCAAAACAACATTTGCCTTAAGTTTGCCCTCAGCCGCACGCTTTATGTTTACGGGGTGATTTTCCCACAGTTTATGAGTTTTCTCAATGAACTCGTTAACCAGTGCCGCAGAAACTTTGGCTTTTTCTGTTTTGTCTGTTGGTTCGCAGGTTTTCAGCACCATTTCAACGTTAGCTTGCGCCACGCCGATGCCGTTAACTATTGTGTAGGCTGGGTCGCTGTTGGTTATGTTGCTTGAAAGAGGCTTTCCCCTGCTCTTTATTAATAGAACTGCCCTGTGCCCCAACGTGTTTTTGAACTCAAAGGTGGTAGGGTACGATTCAAGCTTAACCTTTTCGTTAGCTGCCTTGCTTAGCTCAGTGGCTTCTTCAGTGGTTAGTGTTCTTGCTACTCGGCGGTCAATTATGTTTTTTCCTTGACCTAAAGTTGCAAAGTTGCACCTTAACGCTAAATCGCCATCTTTCATTTCTAAACCTGAGCCAGCGACCTCGATAACGCCTCTGCCAGTGCTATACTTGAATGGGTCATAACCTAAAAGTGAAATAACAGCAACGTCACTCTCCGGCGCAACACCCTTCTTCACTGAGTACATTAACCCAGTTTTTCCCCCTCTGGCAAGAGCATCCATGTTTGGGGTTTCAGCTGCCTCAAGAGGTGTTTTGTTTCCTAAACTTTTGATTGGTAAATCTCCCATGCCGTCTATTGCAACATAGATTAACTTCAACCAGTTTTCCCCCTTTAAGAATGAAATAACTCGGTTGTTTAAGCTTTATTACTTTTTTGTCAGATACCTGATTTTTCTCGAAGAAAGATAGAATAGAAAAATCGAAAAAATTTACTTTGGGCAAAACAAGTTGGCGAGGAGGGGTCTTTGCGGAAAAGCAAGGATGTGAAGCATCCCAATCGGTTAAGCTCAGTTGCTGCCCTCGAGCCATTATTTTTTTGCCTTTTTTCGGAACAGCGTTAAACGATTTACGGATGTTCTCTTGATAGTTGCTTTCGATGATCTTAAACGCGCAGAGCCGATTTTTATAAGATTAAAGCTTCACGGGACCATTCTACTTCGACTGAAAAACTCTTTTCTTCGCAAGAATTCGTTTTTATTTACTTTTGTCTTCGTTTTCATGTCTGTTTTTATTATCGCAACTTTCAAATATTTTTCCTATCTTTGTTTTGTTTAAGAAACTGATTAAGATAAACTGTAATATGCCTCCTGAGCCGCTTGCGATTACCCATGCCCAAGCCCCAAACGTGCCGAAAGTAAGCGCGAAGATGCCGGTTCCGATGAGGAAAACGATAAATCCAATAATATTGAATTTGATGAAGCGTAAAATCCAATCCAATGCTGTTCTTCCAAAACTCTTCTTTCCAGTGTCCATGTTATCATGCTCAAAACTTGTTTATAATATTTAGAATCATTGCACATATTTAAGCAATCAACAATGTTACTTTTTTTACTCCAAAACGTCAAAACGAGCGAAAAGGCCAAACTCTATATCTACAGAAACTCAAGTACGATAAGCTAACTTGTCCGATATGGGCATAATCACTTTCTGGGGTAGCTGTCTAAAACTTTTCTTCCCGACTTTCTCGATTAGTTCTCTAACTGATTCAGTTTAATCTATGTGTCTGGTAAGTATTCGTTACAGGAGACGATTGTTTGTCGTTTGATTTGTTATCAATTGGAGTGCAGCTGTCAAATATTACTCCTTTTTTGGTTTTGTTAACGTAGGTTATCAATGCAAACTCCATAATTCCGCCAGCCACGCTAACGAGAATATAGGACCATTCTCCTAAAAAAGGGAAGATAATCACATAAATAACAATGTTTATTGCGAATACCGTTAAGCCTATAATATTATATTTTATGTAACGCCAAGCCCATTTTTTGATTGATGCTCTCTGCCTGATCATCTGCCCTCAATTCTCGTATAACAGATTAGTATAAATTAATATACATATGCCAAAAAGCTCCTAAAATCGTAAAAATGTGAATCCAGAAAACAGCCATTTAGAAAACGCGTATAATCTTATCCGTTAATCGTTCAAAGATAGGGATTTATCCAAAAGTTCCAACTGTGTACCGAAAAGCTGGGGCTGGGAATTGAACCTCACATAGAAAGAGATTTCACCCGTATTTCCTTTTTTTTATTTTAGCCTAAAGAAAGTTGCAATGAGAACACAAATTCGGCATAGATTGTTCTCTGTTACCATTTCTTATCCTTTTGTGGCGCAACGAGCGCGATTATTTTTATTTAACAGCCCGCATTAGAGCGTGTTGCCTATGAAGATAAACACGTCAGTCGGAGAAAGGATTGGTAGTCCTATTTGATGATGTCAGTTATACGAATTCTGAGGCACACGAAAACAATAAACAAAGCGCGCTGCTCTGTCTCTAATTTTTGGTGTGGTTGTCGTTTGTGCAGAATACAGTTGTTGTGTCGCAAATTTTTGTTCAGGCTGTTTTGGGTTGCTTTTTTAATTTAGGCTTGGTTTTGTTTGCAGATTGTGTGCATTTTTGTGCGGATTTGTGCCGAATTGTGCGGATTTGTGCTGATTTGTGCCGGAATTGTGTGGATTATTGAAGCGGCGTTCTGCGTAGTTTTGCGGCAAATTTTAAACAAGCCGTTCTAAGTTGCTTTTTTGGTTTAGGGTTTGACAAGGTATTCGTTTAAATTTTAGTTTAAATTATTACATGTGCAATTTTTTTGCTTCCACATGCAGAGTTGAACAAATCTATCTGCAAAAGCTTCCACTTGAGTGCCCAATATGTTGTGACATCCTTCTATTCTTTTTACTCAGAACTCAGAAACTTGCTATTGGAAATCGCAACAAGAAGAACGGGATTATGTTCTATTGTCTTTGTTCATTGTTTTTCTGGCCGTTCAAGTAGTTCTATATAGCCAAACACAGGCAGTTCACAATCTTCTCTTCTGTATCCTTTGAATTTAACATGTTTTTCCCATCTGTCAGGTTCAACCAGAACGGTTTGATGGTCAATATAGATTAGTTTTTCAAAAGGAACAATTTTTTCAGAAACGGGTTTGTCGGGTTAATTCTTCGCCAAGTTTGCATCTTTCCACTGCCCAACTTTTAGCTTCTTCTTCGGTCAATTTGAAACCGCTAATAGTGTCAATTCCTATTTCCTCATTTAATATCCAGCCTTTTATGGGTCCTTTAATACGGTGTACATGCCCTGTTTTGGAATACTCTTCAAGGTCAATGTCTCTACAGTCATCTATAACTAACAATAGATAGATTTTGTTCATAATTTCAGTCTACCGCTGCATTTCCATATGCTTCTAGTAGTGGAGTTTTTGTAGTTCCTCAAAGATTTTGGGTAGAATCTCGAACGATACTATTGGCTGTATGTCTAGTTTGGCAACGTCGTAGAAGGGAGCTAACCACTTCCATAGCCCTTCGGCTGAATCCGACTCGATTATGAAGAACCCTTTACGGTCATCAATAAGGAGTCCTGACTCTTTGACTTTTCCTGTTTTCAGTATTTTTTGTACCGTTTCCCCAATCCTATTTTGTACACTGGTTATTTCCGACAACAGAATTGATTCTCTCACTGTAAATGTTACAAGAAATTGCATAATGCTTACCTGTGTTCCCTAAACTAGCTATAGCTAATAATGATATGTGACTGCAATAAGCTACAACAGTTTTTTCAAATCAACCTTTTGCTTTTTTTGTCTTTTTTAAAAAGCACGAAAAGTGTTAAATCTGCAACGGCATAGAAATAAACTAAACATGTTAATGAAGAATGTAAGAAAAAAAAGCAAAATGATTGCGTTGTTCTTAATTTGGTTAATTAGTTTTGGAATAGTTTTTTATTTGATTTTTGACTCAAACCACAACGTAAATTTTATACAATCTTTAGAAATTGTAATTGCGACTATTTTATTCATAGTCTTACCCGTATTAGTGTTCATAATCAGGTATAATCTTAAGTTAATTAGTGCCAAAAAAAAGATACGCTCACATTAGCCTTATTTACGCGATAGAGACTTTATTCTAACTTCCCGAAACCAAGCAGAATGAGATTTCGGTTTTTTGCATCAAATAGCAGTACGCTCGGGGGTCTGCACAAATTTACTTATTGTTAATTTTGCGGTGGGCGAAACACTTATCCTTCAATATGTGACTCAAAAGAGGCAGAAATTAAAGCAACCTGAAAGACAAAACGTCTCATTACGGTTAATTTACGGCTAAATTGTCAAAATCTGCCAAATAGAGTTAATCTTTCAATAGATTTTTTACTAGCTTCATAATTGAAATTTCATGGAAAAAGAAATAAAAGAATTGACCTGCAAAACAATTCTGGTATCGGTAGACCAATATCCTTTAATTTTTTTAATTTTTCCCCCTAGGCTCACAGCCAACGCTTATGTAGGATGCCTTTACGATTGTGCTTACTGCTACGCCAAATGGTACTGCAAACGAGATGAGATAAAAGTAAAAATAAACGCTCCAGAAATACTCAAGAAAGAACTTCAAAATAGAATAGCCAAAGGCAAACCGAGAGAACCAGTCTGTTTTGGATCCATCTCAGACCCATACCAAACCGCAGAAAACATCGGCAGACACGACAAAGAGTCTCATCTACTTTCTTCAACACATAATATCGGGACAAGGCGGCGCGTTTCCTTGATCAGCAAATCACAGAAAATTGAAAGCCGAATAAATCAGATTCACTGTAAGAAATTCGGTTAAAAAAGTTGTATAGACCGTTGCCGCTGTAGATGGCTCAATCCTCGAATTCTCTTAATGAATGTCTTAAAAGTGCATTCCCTGATGTGCTGTCTAAGTAGGAGTTGAACCTCTCTGGGTGAAGACATTGGAGCTGGGGATGGGCTCTTGAGTTGAGGTGCGATTCCCTTCCCCGTTTAGGGTTTAAGGAAGTGGTTTGCATGCTAATTACCTGCTCTTCCAGTGGCAAACTGGCTTATAAAAATGAGCATCAACGAAACGGTCAAGCCGAGCTGAACTTGAACCCAAACGCGCACATAGATGGAAAAGAGGCATGTGCCTCTTCCACGCTATCCACAAGCTTCAGACTTTGTTAGCTCCAGAATCACGAAATTATATCCAGGTAAAATCAAATCTGGAGCTGAAGGCTTTTTAGGATAATTCAATTAAAAACCCCAATGTAACAAGCCTTCGTTATGATTTTAATTTCAAATTGGTTGGCGGTTTATTCAGTTCTTAAACAGCTAGCTAACTAGACATTTTCATCAGGACTTTTCTTGTTTTTAACTTTCATGGATCTTTCCCATAGTACTTCAAAATGGTCACTTGCCAATGCAACTAAGCTAGAGTTGTTTGACCACAAAGAGGATACCTCCTCTGAGCTGGAAGGCAAATTCTCAATGATAAAAATTGATTTTTTATCGAATATAGCGAATATCGTTTGAGGCATAGCAGCAACACTTTTGACTCTGCAAGAAGTGTTTTTTCCACAGAGCTCCGTGTATTTCATAGAAAGTTGTTCTTTTTCATCTTTTTCAACCACAAATCTACATTCTACACCTCTTGATAGAGCCTCCTGAATCTTCTCAATATAGGTGAATACAACATGTGAGAATCGTTTGTATGAGAGGACGACATCGAGGCTTTCTTGAGAGCTATCAATATTGTTTGCCATTTTCTCCATCACTCTGCCGCTTGGGACTAGTATAAACTTCGTTTTCCCTTTTAGGGGAGATTCATTGTTTGTTACCACTTGCTGGTCTTGTTGTAATTTAAAGGCTTTTTTTTCAAGTTCAAGGCTTTCCTCTCGTCTACCTTGAAGCAACATATTGACGCAATCAACTAAAGGGGTTGCTTTGAATTTGATTGGGGTTGCAATATCTCTTTCCGTCAAACCTTTTTTTCCAAGCTCTTCTAATATTCTATAAAGGTCAGTTCGGGGAACTTTTGAAGTAACTGAGATTTCTCTAACGCATAATGGACCGTGTTTTACAAGTGCCACGTAAACTTTGGCTTGAACAACTGTTAGCCCGAGACCTGTAAGAGTATCAATTGGTTCTTCCAAATGCATCGACCCGAATTTGAAACCATAATCTGATTAGATTGTGTTACGAGCGTAGTTTAAGTTTTTCGATTTTGTATGTAGGAGCACTACCTAACTAGTCTTATAAGAGCACTCCTACACATAAGGCAAAAATACACATAAGGAGAAATCCACATGAATAAAAAAATATTGATTGCATTCGTTTCGTTATTGCTTTTGACATCAATGATTTGTATGGCAGGTCTCAATCTTGTTAAAGCTGACAGCGTTACAGTAGTATCAAGTAGCAGCTACACTGATTCAAGCGGAAATTACAACATAGTTGGCGAAGTGCAGAATACAGGCTCTGCCTGGGCATACGTACTAATAACAGCAACCCTCAGTGATGCACACGGCAACGTTCTTGATACAATAACTCAATCTGCTTTTCTTGCAACCCTCAGCCCCAACGGCAAATCACCATTCGAAATTTCAGAAACAACATCAACTATAGTTCCACAAATTAGCACTTACTCTTTAGTGGTAAAATCATCAGTTAGCGCCTCAATTCCGCAAGACTTAGAAATCACAAATAGTAACACAACCACAAATGCAAATTTAGGAGGCATCTTTGAAGTTCAGGGTCAAATTCAAAACACAGGGTCAGCAACGGCAACCGCTACAGCAATTTATGCAACTTTCTATGATTCAAGCGGAAAAGTCGTTGATACTGCGTCAGGATATCCTACCACACCCGACATTCTATCAGGCAGTACATCATCATTCGTATTTTCGCCTTATGACGAAACACAGCTGTCACAGTACGCCAGTTATTCGCTAATCGCTATATCGGATAATTATATCAGCAATTACGCAACAGGCTCAACGACTTCATCAGCATCTTCAACACCTACCCCAGCTCCAACAGCTACCCCTACGCCCTTAACCACATCAAATGCACCAACGCCATCATCCACACCCACCGTCCCTGAGTTTACAACTTTGATAATTCTTCCACTGTTTGCAGCAGTACTATTACTGTCAATGGCATTTGTCAAAAAGAGAACAATAAGAAAATAGCTTCCCTTTTTATTTTTTTTCCGTTTCAATCAAAATTGAGTTTTGAAACAAAGCTCTTCTAAGCGCGCTGCCTTGTCCCGATATTACGTGTTGAAGTATGTTGGTGAGACTGCTTTATCGTATCTTCCGAAGTTTTCTGCCGCCTCTCGGTTCAGAACTAAGCATAGAATGCTAAAGAGCGCATATGAAGCTACGTTGCCTAAGCCTCTTACTTTATTGACGGTTAGGCTGTACTGTGTCTTTAGGAAGCTGTAGACTGCCTCTACATGAGGTCTTTTGTGGTACTCCTTCTTCTGTTCTTCCGGTCCATAGGCTCGAAACTTCTTGTCCACTCTCAGCAAGCCCTTAACGTCCAGTTTCTGGTTTGAACGATACGGTATCACCGCAGCGTTCAACAGCGTCTCTGAGTTTGCCGTCGCTGTACTGGCTGTCAGCTATCACACTTCTCAATTTAGCCTCAGACTGCTTGAGAATCAGCTTGGTCTTCTCCAGCAGGTTCAATGAGTGTTTCTGCTCGTTCTGATTAGCCGAAGCAAAAATGCAGGCTAAAGGAAGCATAGTCGCAGAATCGATAGCTAAGTGCAGCTTGTAGCCGAGTCCGAATGATCTGCCTGCGCGTCCGACTCTGGCTTCCTTGTCTGAATAGCCAGTCTGGTTGTCCAGTGGATCACGTGTACTCCACGCATCTATAAAGGAAGCATCAAAAATGGAATCAACGTCTCTTGCACTGCTGTGTTTCGAGAGCTTAACAACTTTCTCGTCTATTATGTTAATGAGGCGGATTTCTCCGACTTTGCGGATGAACCTGCTGAGAACGCTTCGTGGGTAACCTTTTTCGGCTGGTTTGATGAGGCACAATCGTCTAAGTCTTGGGTCTGCGTCGAGTAGTCTGGTCATTTCTCTTAGGCTGCGAACGCCCTTCATGCGCATAACGATGAAGGTTCTGAAAAGTCCCATTGGGTTTCTGGGGGGTCTTCCTGGACCATCGGAATGGAAGCAGTCGAGTAAGGCTGCTTTAGCAAAACTTAAGTCTACGTTTCTGAAGAGGGTTTCTAGGGTCTCGTGTTCATCTTGTCCCGCTTGGGGTCACCTCCTAAGCTTGGACGTAACTCATTTGAAACGAGGCCCCAACTCAAAAATAAACGTTGACTTAATTAAGGGACAAGCCAGCGCGCGCCTTATGTTTTTCTTTACGTGGGTACTTTCTCAATCACTGTAACGGTTACTGACAGTTCAAAGGATCGGCTATCAACCACTTCTGGCGCGACTTTTGGCGAGGTCGAGAAAAAAGCAGCCCAAAGTGTTCAAAAGGGGCAACTGCTTGTTTTCGGTCATACTCATAGACCATTTGTTAGCCCGACTCAAAACTTGGTGAACACGGGATCGTGGGTCAACGACGAAGAAACGTATAATACTTATGTAGAGCTTGACGGAAAGAACATGCGCTTAATGCGGTTCAACCAAGGCAGTGCTAGTTCAGATATCACTCAAAAAATGACTCGACAAATTAAATGAGAAACTGCCTCTGGGACTCGACCAACGAAGACAAATACACCCATCTTTTATTAAAATTCGATAAGATCCACCTTTTTCATTGAAGCAATATTCTTAAGTATAATCTTGTGAAACGCTTATCGATGTTAAATGACAACGTCGAATGAATGGTGTGTGGCAGTTTTCAAATGCAATCCTGGCTTGGTGAAAAAGGTTCTTGTTGAAGTTTACAGGTTTGCTGATGCATTAAAAGGTGTGCAAAGTCTCCATTTTTTGGTCAGAGATAGAGTTGAGGGGGAGGTTGTTTTCAGTTTCAGAGCTATGGTTGACCCTAAATTTAAAGAGGCCGTCAAAAGCAAATTAGCCTCAAAACTGGGCACATTACTATCCGAAGACAAGTATGCCATTGACCCATCTGCAGGAAGCAGTCTTGCGTAGTATGTTGCTTGGCTGCCTGAAAAGAGAATTGCGGAGTATGGACAAACCAAATTTAACCAGTTCATTGATGTTCTCAAAAACCTGAGCGCTATCGTTGTTCAATTAATTGAGTATGACTACTTTTCTTCAAACGAGAGAGCTGAACTATCACACGTCGCATCATGGATGCTTGGTTGCACTGAATATGGGCTGCTTAGCACTTCTGGGATGGAAGTAGGGTATTATGACCGCTTGGAAGACAAGTATTGTCCGTATCTGAGACAGGACTTTCCAAAACCAAGTGCATAGTTTCTTGGTCTTATTGCTAGAATCTGAAAAGGCGTTCCCGCGATTTTTTGGCGCTTTTCAGTATTGGCGCTTTGGTTAAATCTGCTTAATCATATTTGTGTCAAATGTGAAAGAAATTAATTACCGTTTTCAAAATGTCAACTTATTTTGTTACAGTGAATCTGGTATTGCATTTATTACAATTATAGACTTCGATTGCGAAAAAGCTGTTTTGTAATTTAGTGTGAGATTTTGGAACATCCATGTGACAGTAAGGGCATTCAGTCGCCAAGATTCCCCATACCGTAGAATAAGTAATCATATGGTATATTAAGTATTGTGTCATATCCAGTTATTCAGTTTTTGGCGTTAACAAAAAATAAGCTAAAAAGAGCAAAGTTTTATTGGTTTCTGTTTCGGATGCGAACCGTGTGCATTCAAGTAAAAACCAGTGGTAGCTTCACTTACCTCAAACGGTTGGGGAACCGAACCCTAAACATCCATCTCAGTAATTATACTGGGGATGGGCTCTTGAGTTGAGGTGCGATTCCCTACCCCGCTTAGGCTTCAAAGGAGTGGCTTGCATGCTCATTACCTTGAATCCTCCAGTTGGGAAACTGACTTATAAAATTGAGCATCGAACGTTATTTCGTAACAAAGTGTGTGCTTGCAAAGTGGGGATCGCTTACTTTCAAGCGTAAGTCACTGACCTAATGAAAATAATAATATATGTAAAGGTGAGATAAGGAAGGAATCGGTAAGCCCCATGAGTTACACGAATCCTCTTTTGGGAATGTCGATTTATAGTTTGATTAACGCTCTTGAACTCTACCAAAAAGATGACCCGAAAGAGCAAGAGAGGCGTAGATTTGGAGCAATCATACTCATGGATAATTCAGTTGAATATATTTTGAAAGCTAAGATTTACCAATTTGACCCAAAAGAATTCATGGATAAGCAAAATGAATTGAATTTTTGGAGTGGGATTCAAGACAAAAGAATTAGTTTTTTTGAAGATGAAAAGAGATACCTTGGAAAAGTCCATGAAGCGAGAAATTTTTCACAACATCAGGGGATAATCACTGATTCACTCACTTCTCAACAATATATGCAATGGCTTTGCAAGTTTATGGATAGATTTGCAAAAGACAATTTTCAGGGGCTGACTATGGTTTACGAGCTACCGTTACAATTAAGAGTTACATGGGTAAAACTCACAAAAGAAAAGACTTTTACACCAAATTACGAAGCAGAATTGAATGAGCCTCTTCAGGAGAGCTATAAGGCAATTAAGAATTGGATAAAAAATGTTGAGGTTGAACACGGTGGTGAAATTTCAGAGGATTATAGGCAACAGTTACTTACGCATATGAGAAGGTATTGCAGATTTTTGGGCATGAATCCCGATGAATTAGTTGAGTATGCTAATAATGGGTATGTTTCACCTGATGAAGATTTAAAAAGGTTCGAAAAGTCGGTAAGTTTTCCTTATTCTTATCATACGATAATGAAGAATTTTTACGACTTTCACAAAATTGAAATCACTTTGCCTTGTCCTAAATACAAACCACATAGTACAGTTAAAGAAATTTCCACAGAGCAACTTAGAAAGATGATTGAAAAAGCCCCTTTACGCACCAAAAGTTGGCTTCTGGCAAATAGTTACATGGGTCTTAAACTCGCAAAGCTTTCATTGCTAACTGTTGATGATTTCCACATGGGAGAATGGGATGAGACCAAGGATTTTTATCAAGTTCAAATTCGACAGGAAGTCAATAATAACTACGGCTATACAACTTTTATCGGTTCAGATGCAAAAGATTTACTGGAAGAATATTTTAAAAAGAATAACTTTTCTGGTCAAGACCACCCTTGGTCTTACAAAAGACGGAGCAATTTTAACTTGGAATTCCAGCATTGCTGTCAGAAAGTTGGATTTTATGAGAAAGGAAAAACCGTTCCAAAATCGTTACGAAAAAGACTTAAACGTAAACTTAAGGAATCGGGAATGCTTCATGAGTGGATTGGTTACCTTTTTGGGTTAAAAGTTGACGGAAGTAATCCCTCTAAACCATTAGATTATGAACTAAGTTTAGCTTATGAAAAAGTATATCCTAATCTCAGAGTATATGGAAAAAAGAACTCAGTGCTTTAACTTTTTTCCACCTTATATATTGGTCTCTATCCTGCTCTTTTCCAGAAGGCATGAGATAACTTCGAATAAGCCTTTGAAATGCTTAACGTTAATTATTCCTTGTTTGTCTGACCTGCTGTTTAGTTTGTTGACGAGTAGCGTCTGAGCTTTCTGCATTTCTGTTTTGTTTTCAAGCGTCAATCCGTTACTCTTTGCTTTGGCGTATATTATTCTATTGAGGCATAAGAAATGGTCAAAGAAGAAGACTTTGTAAAAATACCGATAACCGAAGAAATGATAGAGGAGGCGAAGGGTTTAGTTGTGCGTAATTCGCTTCGTGCCAGAAAATTGTATGAAGGCAAAACAGATGAAGAGTTAAAAGAAATAGTTTCCTTTCAAATATGGTTGCATAATTACGGGTGTGTCGATGGCAGAGATGACGTTGAGTTGTATGTTTGCGAAGGCATCCTGGTGGAAGATCGAGGCTACAGCTTGGTTGACATAGAGCGGTTATGGTATGGAGCAATAATGAGGTGCAGACGAAACGGTATGGAGTATCAATTTAGTTACATAGGTAAACCTGGCGGTGGACCTGAGTCGGTGGACTATACTAAACCACATGTTGAGATAAGAACAAATCAGGCCTATATTGAGTTAAGCGGCAACGAGTTAGCCGAGTGTTACTTGTGATGCTTACCTTTGTACGCCCAAGGATTACCGAGTCCTTGCATTCATTTTTTTGCAAATAGGTATGCGCCGTTTGGAGAATAGTTATTCTGCTTTAGAATTTATTGGGATAAAAGGACTATCCACCTGCAGATTGTGTATCTCTTCGAAAATGTAAAGCGTTTGGCCAAAAGATGGTCGACAAACTCGAGGATGCTTTTCCTGTCTTCTTCCGTTATGTCAGTTTTTGTTTTTAGCCGTTTAAGGGCTTGTTCAAAGATTTTATCAATTCCGTATATGTCTATTCTCTTTGGGTTCGTAATTGTACCCATAAGAGAAATAGAGACTTGCGGAACTGAGACTCGAACTATGGAGCTGGGGATGGGAATTGAACCCATATATAACAGCTCTGCAGGCTGTCGCCTGAACCATTCGGCCACCCCAGCATCTCACCTCTAGGATTGAGTCCAACATAAAAATATTGTTGGTTCGCCGCCAGCTTCTTATTCAAACAGCCAGAATATTAGCCCTTCTTGCCCGCCAAGTATGTAATAATAAATGCTGTTTGGTTTCCCACTGTTTTTCGATTAGGAATTTTAAGATAGTGCTGTTTTTTATGGCGTCGTTTTCTTGACTTGCAATGATGTAAGGCAGTTTTAGCGTTTGCGATATTCCTTAATTGGTGTCATGGGAATAGTGAGAGTCTGCACAACCCCTTCTACCAAGCGAATCTTGTCTCCGACAAAATGCAAAGCATTCTCGTTCGTGTCTGCCTGAAAAAGTAGAGCATAATCCCATTCACCAAACACTTGAAAGGCTTCTTCAAGCGTTACTCCTTTAATTGGGCTTTCGCTAAATTCCATCAACGGCTCATACTAGTTTAGCAGCCATATTTGGGCTTATCTTAATCATAGCTAAATATTTTTGAGGTTTTACCAAAATAACCCACCTAGAAACACTTTGTAGGGTCTTCTTAAAAAATATGATGCTGAAAAAGTTTTGGGACACAAACATGGTTTGTAGAAATCAAGAAATTCAATAATATTTACTTTTTGAAGGCTAGTCCGGAAAAGAACGCCACGGTCTTCTCATTGTTTTTAACTGTTACATGGTATAAACCCATGGTTTTTCCGTCGGAAATCCTCTCAGCTTCAGCCGTCAAATAGTCACCTTTAACTGAAGGTCTAAGATAGTTTATGTTTGCCTGAACTGCGACGGCGACGTTTTCACCAAAATTGCATGCATGCGCAAACGCGTAATCTGCAAGCGAAAAAAGTGCCCCTCCATGCGTAAAATCCAGGGCGTTCAAATGCTTCTCCACAACCTTCATCGATACTTTTGCATAGCCATCTCTTGCTTCAATAAGATGAATGCCTAAATCTTCTGCAAAATGGTCCTTTCCTTTCATGTAACTTGCATCCTAATTCTAAATTGTTCTTATAATCAAGCGGAAAGCTAAATAAAACTAACTCTTTAAAACGCTTTCTCTACCTAACTGGAAAGCCTTAAGGTTCACGTCAATGTATTTCTCCTTTAATCTGCCAGCTATAGCCTGCTGGAAGGTTTCCTTCTTAACTGGATTTTCTGGAAGAGCAGATAAAGCCCCCAGAAGAATAGTGTTGACGACCATTGGGTTTCCAAGCTTTTCGGCTAATTCTGCCCCGTCCACTTCATGAACCTTGCCTTTTGCCTTCAAGAATCCAATTAATTCTTCGGTTTTTTTTGGCTTAGCTGAACCCAAGCAACTTGGCTGAATGTACTTCAAGTTAACAACCACGCTACCATTCTTCTTCAGCATTGGCAACGCCCTCGCTGTTTCAAGAATCTCAAAACCAACAAGCACATCCGCTTTCCCAGTTTCAATCAGCGGAGATTCAACTTTATCGCCGATTCTTGCATAAGCAACAATAGAGCCTCCTCGCTGAGCCATTCCATGAACCTCCGCCTTAGCCACATCAAAACCGTCTAACATGGCCGCCTCACAGTAAATGTCGCTTAAAACCACAATTCCCTGCCCCCCAACGCCGCTGAAAACCGTGTCTAACTTCATTTCTCTTTTCTCCTAATGGCGCCAGAGGGACAGACAACCTCGCAGACGTTGCACCCGTAGCATAGAGTCGCATCTATTTCCGCCCGATTGCCTGATAAAGTAATCGCTGGGCAACCGAAAGCTTTCACGCACACGCCGCAAGCATCACATTTCTCCAAAACTTCCGGGGCTTTGCCTCTTTCAACCAAAAGCGGACATGCCCTCTGAGAAATTATAACGGATGGACCATTGTAATCCAAAATTTTCCTTATGGTCTGAGTTGTTGCTTCAATGTCATACGGGTCAACGACTTCCACTTTATCTATTCCAAGTCCTTCAGCAACATCCTTGATTCTCAAAACCTTAGTGTCAGAACCCATCGCTGTTTTGCCTGAACCAGGAGTTGGCTGATGCCCAGTCATTGCTACTGTACTGTTATCCATGATAATTACGCAAACATTAGCTTTATTGTACACAATATTCACCAGCCCAGGCATTCCAGCGTGGAAAAATGTTGAATCGCCAATAACTGAGAACACTTTTTCTTTAACACCAGCATGAAACATGCCTGCAGCCTGAGATATGCCAGCGCCCATGCACAAGCATGTTTGAACAGAACTTTCAGGGGGCAAGACACCCAAAGTGTAACAGCCTATATCGCCTGTGACAATTTTGTCGTTAGAATTGCCAGATAAGCTTAAAGCGCTCTCTGGACAAAAAGGAATGCATTTCGGTTCACCGCCACATTTGTCACACATTATGGCTTTATGAGTGGTCGGATGAATCGTCACGGCCCCAAACTCGCAGGCTTGTATGCACCAAGGGCAACCTTTGCATTTGTTTTCATCAACAAAAATAGCTCCAGTTTCCTTTGATCTGATAAGGGCTTTTTCAGGACAAGCATCAATGCAAACCGCATTAACGCATGCCTTGCAAGCTACTGCAGTATTGAGTATTTGATCAATTCTAACCGAACGAATACGCGATTTGATTGGATTGAAAATCTTCTCTTTCTCAAAAGAGCAGGCGTATTCGCAAATACCACAGCCAACGCATTTGTCTTTATCACAATCAAGATGTTGATTAACCATGTTTAACGCGTAATAAAATGCTCTATGAGGGCAGCCCGGGCAAAGTGCCGGCGGTCTAGGCGGCAAATCCAAAAGCTCTGGTGGTTCAGCTTTATTAGTTAAATTTAGACTTGCGAAGGCTTGGCGTACCTTGTCAGGCGTTAACTCTCCAATTTCCTCTAAGCCTAACTCATTCTTTCCAAGTGCGTGTAGACCTAACCGTTGCATATTTTCCTCAAGGTAAGGTCTTAACTCCTCGATCACTATGATTTTCTTTACTTTAAGCGCGAATCTTCTAACTATTTCTTGAGGAAATGGATAAACGAAACCTAATTTTAGCCAAGAAAACTTTTTGGTATCAAGTACCGAACGAGCATAATAGTAAGCCACGCCGCTTCCTATAATTCCAATGTCGCTCGCATTATCCTCAATCTGATTAAATTTTGAATGATTTACGAGAATTTTTGCTTCTGCCATTTTTACTTCTAAGACTCTGTGTTGTCGAATTGCATTTGACGGCACCATAACCCATTTCGAACTTTGCTTATCAAAATCTGCCTTTCGACTTAGATTATGCATGCGCCCGAGTTTCACTCGAGCCTTCCCGTGGGCTACCCTTGTCGTTAAACGTAAGATGACTGGCAAATGCAATTTTTCACTTAATTCGAACGCCTCCTTGGACATATCTAGAGCTTCTTGCGGGTTGCCTGCGTCCAGCAACGGAAGCTTCGAATGGACCGCAAAGTATCTCGTGTCTTGTTCGTTTTGGCTGCTGTGTAATGATGGATCGTCGCAGACTGCAATTACCAGCCCACCTTCAATTCCGGTGTATGCCAAAGTCATTGCTGCATCTGCAGCTACGTTCAAACCAACATGCTTCATTGAAACGATGGCTCTGACACCCGTCATCGAAGCGCCTGCAGCAACTTCGGTGGCTACAATCTCGTTTGTACTCCATTCCGCATAAATGCCTAGGTCTTTTGAAACTTCAGCAAGAGTTTCCAAAATCTCAGTCGCGGGCGTCCCAGGGTACGACGTTGCAACTTTAACGGTGGCTTCAATTGCTCCTCGTGCAACTGCTTCGTCGCCGTTAAGCAAAGCAAAAGTGCTGGGCTTATCCGCTGCAATTTTGAAGGTCATATTTTAGTCCTTTACATTTTGCCAGTGCGCAGGTCAAGAACTCTTTTTGCTTTTCCTTCTGTTCTTGGAAGTTCGCCTGGCTTGACGATTTCAACATCGGCTGTTATCCCAGTTACGATGTGAATTCTTTTTTGAATGTCATTTTTTAACACATTTTTGTCTAACTGTGGATCTTTGGCAGCCTTCTCTGACAATTCAACTTTAACGACAAATGTATCTAAAGCACCTGGTCTGTCAACAACTATTAGATACTGAGTTGCTAGCTCTGAGAAGCACATTACTGCAAACTCTATCTGTGAAGGAAATACATTAACCCCCCGAATAATCAGCATGTCATCTGACCTTCCATGAACGCGCATCATTCTAGCGTGTGTTCGCCCGCACACACATTTTCCTGTTTCAATTTTTGAGATGTCCCGTGTTCTATATCGGAGCATGGGCAAGCCTGTTTTAGTGAGAGTCGTGAAGACTAGTTCGCCTTCTTCTCCAGCAGGCAAAACTTCGCCTGTGTCAGGGTCAATTGTTTCCACAATAAAATGGTCTTCCCAAACGTGCAACCCCTTATGTTCCGAGCATTCTACGGCAACACCGGGGCCACAAAGCTCTGTTAACCCATAAACATCAAAAGCTTCAATTCCCATATCCTTCTCGATTCTTTCCCTAATTTTATCTGACCATGGTTCGGCTCCGAACATACCAAGTTTAAGTTTAAGGTCTTTTCTTGGATCAACACCTTCATGAGCCATTGTTTCCGCTAGATAAACTGCGAAACTTGGGGTGCAAGCTAAAATAGTAACGCCCAAGTCTTTCATGAACTTAATTTGACGCTGCGTCATTCCCCCGCTTGCCGGAACAATTTTGGCTCCAACCTTCTGAGCACCATAATGAAAACCAAATCCGCCACTGAATAAACCATAACCATAAGCAATGTGTATTACATCTTGGCGTCTTCCGCCCGCCGTGTAAATGGATCTTGCCATTAATTCTTGCCAAACATCCATGTCGTTTTTTGTATACGCGCCGATTATTGGGTTTCCCGTTGTGCCACTTGAAGCATGAATTTCCACTATTTCGTCAGATGTAGCGGCAACCATGCCAAATGGGTATGTATCGCGTAAATCATTCTTTACCGTGAAAGGAATTTTCTCAAGGTCATTTAGTGAGCGTATGTTTTCAGGTTTCAAACCAACGCGGTCAAATTTTTTCCTATAAAAAGCGCTGTTCTCGTAGCAAAGTTTTACCTGTTCCCTTAATTTTTTAAGCTGATATACCTTCAGTTCTTCAGCAGGCATGGTTTCGATTTTTTCGTTCCAGTATTTGCCCTCTACCATTTTCGTTCCCTCGCTCTTTTCAAAGGCGTAGATATACTTCTTTTATGTGACTATTAGATAAAAGTTCCCTACTCTTCCCTTTTAAAACAATTCTTACTTCCTATAGAGATGGTAGCTTCTTTTAGCCATATTTCAACGAATGATGAATGTTATTTCAATAGCAAGACGGGGACTCCTCGTTGATCGTGCGCAGCCCTGCCTCCTTGAAGCGTCGAGAAAGCCGAGCAAATGTTACAGAAGTCGTTGCTACTCCTTCAATTGATAAAATCAAAGTATTTCCAGTAAGTAGAAATGCTCGGTTTCGTTAAAGAAAAATGGTGACACAACAAACTTAATTACGCCTGCGCGACCCAGTAATCGGGAGGTTAAATTTAGAAATGGTTACATTAAATCTTGACAAGATTTTCAACCCTCAAAATGTAGCCATTATTGGAGCTAGTGACGTTGAAGGTTCGGTTGGGTATGCTTTAGTGAAAAATTTTACTCAACTGGGCTATGCTGGCAAAGTTTACTTAGTGAATATTCGAAAGCCCGAGATTTTAGGATTTAAAACATATAAAACAGTTGATCAGATTCCTGAACCCGTTGATTTAGCCATAATTGCTACGCCTGCCAAAACCGTTCCGGACGTTATGGACGAATGCGGAAGGGCAAAAGTGAAAGGCGTAATTATTGTTTCTGGAGGCTTCAAAGAGACAGGTCCTGAAGGTAAGGCTTTAGAAGATAAAATTCTTGAAGTAGCCAAGAAATATGATATTCGTGTAGTTGGTCCAAACTGCATTGGCATAATCCACCCAAAAATAAATCTAAATGCAACCTTCTTAGACAAGATGCCTAAACAAGGCAATATTGCCTTTCTATCACAAAGCGGCGCTTTAGGCTCAGCAATCCTTGATTTAGCAATTCACGAAAACATTGGCTTCAGTAACTTTGTTTCAGTTGGGTCAATGATTGATGTTGACTTTGGCGATTTAATTGACTATTTTGGTTCAGACCCAAAAACTAAGAGCATACTCATGTACATAGAAGGAATAACCGAAGCCCGAAAGTTCATGAGCGCCGCCAGGCACTTTGCAAGAACCAAACCCATAATCGTCGTAAAATCAGGCAAATTTACTGAAAGCGCAAAAGCCGTTGCTTCCCATACTGGTTCGCTTTCAGGAGAAGACAGCGTGTATGATGCTGCTTTCAAACGGGCTGGCATAGTTCGGGTTGAAGAGGTAGCTGATTTGTTCAATGCCGCAGAGGTTTTAGGAACCCAGCCACTGCCGAAAGGGCCAAGACTTGCTGTGATAACTAACGCTGGCGGTCCTGGAGTAATGGCTACTGACGCTTTGATTGCTCGGGGCGGCAGATTAGCTGAGCTGAGCAAGAAAACAATGGATATGCTTAACCGTGTTTTGCCTCCCTTCTGGAGCAAATGCAATCCGATTGATGTTCTTGGAGATGCTAGAGTTGACCGTTATAAAACTGCGGTGGAAGCTTGCCTAAACGATAATACTGTTGATGGAGTACTGGTTATTTTCACCAAGCAAGCAGGTTCAGAACCGGTAGAGATTGCAAAGGGCATAGCTGAACTTGTTCGCGGCAAAGACAACCAAAACAAAACAGTACTTACCTCTTTCATGGGTTTTGATGCAGTGCACGAGGCGAACAATATTTTTAACGCCAACAACATTCCAACCTACTCCACGCCTGAACAAGCAGTCAAAACATACATGTACATGTACGATTATCAGCGTAATCTTGAGCTTCTTTATGAAACTCCTGAAGAGTTACCAGTCGATGCTTCACCGCCCAAACGCCCTATCATGGCTATACTAAGAAATGCTTCGCTTGAAAACCGTGAAGAATTAACGGAAAGTGAAGCTCAAAAAGTACTCAAATACTACAACTTTCCAGTCTTAAAAACTGTTGTCGCCCAAAATGTTGACGAAGCGGTTACGTTGGCGCAAGAAATTGGTTTCCCTGTGGCTTTAAAAATTCTTTCACCCCAAATTGTCCATAAAAGCGAGGCGGGCGGAGTTATCTTAAACGTAAATTCGCCAAGCGCGGTGCGTGAAAATTTTGAATTATTAATTCAAAGGGCAAAAAACTACAAGTCGAATGCCCAAATAAACGGTGTTATAGTTCAGCCTATGATTGAGAAAAATGGCTACGAATTAATAATAGGCGGAAAAACCGATCCTGTCTTTGGACCAGTGATATTGTTCGGAATGGGCGGCGTAGGTGTGGAACTCTACAAGGACTACTCCATCGGGCTTCCACCGTTAAATACCACGCTTTTGCGTCGCATGATGGAGGAAACAAAGGTTTACCAGCTTCTGAAAGGGTATCGTAATAGGCCGCCAGTTGATCTTAAACGGCTTGAAGAAACTGTGTTGCTCTTTTCTCAGTTGCTCATTGATTTTCCACAGATAAAAGAAATTGACATTAATCCGCTATTGGTAACTGAAAAAGAAGCCAGTATCCTTGATGCAACAATAGCAGTTGACAGAAACAATGTTTGCAAGAAATTTGAGCCTCACGCCCATATGGTTATCAGTCCTTACCCCAAAAAATACGAGATGCCTTGGCCTCTTAAAAACGGTCAAGAAGTGCTATTGCGACCTATAAAACCCGAGGATGAGCCTATGTGGCTTGAGATGTTCCAAAGCTTCTCTGAAGAAGCAATTCGATATCGGTTCTTCCAGATACTTAAAGATACACCACATGAAGTTCGAGTCCGCTACTGCAACATTGATTACGACCGAGAAATAGCCATTGTAGCTGAATTAGCCGAAAATGGACGCCGAAAAATACTGGGAGTGACACGCCTCAGCATAGAGCCAGATGGGAAAAGCGGTGAAATGGCTTTTATCGTGACTGACTACTGGCAGGGTTTAGGTTTGGGCACCAAAATGGTTGATTACGTGCTTGACATAGCTAAGGAGAAAGGCATTGAAAACGTCTATGCGATAATGTTACGTGATAATTATCGAGCTTTAAGTCTTACAAGGAAAATGGGTTTCAACTTCGAATACTTAAGCGATGGCACAGTAAAGGGCGTTTTAGACCTCAAAAATATGGAAGTGGATGGTCGATGTCATCTCCGATCAAATATTTCGCAGAAAGTTGTAGCGGAAGAACAGCGGATTATTCGCGGCACATAAGGAGACAGAGGCATCCTCATGCAACCAGAGGTTGCTTCCTCTTACCTGTAACTCTCGCATAATTTTTCTCATTTGTTGTTTTCTCAAAAGATTGCGCTATACCTGTATATACAGTATAGATTGTTTACAATAAATAGATGCTTATTATGAAATTTATGAAAATTTTTCCATATTTTTATGTTTCAAATTACTCTTTCAACGGCATTAACAGATATTAGATTCCACCACTTTCTGTGATTTCCCATTTTTTTCGGTAAAATTTCTCAAAGTCCTTCCTTAAACCTTTTATATTAGACTTTTCCGTAATGCCCTGAGGCAAAAATTGGTTCCGCTAACAAAACAAAGGAGGATCAAATGCTTGGTCTGAGATAGATAATAGACGTTTGTTGTTGGAAAAAGTTCTGAAAGAACATAATTATCAAGAAAGTGCTCTTCTAGAAATACTTCATCGTGCCCAAGAAATTTACGGTTATTTAGATAAAGATTTGCTTATGGATATTGCTGGGTCACTTAACATCCCTCCGAGCCACGTTTACGGTGTAACCACCTTCTACAGCTTCTTCAAACTTAGAAAACCAGGCCAACACATTGTGACTGGTTGCTTAGGAACTGCCTGCTACGTGAAAGGTGTTGAAAAAATCATGGAGGCAATTGAATACGAATTTAATCTTAAACGTGGAGGATCAACTGCTGATGGAAAACTTTCCCTGCTTATTACACGCTGCATCGGCGCATGCGCTATGGCACCAAACATTGTGGTTGATGATGAAGTTATAGGTAAAGCCACAAAAGAAATAGTGATAGAAAAAATAAAAAACGTGCTGGGAGGAATTAAAGCTGAAACTAGCTGATCTTCAAAAAATAACAGAGCAAGAACTTGATTTTCAAAAAGCTTACAAATACCGCATTAACGTTTGCTGTTCAAGCGGATGTGTTCCTTTCGGAGCATTCAAAGTACTGAAAGCATTCGAAGATGCCGTAAAAGAATTCGGCGTAGATAAGGAATGCAAAGTTGCGCGTACAGGCTGTATCGGCACATGCTCTGTTGGTCCAGCAGTGCTAATTGAACCGGGAGACTACCTTTACCAAGCCGTTACTCCGGAAACAGTGAGAGAAATAGTTCGTGACCACATAGTTCTTGGTTTACCAGTTAAAGAAATGCTGTACAAAAATGAAGCTTACTTCAAAAAGCAACATCGACTTGTCTTGCGCAATGCTGGAAAAATTGACCCTTCAAGAATTCAAGATTACATTTCTGCAGGCGGCTACTCTGCCATAGCTAAATGTCTCGCAACAATGACGCCGCAAGGTGTAATATACGAAGTTACAACCAGCGGTCTTAGAGGTCGAGGCGGCGCAGGTTTCCCAACTGGGCAAAAATGGGCTCTTGTATCAAGGGCACACAACTCTCCAAAATACATAGTTGCCAACTTAGACGAAGGAGACCCAGGTGTCTTCGCAAACAGAACCTTAGCTGAAGCTGATCCGCACGCTATTATCGAAGGCATGCTTATTGCCGCTTATGCTGTTGGAGCAGAAAAAGGTTACATTTACATTAGGTCCGAGTATCCATTAGCTATTCAAACGTTAGTGAAAGCTATAGCTCAAGCAAAAGCAATGTCATTACTAGGTGATAATATTTTGGAGACTCAGTTCAAGTTTGACCTTGAACTACGGTTCGGCGCAGGCGCATTCGTAGCTGGAGAAGAAACAGCTATTCTTGCCTCAGTTGAAGGTCGCAGAGCAATGCCTCGTCCACGTCCACCATACCCAGCAAACTCTGGTTTATGGCAGAAACCAACGCTTATACAGAACGTTGAAACCTTAGCCAACATACCGCTAATCATACAAAACGGCGGCTTATGGTTCTCAAAGATGGGCACGCCAAGATGCAGTGGAACCAAATGCTTCTCATTAACTGGGAAAGTTAACAATCCAGGCTTAATCGAAGTGCCAATGGGAATCACCCTTAGAGAAGTAGTATTCGAAATCGGCGGTGGCGTTCCTGACGGAAAAAAATTCAAAGCTGTCCTTGTAGGCGGTCCTTCAGGCGGTTGCCTACCTGAAACATTGCTTGAATCTCCAATCGACTATGAGTCATTAACAAAAGTTGGAGCAATTATGGGTTCAGGCGGTATCGTAGTACTTGACGATGAATCCTGTATGGTTGATACTGCAAGGTTCTTCACCGAATTCTGTGTAGACGAATCATGCGGCAAATGTACTCCATGCAGAGCAGGCTTAGCCCGAGTTAAAGAAATATATGACAAAATTACTACAGGCGACGGAAAAATGGAAGACATTACCACTCTGGAGAAATCCGGTGTCTTCATACGGGATGCAAGCCTTTGCGGTCTTGGTCAAACAGCTCCTAATCCAGTTATAACTACTCTTCGATACTTCAAAGATGAATACATCAAACATATCGTTGAAAAGAAGTGTGAAGCGGGTAAATGCTTCAAGAAGGCTAAGGAGGAAGAATAAACATGATCGTTTCAAAGTGTTAAACTCAAAATTGACGGCATTGAAGTTTCAGTTCCTGAAGGCACCACCATTCTGAAAGCTGCTAAAGATAACGGCATCATAATTCCCACATTATGCAACCTAGAAGGTTTAACTGCCTATGGCGGCTGCCGCATGTGCCTAGTTGAAATTAGCGGTTCACCAAAGCTCTTCCCTGCTTGCACAACACCAGTAGGACCAGGAATGGAAATTACAACCAATTCAGACAGGCTTAAAGATCACCGCAAGATGGTTGTGCAAATGCTTCTTGCTGAGCGAACTCACATCTGCTCAGTCTGTGTAGCTAACGACCACTGTGAACTGCAAGCGTTGGCAAACCAGCTGGGCGTTGACCATGTCATGTTTGAGCGAAACTGGAGCAATGATCAAATTGATTCTAACTCATGACTTCTTAGTTATTGACCGCAACAGATGCATTTTGTGTACTCGATGCATTCGTGTCTGTGATCAAATTGAAGGCGTTCACACGCTTGACCTTAAGCTACGAGGTAAAGACTCTCAAGTAATCATGGATCTTGATGAACACTGGGCTAATTCTTGCTCTTGCACTTCATGCCGCAAATGCGCAAAAGTTTGCCCTGTAGGAGCAATCTACATTGAAGCAGAACCCATCGACCATACCAAGCGTAAAGATATTGCCGAGTTTATCTTGGCAAGGAGGAACCGCAAATGACCGCACAAGGAAAAGTTAGAGTCGCCACCGTTTGGCTTAGCGGCTGCTCAGGCTGCCACATGTCATTCCTAGACCAAGATGAGCGACTTATTGATTTAGCCCAGAAAATACAGTTAGTTTACAGCCCAATCGCTGACGTAAAGGAATTTCCAGAAAACGTTGACGTAACACTCATCGAAGGCGCAATAGCAAACGAAGAGCAACTGCACATGCTTCAGAAGGTAAGAGCTAGAACAAAAGTTTTGATTTCACTTGGTGATTGCGCCGTAACAGGAAACGTTACCGCATCTAAGAAATTCTTGGCGTCACAGTGATCAAGCAATCATGGAACGAGCATACATTGAAAAGTCTGATTTAAACGCTCAATACCAGACCAATGTGCCAAAACTGCTTGTTAAGGCTCGCCCGCTTCACGAAGCTGTTAAAGTTGACTTTTTCATTCCTGGGTGTCCGCCATCAGCAGACCTGATTAACTACGTGTTAACTGAGCTGTTGGCTGGCAGAACACCAAACATGGAGGGTAAATCAAAATATGGTTAAAGAACAAAAAGACTGTAAACAAATCGTAATAGCCCAATAACAAGAATAGAAGGGCACGCTCAAGTAACCATCTTCCTAAACAACGATGATTCAGTAAAAGAAGCAAGGTTCCAAGTAACTGACTTCAGAGGTTTTGAAAAATTCACTGAAGGCAGACCATTCTATGAAATGCCAAGCATAACTTCTAGAGCCTGCGGCATCTGCCCAGTAAGCCACCTGTTAGCTTCAGCCAAAGCATGCGACGCCATCGTCGGAGTTAGCCCACCAAAAACAGCAATAATGCTAAGACGCTTAATGCATATGGGGCAACTAATTCAATCTCACGCCTTAAACTTCTACCACCTCTCCTCACCTGACCTGCTTTTAGGTATGGACTCAGACCCAGCAGTAAGAAACGTCTTCGGCTTAATCGAGAAAGACCCAGAACTTGCACGGCAAGGTATTAAACTTCGAAAGTTCGGTCAAGAAATCATCGAGAAAATCGCTGGCAAACGAATCCACTCAGCGACTGGATACTGCCAGGCGGCGCCAAATGGCCACTAACAAAAGAAAGAGCTGATTACCTGATAGCTAATCTGCCTGAAGCCCTAGAAAGCACACTGAAAACCATTGCCTTGTTCAAGAAAATGCTTAGATGGATTTGAGCGAAGAAGTTGAAAACTTCGGCAACTTCCCAACTTACTATATGGGTTTGGTGACTCCTGACGGCGGACTTGAACATTACGATGGCAAAATCCGCATAATGGATAAAAATGGCAAAGTAGCGGCGGAATGCGTTGACCCAGCAAAGTACAATGAATTTATCGGTGAAGCCGTTGAACCATGGTCCTTCATGAAGTTCCCATACTTCAAAGCCATCGGTTACCCAGACGGCGCCTACCGAGTCGGACCATTAGCAAGACTTAATGTTGCTTCTCACTGCGATACACCGCTTGCAGACCAAGAACTGAAAGAATTCAAGAAACTGGGCAAGAACGGCGTGGTTCAAAGCACCTTCCACTATCACTACGCACGATTGGTGGAGTTGCTGTTCTGTGTTGAAACCGCCAAAAAACTTCTTGAAGACCCAGAAATCCTCTCCGAACACGTTACATCCAAAGCAATGGTAAACAAGTATGAAGGCGTCGGAGTAGCTGAAGCACCAAGAGGCACACTAATCCACCACTACAAAGTTGACCCGCAAGGACTAATCACATCGAACAACATGATGATCGCAACAGAACACAACAACCTCGCCTACAACATGGCAATAACACAGGTGGCCAAAAAATACGTAAAAGCAAAACAGCTTCAAGAAGGCATGCTCAATCGTGTTGAAGCAGTAATCCGAGCGTTCGACCCATGCTTAAGCTGTGCAACACACGCCGTTGGCAAAATGCCCTTAGACATAAAACTGGTCGATGCTGATGGCAAACTGGTTGACCGCAAAATAAGGTAAACCAGCACAATTTTAATTTTTATTTAATATAATTAGTTTTTTAATGAAGCGGCTGGAAAGAGAAAACGCTGAATAAAACATGGAAGAATAGTCTAAGCTTCGGCTGAACATTTATTTAGTTGAGTTTGGCATTCTGATTGAAATAAGCACGTTTGGTGCTACAGTCAAAGTGAATTACACATGACTGAAACATCCTCAATAACGTTACATAAAGAGCCTATAAGAGCTTCCGAGCTAGACCCTAAATTTAAGTATGAACTGCTTAAAATGCACGGAAGCGAAAAAATTCTCAAGTGTTTCGAATGTGGAACATGCACTTCAGTCTGTCCAGTTGCAAGATTCAGCGATAGTTACCGTCCGCGAACCCTAATCCACATGGCTCAACTTGGCCTTCGTGACCGCGTGCTTAAAAGCGACACGTTATGGTTATGCGCCGCTTGCTTCACATGCACAGACCGCTGTCCACAGGATGTTGAAGTGGCAAGCGTAATCCGTGTACTTCGCAATTTAGCCGTGGAAAATGGCTGCATACCTCAAGTTTTCAAAGAGCAAGCCGCCAGCCTGCTTGAATCAGGTTATGCTTATAAGATTCCTGAGTTAAGAATCAAAAAGCGTGAATCGCAATGTTTACCGCCACTGCCGAAAGGTAATCCGGAGAAGGTGCGGAAAGCGCTCAAAGGCGTAAAATTCGTCGAAAGCATCCAACCGACAACTGGAGAAAAAACGAATGGGCAATAAGTGCCTCATTTTTCTTGGATGCGCTATCCCGTACCGGGTTTCAGCTTACGAGATTTCCGCACGCAAAGTGCTCACTAAACTTGGCGTTGACCTGGTTGAAATGCCTGAGTTCAACTGTTGCGGTTTACCGTTAGATCCCGTGAGCCATGAAACCATGCTTATTTTAGCAGCCAAAAACTTGGCACTGGCAGAACAACAAGGCTTGAATATTCTCACGCTTTGTCCGGGTTGCGCAGGCACGCTCAAGAAAGTTAATAAAATCCTAAAAGAAGACAAAGCCCTAAAAGAGCAAATTAACTGTCACCTCAAAGAAGCAGGGTTAGAATTTAAAGGAACCATTGAAACAAAACATCTGCTGCAATTTCTAAAGGAAGACGTGGGTATAGAAAAAATAAAAGCCTCCATCGTAAAGCCGCTTACCATGCTTAAAGTCGCTGAACACAACGGCTGTCACGTCCTGAGACCCAAAGAATACATTGGCTTTGACGACCCCGAAGACCCGCAAACCCTCAAGATGCTCATCGAAGCAACGGGAGCCGCATGCCTAGACTACATTGACGAAACCGAGTGCTGTGGAGCACCAAGCGTCGGAGTCAGCGACAAAATTGCACTGCAACTCGCACGAGACAAACTAAACCACGTAAAAATGGTTGAGGCTCAAGCGTTAATCACAATTTGTCCATTTTGCCACATAATGTACGACACAAACGAGTTGCGAATAGAGAAAACGTTTAATGAAACCTATGGGATTCCAATACTCCATTACCCACAGCTACTCGGGTTAGCAATGGGCTTAACACCTGAAGAATTAGCCTTCAACGAACTCCGAGTAAACGCATCAAAAATCCTAAAACAAGTAACTGAGGGAGTAAACAAACAATGAGTAAAAACAAGTTAAAAATAGCCTTTTACTGGGCTGCAAGTTGCGGCGGCTGCGAAATAGCCGTCTTAGACTTAAACGAGAAAATCCTTGACGTAGTAGCATTAGCCGACATAGTTTTTTGGCCAGTAGCCATCGACATCAAATACAAAGACGTCGAAGCAATGCCTGACAAGTCAATTGACATAACATTCTTCAACGGTTCAATACGCAACTCCGAACAAGAACACATGGCCAAGGTGCTGAGAGAAAAATCAAAAACCCTTGTTGCTTTCGGCTCATGCGCTCACCAAGGAAGCGTGCCAGGACTAGCGAACTTAAATGACAAGAAAGAAATTTTCGATCAAGTTTACATAAAAGACAAATCAAACGTTAACCCACAAGCAACTATACCTAAAACTCAAACTCAAGTCAAAGAAGGCACACTTAAAATCCCCGAGTTCTACGACACAGTAAAAACCTTAGCGCAAACGGTAGATGTGGATTATTACCTCCCAGGTTGTCCACCGCCAGTCAAACTAATCGCTGGTGCAGTAGATGCAATAGCAAGCAACAAGCTGCCGCCAAAAGGCTCGGTACTTGCACCCCTCAAAGCAGTATGCGACGAATGCCCAAGAAAACGCGAAAACAAAAAAATCGACAAAATCTACCGAGTCTACGAGAAGGTTCCTGAGCCAGAAAAATGCCTCCTTGAACAAGGCATCATCTGCATGGGACTTGCAACCAGAAGTGGCTGCGGCGCTCAATGCTTAAAGGTTGACATGCCGTGCACAGGGTGCGGTGGTCCAGCTCCGAACGTGCCCGATCAAGGAGCAGCAATGATATCCGCTTTAGCTTCAATACTGGGGTATGATGGTGAACCAGGAAAGGCGAAATACACTGAAAAAGAGATTGAGACTTTGCTTAGCCAAGTAAAGGATCCTGTCGGCTCATTCTTCATGTATTCACTTCCAGCTTCGATTCTTAAAAGAAAGGTGATTAAAAAATGAAAGAAATAATTATAGACCCAATCACTCGTCTTGAAGGACACGGAAACGTATCCATATTCCTAAATGATCAAGGTGAAGTAGAAAATGCTTACCTTAAAATTCCAGAACTAAGAGGCTTCGAGAAATTTTGCATCGGCAGAAAAGCAGAACTCATGCCGCAGCTCACGACCAGAATCTGCGGTGTCTGTCCTGTAGCTCACCATTTTGCAGCAGTGAAAGCCTTAGATGCAGCATTCAATGTTGAACCACCTTCAGCCGCTAAAAAACTACGCGCGCTAATGTACAATGGCTACTATATCTACGATCACATACTCCACTTCTACTTCCTTGGCGGACCCGACTTCATAGTTGGACCAGACGCACCAGCAGAAAAACGCAACATACTCGGCGTCATTGAGAAAGCTGGTTTGCCAGTTGCAAAAGAGGTCATAAAACACAGGGCATACGGACAAAAAATAACTGAAATCATCGGAGGAAAAGCAACCCACCCAGTTTGCGGACTACCAGGCGGAATCTCCAAGCCACTGAGCGAAGAAAACAGGCAAGAAATCGAGCAAATGGCTTCTTCATGCGTAAACTTCGCACAGTTCACGCTTAAAATTTTCCATGACATCGTTTTAGGCAACACCAAATACGTCGACCTAATCAAAAGCCAAGCCTACACGATGCCAACCTACTACATGGGAATGGTTGACGAAAACAACAAAGTAAACTTTTACGACGGCAAAATCCGCGTTGTAGACCCAACCGGCAAAGAATTCCTAAAGTTCGAATCAAAAGACTACCTCAAACACATCGGCGAACACGTCGAAGAATGGACATACAGCAAGTTCCCATATCTCAAAGCCGTTGGCTGGAAAGGCCAAGTTGCAGGCGCAGACAGCGGTGTTTACCGTGTCGGTCCACTTGGACGATTAAACGCTTCTGACGGAATGGCAACACCCTTAGCGCAGGCAGAATACGAAGTAATGTACAAGACACTAGGCGGCAAACCAGTCCACAGCACACTGGCTTTCCACTGGGCACGCTTAATCGAGCTCCTCTACGCCACAGAAAGAACCATGGAGCTGGTTAAAGATCCAGAAATCACCAGCACAAACGTCCGTAACACGCCGGGAGAACCAGGCGAAGGCATCGGCATAGTGGAGGCCGCAAGAGGCACGTTGATTCACCACTACACATTAGACAAAGATGCGCTTGTCAAAGACGTAAACCTAATTGTTGCAACCACAAACAATTACCCAGCAATATGCATGAGCATTCGCGACGCAGCCAAAGGCTTAATCCACAAAGGCAAAGTTGACCAAGGCATACTGAACATGGTTGAAATGGCTTTCAGAGCCTACGACCCATGCTTCGGATGCGCAACACACTTTGCAGTTGGACAAATGCCGCTGACAGTTGAAGTTTTCAACGCTGAAAAACAGTTAATCAGCACAGTAAAACGTTAATTTAACCGCCTTTTTCTTAAGGGCAATCTTTTCTTTATTTTATAAAAAACTTAGCAGAATACCTGCCGCGTTAGCGGCAGGATGAATGCGTCCAACCCGCAGTTCTATTAGCCGTTCAAGCCGATAGGTCTGTCACCATTGGATAAGGGGGGGTGATAGACTTGGAGAAAGCAAGATCGTGTGCTTACCAAGCTAACTACCACCTTATCTGGGCCACCAAATACCGGCGCAAGGTACTTCTAGGCTCAGTTGAGGTTAGATTGGAGGAAGTACTTAAAACGATTGCTACTACACACGGCTTCCAACTGATGGCTGCCAAAGTTCATCATGGCGACCATATTCACGTGTTTGTTTCAGCTCGGCCAAAGCTATGTATACCTGAGATGGTGCGTGTCTTGAAGTGTAATTCTGCTAAACTGCTGTTTGAGGAGTTTCCTGAGATTAGGTTGCAGCTTTGGGGTGGGCATTTGTGGTCTGAGGGCTATGCTGTAAGAACTGCAGGCGTTGTTACTAGTGCGAAAATAGAGGAATATATCAACAAAAATTAGATGTGGATGCTCGCCTCGGAAGAGGCGAGTAGTTCACTTTTACTCTGTTCATCGTCTTCGAAGCAAATCTTATAAGCGTTCGCTTTTCAATACAGCTTTGGCTGGGATTACAATTGAAGAGTCTTGTTGTTTACTATTCCCGAACAGGTAACGAACGCTTCGTCGCTGAAACCATTGCGGCAGAAATCGGCGCGGACATCGAAGAAGTTATCGACTTGAAAAAGCAAAACGGCATATTCGGTTTTCTTAGTGGCGGTTTTGCTGCTAGGCTCGGCAAAGAAACCAAGATAGCCCCGACCACAAAATCACCCTCCAGCTACGACTTAGTAATTGTTGGAACTTCTGTTTGGGCAGGACGACCAAGCCCCGCAATCGCAACTTACCTAAAAAAGAATGACCTTTCAGGGAAGAAGGTTGCGGTTTTCTTTGCGGGAGGAGGGAAAAAACCTCAGGCTATTGAGCAAACAAAAGCATTAATGCCAAACTCTAACTTCATCGCAGACTTCTCAATACTTAACCCTTTAGCAAACAAAGAGGAGTCAGAAAAACAAATCGCCGCCTGGTGTCAAACACTTACCCCCAAATTAGTTAGCTCGCTCTTTTAGGATAATAGGTGGTAAACCTTTTCTACCATTAATGTCATTCATTTGCATTGGTGCTTCGATGCCGGATGAAATTGAAAGAGAGCTTAAAAACTGGTTTTTAGATGCAAAGAAAGTCGTCATAGCGGGCATCGGCAACTCCATACGCTTAGATGACTATGTAGGATTAAACATCGTGGAAAAACTAAAAGGCAAGCTTCCAGAAACGGTTTGCCTCCTGGAATGCGAGACAGTGCCAGAAAGCTACCTCTTTGAAATCGAGGAGTTTAAACCAACTCATGTCCTGTTAATTGATGCTGCCTTTTTAGGTTTAAATCCCGGGGAAGCAAGATTGGTAGATTCTGAAAAGATAGAAGATTCTTCGGCGATCACGACGCATTTTTTGCCCCTTCGGATTTTCTGTGAATACCTTAAGCAAACGACGGGAACAAAAATTGCTTTACTACTAATTGAGCCCAAAAACGTGGAGTTCGGTGAAGGGTTGACCGCTGAAGTTCAAGCGGCAGCTGATCGGCTAACAAAGATTTTGCTCGGGCTGCTTGGTTAGCTTTCCAACACAGTTTAAATAGGTTAGTTAATTAGCCTGTTTTCAGTTAGATTATTGGGAAATGGTCATGTCTGGAAAAGCGTTAATTATTATGGGTTCAGAGCGGGATTTGGATTTTTCCCGAGAAATTGCAAAGTACCTTAAGCTTTTGGGAGTTAGCTATGAGTTTCGGGTTGCTTCAGCACACAAGACTCCGGAAAAAGTCATTGAAATAATCAAAGAATTCGAAAACGAAAAACTAGTTTACGTCACCGTTGCCGGACGCTCCAATGCCCTAAGCGCTTTCATTGATGGCAACACTTCTAAACCCGTCATCGCGTGCCCCCCCTACAGTGAAAAATTCGGCGGAGCAGACATCATCTCTTCGCTCAGAGTGCCAAGCGGCATAGGCTCATTAGTAACCATAGAGTCTGAGGGCGCGGCGATTGCTGTTGCGAAAATCTTTGCTTTAGGCGACAGCGAGATGGCTGACAGAGTTAAAAATTACCAAGCCTCAAAGAAGAAGGAGCTCGAAAAGGCAAACGAATCAGTAAAGAAACTAAAGTAACTGCTCGGCCCGTTAGATTTCTGGCTCCACTATTTGGCAGGGTTGCTTTTTTGTGGCGTTTTTTTTGTCACAAATATTAGGTTGGTCTATAGGTCCGTTAGGGAGAAAACCTGCACAATAACAGGTGTTTTATGCTTCAGTGGGCAGTCGGGGTCTAAAATTTTAGGTTGACGTTCAAATAGGACAGTGCCACTGCAAGATGTTGCCAACAAAAACGCCTTTATGGCGCCAAATTCAAACATTATTGATTTTTTTGCTGGAAGACACTGGGCTGTATTAATCCGCTTTCAAGAAATCATTCTTTTGTGCCTTTTAAAAGTGGCTGATTTTTTTACTAGATAGCGATATATAAGCTAAAATAGAATATTCTGATAGAACTAAGATAACCTTGGGATAGCAGCATGGGCAGCGTAAAAGACCTCGAAGTAATCAAGAAGCCGACTGGGCAAGCCATGGGCATAGGTAGATTCGCTTTTTCCGACCGCTACAGCGTTTTTGACTGGGGCGAAATGCCAGACCACATCGACAGCAAAGGCGCAGCTTTATGCATGATGGGCGCTTACTGTTTTGAGCAGTTAGAGCGGAAAGGAGTTAAGACCCATTATAGAGGCTTAGTTGACTCAGAAGGCGAAGCCGTCAAATTCAACGAGTTAAAGCAGCACTCAAACATCATGGAAGTCAGTTTAGTTAACGTTTACAGGCCACAGACAAGCGTAGTTAACGGCAAAATAGTCCACGATTACAGCGACTATACGCCAAAACTGAAAAACTGCCTTGTTCCCCTCGAAATAATCTATCGAAACGGCTTACCAGAAGGCTCATCGGTTTTCAAAAGGCTCGAACAAGCAAAAATCACCCTCAAAGATTTAGGCTTAGACCACTATCCAAAGCCTGGCGAACAACTTTCCAAGCCAATCTTTGACGTTAGCACCAAACTTGAAGAAACCGACCGCTACGTCACATGGCAGGAGGCGCAGAAAATCGCGGGGTTAGCCGACGAAGAATTAGCCGATGTGAAAGCTGTCCTTCTTGAGGCGGATGAAACGATAACTGAGGTTGCCTCTAAAGCGGGGCTAAAGAATGAGGATGGAAAAATCGAGTTAGCTTTCGACGAAAAAAGAGAACTCATGATAGTTGACGTCGTTGGGACTCTTGACGAATGCAGGTTCACTTATGACGGTGTGCATGTCAGCAAGGAGGTTGCGCGGCAATTCTACAAGAAAACCAGCTGGTATGCGGATTTGGAGCATGCTAAGAAAGAGGCTGAAACCAAAGGCATACGAGACTGGAAGTCGCTGTGCAAGTCGCAGCCTCCTAAGCTTGACGCTCAGCTCAAAGCGGTCATTAGTGAAATGTACATGGCGGCGGCAAACGAAATGACTAGTCGCAAAATGTTTGGTGCTCCAAAACTTTCAGAAGTAATCGCGAAGTACAAAAAATACATGAAGGAATAAGCATGTTAGGCGAGGAAATTAAGCAAGTAATAAAAAAATACAATCCCGCAGCGATCCGCATAGGGGTTTTAGGTTCGCACTCGGCGCTTGAGATAGCTTCAGGCGCAAAACAAGAAGGCTTAGAAACAGTAGTCGTATGCCAGACTGGGAGAGAAAAAACCTACACAAAATATTACCGAAACCTCTTTGACCACGTGATTATGCTGGATAAATTCTTGGAGATAACAAGCGAAGCGAACGTTAAAAAACTGGTTGATTTGAACACAGTTTTTGTTCCAAACCGTTCATTCTCAGTTTATGCTGGTTACGAGGCAATAGAGAACCAGTTCGCTGTGCCTTTGATGGGTAACCGAGCTATGCTGCGGACTGAAGAGCGCAACACGCCAAGAAACCAGCTGTACCTGCTTCAGAAGGCTGGGATTGCGACGCCGAAAACCTTTGAGTCACCGGAAGAAATTGACCGCTTAGTACTCGTAAAAGTTCCCGAAAAAAAACGGGCAATTGAACGAGCCTTTTTCTTCGCTTCTTCTCCTGAAGAGTACGTGAAAACATCACAAAAACGCATAATGCAAGGCATAATAACTTGTGAAGCGCTGGAACATGCGGTAATAGAAGAGTACGTTGTCGGAGCAAAATTTAACGCTAATCTATTTTGGTCACCCTTAACCGATGAAATTGACCTCTTAGGGTTTGACAGGCGCATTCAAACAGACCTCGATGGAGTGCTGGATTTGCCAGCGATGGAGCAGTTAGAGCTCAACATTCCCACGCAGAACATTGAAATCGGGCACATGGGAGCCACCATGCGTGAGAGCCAAATCGAAAAAATCTTTGAAGCGGCAGAACGCTTTGTAGACGCCTGCAAAAAAGAGTACCCGCCTGGAATGATAGGTTTATTTGCACTACAAGGTGCCATAACGAAAGACTTGACTTTCTATGTTTTCGATGTCAGCCCAAGAGTCCCAGGATGCCCATGCGTTGAGCCCACTTCGCCATACATGAAATACAAGTACGGCATAGAAGTTGGTCCTGGTAGACGCGTTGCTATGGAAGTTAAACGTGCAGTTAAGGAAGGCAGGCTTGCGGAAGTGGGAACGTGATAACCCACAAAGACATCGCCAAAATAGTTGAAAAATACGACCAGAAAAAGCTGGCCATCGGCACTTTAGGCTCCCACAGTTCACTCAACATATTCAAGGGTGCCAAGGAAGAAGGTTTCCTAACAGTATGCGTATGCAAAGAAAAAGACGCTATAATGTACAAGAAATTCCCTCTTGTCGACGAATTAATTATCGTTAAAGACTTTACTGAACTGTTAAACGAGCAGTTGCAGGAAAGGTTGCGTAAGCTAAACGTCATTTTGATTCCGCACGGGTCATTTACCGCTTATTTGAGCACCGAAGAATTAACTGACCGCCTTTTGGTGCCTATGTTTGGGAACCGCCAATTGCTCCATTGGGAAGCCAACCGCAAATCCCAGGCAGAATGGCTGCGCCAAGCAGGGCTGCGCTTGCCAGCAACATTCAAAACTCCTGAGGACATTGACCGCTTAGTCATCGTCAAATTGCCCGGTGCCAAAGGTGGACGAGGATACTTCTTAGCCAATTCACCAAAGGCGTTTCACAAGAAATTCAATGAGTTAGTTAAACGTGGCTTGCTTAAAGAAGCTGATTTAGGCGAGATTCACCTGCAAGAGTACGCGATGGGAGTGAACGTTTACCCCAGCTACTTCAGCTCAATCCTAAACGATGACGTGGAACTTCTCTGTGTTGATAGGCGATACGAATCAGCCGTGGACTCCATCGGCAAAATACCCGCAGCCGAACAGCTAGAAATAGACGTTAACCCCACATACACCGTAGTAGGCAACTTCCCAATTGTACTCCGAGAATCACTATTGCCTGAACTGATGCGCATGGGCGACAGTGTCCACAAGAAAGCTAAAGAACTTGCGCCGCCAGGAATCATAGGTCCTTTCTGCCTTGAAACCGTGATAACTGACGATTTGAAAATTTTCACCTTCGAGATTTCCGCTCGCATCGTGGCAGGAACAAACGTTGGTATCGGCACTTCACCCTACGCTTACCTGAAATACGGCGAAAACATGTACATGGGCAAACGCATAGCCATGGAAATAAAAGAGGCTAAAGAACAGAAAAGACTGACTGACATCTTAGCTTAAGCTATGTGCTAATTGAGGCAAACCTTAAGTAAGCCCTCAAAGTTGCTTCTGATTCTGTTTTTCTTGTAAGCCTTCAACGCGTCAATTAATTCCAATCTATTTCTTTCTCCAAAAATTTCAGCCAAAATCTTCGATGCAGAGCTGTTGCCCGCAAAAAGATACTGGCAAACCGCCGTAACATTTGCCACTCTTCGCTCCTCGCTGGCTGTTTCAAAATCTACAATGAAGGGTTTCTCAGTCTTGTCGACTAGCAGGTGTTTAGGTGCTTTGCTGAGTTCACCGTGGTCCAAGCCAGCTTTGTCGAGTCTGAAGCACTGTTCCAAGACTTCCCTCAAAATCTGTTTTACCCGGGCTGATTCTTTGTTTGTTTTTAGCCAATTGGGAAACAGATCGCCGTCAATGAGCTGCATAAGAAGAAAGTTTTTGCTTGCCGCCATGAGTTTCGGAGCCACATTTACAGAGTTTGCTTTGGATAACATGTGCGCTTCATGAAGCAGGTCGGCTCGGTCTGCGTCTGTCCTACGGATTTTAACCGCCACTCTCTTCCTGTTTACATGCGCAATGACTACGATGCCGACAAAGCCCTTGCCCAAGACTGGAACCGCAACGCCGAAGAGGCTTGCTGTCCCCGAAAACTCAAGAGCCGTGACGTCGAGGCTGCGAAGTTCTTGGATGCGGCTTTGCAGTTCAGCTTCGCTGGGATTTGGGAAGCACAAGACCGAAGGGTAAGGTTCTTGGGTCAGTTGGTTAAGTTGGACGATTGTGGGCTTTTTCACCTGCCGTTTCCTTCTAAGCACGATTACTGCGTCGGCGGGATTATAAATTTGATATTAGGTACTGCGAAGAACCATCCATTGAAACTTTGATTACTGAAGGCGCCTCGATATGCATGACCTTGGCGATACACCCAATATTCTAATCTTAAGGAGCCATAACAGTCGCAACTACTCGATACGTTCCTGATGCAGAGACATCTTGTTCCCAATTATAATTGCTTGAACTGTAAGAGCCGTTGTTTGTAGCGTAGATATTATGTACGCTTCCTGACAACACCATCGAGGTTGATATTGCATCTCCAGAAACATCCGTCCAACTGGAAACCCCAGTTTTTTGCTGTAGGTTCCAAGTTACGATTACGGGTCCATTATAGCCGGCGGCGTTGATTTCCAGTCTTGAATACCAAGGGCTAGAAGCGTTGCTGAGTGTGAGAGTGGTAGTCCATGTTCCAGTTTCAACGTTATTGAGACTGTACGTGACGGTGCCCTGTAATGGTTTTACGCTACCCGCTATTGCCTCTGTGTAGGTCACCACAGCTAAAGATAATACGAAAACTATCACTAAAGCTGTAACAAGAAATGCTTTTCTGGAGAAAGTTATGGTCATTTTGTTTCCTTTTTTAGAGGTGTTTTCTATGAATGAGCTAGTGATTTCGCATTAAAAGTCGTATTTCGCTAATCTTATTATTTCGGATTTCGTAATAATGTTAAAGTTTGAATATGAGTGCGAATGCGCTATAAGCCGCGAAGCGTGTATGACGGGGATGGAACCTAATCAACAGAGGAGTCAAATCAAGGCGGGCATCCGCGTAAAAATCGTCTTGAAGCAAGACCAGCGAAGCGGTAAATTAACTGAAGGTATCGTCAAGGATATCCTTACCAACAGCCCGACTCATCCCCACGGAATCAAGGTACGACTTACAGACGGCAAAGTTGGCAGAGTGCAATCATTATCCAAATAAAAACTGCACCTCAACTGGTATACTCTTTTTGTTTGTACTCTGTTTCTATCGCGTTCAATACCAAAGCGGCTTCGAATATAATTCCGTCAACGGTATCAAAGGCTTGTTTCACAGCAACTTTTATTTGACTCAAAAATCGTTTCTCCAAATCAGCTACCACTTTGCCTGCAGTTTACCAAAGCATAACATGCTGGAATATCGCAGGCTATACTGTTACTAATTTAATGACTCTCAAAAGTGTTAATATTCATATGTGGCTTCCATAATACAACAACAAAAAAACATTTTATTTTCGTTTTTATTGCAATTTTACCTGAGCTAAATCGCTGCTTTAACTAGATTTTAACCCAAAAAATTCCAAACCTAAATTTTAATCAAATTAACTAAAGGAAATAGAGCTGCGTTAAGGAAAGAAGGAATTATAAATTTAATAGGGCGTTGACATTAATGGGTTTCTGTTTGTGTATTAGCTATGTCGAGATTCAAGCAGATAGCGCAGATTCAGGGGCTAATGGGCAGAAAAGAGCTTATCCGAAACATAGGCATAATCGCCCACATCGACCACGGCAAAACAACCCTTGCCGATTCCCTTTTGGCAGGAGCAGGTTTGCTGTCTACGACAATGGCTGGAACTGCGCGTGTGCTTGATTATCTTTATGAAGAGCAAAAACGAAAAATCACCATAAAAACTGCCAACATCAGCCTGCTATACAAAATCGCTGGCGACCCATACATCATCAATCTTGTGGACACTCCTGGGCACGTGGATTTCACGGGTAAAGTCACCCGAGCCCTGCGCGTCATCGATGGGGCAGTGGTGGTTGTGGATGCTGTCGAGGAGATTATGGCGCAGACGGAAATTGTTACTCGGCAAGCTCTTGAGGAACGCGTTAGACCTGTGCTTTTCATCAACAAGGTTGACCGCTTAATTACAGAGTTACAACTGAACGAGGAGCAGCTCCAAAAGAAGCTAAACCATATCATCAGCAGCTTCAATGACCAAATAGAGCTTTTTTGCGCGGAGCCATTCAAAAACCAGTGGAAAATTGATGCTTCATCTGGTAATGTTGCTTTTGGGGCAGCTCTGCATGGCTGGGGCTTCACGATGGAGATGGCAAAAGAGAGGGGCTTAAAGTTTTCCGACATCATCACAGCCTACATGAAAGGCGACTGTAAAAAGCTGGCGAAAGCGCTGCCTGTTTACGAAGCAATTTTTGAAATGGCAATCAAAAAGCTTCCAAATCCGAGGGAAGCGCAAACCTACAGAATCGAGGAGATTTGGGATGGGCACGTTGAGTCACCGATTGGACAGGCATTAGTTGACTGCAGCGATGATGGACCAGCTGTTTTCTACGTAGCCAATGTACATTCTGACGATGCCGGCACAGTTACAACAGGCAGAGTTTTTTCAGGAAAACTGCAGAAAGGTGACCGCTTGCATCTTGTAGATGCTTTAGCAGAAACGGTTGTTGACCAAGTCGATATCGACATGGGCCCATTTCGAGAAGAAGTCAACTCGGTTCCCGCGGGCAACTTAGCGTCTGTAACTTTGGCTGGTGAGGTTAAAGCCGGCGAAACACTCGTTGACTTTAAGCATAAAGCTGAAATGGTTCCTTTTGAAGGCATAAACTACGTTTCAGAACCAGTTGTAACCTTGGCGATTGAACCCAAAAACCCCCAAGACATCCCAGTTTTGCTTGAGGCACTTGATAAGCTTGCAAGCGAGGACCCAAATCTTAAGGTCGTGGCGGATAAGGAAACAGGGGAGTACCTGCTAAGCGGCATGGGCGAGCTGCATCTGGAAGTCGCCATCAACCAGCTGAAAAGCAGCTGCGGCTTTGAGGTTGCTTTTTCGTCGCCTAGAGTTGTTTACATGGAAAGCGTTGAGAAAAAAGGCGCTGTGGCTTTAGCGAAAAGTCCAAATAAACAGAACAGTTTTTGGGTGCAGGTTGAACCTGACGGCGAAGACCAAGCAAAATCTTCAGCGGCAGAAGAGTCGGCTGGTATTCTTTCGGTTGATGAGCGTCGAAACGTGCTTTTAGACTGCAGCGGAAAAACTGAGCGGGTGTCTGAAGAGGTTTTAGAAGCGATTATTGCGGGGTTCGAGTTTGCTTGCAAGGATGGTCCGCTTTGCGGTGAACCACTTCGCCATGTACAGGTGAACTTGGTTGACTTTCAACTATGCGGCGATTTTGATTCAGCTGAGATTATGCGTGGAGTAGGCAAAGCGGTTTTCGGTTCCTTCTTGACAGCTGACCCCGCTCTTTTGGAGCCTATTTACAAAATAATCATTACTGTTGCATCGGAATTAGCGGGGGAATCCTCAAGAATGCTGAGCAGCAGGCGTGGAAAAGTTACCTTGTTTGAGCAGAAAGGGCTTCTAACAGTTATCAGCGGATTTATCCCCGTCTCTGAAACCTTTGGCTTCTCAAAGGAACTGCGTTCAGCCACTTCAGGTCGGGCTTTTTGGCAAATGTTTTTTGATCATTGGGAAAAAATGCCGCCAAAAATATCATTGCAGGTCATAAGTGACTTACGACAACGCAAAGGTCTCTCGCCAGAGGTGCCTAAACCAGAAAAATTCACGGAGCAGTAACCTCATGCACCTTGATGTTCCTTTCGATTTGGATCTTTCCGTTTGCTGCGGGCAAGTTTTCAGGTGGAAAAAGATTGGTGAATGGTGGTACGGCGTTGTCGGCGAAAATGTCTTTAAGATTCGCCAATACGGCTCCGAATTGGAGTTTAACGGCGTAACTGGCGAGTTTGTGAAATGCTATTTTGGTTTAAACGATGATTTAGAACTAATCACCCGTTGCATAGGCAGAGACGATTACGTTAAGGCGGCTCTGCACCGTTTTGAGGGGTTGCGGATTGTTAGGCAGGAGCCTTGGGAATGCCTTATCAGCTTTATCTGCGCAACCTACAAGAACATTGCAGCAATACAACAGATGCTGAGCAAGATTTCCTTGAAGTTTGGTGAAAAAAGGGTTTTTGACGGATTAGATTTTTACTTTTTTCCGAGCGTGCAAAGGCTTGCTTTGGCAAGCGAAAACGGGTTGCAGGAGTGCGGTTTAGGCTACAGGGCTAAGTATGTGCAGGCGACCGCAAAAAAAATCTTCGAAGAAAAATTTGACCTTGAAAGCTTAAAGGCGATGCCATACCTTGAAGCCCGAAAAAAACTTGTGGAGTTTCCAGGCGTTGGATTGAAAGTTGCTGATTGTGTCCTGCTTTTTTCGCTTGAAAAAATGGAGGCTCTCCCAGTGGACGTTTGGGTCAAACGCGTAATCCTAAACCACTATGCAAATCAGCTTCCGGAAGCGCTCGTTAAAAAACTCTTAAGCCACGATTCTTTAACCAACGGCGAATACGAAAAGCTCAACGCTTTCGGAAGAAGCTACTTTGGACGGTACGCTGGTTATGCCCAAGAGTACCTCTTCCATTATGAGCGAACACAGCGTTGAACCGTTAGGTTGATTAGCGAAAATGCGGAAAATGTTTAAATGTAGTATGAAACAGCAATATTTAGAGAAAGCGGTGCGGGCCCGTAGCTCAGTTAGGTAGAGCGCCAGACTCATAATCTGTTGGTCAGGAGTTCAAATCTCCTCGGGCCCACCACTAAAATTTAGACAGCATTACGCATAATGGGTGAATCATACTCTGGATCAAACAAATCAAGGTTACGCCGTGACCAATTTTGTCAAGCGCCATCAGTTCTCAATCGGCTTGTTGCTGATTTTTTTTGGTGTAGCTGACTTATGGTTTGTTATGCCAAATATGTATGCTGTTTTGCTTCATTGGCAGGTTATAATGCCCTTTTTCAGTTTTTATTTGCCCGAATGGCGTTTTACTATTCCCATCCTTCTAATTATCAGCCTGATTGGAACCTTGATTCTAAGCGTTTACTGCATAAGGGACATTCAACCGGAAAGAGTTGACAATAAAGAAAACGCCGCGATATTGGTAACCGCGCTCGGATTTACCTATCAAGTGATAGGCGCATGGCCTCTATTCAGTCAAGGGTATCCATGGCCATGGCAGGCAGAAATCGCAACCTACGGGAACTTGCTTGTCTTCCCACTTTTTATCGGTAGCCTCATTGCACTAATAATCGGAGCTGCCTCACTGTACATTCACAGTAGAATCTATCATGAAAAACATCCCGAAGCTTAATTGTTGTTTGTATGGTTCTGGTTAAATTTTCTGTATAGCAGTATTCCTTCGACTAAGAAAAGAATCATTGCCACCGCAGTCATGCCTGTTAAGAAAAGAAAGCTGACCTGGATCACAATATCTTTTATTAGAAAGCTTAACATTATTAATGATATCTCGGCGGCGAAAGCGCCTAGAAAAAAGAAGGAGTAAAACATCAATCGGGGCACGAGGTTTTTGCCGACCCAGACGTGTCCGTTGATGCTTGTTTTCTCCTTTAGAATGTAGTCGCCATATTCATTTTTCTCGATTAATCCCCAGGATTCCAGTTTTTGCAAGTGCCTGAATGCAACGCTTGTACTACTTAGATTTGCGCCTCTGGTAACGTCTCTTGTTCCCACTGGCTTTGCAACGTGGACTATGTAGGCATAGACGGTTAATGTGTTGCCTTCAAGTTCTTCATTAGCCAAGTTTGCCGCAACCTGAGCAATTCTATGGTGTCTCCATTGGGAATGGTACGGTTCCTTGAATATAGGTTCCGTACACAAAGCCGCCGTCTATTTTCGTTAGCTCTATGTGCTGCAGGACTTGGTTGCTTGTCATCGTAGTTGTGGTGGCTGTGGTTGCGTTGCCTTCAAACGAGACTGAGAATGCTCTGGTTACATCGATGTATAGGTTTTGAGCGTTTCTTAGTTCAGCAATTGCTGCTGGAGCATTATTTCCGTTATAACTGGCAATGTAGTCGCTTAGAACTGCGCAGGTATAGTTTCCAATGGCTGGGCTGCTGTATAGAACCATGCCTCCCATGCAATCGCCGTTGACGGGTGCTCTGTAGATGGTTCCGTCTGCGAAGATGAACGAGTTGGCTCCTGACCCAGTGATTGCTGTGTATACGCCGCCTGGGAGTCCAGAGACGTTATACTCTGTTTTGCTTACCGCAATGCTGTAGGTCATGTTTAGGATTGGTCCTTGGTCAGATGAGACTTGGAATTGGTAGAACTCTATTCTGGCATCTGTGTTGTTGAGGGCGAAGGCTTGAGGGGTAAAAGTGAAGTTTGCGATTCCTTGAATCATAGCTCCGTCCCATGTCATTGTGTTGTTTCCGCCGCTTTGGTCAAGGTTGACGTAGATGTATGGGATGCTAACGTTGAACCATGGAGCCAACGTTGCCTGAGCGTTGGCTTGGATTTGGGCTTGTGCTTGCGCTTGGGCAGTTTGAGTGTTTGCTTGCGCTTGGGCAGTTTGAGTGTTTGCTTGCGCTTGGGCAGCCATCATGTATTGTACTGGCACGATTGTTGCTATTCCTATTGCTATGGCGAGTATTGCGCATAGTATCAGTTTCTTTTCGATCATTTGGTTTTTCACCGCTCTAGCAACCTCAAAGCGCCTAATAATTCTCTCTCAAGAACACAGATGTTCCAAAGTGTTCTCAAGAAGAACAGCTCCAAAATACATTTACTGCTAGTCGAATTGGAGCGGGAAAGGTCGGAACGGGTCGAACAGGGTCATTTTGGGCCGTTTAGGGTCGCAGCTCGCAAACGAATAGGATTCTGAACAAAAAAAAGCAAACAGAACATCAAGAACAAAATTCCAGCCAAACCGCGGCTTTCTCAGCGCATTCACCTTACTATTTCTCTGATTACTTCGTCAACAGTCATTATCTTGGCGTTGTAAACGTTCTCAAGGTACTTTAGCCCTTGCTCTTGGTCCTCTTTTGTGAAAGCTTCTACACCGTCGCTGGCGACAACTATGTGGTAGCCCCTGAAGAAAGCATCAGCGGCAGTATGACGCACGCACATGTGCGTATGCAACCCACCTAAAACCACCGTTCTTACGCCTTCACCCTTGTAGAGGCTTCGCAGAAGTGGGTCTAAGCCTGTCTCATAAAAGCCGCTGTAAGTGCGCTTCTCCACAACGTAATCCTTGCCTTCTTCAGGTTTGAGCTCAGCAATAACCTGTGCACCAAGTGTGCCTTTTATGGCATGGTTGCCCCATTTCCGCGTTACTTCAACGTCTTGGGGGTAGTGTGCGTCGTTGCTGTAGATGACGGGCACATCGTTTTTGCGAGCAGCAACAACAAGCCTCTGAAGCGGCGGAATAACGGCTTTGGCCCGTTTAACTTCTAATGTCCCAGTGACGAAGTCGTTTAACATGTCGACAAGTATGATTGCTGGGTTATCCAAAAATTTCACTCTCAACTAGACAAAACGCACGAACAAGCTATTTAGTTTTACCTTAAAGCTTGGGTCCTAACGAGTAGGCTCCAATGGTAAGTTTCTCAACTCCATCGCGCGTGACTAGAACGGTGTCTTCGATTCTGACTCCGCCATAACCTGGCAAGTAAATTCCTGGTTCATCCGTGATCACATTGCCAGTGCTCAAGATGTCTTTACTGTCAGGGCTTACTGTGGGTGCTTCATGAATTTCCAAGCCAACACCGTGGCCAAGGTTGTGAACAAAAAACTCGCCATAACCACCTGCTTCTATTGTCTGCCTAGCTGCAGCGTCAACTTCTTTGGCTGGAATGTTGGGTTTTATGGTTTGGAAGGCTTTTTGATGCGCAAGCTTTACCGTTTCGTAGATTTTGTTTTGTTTTTCGGAGGGCTTTCCAGCTGTGAAGGTTCGGGTCATGTCTGAGCGGTAGAGGTTGTAGGTTGCGCCTAAATCCACCACTACCAAGTCGCCTTCTCGGATTGTTCTGTCTGAGCAGGAGCCATGAGGAAAAGCTGAGGCAGCGCCTGAAGCGATAATGGTGTCAAAGCTGGTTCCGTCTGAGCCTTTCTTGCGCATGGCATACTCGATTTCTGCTGCTACTTGCTTCTCTTTTACTCCTGGCCTAATGATTTCAAACGCTACTTGCATACCTATACTTGATAAATTGCAGGCTTCACGGACTCTCTGGATTTCTTCTTTATCTTTGATTTTTCGCATCTCACGGATTACATTGTTAGCTGGCTCGAGTTTTTCTTCGCCGCCGAATGCTTTGGCAAGGGCACGCCAACTTTCAATTGGCACAGTGTCCACGGCAAATTTGCTTGGTTTCTTGGGGACTGTTTGGTTGGCGATTTTTTCCATTAGGTTTTCGCCTCGCTTTAGAAGCTCCACTGTTAACCCGTTAGTTTCTGCTTTAGCTTGCTCGTAGTTGACTCCTGCAACATATAGGACGTTTTCCCCTTGTTCGGGGATTGCCAGTGCCGCGGCTCCTGAAAAACCAGTGAAGTACGTTAAGTTAAAACTGTTAAAAATTAGGAAAAAACTCAAATTTTCCGTCTTTAAATGCTGATTGCTTGAGAGCATTTATTTTGTTCAAATTTTTTCGCCCCTAAACACAGGGAATGATTTTTACTCGGTTTAAGTTTTCGCTTTATTTTTGCGTTATGCAAGTTAAAACAAGTCGGATTTAACCGTGAAAATTTAAACAAATCAGCCATTAACTTAATATACTTTTCAATTGAATTCCCATAGTAGAATTGAGGGAAAAAATGCATGTTTGCTTATGCAGGAAAAATTTTACATGTTAACCTCACAACAGGAGAAATAAAAACCGAGCCACTATCAGAACAGATGGCGAAAGATTACATCGGCGGGATAGGCTTAGGCATTCGCTTACTTTTTGACAATTCAAAACCGGGAACTGACCCTTTTGACCCTGATAACCCAATTATCTATTTAACAGGTCCACTAAGCGGCACCATGGGACCAACAGGTGGAAACAGCTACGCCGTCGTATCCAAATCTCCCGCCACTGGCGGTATCGGCAATGCTGAAGCCCACGGCTTCTTTGGTCCAGACCTGAAACGTGCAGGCTACGATGCTGTTATCATAACTGGTAAAGCGCCGAAACTATCTTACCTTTGGCTTGACGATGACAAAGTTGAAATCCGAAATGCGGAGTATCTAAAGAACGCTACAGTTAAGGAAACCGACGATAAAATCCGAGCTGAACTCGGCGACTTTTATATCCGCGTTTCAGCCATCGGCGAAGCTGGTGAGAAACTTTGCAGGTTTGCGGCAATCATAAATGATGAGTTCCGTGCCATTGGAAGAAGCGGCATGGGCGCAGTCATGGGCTCTAAAAATCTCAAAGCAGTTGCAGTTCGGGGAACACATGACGTTAACGTTGCAAACCTTGATGGCTTCAAAGAATTCGTTAAAATGATTTATGAACGCATGAAAGGTCCATCGACCAAGAAATATAAAACCTTGGGAACACCCGAAAACGTTCTTGTTCTCAACTCTCTTTCAGCATTAGCAACGAGGAACTGGACGAACGCAACTTTTGAAGGCGCCGACAAAGTCAGCGGCGAATACTTTAACGAGCATTATGTTAAGAAAATTGTCGGATGCGCAACTTGCGGTATGCGTTGTGACCATATCGGTGTTGTTCCAGAGGGACCCTACAAGGGCTCAACTTCACGATTGGAGTTCGAGTGTCTTTGGAGCATGGGACCTCTCTGCGGCATCGACAGGTTAGACGCAGTTATTGAAGCAATGCGCATTGTAAACGAGTACGGCATGGACGGCATATCCATCGGAGTCGTAGTAGCGTTCGCAATGGACCTCTATGAGCACGGTATAATCACAAAGGAACAAACAGACGGCATCGACCTCAAATTCGGCAATGCAGAAGCATTGATTGCTGAAATCCACAAGATTGGTAAACGCGAAGGCTGGCTTGGCAATATCCTTGCGGAAGGTGTAGCAAAAGCTGCAGACTTAATCGGCGGAGACGCATACAAGTACGCCTGCCACATCAAAGGCTTAGAACTACCGGGCTACGACTTAAGAACCTTAAAGACAGCCGCACTAGGCTTCAGTGTCTCGTTCCGCGGAGCATGCCACCTCAGAAACGGCGCTTACTCACCTGACGTTAAAGGCAAAGTTAACCGCTTCAAGATTGAGAAAGGCAGAGGCAAAATGATCACTGAAGAAAGCTACATGTACAACATCATTGACTCACTCATCGTCTGCAAGTTCAGCAGAGGCACATACTACGACGGATGGAAAGACCTAACCAACTATTACACGCTTGCAACAGGTATACCGATTACACCTGAAGAAATGATTAAAGACGGCGACAGAATCGAAAACTTAGCCAGACTCTTCAATATCCGAGAAGGCAAAGGCACAAGAAAATACGACGATGTACCCTACAAAATAAAGAATTTCCCAGTGCCAGATGAAGGACCAGCCAAAGGCGTCTGCGTTAATGACGAAGAAATGGCTGTTGGCTTAGATGACTATTACGCTTCAAGAGGATGGACAGCTGACGGTATTCCAACAGTTGAACGCTTACAACAGGTAGGATTAGGCGACTTAGCCTACATTGCCGAGAACGCAATGAAAGCTGCTCAAGAAGCTAAACCTCAAGTTGCTCAACAAGCAGTGGCTCAAGGAGGAAACTAGTATGGTGCGACCACAAGACAGAAAATTCGTAACAGCTGACCCCGAAAAATGCATAGGTTGCTGCGTTTGCGAATACGCATGCAGCATGGTTAACGAGAAAACCTTCAATCCTACTAAATCACGAATACGGGCTATGCGGATGGGACCCCTCCTGAACATGGCAGTTACCTGTAGGCATTGTGAAGACCCTGCCTGCGTTGCTGCGTGCCCAAGAGACGCGCTTTCGCAAGAAGAAAACAGTGGAATAATCCGCGTGGACGAGAACGCTTGCAACGGCTGCGGATGGTGCATCAGCGCATGCCAATTCGGCGCAATGAACATGCATCCAGACAAGAAAATCGTGTTCACATGCAACAGCTGCACGGACAACGACACAAAAGAGCCTCAATGCGTCAAATGGTGCCCAGAAGAAGCATTAACATACGTTACTGCAGAAACCTTATCGCAGAAATACAGGCAAAAAGCCGTCAAGAACCTGTTCCAAACAGCAGAAGCCAATAAAGCAAAATAAACTCAATTAGCGCTTAGAAGCGCCTTCTTTTTATTTTCTTCCTTTTATGGCCGTCATTACATTGTTTTCTGAGTTATCGTTCCTTTCGTGTAAGGCACAAACTCCCTAATCTGCTCAATCGACGTTTTTCCAGCTCTCTCCCTTTGCTCCTTCGGAAGTTTAAGCATTAGAGATTTAAGGATTTGCTGTAAAAGCTCCTTTCCTTGAGTATCACCTGGCGCCAGAACAATGTACGCTTTAGTTTTTGCTTTCACTGCATCTACCGGTCCGCCGACATAGCTTGTTTCCTCATTAACGATTATGCCAACTGCAGTTCTAAGCGGGACACTTCGAGTCCAATTGCGTTTGCCAACAACTGCGAAGGCGCCGTGGGGAACAGATTCGCCCGAAGGACCGCTTTTGCTTAGTTGGTCTTGTTTAACCCAGTAAACATCGGCTGAACCTGCGTTTTCACGCCAAGCACGCGAAAAAGACGCCGCAAACTCGCCGGCTTCACGAAGTGTTTGTTCGCTTATGGTTTTACCTTCTGCTTTAACAACTACGAATGGTGCACCTGAGATTTCAGCGTGAAAAACCGCGTCTTCCTGCACAGTATACTTCTTGACGAGTACTTCGTTGCTGACCGTGTCTTTGCCAGCCACCACCAAGAACCCGTCGGAAGACGTGAACCAGCGGAATTTCTCGTACCACTCCTTATTTTCCCTCTCCACTTTACGTTTAGCGAGCGCTTCCATAAGTGCCGCTGGCTTAAGACTTTTCAACTCCTCCGCCGCACTTAGCTCCCTCTCAATTTTCGCTAACTTTCTCTTAGAATCCTCCAATGCCGAAAATGCGCCTGCGGATTTTTGCTTCGCCTTTTTTCCCCGTTCATAATATTCGTTAGCATTCTCAAAAAGTGATCCCCGTATTTTAAAGCTGAACTGGAAGTTGTCCATGCAAAGGTTAAGTGCGAGGTTGCGCCCGTCGAAGGATTGAATGTACGCTTCAGGTGTGCTACCGGCTTTTTTAGCTGCTAACGCTTCATTGATAACTATTTCCCAGTCTTTGCCTGCCCGGTTTGCATTCAGTATCTTGTCTTGGAATGTTTGCAGTTCGTTGAAGTGAGAGTAAATGGTATCTCCAATTAATTTGTCCCGTTCGGCTTTTGCTTCATCTTCATTTATGGATTTTTCCTGTTCTGCAACCACACGTTTTAGCCGTGCTGCTTCCTTTTTTAGTTGATCAACGTCAACACTGGCAAGCGCGTTTTCAGCCGTCGTTACGCGAAGATAAAACTCGTCCAGTGCTTGATTAAAACTGCTGTAAACTTGAGCTTTGAAACCTTCATAACGCTTAAGTTTGAGGGGCACAACATCCAAAAAGCCCCCCTCCTCGTCGAGAATTATGCTGGCTTCAAAATTGCCTGTGGAAATCTTTGAAAGCAAATTTTGAAGTACGTCAAAAACCGCTTTAATTTCAGTGTCCGTTAGGTTTTGGCATGGCTTAGCTTTATCGACGCTAGCTCTGAGTAATACTTCTTCAGCGTAAACTCCACCGATGCCTAACAAACGGGCTGTTGTCCTAACAACCTCGGCGTCACCAGCATTTTTGAGGGCTTCGTCTAATTCGGGTAGAGAAACTTTGAATGGGTTCTTGCCGCTGGGAGGAGGAACCACCAAGACTTCGTTGCGCAAGATGTTTCGGTCACGCATGTGCTTAAAGAATAGCGCCTGTAAAATCATATTTTTCTCGTTTGTTAAGATGATGTTGCCTTCGCCGAAAAGTTCTACAACAAGCTTAAGCAGCCCTTCTTTAGTCTTAAAAGTCACCGTTACGATTCTTTCAAACTCGTACTGCTCGATGCCTAATAGCCATGCTCCACGCAAATATTTTCTTAGTGACATGCAAAATGCTGGCGGAGCAGCTGGGCTTTCCTGCGCGTAAACGGTCGAGTGTAATCTTCGTCCTGCTTCCATGACTAATCGTATTGGTGGAAGGTTAATTTTGTGTAGCTTGAAAATTAATGTTTTCTCGCCAAGCTGGTAGATGTTGTTCACTCTTGAGTCAGCGATTAATCCTTTTAGCTCACTGACTGCCGCTGCAATATCAAAGCTCGTGAATTCTTTTTTGCGCAAAGCTTCCGCCGTCACAGGTCTGCTTGTAATACTCAAGCTTGATTATAAAATAACCTTTTCACCTAAAAATTCAAAGTGCCCAATTAATTTCATTTGGCAGAAAGAAATGGTTAATATCTAGGCATGTTTTTTAAGTAAGAGTAAAATATACTGTGCCAATGGATTAGATGCGACATGACGCCTATAACACAACTTTACTGGATAAGAGTCGGGTTAGGCATAATTGCGGGAGCAGTAAGTGCAGTCGTAGCTTATCTGATAGGTGACATGACCAGCATAACCACCCTTGTTAACTCTTTCACAGTAGCCCTAATAATTTACTTAGCATCATACTACGCTCTGAAAGCAGTATACAAAAACAAGATAGAAAAACAATCAAAAATATTAAGCACAGCCGTAGCCATGTACTTCTTCGCCTGGTTACCTTTCTTTGTTCTATTTTACACAGTGATAAAAGTTTACGTATAAGCTTTTTTTAAAAAAGTTTATTCGTCTTCGCTCTTCTCGATGAAATTCGCGATTGTGGCTTGGCTCTTGTCGCTTCTTAGGGTTTCAATTTTTTCTTCTACTATTGCCTTGTCGCTTCCATTTTGCGGTTTGGGGATTTCCATGCGTGTTAAAATTCGCATACAATCTGCCCAAGCTGAGAAGTATCCGCGGTCAAAATCTCCATGCAAGCCGTTGCGCATGTGGTCGAGGAACTCTTTTCTGTAAGTATGCAAAGCCGCCGTATCGCTCAAGTCAAGCTTCGAAAAGAACGCGTAGTCGTCGGTAGCACCACTTTTCCGTGAAAGATACATTCCATATAATGCTCGGAAGTATCCTCTGTTCCACTCTGTTTTCTGCATTTTTTGCTTGACTCGTTCCAGCTCCCGTTCAGCTTCGGTGAATTGCCTGCTTACTATAAGCTGGAAATACCGTGTGACTAAGGCTTGTGGTACTGGCATGTTTAGCGTCCACGACTTTTGCTTGCTTTCTCTGCTTTCTCTTCCTCAGAGATATCTTCTATTCCGTTTTCGGTTACTTTAAGGATTTCTTCTCCTTCAGGCAAATACGGGCTTGAAACCAACCTTGCAATTCGCGTAGGTCCATGGGGTGCTCTTCGCAGGTAGATGCGCGTGTGGCTTGTGTGGCCAACGATGTTTCCGCCGATCGGGTGGATTGCGTCGCCGAAGAATTGGTCTGGTTTAGCCATTACTTGATTGGTGACGACCGCCACCGCGTTGAATGCTCTGGCTAAACCGATTAGTTTGTGCATGTGCTTGTTTAGTTTTTGTTGTCTTGAAGCTAACATTTCTCTTCCGAGATATTCGCTTCTGAAATGTGCCGTTAACGAGTCCACTATGATTAGTTTGATGTTGTTCGCCTTGATTATTTCATCAGCGTTTTCGAGAAGAAACTGTTGGTGATCTGAAGTGTATGCTTCAGCGTAAATGATTTTTTTTGCTACTTCTTCTGGATCTAAACCTAAAAATTTAGACATTTGCACTATACGTTCAAGCCTGAAAGTGTTCTCGGTATCCACGTACAATGCTGCGCCGTCGAGTCCTCCTCGTTCTGGGGGCAACTGAACGTTTACGCAAAGCTGATGGCATATTTGGCTTTTCCCACTGCCATATTCGCCGTAAAACTCTGTTATAGTTTGAGATTCTAATCCGCCATCTACTAATTTGTCTAAGGCTTTGCTGCCTGTACCTAATCGTAAAACGTTTTGGCGCATTTTGAAAAGTTCATCTGCTCGGACGAACGCAATTCCGATCGATGAGCGTGCAGCATCTATGATTTGGAAAGCCTTTTTTTCGCTTACTCCAACTGGGTCTAGCTCTCGCGCTGTCGCCATGGCTAAAGATTCAACAGTGTGGTAGCCTAGTTCTCGGAGTTTCTGCGCTGTTGCAGGGCCAACTCCTGGAAGGTCTTCTATGAACTCGTATTTTTTCTCGGCTGCTTCTGGCGTCTCAGTTTTTGTATTTTCTGTCTCTTTTTGGTTTCCAACGTCTTCGTCTTCATTCATTATCTTTCACGCTTTGAACATGATGTAATGCATGGGGTATTTAAAACAACCTAAGAAAAGGATACTTTGCCCAGTGGAGGGGTGAGTGAAAGTGAACGCTTTTTAAATTCAAAATATCTCATCATTAAACCCAAAACGGGCTGTCGACATCAGCAAGCCAATGTTTTTCCCTCGACATTTACAGTAGCCGCTTAAAACGTGAGAAATATGAAAAGCTTTCATTAAGAACCGTATCGTCCAAGGTCTTACGATTTAACTAAGTAGCGTTATCGGGTTGCCTTTTACTTTAGGGCCCGTAAAATTTGGTTATTCTTTGCATTCTTTGAGGTTGCGAAGCTCCTGCAGGGTATGGTTTAAGATAGCTGTGTCCTGAAATGTTTTAATGGTGGAAACTGGCAAGCAAACGTGCACTTTACCAAGATAGGGCCTCTTAAACCCCAGCATTTTCGTTGCTTCATCAGTTAAACCCACATAGAAATTAGTTATCTGCCAAGTACTCTCATCTACCTCAGCACTTTCCACTTCACCTAACAAAATTGCGTCCGATGTAAATGCTTTTTTCCAAAATAATCTTGTAATTTCAACCATGTAAAAAACCTATATTTACTTAACAAGTTACCCCTATATTTGTTTGTCGGCGACAACTGCGGCAGAATGTTTTTTACAATCCAAGAACATGATTATTAGTGGTAATTATGTCTACTTTTCCAAACGAAACCAAGACACTTACTCCCCAAGAGGAACGCGTCATCGTCCAAAAAGGCACCGAAACGCCCTTCACCGGCAAATACTTTGCTTTTTGGGAAAAAGGCACCTACGTTTGCAAACGCTGCGGAGCAAAGCTGTACCGTTCAGAAAACAAGTTTGAAGCAAACTGCGGATGGCCAAGCTTCGACGAGGAAATTCCAGGGGCAGTTAAACGGCTGCCTGACCCCGATGGAATGCGAACTGAAATCCAATGCGCCAACTGCGGAGCCCACTTAGGCCACGTCTTCACCGGCGAACACTTCACAGAAAAAGACACTCGGCACTGCGTAAACTCGATATCAATGGATTTTATCCCAGACAAGAAAGAATGAAACTTCCACAGTGCATTTTTGGCCCAAAAAGCAGAGTAGGTCTATAGGTTAGCGGATTTGTTTTTGAGCTTATTTTTTGGTTTAGCGTTTGTTTCTGTTGCAAGTTGAGTATAAAAAAGATACGGAAAGATGTCAAAAGATGGAAAAGATACTAAAGATTGCAATAGTAAAATCCTAAAACTTTTCGCCCCACTTGTCCCTGAAACAGTACTCGCTAAGGTGCTTCCTAGGTGGCACAGGCGGCTCCTCAGCCGGGTACCCAAGCGCAATCAACGCTTGAGGTTCAACCTGTGCTGGAATCCCCAAAACTTGCCGAACGGTTCCTTTGCAAAAAGCAGGTGCACAGAACCAGCATGCACCCAACCTCATGGAATGCGCAGCCAACAACAAGTTCTCTAAGGCAGCCGCTACGCTTTGTACCGCTAAATCCCGCTCGCACCCCTGCTTCTCATCATCTGAGAATTTAGCCATGCTATCCATGCTTAAACAGGCCATAATCAATGCCGGTGCCGTGGCGAATCTTTCCATACGAAGCCGAAATATTTCAGGTTCAACGGAGACGCTTTCTTTAGCAATGTCCGCAGCCCAAGTTTTAGCCATCGCCCCCGCCAACTCCCGTTTAACCTGAGCATCGGCTATAACTATGAATCGCCATGGCTGAGCGTTATGTGCTGAAGGTGCCCAGCCAGCAGCCACCAAAACCTCCTCAATCGCTTTTTGCGGTACAGGCTGAGCTAAATATTTTCTGACGCTTCGCCGCCCTTTAATTGAATCTGACACATGTGACATAATAGAGTGTATGTTGTTTTGCTTTTTATCTCTTACAAACTTAAACTCTGTTAGGCTCCAAAATAACCTTCAACGATTGCCCAGCCTCAGCCATCAACCTGAAACCTTCTTGCGCCTCGCTTAAACTAAGCCTATGAGTAATCATGTCCTTAACATCTAACCGCTTCGTCGCCAAAAAACGCAGTGAATCTTCCAAATCGTTTGGTGCTGCGCCGTAGCTTGTCTGCATGGTTATTTCGTTTCTCCAGAACTGATTAATCGGCACTGGCAGCTTCACGGTTGGGTCTGGAACGGCGAAGAACAGGATAGTCCCCCCATTGTCCACGCAGTCCAACGCTGACATGGAGGCAGAAGTTGCTCCCGTGCAGACGACAACTTGGTCAGCTAATCTTCCATCGTTCACTTCTTTGAGTTTAGCGGGAAGGTTGTCTTTGGCGTTTAGGGCTTGGGTTGCGCCGAATTTTTTGGCAAGCTCCAGCCTATACGGGTTAATGTCTGCAACAATGATGTTTTGTAAGCCTTTGAATTTGGCAAGTTGCGTATGCAAGATTCCTGCTATACCGCTGCCGATAATCAGTACCCTGTCGTCTTTTTGCAGGTTAGATAGGCGTTGACCGCGCGAAACACATGCCAACGGCTCAATGAAGGTGCCTTCTTCAAAAGACATGTCATCTGGCAGCTTATAGATGCCGAAGTCAATGTTTATTGTTGGAACACGGATGTACTGCGAGAAGCCGCCTGGGTAATAATTTGTCGTGTGCAGGGTGTGGCAGGCTGTATGGTAGCCTCTTTTGCAGTAACGGCACTGGTTGCAGGGGACGTGATGTGAAACAAAGACTCTGTCGCCGACTTTGAGGCTTTTAACTTTGCTGCCGACTTTATCGATGACGCCTGTAGCCTCATGACCAAGCACCAGCGGCGCCTTAGGAACTCGGTACCATTCGATAACGTCGCTGCCGCATATGCCGCTTGCCATAACCTTCAATAATGCTTCGTCTTCGCCGATTTGGGGTACAGGCATTTCTTGGATGCGGACGTCATGGTTGTTGTAGTAGACGGCGGTCAGCAACAAAATCACCAAAAAATAAAGCTGCTTGCTAGGCTTTGCCAGCAATTACCTGATTGTAGAGGTCGTCGGCTTCTTGGGCAGTGTAGCCTTCATGTATTATAGCTCGGATAGCTCTGATTGAGGCAACTGGGTACTCGGTTTGCCAAATGTTTCGTCCCAAATTGACGCCTATAGCTCCGGCTTGCAGGCCGTCGTAAACGAAGTCGAAAACTTGCTTTTGAGTTTCGGTTTTTGGTCCGCCAGCGATGACAACTGGCACTGGGCATCCTTCAACGACCTTGCGGAAGTTCTCGCAATAGTAGGTTTTGACTACTCGTGCGCCTATTTCAGCGGAAATTCTGGCTGCGAGTGCTAAGTATCTTGCTTCGCGTTTTTCGAGTTCTTTGCCGACTGCTGAAACTGCCATAACTGGAATTCCGTAGTCTTCACATTCATCAACAAGTTTGGCTAAGTTGCTTAGGCTTTTGTTTTCGTATTTGCTTCCGACGAACACTGAGATAGATACTGCTGAAGCGTTTAGTCTTAGGATTTCCTGCATGGATGTAACTATGCTCTCGTTGGCTAAGTCTTCTCCAACCACGGATACTGCGCCTGAAACCCGCAAAATAACCGGTTTTTCAATTGCTGGGTCAACGCAGTTACGAAGAACTCCCCGAGTTAACATTAAGGCATCCGCATATTGATATATCGGTTTAATCGTTTCGCCTGGCTTCTCAAGGCAATGGGTTGGTCCCTGGAAATAGCCGTGATCAATGGGCAAGAAGAGAGCTTTTCCGTCTTTTTGGATAAGTCTGCTTAACCTATTTTTCATACCCCACTCCATAATTATCTCACCGTGGAACCTTTTGTTTTAAGAATTAAATAACCTTTCCTACACTGCCTCGAAGACTGGGCAGTTTGAATCCTCAACATGCGGGAGATATCACCAAAAGACCATTGCTCTCTATTTTTGCTTCCCAGCCATGCGTTACGGTTTGATTGATTTTGCTTTTGCTTCAAATCTTAATTCACACCTCTTCATTCCTCAATTCTGAGGAATTTAGGGTGATACCCCTATTGAAAAGGGGCTCAGTTTAGTCTTTTTCAAGTCTTAATTTACATTTTTTCATTGGTCAATTCTGACCAATTTTGGGGGGATACCCCTCTCGGAAAGAACCCTGTGTTGTTTGCTTTTAGTCATTGCCTTTTTTGCGGGGTTATTTGGTTTACAGATCGGGGCTGCAAAGGTTTTTTCCATATGAATTTGGTTTAATTTGAAGCTACATCTTCAAAAAACTCATATTTTAAAGTGCGAATGGGCTTAAATTGGGGTTAGAAACGATTAAGCGCGGTGGAAAACGCTTAGAGCCCTCTGAATTTGTGAAGCTCCCAGACGTGATTTATACTCGTTTTTGCGCTGTTTATACGTGGTTTTACGTGGATTTGACGTCTCTGTGCAGGCGACCAAAAACCCAGAGCGATTTTTGTTCGTGAAGTCAATTTCGTTGAGTTGAAGTTAATTTGAACCCAAAAATCGGAGCGGGTCCGGTGGGATTTGACCCCAAAAAGGGGGCGGAACCATATTTTAAATCAGCAACTTTTTAGAAAAACACTGAACCAACAGTCATCAGCAAGCATTTCTACGGGAAAGTAAGCCGGACCGGACTACCCCCAGAAGAGACGGTAGTCCATCATGTCTCTGGAGAGGTAATCGGGTGGGAAGCGCTACTGGAATTAAAATTTATAAATGTCATGTTCTGACTGGGAAAGCCCAATCTATCCAGCTGCGTAGATCCCACGAAAGCACAAGAGAAGGCTCCACGTAACAGTGAAGATTGCATTTTACACAGTTATCCGTTACTTTCCAATCAAAACTTGAAGTAGCCGCTTTAATGCTATTCTCAAAAACAGAAGCGCTCGTCTCGTACTGATTATGAACGTAACAAGGCAGAACCAACCGCCCGTCTGTCCCAATATTGATAATCGACCAAGGCTTGCATTTCCAGCTCTTTTCTTTAGCAATTACTTTGAAATAATTAGTTGAGTTCATAATGGGATAGCCTTTTCTCTTTAATTCAATAAGCTGTTTTCCAATCTTTTTGATTTCATCGGCTTGAGGCGCAGACTCATCGATGTTGTGGTACTTGTGAGCTACCGACAATATTATTTTTACACCTAAATCCTTTGCCAATTTCACCATATCTTCTACGTCATGGATGTTATCAGCCATTATGGTCATATTGATTCTCACAGAAACCTTGTCTTTAGCTGCAGTTATGCCCTTTATCGCTGCTTTGAAACATCCATTAACACCTCTTATTTGGTCGTGAGTTTTCTCCAGACCATCTAATGAAACAAATACGATGCCGTTGATGTATGGTGCTATTTCATCTATCCTTGATTTGAGGAGCGTGCCATTGGTGACGATGCTTGTATGCAGAGGCAGAGAACGAGAATAAGCTAGAATTTCAGGCAAGTCCTTTCTCAAGAGTGGCTCTCCTCCTTCAAACCCAATGGCGCAAACACCTGAATCGTAAATTTGCCTTAAAATCTGTTTTTCTTTTTGGGTGCTCAAGTTTTCGCTGGATCGTTTCCAGAAGGGGCACATTTTACACTTAAGGTTACAGTTATAAGTTAACTTATGTCCACCAAAAACCGGAGCTTTTCCTCCGAACGAGTTTAAAATGAATCCACGATATAGTCTAAGACCTATTCTCAATGTTTCCTGATAGGTGTGTGGCTTGTTTTTCAAAAAATTTCAACCTTAATTGAAAATTTTATTATTTAAAATGCGCCGGTAAAGTAATAACCTATTAGTTAGCGACTGCGTGGAGAGTCTAGCATTCATGTGACCACATTTGTTGCCCAAGGGCATAAAATTTGCCTTCAACGTTAGTAATCTGTATCTCTTTTCCGTGTATCTCTACATGGATCATCTTGCCAAGAGGAACCTCGCTTTTTTTGGCAGCTCTCAAGGATCCCAACTTATTGCGCCAACTCTTAAATTTTTAAAATGATTAAAAGTAACTTTACTTAGTAAAGTATTTAAATTTATGCTAACATAAAGTAAAGCAAGTAACATGGACAAATTTTTTGAACTTAGTTGAGCCAGACAGTCGTCACCATTGTCGAAGTTAGAAGTTCTCATAATAAGGGAACTTGCATTTTTGGACCGATGCAGAGTCGGTTGCATTCCTGGCCATCATCTATTTAGCATAAACGAGTTGGCTGAAAACGAGTGGTTGTGCAATGGTCCCATCAGTTGTTTTGAAACTTAAGCGCTTCTTGAAGTTGTAAGAATAGATGGAGTTGATTCGCGATTTTTTATTTAACTGTGTTTTGGTTGCAATTTTGCGTTGAGTCTTGTGTGAGCCACTTAAAACTCCATTCGCCCATGGCTTTTAGTGCAGTAAGAAGGTCTTTGCCTTTTTCTGTTAGAGCGTACCGGGTGTATGGGGGTGAGGCAGGTTCGATGGTTTTTTCAATGATTCCGTGATCTGATAATTTGGCTAGTTTTATTGCCAGAGTTCTTGAGCTTATAGGTTTTAGTTCCTTCATTAGTTCGTTGAATCTGCTGGGGCTTTTTACAAAAGCAATTTGGCCAATTATAAGGAGGCTCCATTTATCGCCTACGATTGCTACTGTCTGTTCAACCAGTTTCATAACTTGTTCTTTACTCAGATGATTTTGAACCATATTTTTTCCTCTTTGGTTACTTGCTTTACTTTGTGTTAGCTTATGCTTAAATAGTTTACTAAGTAAAGTAACTTTATAAATTCGGGCGCACAAAAAAATATTTTGTGTGAGGCGAAGAAATGCAACAGATAAAATTAATTCAGCGCAATTTTTCAACCACTGTGAAATCAGTTCAAGGAGTCAAGAATTATGTTACTGTGCCAGAGAAATTAATAGACTTTCAAGATAGAGTTAACGACTATCTGAAAGAAGGCTGGAGAGTTTTTTCAGTAATTCCAGAGTTAATCAATAACGCTTCATGTATGATAATTGTTTTAGTGAGAGATGACTAACAGTGCCTAAAATTAAGCATGTTATGGCTAATTTAGGCAGATGTGAAAAGGAAGGATATGGAAAAGGAACACTTTTTGTGCAAATATTAACTTATGGGCAGAATAAAAAAGAGCCAAAAATGTGGCGCTTTCCCAAAGAATGCAAGGTCTATCGTTTAGTCGCTTCTATAGCTTGTTAAAAGGTGGTGTTCTCAATAAGTGCGAATGAAAACGAAAAAAGAATTAGCAACAGTCAAACCATAGTGCTAACAGCTGACCAAGCCCTCATGACAAATTTCAGCGGCATATCCTTCTTTGATTTTGGACATTGCATCCCATACCGCCTCGTGCCAGAACCGTTCCTGAAAAAAATCTTAGCCGCCCCTCTTGAGACAGACAGCAAAGGAAGAGCCAGAACAGCAACATATGCGCTAAGAAAAGTCGAAGCAGCCCTTCTTCGTGCAGGATTCCAAAGCAAACAAGTAATTGTCACCACACCAAACAAAATGCACAAAGCAATCACCCAGAACACATGCATTGTCGGTTTAAGCGTCGTTGACCCTTTAGGCAAGGCGCCAGTCTCCTATACGCTTGCCTCACTGCTGGGCGGAGGAGACTCATGCACAAAAGTCGAGTTCCTAACCCTGATGAAAGAAGTCAAAGCGCTCAAGAAAGAATACAATTTCAAGCTTATAGTTGGAGGCCAAGGAGTCTGGCAGTTGTCACCAGTCCAAAAAGCGTTAGGCATAGATACCCTGTTTTTTGGCGAAGCCGAAGTCACTTTTCCCCAACTAGCCCGCAAAATAATCAATGATGAAAAAACGCCCTCAATCGTTTACGGTGAAACACCTTCGGTCGATGAAATTCCGGCTATTGTTAATCCGTCTAGATTAGGCGCAGTCCAGATAACCCGGGGGTGCCCAAGAAGGTGCCAGTTCTGCTCGCCGACTATGCTAGAATTCAGAAGTGTGCCTCTTAAGAAAATTTTGGAGGAAGTCAAAGTTAACGTAAAAAATGGTGCAAAACACATTGATTTACGAAGTGACGACATACTGCTATATGATGCAAACGGCATATGGGTAAATCACGAGGCCGTCACTAAACTCTTCAGAGCTGTAATAGAGAAGTATAAAGTGTCAGTGACTTTTCCTCATGTTTCTATTGCCACCGTTAGACAAGACCCGGATTTAGTCAAAGAGATATCCGACATAGCCGGCTTTGATTTTATGCATCCAACATTTCCAGATGTAGGATTAGAGAGCGGGAGTCCAAGAATAATTGCTAAGTACATGTCTGGAAAGCCTAGGCCTTGGATGCCTCAAGAGTGGTGTGAGACAGCCCTTGAGGCTACTAGAATAATGAACGAAAACCATTGGTATCCTTGTTACACGATGATAGTTGGCTTCCCAGATGAGACAGAAGATGACATAATCAAGACAATAGAGCTTGTGAGTGAGTTAAGAAACATGAAGGCTATGGCGTGGACATTTCCGCTCCTTTCAATCCCCATAAACAATACGCCTCTTGAGAAGCAAGGCTATCCAAACTTGAAGGCAATGCCAAAGGCCGTCTGGGAGCTGTTCTGGGTTTCTTGGCAACAAAGTCTTTGTTTTTCCCAAAAAGTTCGCGACCAACTACTTAGTGAATTAACAAATCCCATCTACATGCAAGCGGTCAATAGACTATTTGACGCTGGCATCGGATCGCTAAATAATTTCTTTGAACGAATACACTAAGATCCTCTCACAGCTTTTGATGAGGGAATGATGCTTGACTTTCATTCGATTAATGGCATGATAACATTAGCCAGAAAACTACCCAAGTATCTACTGCGCGCCGCACACTAAAACAGGTTGATTATAATGAAGTTCGTAGACGTTGCAATCCTCACGATGAACAGCGACCGAATGTTGAGGGAATGCGTTAATTCTATTTACCATAACGTACCAGTTAAAAACCTGATTATCATTGACGGCTACTCTACTGACACTACTGCAGACATAGTTAAGGCGTTTCAAGGAAAATACGGGAACGTTACCTTTGTTCAAGAGAAAGGAACAAGGGGCAGTGCTAGGCAGACTGCAATTCAACTGGTTAAAAGTGACTGGTTCATGTTTGTAGACAGCGACGTTATCCTTTCTAAAAACTGGTTTGCTGAGGCTGAAAAACTAGTAAAAGACGATGTGGGTGCAATTTGGGGAATTGAAATTTGGTCAGTGCTGAAAGGAAGCAAATTACTGAAGCTGTTTGAGAGGCTCACATTAAAAATATTTGAAAAAAGAGGCGGAACTCACGATACGCTGATTCGACGAAAAACAGTTGAAGACATCAAAATACCGTTTAAGCTGCACACTTATGAGGACGGATACATCAAAGATTGGATTGAAAAGAAGGGCTATGTGGTCTTGGGAGTCTATGAACCATACTGTATTCATTTTCGGCCAGATGCAGTGTGGACAACCCGGAAACAAATCGAATTTGTAGTCAGCGACCTCAAATACGCGGTTCACCGTCCCAAACTTATACTTTCGTACAGTTTATACGCAGGCATCGCTGTTTATCAAACTGTCTTAAACAAATTCAAGCGGACAGGCTAAAGGCGCAAGCAAATATTTCAATCCATTCACATCATTTTGATGCATTATACGGTGACGCAAAAAGTTAAGAGGACACTGTAAGGCGGTTGGAAGAAATTACGATGATGTACTTAAGACTAAGCTGGGTCATCTGATAATCGGTGAGGATGCAAAAGAAGTCGTCCAGATGGTGCAGAAAGACCGCGGACGAGGCGTAACTGACGCACAGTATGGGAGAATGGTGATCTACGGAACGCCAAAGCAGATGGTTGAGAAGGTTCAGGAATTAGTTAACGCGGAGTGCAATATCTTATCTTGAATATGAACTATGGAAATGAGGAAAAGGCACTAAAGCTGTTTGCCGAGAAAGTAATGCCTGAATTCGCTTCTTAAGAACATGCGAGAAGTGATGTAAAAATCGATATTTTCCACGATAATTTAGTTTCCTCGATCAACTTTGTCTTAGCCATAGTTGCTTGTTCAGGGACCCAAATAGAAGAATCTTAATTACTTGGTGATCTCATAGGAGAAAGTGGCGATTCTTGTTGGGAAGCTATTCTGAACTTGCAAGTGACGCGTATCTTCTGCAACATGTTGGAAATGAAAAGTCTGTTTGCATAATTGGATGCCCTTACTGTGCCAACCAAAGCATTGCTTATTCTAAGGACATGTCAGTGATCGGAAAATCATCGCTTGGTGGTTTAACTTATAAACCCTATGGTGTCGCTCAAGAGGCTAATCGCATTAAGGAATTGTTCGAAAAGAAAGGAGTATCTGCAAGCGTGAAAATTTTCGGATTTCCTACTTCTCCTTTATGTTGGCTAAATCAAAAGGACCGAAATAAGATAAGTAAAGCTTGCGAGAAGTATGATGCGGCAATTGCGTTGAGTTGTAATGCTGGTAGTGAGGGAATAAAAACTGCGTTGCCAGAACCATTTAAGGTAGTTCCCGGGATGGCTACTGTCGGTACAATTGCTGCTTACCTTAGCATTCAGAATGGAAAGGTTATTCTGGATAAAACCAAGACTAAAGTCGTGCGTTTCAAAGAAATGAAGCAGACGATATAGAAATTAAAATGCTAAAACGGTTCAAGGAGATATGTTGCAGGATTAAGCGATACTCGATTCCTACTCCAAGCACTTCTATAGCTTTCTCCATGCGGGTTTTGAAAATCTTCGATTCCAATAACTCGAAAGCCACTTTCAAGACCGTCTCTACTGTTCTGAGAAAATTCCAAATCCCAATCAAGAAAAGCGACGCTAATTTAAAAGTCGGTTCACGTGATAATTTACCTGAAAAAATTTACCAGCATTCATTTAGCTAATTTTAGCCCATCCAAGAAGTGACGTAAAAATCGATATATTTCCCCGATAATCTAGTTCATCAAACTTTTCCTTGGCTATTTCGGGCTTATTCAAGGCAGCGCTATGGTTTTTGCTATCTCATATATTCGACTTTACGCTTGTGATATAGCTTGCATTCTTTAACAACTTTCACTGCATATGGCGAATACGTCATCCCCATCCCTGAAAGCAAAGTGATTTGCGGTGCCTGATCTTGCCTTATTTCACTGTATTCTGGGCATCCTGCGCATTGATCGGGGAACTCATTGAAGCACGCATATTGTACTTCCAACCTACTTCCCCACATATTAATTGGGCGAGTTTGAGTATTTAAACCAGATTTCTATAGCGATACAATGATCTACTATTGTGCCTGTTGAATCCTCTTCTGTATTGCCTCCAGAAAGAGCTGCACTAAAACATGTTCAGGGAAGACCAAAACCCACAGAAAAGACATAGCAATCTTAATTTCTATGCATAAGTGAATCTTTGATGTTTGACCTGTAAATCTTTTTTAGGTGGGTTTTTCTTAAGAGAGCTTATGACATCGGTAAAGGATATTATGACTACGGATGTAGTTTCAATCGGTGTTGATAACAGTGTTTTTGAAGCGGCGGAGATAATGAGTTCTTGCGAATTGGGCTGTTTGGTAATTTTGGACGGGGATGTGCCCGTTGGAATTGTTACTGAGAGAGATTTTGTTAGAAGGGTTGTGGCGAAAAAATTATCGGGGGACACCAAAATCTCGGAGATTATGTCTAAGTCTCTTATTACGATTGATCCTGATGCTTCGATTAAGGAGGCTGCTAGGGTGATGTCACGTAATGGAATTAGGAGGCTTCCAGTGTTGAAGCAAAACAGATTGGTTGGGATAGTTGTGGCTGCCGATTTTGTGCGAAATCTTGGGAAAAAGTCGATCTCCGAGGAAATTCTGGAGGTCATGGGGCGCCATCCTTCCACTCTTCCATAAAAGATGGTGAAGTCGCGCATGCTAGAGTTGTACCTACGAAATTAATTGGATTGACGCCCGAAGCGGTTTAGGTCTCTATGGGACTTGGCAAAGTTTTTTCAATGTCCGTCCCTCTCATATCGGGTATTGGTTGGTATCCGCCTTCACTAGCAAACAGCCGAGCAAAGGTAAAGCAGCCGATGACTGTACAGTAACGTCATATTCCGTGCGAGGTTGGGAAGTTGAGAGAACTGGAATATGTTCTGATTTCCGAGTTAGAAAAAGGGATCCATTCACAGGTAGAGAGGTGGAAAGCAAATTAGTAGAAGTGAAATCTGGAAATGATAAACCCTCTGACCTTCAGAAGAACGTTCCAATCGCTCAAAATAAGGCTTCTACGGAAGTTCCAGAAAAAACAAATATTATAAGCAACAAAATCTCGCTTTTCAAAGCCTACTATCTTCCTAATTAACGGTTGAAAAAAGCGCATGCTAAAAGCCAAGAACTAAAGTGGGCATAGGCTTATTTCAGAGCTAACTTGAATTTATTCTGGTTCTCTGCCTATCCTGTAAATCATTAGGGAGATTGAGAAAACACCAATGAACAAGAGAGTAGAAGCAATTACAATCAATGGAATAGCAATTTGAAGAGCTCTCTCAGTTGGATTTCCACCATTCACTCCTAATACTCCAAGCGCGCCGCGCGAATGTTCAGTTGGCTGTTATGAGCTTTATCAGTTTGCCGCTGCTTTTTGCCAGCAACTCTTTATTTCCCATAAATTCCATGCCGGTTTGGCTTCAATACGTAACTAGGATTTATCCTCTAGTTACGCAAATGACACTGCGCGTCAAGCACTTTTGGGCTTAACAGGAATAACAAGTCTTGCAGTCGACTTCATTGTTCTAACGTTATTCGCAGTCGTTTTTTCTGCGGTTATCATTATTCTTTCCCTGAAGTTGCTCTCAAAATAGATGTGCAAAAATGTTTGGAGTGTTTTTTTGGTGACCCCTATGATTTCTCAAATTTCTAAGATTTGGGTAGTGAAGGGCATGGGTACGATTGCTTTTGTCTGAGGCATTTTCTCCTTTAATAAGTTTTCAAATTCTTTGTGCTGCCCTTTGGATCCGTGTATGACAACAACCACGTTGGGTTTTAATTCAGATGCCATTTTGAAGGCGTTTTCGGGGGAAGACGTTGGGGACCAGCGGCCTGTAGGCAGAAAAGCGAGTTGTGACTGATAGTCTTTAAGGGGTACGTATCCTGAGTCGCCCGCGTGAAACACGAGTAGGTCCCCCATTTTTATTTGAAAGAGCATTATGGGGCCACGGTGAACCCCTTGAACCGCCTTTACCATGAGGTCTCCGTAAACGTACGTTTGACCAGACACCGCGCTGGTTAACTTTTCGCTGGGGATGTTTCCTTTCAATTTGTCTGCGACTTTTGCCTCAGCCAATATGGGCGCTTTGGTCTTCTTGAATAGCTTCAATGTCTTGCCCGAACTGAAATGATCCAGATGACTGTGCGTAAAAAGCAGAAGGTTGACTTCTTTGAGTGCCGCCGTTTCATCATCCTTCAAAAAGCCTGCCGCGTCGATTAGAACGCTTAGTTTTGAGGTTCTTGCAAGAATTCCCGAAGCCCCAAGATAAATAACAGCAACCTGGTTCTCAGAAAGTTCTAATGCAAAAAAACTGCCAATTTCCTCAGCCCTGCTCCGTCTAAACATAGGTGGTCGCCATTGAGTTACAGGAGCTACCAACTATTTATAATATCGGAAGACTTTTCCAATTCTCCTCCTTTTGATATTTTCGAACCACTGAGTTAAATATGTGCAAAAGCTTCTTTGAAGGAGATAATTTTTTGCAGACTTAATTAGCAATTTCAAAGACACCGCTATCTGTCCTTCTTGGCGCGCCGAGTGCTTCAAAAACTCTGGTTAAATACCAGAAATTCCCGTCAGGGCTTCGAGTCTTGATACCATAGTTCTTGTTGCTCCGATATTACAACGTCCCACAAGCGGTTTATCACGGCGCGCTCTCAATCTCAAGACTAGCAATGTAATCACTCTCTTTTGGTGGATTCTTGTCTTTCTTTTCTTCAAACACAATCGAAGCTTTTCTACCAAAGTGCTCGGCTGCGATATCCAAATGGCAAACAGCAATGCCCATGTTGATAGGGTAATACTTCCCCCCAGCAATCTTCCTAAATAAGCTCGGTTTGAAAGAATAAGCATGAATCAAATTCTTGTCACCAGTAAAGTACCAATTCTGAAAATTAATTGCTGATGGAGACAGACGGGCGGGTTCCAGCAATTCATCAGCACCCTTAATATTTGTTATTTCCGAGAGAGCTTTTCTCTTGAACTGCGAAACACTAGTCCTTTGTGATGTTTCCCTTGAATTTCCGAATTCCATCAAAATGACAAATTCAAGATTCGACGAATCTATTGCTTCTTTGGTAGGCTTGGGAATACCCACCCAGCAACTGCCTAAGCCAGTAGCTGAAAAATAGAGATCCATTTGCTGTAACATGAAACCCACGTTAGACAAATAAACGTCCTTTGCTTCAGAGAATGCCGCTATATAGTGGGGAGCTTTCTTCATAACGCCTCGTTTTACTTGATCTGGCGAAATGATTTTGAATTCTGTCTTAATTTCAGTGGTCATTGGTTTCAAACTGCGAAGGTTCTGAGAAATTTCATCCAGACGATTTTGATCTAGAGAGGTCAAATCATAGTTTCTAATTGATTTTCTCTTGAAAATCGCACTGTATAGATCATCCCTCTTCATTTTTTCACGTCCAGAAAAATCATAGTTTAAACTGCCAGTAAAAGCTTCCCTATCGCATGCTCTTTACGTTAAAGGTGACAACAAAAAGAAAATTGCTCCGATGCTTGTTAGAACGGCTCTTGACGTGACGTGATGAAGGTGCGGATGGTTGCGAAAGATTTTTATTGCGGATTTAGGTTAACCTAATTAGGTTGACCTAACATGGAGTACCTTACATTCGCCAATTTAAACTCTCCGAACATGTTCGATAGAACGCTTATCTGCCTGGTGTTCGGAGAACTTTACCGTAAGGCGGTAGAATAAGATGGTCAAATACATCATAACCGTAAAAGACCTCGTCGAAGTGTACGCCGATGGCACAAAAGCGGTCGACAACATATCTTTTGACGTCAAAGAAGGCGGGTTCTTCGGATTCCTGGGACCCAACGGTGCAGGAAAAAGCACCACAATCAAAGTCCTCACCACACTCCTCAGAAAGACTTCAGGGTACGCCCAAGTAGCAGGTTACGATTTAGACAAATCACCAAAAGAAATCCGAAAAGCCATTGGGGTTCTAAGCCAAGAGACGAGTCTGGATGTAGACCTAACCGGGAGGGAGAATCTGCGTCTTCAGGGTCGTTTACAACAGCTTCATGATCCCGTTCTCAAGGATCGAGTAGATGAGCTTTTGAAGCTAGTGCAGCTTGAGGATGTGGCAAAGAAACCTGCAGGTCGCTACTCGGGCGGGATGAGGAAGAGGCTGGATTTGGCTTCAGCTCTAATTCACAAGCCGAAGTTGTTATTCTTGGATGAGCCGACCACAGGACTTGACGCCCAGTCTCGTGTGGCCATCTGGGATTATCTGGAGAAACTGAATAAGGAAGAAGGCATAACGATCTTTTTGACTACGCAGTATTTGGAGGAAGCTGACCGGCTCTGTCGGGCGCTCTCCATAATAGATCACGGTAAGCTCATCGCAGGTGGTTCTCCTTCGGAACTCAAAGCGGCGTTGGGAGGCGATACGATTACGCTGACGCTGAAGGACAGGGCGGATGCTGCTTTGAGAGTAAAAACAAAGGAGATTCTCAAAACGATTCCAGAAGTTACTAATGTCATGGATTCGGATGGGGGTGTTGTTGCCTACGCGAAGAACGCTGGTGAGATAATCGCCGATGTTGTGACCTTGCTTGACCGAAATAACATTCGCCCAGCTTTTCTCAGCATTTCCTCTCCGACCTTAGACGATGTCTTTCTGCATCAGACAGGCAGGAGAATTAGGTCAGAGGAGCTTGGCAGAAAGGAAACTGAGCCCTTCCTGATGTGAGGTGATCGATGTGGCATTACTCTACGACGTACAATCGCTTCTTGTTAGATATCTGACGAAGCTTGTTAGGAATCCTACCTTGCTAGCGACGAATCTTGCTACGCCCTTGCTTATGCTCCTCCTCTTCTCGCAGTTGCTTACTAAGTTCAGCCTCTTTCCAGGTGTCTCGGGGAACTACCTCGCCTATCTGACGCCGGGAATAGTGATGCTAAACGCTATGATTAGCGCACCTCAAGGCGGGGTCTCGATTGCGAATGATCTGAATTCGGGGTTCCTCTCGAAGCTGATGCTCACTCAGGTTAGTAGACCAGCAATCTTGCTGGGCAGATTATTAACGGATGCTTTTGTAGTAGTAGCCCAGTCATTAATTACAATCGTCGTTGCAATTGTGTTGGGTGTGACTATCGCCACAGGAGTTTCAGGAGTGCTGCTCATGTTGGTGACAGCCGCATTCTTTGAGCTGGCCCTGTCAGGAATCTTCCTTGCGGTCGGGATGAAGACTAGGAAAACCGAGACTATCTCTGCGCTTTCTGGTGTACTGTTCTTTCCGCTCATCTTTGTGAGTAGCGCCGTGTTCCCTACTTCCTTCTTCCCTGCCTGGGCGCAGACTGTCTCTAGGTATAATCCGGTGAGTTATGCTTCAAATGTGACGCGTGCGTTAGTCCAAGGCGGGTTGACTTGGAGCACTTTAGTGTCTGCGTATACCGCAATCGGGTTAATCGCCCTATTGGCCTTCGCGGCGACATTGTATCAATTCAGAAAAGTGGTCAGTTAGAATGAAAATGAAAGCATTTAGATAAGAAGTATTTTTATCGAGAAGTGAGGGCGGACATCATTCACTGCATTTGTTCTTGCCGTTTTTTGTATTGAGCTATAGCATTTTCAATCAATTGACTTCTATCCGTAAAATTTCCTTTTTGAACTTGCCTGTCAATCCAATCGACTAGTTGATTGTCAATGTTTGCTAAAACTGTTGTTTCATTATTTTTTAGTTTCGAGCTAACTGCGATAATATATCCTTTTTCTATGAGCCAGTGATGAAACCGCCATGTGGTATATAGGCACGCGTTACTGCATTTTTGCCTTGTTGGTTCGTAAGCTGGGGAATCCTCCGTTAGCTTGTTTAGCTCCATCTGTACGGGGCATTTTACGTCTTTGCAGAATTCTCTTCGCTTGTATTCAACAAACCCATCTAAAGACATGTTCATCTGGAGTTACCCACTTAATTCAAAGTTTATAAGTTTTCTTAAAGCAGCCCCATTATCAAAGTTGAATTGACCTATTCTATTCCCTTCAACCGCAGAGCATCATGAAGCAGTGAATTTCCATCGCATTTGTAACAGTGATTTTCAGTACCTGGTGGAACCTTGGCGTCATGAACAATCTCAGCTGCTTCCAGTATTGTCTCGACGAACCATTTGCTGGTAGGAGCTCGGTGTCCCTCAAGTTTTGAACCAGGATTGGGTGACCAAACAAAAGGTACAATATTGGCTCCTAAGCCTGCCAGCTCCCTTATGCCTTCTAAGAATGTTTCCTTCGGCTCTAATCCCATTACGAAAACTCCATACACGTTGCCATCACCGAAGACTTTAACGGCGTTTTGAATGGATTTAATAAACGCCCCGTGGCTAACACTTTTGGATTTTCCGGGACAAATGGCTTGATACAGTCTTTCACTCCAGATTTCCATGCTGAAACCGATGGCTTTGATGCCTGAGTCGTGATATTTCTGTATCTCCTTCATGCTTATAGCTGGTGACGGAAGAATTGTTCCGGGAACGCTGCTAAGACCAGTATGTTCACGTATTGAGGCGACAATTTCTGACACAAGCTCTATTTCTCTTTGGTGACTAAAACATCCACCTGTAAGCAGGACATGTCTTACTTTGCCTTCAGAAAAAGCAGCTTTGGCTACTTCTCCGATGTCTTCTGTATCCTTCTTTTTCAAAACCGAATCATAAGTCTTTGAGGTTGCAACTAGATTGCAGAAGAGGCACTGTTCATTTTGGGAAAAGTGACTGCAATAGTTCTGGTAACAGAAGAATAGGCAATCCTCGCCTCCAATTTGACCAATTTTGACCATCTTGTTGTTGGAGGTAGTTTTCTGGTTATAGAAATCAGGTCTAGGAAGCCACTTAACATGGCACAGTTCCTTTTCGCCATTGTTTAATATTAACTCATGATTTGTCAGATTGACCAAGTATTTGGAGTGGCTATTTCTTCTGAACTGAACAATCGTCCCATCTGGCAGAGCAAAATCATCCGGTAAAGCTATACCAGCGTGATCCTCAAAATCCCAGCCGAAAAGACCATGATTCTGCTCCTTGTATTTGCTTCCTAACTCTCTTAGGGCTTCTGAAGTAGCATTAATTCCGTTTGTAAGCAATTCAGCCTTGAGTTCTATGTAATCAAATTTACTCATCCTCTATCTCCTTGGCTCCATACCACGCCAACCAAACAAAAAATAAACCGGCAATTTTTTGTTATTGTGGACATGCCAAAAGTGGAATATATAACAACGTTATATACTTTTTCCCAAGCACCTAAAAAGCCTCAGTGATAAAAAGCAGCATGCCCTTTTAAGGTGCGTTTTCGATTTATTGGCTGTATGCCCAAACTTTACCTCCTAGGCGGAGAAAACGTATTTAAAAGAAGTGCAAAAGAAGTTAATGAAAGAGCTTTCCAAGATGCAGCCGAACCTCTTGTTGTCCTTGTGTTTTCTTGGGCAAGAGCATCATTCGACAAAGGCTATAAAAAGAGGAAGAGACTGGTTGATTATTTTATAAGTCTTGGCGCCAGCTCGGTTAACTTTATTGAATACTCTGATTCGAACGAAATGATTGCTGAAAAAATGGCTGATTCTAACCTGGTTTATTTAACGGGTGGACTTACAAGCGTTCTTGTTGAGCGACTGAAAAACATGGGCGTTGACCGTTTGCTGCATAGTTACGGCGGCGTAATTGTGGGCAGAAGTGCTGGAGCGTTGGCGCTTTGCCGAAAATGCATAGTCACTTGCCGCAGCAATTCAAAAGTCAAAATTGTCGATGGGCTTGGATTAGCAGACCTTACACTTAAGGTCCACTATAAACCTGAAAAAGATAGTGTGTTAATAAGGTTGTCGCGACAGGAGAAAATTTACGCTGTGCCTGAGGGTTCAGCGATTGTTTACAAGTGTGATGCTTACTCGTTTATTGGAAACGTGTACTTGTTTGATGATGGCATAAAGAGGATGTTATAGTCGTTCTCTCACTTTTTCTGTAAGAAGCCTCACAACTTCTTCCTTATTTTTTTCAATAAGACTCCAAAGTTGTTTACTTTCATTGTCTGTCGAAGCATCTTTTTTATAGTTGTTTTGTATGCGCCATAAGCTTTTGTTCTCAATTTCCAGCTGCTCCATCAAGTTGTAAGTGTTATTGTCAAGCATGCCTTTTCCAAATGTGCCTTTTTTGAACGGTTGGTTTTTAGCTTGAGGTCCTTCCCTTACTCTTTTCAAATACACTTTTTGGCTGCTCTCGGTTTCCGCAGTTTTACATCCCATAGCATTATCTCCTTACCCTAACCACTAACCGTTTGAACTAAATAGAATAAATAAACTACATAGATAATGTACTTAAGCATATGTGACTGCACGAAGCAACCACAACTATTTTTAAACCTAAAGCTAACGAAAACACTTTACTTCTTTCTTTTAAGAAATGATAGAACAACTGTTGTCAGAATCAATATCAAAAGCGCTGCCCCGAAGACTTGGAGGGGGATTCTGAATGCTGGTTGGTCCTGCAGGACATTGGTTGTCGGTATGCCGCCTAGGTAAGCTGCTAAGAAAAGAACTACGAAGGCCGCGCCAACTGCTTCAATAGAGTATAACAACGAGGTTAATTTCTTGTCTGTTAAAGTCATTCCGAATCCATTTCGTGCGTTTTTATGATTAAGTTTAATTGGTATTTAACGTTAACCATTATCTGCTTAGGCAGCCAAGCCTTATTAACATGGGGGTAACTGCGCTAACCGCAATTGACAAAGTAATTTAGAGTTAGCTCGCTAAAACCTCGTTGGAATAGTTAATAATATGGAAATTTTTCTTTTGTAGCCAATGTTTTTCGCATCTGCTGAAAAGTTTAAGCACTCCTTTACAATTATGGTTGCTAATTGGTAAAGTTATGCGTGCGGAAAAATTCTATTCGCCGTTGAAAATAGGGTTGTTCATAGTTGTCTTATCCTATTTCCTGTTTGCTCTGCATGACACGTTTACACTGTCCTGGGTCGGCGAATGGAATCGCGATTACCCAGGGCACTTCCTGTTCGATATCTACGTTGAAGACATCATCGGCTTAGTCGGAACAATCTTCAGGTTCACAGCTGGAATCATAGCCTTCGCCGCCATCACCTATTACTTTGCCAAAAGAAACATCTCAAAATCCGCAACATTCAACGTACTGCGGTTGATTCTAGTTTTTGAAGGAATCTATTGGTTACTGGCGTTCCTTCCCACAGGGTATTACGTAGTTAAAGACACATTTTTCAGCGCAGCCTTCCGCGACGGTTTCACTCCGTCTTTTCTGCACTTCTTTGCCATAAATACACTACCTGTTCTGGTCGAATCCATAGCCACTCCCATCATACTGTTTATTCTCGTTTACAAGCTGAATCCCCACAAACCTTTGAAAGGCGCTATACGGTGGGGGCTGATAACGGGTACCTTCTATGTTTTCTTATATTGGCTACTTAACACCACTTTGTGGCTCTCGGTAATAGATGAGAAAGGTTGGGCCTACCTGACCTCCTACCCGCAGAACCTTCTAAGTTTTATTTTAACCGTGGCTGGACTGTTGGCTTTAGGCTTTTATGCAGCGGGGTTTACTGTAAAGTCAAGAAGAGCGGAAACTCTCAAGGAATTGAACCTGAAGATTGTGGGGGTAATCATCTTGGCTCTTGGTCTGTATTTCCTGTGGAATTATCTGACATGGATTTACTTCGGAGGCTGGAGCACCTGGTACGCGTGGTTCATGGGGCACAACGAAGACCTGTGGATACTGTCGCTTCCATTGCTTGGAATACCACTACTTTTCGCCGACAAAATTCCTGAAAAAAATAGTTCTCCAGAGCACCCATAAATTGGAAGATTGCCAAACCGGCAGTTCTGCTTTGAAGTAGTGTGAGCCAGATAGTCTCCAGCGAAGACGGGGGCTACCAGCGCATGTCTGGATTCGGCACGAATTTATGAGCAAACTGTTAACTCTTGCGGATTTTGATTGTGAGTAAATAAATAAATAATGCAGCATTTCAGCGAAGCAGCAATTATCCTCAGGTTGGCTCTAACGTTGCCGCCAATCCGCGGGTTTCTGCGCCTAGGCGGAGGCTCATACAGTACTTCGCCAATCTTAAAGCCATGTTTCTTGGCAATTACCAGTAATTCGCCACCAAACGTTTCTCCTCCCCTAATGCTTAAGTGAGAAATGATTTCTTTTTTGTAAGCTCTGAAATTTGAGAAAAAATCTGATACCCCGACCATTTTGCCTAGGGTCTTGGAAGCTAGCCTTTCTGAAATTCTAGGGACAACCGTTCGTGAGGCTACTACTAAATCAAACGCGTCAAATCTGTTAACAAGGTTTGGTATCAATATCTGGATTGTTTTCTAAGTCGGCGTCTATTGTTACTATTACTGGAAACTTGGCTAGTTTCATCCCGTACAGCAAGCCTTTAGTTTGCCCTTCCCGAGTTTTTGAAACCGCCAAATCTGCAAAGCATTTAGCAACATCAAACGTGCCATCTGAAGAGCTATCATCTACAACAATTATTTCATGCGGAAAATCTTTGAGCGCTGACCTTACTCTAAGAATTAATTCTTTAATGTTTTCTCTTTCATTCAAAGTCGTGGTAACCACGGAGATGCCCTGAACCATTTCGCCGTCGCCTCTCATGAGTAGCCATCAGCCTTCTTGCGTTATAAGTTATGTTGCCTTAATGATCACACGAAATCTTATTTTGAGCATAGCGCTTTGGTCTTTTTCGACTGGTCTTGGATTTTTCAGTCATGTTGCAAGCGGAAACAACATCGTAATCTTAAAATAATTGGAAGGACTGATGTGTTAACGAATTCATAAATTAGGTAAGATTAATTGAGGAAGAAAAAATGAGCAAATCAGAAAAACCCCACTTAAACATTATCATCATGGGGCACGTTGACGCGGGAAAATCCACAACTACAGGGCACTTACTTTACTTAGCAGGCGCAATCGACGAGAGAACAATCAAAGCCTTTGAAGAAGAAGCCGAAAAAATGGGCAAAGGCACATTCAAGTTCGCTTGGGTACTAGACAACCTTAAGGAAGAACGAGAAAGAGGAGTCACCATTGACCTTCGATTCCTACAATTCCAAACCAAAAAATACAACTTCACAGTCATCGATGCACCAGGACACAGAGACTTCGTCAAAAACATGATTACAGGCGCAAGCCAAGCTGATGCCGCCATACTCTTTGCCTCAGCCAAAAAAGGTGAGTTTGAAGCAGGCATCGGTGCAGGTGGACAAACACGAGAGCACGCCTTTTTAGCATTCACTTTAGGTATTCGCCAACTAATTGTTGCAGTTAACAAAATGGATGATATATCAGTTAATTACAGCAAAGAAAGGTATGAAGAAATAAAGAATGAAGTTTCAAGAATGCTTCGAATGGTAGGCTTCAAAGTCGATAAAATCAACTTTATACCGGTTTCAGGCTGGACAGGCGAAAACCTGATTAAGAAAGCTGATAAATTACCATGGTATACTGGTCCAACCTTAATGGAAGGATTAGACTTGCTAGAGGTACCAGTTAAACCAACTAACAAGCCTCTACGCGTACCAATTCAAGACGTTTACAGCATCACAGGAATCGGCACAGTTCCAGTTGGCAGAGTTGAAACAGGCGTTCTCAAACCAGGTCAAATCTTAATTTTCATGCCAAGCAACAAAACAGGCGAACTTAAATCACTTAGAAATGCACCACACAGTGATCCCATTTGCTGAACCAGGCGACAACATCGGCATGAACGTAAGAGGCATCGCAAAAACCGACATTCACCGAGGAGACGTAGCAGGAACTACCGACAATCCGCCAACAGTAGCTAAAGAATTCATCGGTCAAATCATCGTGATTTACCACCCAACCGCTATAGCAGCAGGATATACACCAGTACTTCACTACCACACTGGACAAATCGCATGCAAATTCACAGAGCTAATAAAGAAAATTGATCCACGCACAGGCCAAGTAACAGAAGAGCACCCGAGCTTCCTTAAAACAGGCGATGCAGCTTGGGTCAGAATGGAGCCATTGCACCCAATAGCAGTCGAGGCTTACACAGACTTTCCAGAGCTCGGGCGATTCGCAGTCAGAGACATGGGCACAACCGTAGCAGCAGGCGTAATAAAAGAAGTCACCAAAAAGGGACCATAAACCCTCCATTTTATTTTTTGTTTAATTAATAAACATGTATTTTTATATTTAATACATCATATTTGCAGAGCTAATAGGTTAAACTATTCATTTTTTTGATTTTTTTCGTTTAAATTATGAAAGTTTTGTTGTAGTTATATGACAATCACAACTGCATATATCGTATGGTATAGAGTTGCTTAGTAAGGTGGGTTTAATGGATTATCAAAATGAGAAATCCAGCATGCTCTTAAACAAGAATTTGGATGGGGCTAAAAGGGAACTGCTTAAGGGAAAAGCTTGAGCTTGTTGTGGCATTAAAAGATTGCCACTCGAAGTTAGGCGCAAAGAAGCAAAAAAACCATTATTCTTAATTAGATATGAGTAAAACCATAATTAACAAAGCAAGCTATTGGTTCAGCATATCTTCTAATTTTTAACCTTTTTTACTAGAGAAGTTGAGAATTTTTTAGGGTTAAATTGTTTTTTTATGTTTTATAATTTCCGATTCTTAGAAGCACAAGCAAAATAAACGTGCAGTTATGGTTACGTATTAAGAGTTGACTGGATGTCTGGAACTGAAACGTTGATTCCCTTTATGAATGATAAAAAGAAGAAGGGTGACGAACCAACTATTATAGTGGATAGCCGAGAGGCAAGCAGTGCAGAAAAGATTGTTAAAGGTTTAGTTGAACGTGGAGTTAACGTTAAAACTGAATTATTAGAGAAAGGCGACTACATTCTCTCAGACCAATGTGCGGTAGAACGTAAAACCGTTAACGATTTTGTTTACACCCTCACACGTCGGTACCTTTTCGAGCAGCTTTTCGGGCTTAAAGAGGCTTACCCGAAATCGCTTATCGTTCTTGAAGGTTACCTGCCCATAATTTACAAGTACAGCAATATTTCAGCCAAGCGCAGTTTGGGGTGCGATGTTTAATTTAGCCAAAAACGGAATTTCGCTGGTTAACACCTCGTCGTATAAAGAAACCATTGATTTTCTTTATGCAGCGGCAAGGCAGGAGCAAATTGTTGAGAAAAGAAGCCCAGTTGTGCATGCTTTCAAAAAATGCGAGACACTCTCAGATGCTCAAGTATATTTTGTTGCCAGTTTGCCAAATATTGGACGGGAAAAAGCAACAGCCATTCTGAATTCTTATCAAACACCGATAAATGCGTTAATTAACGTGGATGATTGGTCGAAGGCTGTGAATGGTCTTGGTCCCGTGATAACTAACAAAGTGAAAGAGGTTTTAAGCACACCCTACAAGGATAAAACATGTGTAGAACAGTAGATGCTTTAGGCGCTGTTTAGCGAAAGGTTAAAAGCTTGTAGCATCTAACGAGACTGCGGATGGCATGGACAAAGTAAAGATTGCTCTAACAATTCTGTCAATATTAATTATAGTTGTTCCTCTTGCCGCTGTGACTTTCTTGTACAGGGATAATTTGCCTGGGTTAGTGGTTCCTCCCCAGGTTAAGAGCTTGGAGAGTGGCGATTCCGCAGGGTCGCAGTTTCAAATGCCTCAGCTTGTTGGGCAACCGCAGTATAATGCTCAGACGGGCGCGGTTACTGTTTCCTTCAACTTTACCAACCCATTAACAAATGACATTTCAATCGATAAACTGTCAGCAGAAGTGCAATCAGACAGTGGTGTCTACTTAGGCAATATAACTCTAAATCAACCAATCCAGATACTGGCCGGCGAAACTTCCACCATAAACGTTTCAGGCGTTTTAAGTCAAAACGCGATAAGCCAAATTGAAGCTCAAAATCCAGGAGCCAATGGGATTAACATTTCCCTCGCAAACCTAAATACCAATGTTGCAGGCGTCACAGTGCATATGGACCAGGTAAATAATGCGGGGCAGCTTCAGCTGCCAGAGTGACTATGATGGTCCGAAAAATAAATTGGTTTGGCATGGCTGCCGGAATCATCACTTTAATTGTGCTTGTTATTTCCTTTTATATCCCTTGGTGGCAGTTAACAATTGGTCAAAATCTCATAAAAGTTAATGCTTCCCCAGTGAACACAAATTTCGGCTTGTTTGGTGGTGCCCAATTCACGATACCGTTAATTTGGGCTCTAAACATCATAAGCATACTAACGTTTACTGCCTGCGGTCTTGTTATGCTGATTTACTCAGTGAATCCCACAAAATCTTACTCTAAGCACCTGCTTGGCTTCTCTTACAGAAAGCCATTGTACGCGGTGATATCTTTTGTTGTTGGTCTGGTAGTGATTGTAATAATCGCTGGGTTCTTTGGAATGCACATTCCTCTTACCGGCTCAGCAACCGTTAGTTTGCCCACACAACTCATCTCCAGTGGCCTGAGCATCAGCGCTTTAGTTTCAGGCGGCTTTCAATTGCCCTTCTACCTAGCAATAGCAGCAGCCGCATTATGCATCGCGGCCAGACTGTTCCACAGCCACGTAGCCAAAACTGAAACATTAAGCCCGCCACCCGAGACAACCCCTGCAGTCAGCACATAGCGCTTTTTTGTGCTGGTTTTTTGCCACAAAAATTAGGTGGGAGTATAGGTAGGCTGCTTCGGTTAAAACGTTGTTTTTGGGTTTATTTTCTGATTTAGCGTCTGAAAACGGTCGATTCAGTTTTATGAAAAAATGAGGAAAATGGGCATTTAACCTCAGAAGCATAATAGCTACATCTGAAGGATCCAAATATGAAAGCCTAGCCTCCCGAATTATTTCGCATTCACCGTTAAAGTTTAAAGCCTAAACCTACATTATTCTATGAACCCACAAAAAACCAAGCCAAAAAAAGCGGGGCTGTCGGCTAGCTTGGTCTAGGCTTGTAGCCTCGGGCGTTATAGACGAGAGTTCAAATCTCTCCAGCCCCACCACCACTTTGGGTTTTATGATGTTTTTTGAGTGTATTGTTTCAACTTATTTGCTGCTTATTGGATGGGTAAGGTTTATACGTTCATTCTTCATTTTACATGTTTGATGAAACATGCGAGTTGTTCAAACAACTTTAACGGAAGCTGAACATAAGATGCTTGAGGAGTATGCCAAGAAAAACTCTAAAACAATCAAGGAGGTCCTCAGGCAAGCAATCCGAGACACTGTAGAAGGCTGCATAGACCCCCATGACCCAATCTTCGCTGAGCCGCCCAGCTCAAAAAGAACAGGAAAACGAGACACCACTTCAATAGACCACGACAAATATCTCTATAGTGAAAGGTCATGATTTTCATCGATACAAGCGCATGGTACGCCTCCGAAGTGGAAGATGACATCAACCACGAAAAAGCCAGAAAATTCCTCTTAGAGATCGCCTCAGGAAAACATGGCGTCGCAGTAACCACAGATTATGTGCTTGATGAAGCCCTGACGCTTCTGCAATCCAAAAAAGGGCTCCCTGTTGCTCTCGCTTTTATTGATAAGGTAAGAAAAAGCAAAAGCATACGGACCTTTTGGGTAAGTGAAAGCATATTTGAAAAAGCACTAGACATATTTAAGAAAACAAGCGACTCACGATGGAGTTTTACAGACTGCACAAGTTTCGCCTTAATGAAAGACCTTTCGATTACTGAAGCATTCACCTTCGATAATCATTTCATGCAAGTTGGCTTCCAGAAACTTCCTTGACTGCAATATTCAACCAACTTGATCCAAGCTTCTAGCTCGGGCGTTATAGACGAGAGTTCAAATCTCTCCAGCCCCACCAAAGTTATTTAAGGCTAAAGAGGCTTTTCAAAAATGTTCTTTATTGTCTTTGTAAAATGGGCTTCAAAAAATAATAAAAAGAAATTTTGGGTTTCTTATTGAACTGCTTCTACTTTTTGTATTTCCGGGATTTTTTCTTTGATGAGCGCTTCTATGCCGTTTTTCAGCGTCATCGCTGACATGGGGCAACCTGCGCAGTGTCCGGTTAAGCGTACTTTCACAGTTTGCTTTTCTACTGCTACTAGTTCTACGTCTCCGCCGTCCATTTGAATCTGAGGTCTTATTTGGTCAAGGACTTCTTGTACTCTTTTTTCGGTTGAATTACTCATTTTAAACTTCACTTGCATTTTTGAAAGGGAGTTTAGTAATTAAAAGTTCCGATAAATTCTACGCTTTCAGCTGTGATGCCGGCGCTGCATATTTTCGCTTAAATGCCAATTGTTCCAATGTAATGTCATGGCAAAACCGTCTGAAACTATGCCTGTTCTTTTCATCGTGCACGGCTCACCAATGAAATACTGCAGCCTATAGATACGCCTGTTTTTTGTAGCAAAATTCAACAACAAAAAGAAAAGCCGAAACAAAGCCCAAAAACTGAAAATGCACGCCTATAGAAAATTTAAAAAGCAGTTGTCGCCTTCTTTTGGGTTATGAAGTTGTCTTTTAAAATTGGTTCAGCTTGGGGTATTCCCATTGAGTTGCATCTTACTTTTATTTTGCTAATTTTAGGTGTGTTAGGTTTAGCCATCTATTATAATCAAATTTACGCTTTCATCCTTATCGTGTTCCTGTTTGTTTTCGTGCTTTTTCATGAACTTGCACATTCAGTTGTCGCAAGACGCTACAACATCACGGTTCGTAAAATTGTCCTCTACCCCATCGGCGGAGTGTCAGAAATAGAGGAAATACCCGAAAACCCCAAAATAGAGTGGCGAATGGCAGCCGCTGGACCAATCACAAGCTTGGTTCTTGGAGCCGCCTTGATTGGTGTAAACTATGTGTTACCCGTGAAGATACCAGTATTTCACCCGATTTCTGTATTATTGTTTTCTACAGGAAACATCCTGCTTGACCTAGGATTCTTAAACTTGGTGCTTGGCGCATTCAATTTTATTCCCGCTTTCCCAATGGACGGCGGCAGGGTTTTGAGGGCTTTGCTGGCGGAGAGGATGAAGTTTTCTCAAGCGACCAAATACGCGGCGTATATTGGCAGAATATTTGGTATTATAATGGTTTTGGTGGGCTTTTTAATTGATCCGCTGCTGATTATTATTGGAGTTTTTATTTACATCGGTGCCAGTGAAGAAGCAGAACAGACGATTGTTTCCACGACGCTGGCAAGTGTCCAAGTTAAAGATGTCATGCAATCTGAGGTCGGTTCAGTTCGTCCTGACCAAACCCTCGCTGAAGCCTTCGAAGTTATGTTCCAGAATCGTTACCATGACGCGCTGGTGGAGAGAGACGGAGTTTTTCAAGGGGTTGTAATTTGGAATGAAATAATAAAGGTTCCAAAAGGGCAGCGTGACAACCTGAAAGTGGAGCAGATGCCCCTAAAAAACATTTCAACACATCCAGAGGAACCAGTTTTTGAAGCCTACAAGGTCATGACAAAAGAAAAAATTGACCTGCTGCCCGTTGTTGATAAAGAATCGCCTACAAAAGTGGTGGGTGTTCTTACGAGTGAAGCTGTAGCGAAGGCTTACGATAAAGCAAGAAACCTTTGAAAACATTAGGGCTGTTACTGTTTATGCGTCTTGTGTAGCAATACATAATACTTTTATATCGTAGCAGACAAATTAAAACAAGACCTTTCCAACCAGAAGAGCCAAACCATGGGAGAGGTTCATGTGGAAAAGGGTAAAATAAAGTGGAAAGCAAACCATTGAGCATTAGCAAACGTTGGATTGTTTAAGCATCGCTTGGGCGATTCAAAAAGAAGAGGGGTGGGGGCAGCTCATTGCCACTAATTTACCTAGTTCCACGTGAGCCTTTTCCATCAATCACCCGAAAGTCAATGTAGAAACTTTTTTGATGCCCTGAAAAGTATGTAATTTCTGCAATGGACAAATCCTATTATTCAAAAACTAACCGTACTTATACATTCAAGCTAAAGCTCAAGGAAAATATGGGTAGGAAGTGGAAAAAACGGGAACGGAAATTCGCTCATTTACGTCGTTAAAAGACCTTACAGATTTTTTAGCAAACCAAACTCTACAGTTCCGTGGGTTATTCGAAGATTACAGCCAATGGCTGGGCACGTTGCTGAGAGATTTTGAAGGCGCCCACAAAAACGAAGAATGGTTTCAAAAATCGGCAGCCCTGCAAAAAACCCTGCGCAGCCAATCAAAGAAACCTGCAGAGCCGGCAGATAAAGGCAAAAAGGGCGGCAAAGGAAAAGAAGAAACTTCAAGCTGGGTTCAATCAGGCGACATCGCAATTTCATTCACTGAGCAGGGGCAAACGGAAATTCTGTTTGAAGCAATCGAAAAAATAAACAAAAAAATTCATGAAATCGAGAAATTTAAGGTAACCGTGCAGCAGCTTGCTCGCCTGGGATTAGGAACAACCGTCAGCTACATAGTTTACATTGAAGAAGACATCCCCAAAAAAATCGTGTTAAAACCAAAAGCAAACGCAAAAGGAGATGAAACGTTCAAGTTTGTAGGGGAGCTTTCAGTGCCGGCATTCTACAGCTCCGACCAACCCTAAAACCAGAACCATCGACTGCAAGGGAGGTCCGCGTGCGGGCTACAAACAAAGTTAAATATTAAAATCACAGCATGATGTAGCGAGGAATCAGCCGTAAACCCACAGTATTCTGTCTCAGGAGTCATCGTTTCGATCACCCTTAATAGTTTACAGGCTGAAAGAACCGGCGAATACCTCTCAAAAGAAGAGCTGTTTTTTGATGTGAACGCGAAGCTGGAAGAGCAAAAAAAAGGCACAAACGAAGTAACACTCAGCTTTGCCTTGGCGATTTCTACCAAGCCAAACGTGGTAAAATACAACACAACAGGCACGGTAACTCTGGTAGGCAAAGCGGATGACATCAAGAAAAAACTAGAGGTTAACCCTAAAACCAAAATTCCCCAAATCCTCTTCACCATCTACCAGCATGTTTTCAACGCTATATACATTCTATCATCCAACCTAAACACGCCATATCCACCGCCTGACCTTCTCCACCCGATGGCAGAAAAAATACAGATATTATCAAGTGCACCCCAAATTCAACCGCCGCCAGAAAAACCTGAAACCGCACCGCCAACTACTGCAAGTCCTGCGGCGCCCACTTAACCGCAGATGAAAATGCACCTAAAAAAGAGAGATTAAATTAAAAAGTTTCTGAAATTGCTTGAATATGAGCAATAAAAGTTTAACTGGCTAGTCGAAGGCACGTCATTACGCTTTTGATATATTCTTGTATTGGGAATAATTCAGGAAAAAGAACAGCTGTTAAATGCTTTTTTGGCAAAGTACGTTTGAGGAAGGAGAAGAAAGCTTTGGAGACAGCAGTAGCTACTTTGCTTTTGATAACGGCAGCAGTGGTGCTCACCTGCGTAGTTGTCACTTACGCAGTAAATACGGTAGAGCAAACCCTCAACACAAACAACATCCCGCAACTTGCTCCGCTAAAAAATCTCGAAAACAACCTTTTAAACCAAACGGGATTATTTAACGGAACTCAACCGCAACTGCCAGGCCAAATGTCGCCTTAAACCCACTTTTTCTCTTCTGGTTAAACGTTGAAGTGCCAGCTTTTTTCTTATGGGCATCTGATGATTTTAAATATGGTTTTTAGCTTCATAAATCCTAAAATGCCAAAGCGCCACTTTCTCTTTGAGAAGACTAATGTCCAGTGAAACAGCAGAGGTCTCACGGTTCGATGCCGAAAACGCTACAAATTTGACAGCTGACTTCCTGAAAAGATTAGGCTACAAAGGAAACTGGTTGCCCATGAAAGTCTCGCTTGAAGGAGAACTATACATTGTTGAAATGATGTTTCAAAAACTAACAGCTAAAGTCCAGATTAACTCCACAACAAAAGAAATAAAAGAATATGAACTCCAAGAAGGCGAAGCAGCACAAACCAGTTTCTTTAAATCAAAAGGACTCATGTTTCTGGTAGTCGGAGCTTCAATAGCTGTTGCAGTAGCAGCACTATTAGGCGTATTATAAGACTCGCAAAACCTTTCCGAAAAATCTCTAAACTACGTTTTTAGTTGGCTTACCTCGGGTCCTTTGTGCTGTTACTGTGCAAAATCAGGCAGCGCTGTCTGAACACAAACCACCGAAATCTGTTTGTGCAATATGATTATATAATTCTTTGAACTTATTTTTCTTTTGAGGAAACTGTTTTGTCGGAGCTTGTTTGGAATAAACCTGTCTTGTGCATTTTCAAGGAGCGCGATGTTAACCCTGAAATAGACCCGTTTGTGGTTGTTAAAGCAAAGAAACTAACGCTTTCCCGTTCTGGAGACTCAAAAGTCACCGGTAGCATTGTCGATTTCTTTACTTTGATGGGTGACGCTGACTATCTGCTGTCGCCTGAAGGATCAGCTGACCGTTATGTAATGTGCTGGTTCGACGACACTGAGCCTGACATGACTAAAGACCTGAGGCGCCTACGAGGAGTTACCCTTAAGGGGCAAGTTACCTGCGCACTTAACCAAGCTGGCAAAAGAACGTATAACGCAGCTTTCCAAGCTGAACACGCCAAACTAAAATAAAGATCTTTTTGAATAATTCTACTCTTCAAGTTTTTTAGCTTAGTAAATTAAGCTGAAAATAGCCTTAATTATCCGCAAACTCTTTGATGTATTGAGTTAATGGTGAATTTTGATGTTTTTTGTAACTTAATTTTAAATATAACTGCATAAACTCTATTGGGTAAGGTCATGGACCATGGTAGAGCCAAAGTTACGTGCAATTCTAATTACTGGTAGAACAATCGATCAGGGAGTTGGAAAAGAGATGGGGAAAGGCTCCAAAGAGTACTTTGACAGCTCCTCAATCTGCGTTATTGATGAAGTTGATATGAAAAAACTGGGCATAAAAAGCAGGGCAAACGTTAAGGTCACTTCAAAATACGGTTCAGTCATCGTAAAAGCAACCAAGAACCCCTACGGCTCCAACCCCGGCTTAGTTTTCATCCCCTGCGGCTTATGGGCAAACGCCATCTGCGGAGACGAAACCTTCGGCATGGGCATGCCTCTGTTTAAGGGTTTTCAGGTTGAAGTTGAACCTGCGCCAGACCAAGTCATCTTAACGCTTGATGAACTTTTGAAAGAAGAGTATGGAAGGTAAAATCGTAATGCCAGAAATAATAAAATCAGTCGTTTGTCCAATATGCGGCTGCCTATGCGATGACATAGAAGTAACAGTGGAAAACAACGAGATTGTTAAAATGAAGAATGGCTGTGCCCAATGTGAAGCCAAAATGGTTCACGGCTACAAGAGCGAAGAGAGAATTCTAAAGCCCATGGTGCGAAAAGACGGCAAGTTAGAACCTGTATCGATGGATGAAGCAGTACACAAGGCAGCCCAAATTCTCACGGACGCAAAGTATCCGCTGCTGTTCGGCTGGAGCAGCTCAACCAGCGAAGCACAGCGAATCGGTGTTATGTTAGCTGAAGAATTAGGTTCAGCCCTCGATAATTGCTGCAGCGTTTGCCACGGGCCATCAGTTATGGCGACACAAGAAATCGGTATTCCCGCATGCACTCTGGGGCAAATCAGGCACCGCGCAGACCTAATAATTTACTGGGCATGCAACCCGTGGACTTCACACCCAAGGCACCTTGAGAGGTACACCAGTTTCACTGACGGACGTTTTGAGGGCAGCGAATGGAAAAGTTTCCTGGAAAAATTAAAAGGTACCCAAAGCAAGAAAAAAGTGCAAGCCGCCTCAAAGCGAATCCTTGGTGAATCTACTCCTACGATTCCTCCGCAATCATGCAGTGTAGGTGCGCCTCCAGGGACGATGCAGAAGGCGGGGCGTAAACTGATTGTTGTGGATGTAAGAAAAACCATGACTGCCGAGGCTGCTGATTACTTTATTCAGGTTCAACCAAACAAGGATTATGAAATACTTGATGCCATGAGATGTTTAGTAGCTGACCAGGAACTGGATGTTGACAAAGTCGGCGGTGTCCCAGTTGAATACCTCAAAGAAGTAACTGACGCTATGGTGAACTGCGACTTCGGAGTTATCTTCTTCGGTCTTGGCTTAACGCAGAGCGCCGGCAGATTCAGAAACATCGAAATAGCAATCGCCCTAACACGGGATCTTAACAGAAGAACCAAATTTGTCATCTCGCCAATGCGAGGGCACTTCAACGTTACAGGCGCAAACGTGGTTTTCGCTTGGACTAACAGGTTACCCCTACGCTATTGACTTTTCGCAAGGGTACCCGCAATATAACCCGGGTGAATTCACAACCATCGACTTGCTTAGACGCGGCGACAACGACGCAACTCTGGTTATTTCGTCTGATCCAGGCGCGCACTTTCCCAAGGTAGCCATGCAGAATATGATGAAGCACCCCCTGATCACCATTAACCCGGATATGAACGCTATCTCAAGACTCGGCGACGTGGTGTTTCCAACTCAGTGGTGCGGCATCGAATATGAGGGCACAGCTTATCGCATGGACCATGTGCCAATAATGCTCCGCAAGGTCGTCGAGCCACCGGAAGGCATACTGAACGACGAAGAACTATTAACGAAAATACTGGAAGAAGTCCGAGCAATCAAAGCTCAAAAGCCAGAGACCGAAACTAAGGCGGAACTTAAAGCACGCAACAAACTGGCACCTAGAATTGAAATTAAACATAAAAAGAAAACAAAGAAAGCAGAGGCAGCTTAAATGACTGAATTACTAATAAAAAACGGTTTCGTCTTTGACCCTATGAACAAGATTAACGGGGAAAAAATGGATATAGCCATTAAAGACGGTAAAATTGTCCGCAAAGTCAGCAGTAAAGCTCAGGTTATTGACGCTTCAGGTTTAACGGTCATGCCGGGCGGAGTTGATATTCATACACACATCGCGGGTGGAGAAGTTAACACTGGCAGAATAATTCGTCCAGATGACCACGTTAAAGATGTCGAACGCAAAACAGTCATGACTCGTAGCGGCACTGGCTATTCTATTCCTTCCACTTTCACTACTGGTTACCGGTATTCACGTATGGGTTACACAACTGTTATGAATCCGTCAATGGCGCCGTTGGAAGCTAAGCATACTCATGAAGAATTAAATGACATACCTTTGCTTGACAAAGCCACTTATCCGCTTCTGGGCGACTGGTGGTTTGTACTAGAAAACCTATCCAAAGGCAACATTGAAGAATGCGCTAAGCACGTCGCTTGGATGCTGGATATAACCAAGGGCTATGCCATAAAAATTGTTAATCCAGGGGGTTTAGAATCTTGGGGGTTTGGGCACAACGTCCACAGCATCGACGATCAAGTAGCTAACTTCTGTATTACTCCACGTGAAATAATATGCGGCTTAGCTAAAGTTAACGCAATGCTAAACCTGCCTCACTCTATACATCTTCACACCAACAATCTTGGATTACCAGGCAACTACACAACCACACTTGAAACCATGAGAGCGCTTGAAAGCGTGCCATACAACGGCAAACCCGTTGGCCACATTACCCACTTGCAATTCTCAAGCTTTGCAGGTGACAGTTGGGTACACTTCCAATCAGCGTCAGAGGAAATCTCAAGCTACATCAACGCACACAACCATATGACCTTTGACATGGGACAAATCGTATTCTCAGAAACCACAACTATGACCGCTGATGGACCCTTCGAATTTTCACTCTACGAGCTTGGCGGACACAACAAATGGGTCAACAGCGACATCGAAACTGAAACCAGCGGCGGTATCATACCTATACACTACAAGAAAAACAGCCCGGTGAACGCGCTTCAATGGTCCATTGGGTTGGAGTTAGCTCTGCTAATTAAAGACCCGTGGAAAATGATGATGACAACCGATCACCCCAACGCCGGGCCATTCTTTGCCTACCCACGTGTACTGGCTTGGTTATACAGCAAGAAAGCCCGTGAAGCCACACTTAACCACTGCAACAAGAAAGCCCAGAAAAAGAGTTTGCTCCCAACCATTGACCGTGAAATGACAATGTACGAGATAGCAATTATGACTCGTGCAGCGCAAGCAAAAGCTTTAGGTCTCGTTAATAAGGGTCAACTTGGCGTAGGTGCAGATGCAGACGTTGCAATATTCAACATTAACCCTGAAACACTTGATATCGCTCAAAAATTCAAAGTTGCACGCAAAGCCTTCAAGCACGCCGCTTACACGATTAAAGATGGAAAAATCGTTGTTAAAGACGGCCAAGTAGTAGACAACAATACCCCTGGCAGAACCATGTGGCTTGATGTCCAAACAAAAGAACCCTGCATAATCAATGAGGAAATGAAACGCAAATTCAAACAGTACTGGACAATCGAATATGACAATTACCCGGTGTTTGACCATTACCTTAAGGTTCCAGAAAAATTAACGATAAAGGCAAGTGTCTAAAATGATTACCTTAGTACCTAAAAGAAAATTCGAAGTGCCAGTTCAAGCAGCATGCATCAGCCCAGACGTCTTCAAAGACAAAGACACAGCTGAAATAGCAAACCTGCCCGTCACTGAAGGTAACCGCAACCTAAAACTCGGCGACCTCTTCGAAATAACACAAGATGACACAGCAACCCCGGACATAACCATCAACGGCGACGCAGGCAAAGTCAAACGAATCGGCCAAGCCATGAAAACAGGCGAAATCGTAGTAAACGGCGACTGCGGCATGCACACAGGCGAAAAAATGGCCGGCGGCAAAATCACAGTAAACGGCAACATAGGGGGATGGTCAGGTGACGACATGAAGGGCGGCTTAATTGAAGTCCATGGGGACGCGGGTGACTATTTAGCTTCCCCATATCGCGGCACAGCCACAGGCATGAAAGGCGGCTTAATAGTTATTGACGGCAAAGTCGGCAGCGACGTCGGATGCTATCTACATGGTGGCGTCCTCAAAATTGCTGGCGGCGCTGGCAGATTCTTGGGCTACCACATGAGTGACGGCGCAATCCTGGTGGACAAAGACGTTGACACCCGAGCTGGCGCATGCATGACAGGCGGTAAAATCGTTATAACAGGAACAATCCCAGAAGTAATGCCCACATTCACCATCGACAGTGTCAAACCCAAAGTCAAAATCGACGACACCCAAAGCGTCAACGGACCCTTCTACGTATTCCTAGGTGATTTGGCAGAGCACGGCACAGGGAAAATCTTCGTCTCAAAAGCCAACAACCCACAACTAAAAACATACGAAAAATACCTATAAATTTCCTTTTTGGGCAATGCTTTCGGGCTAAGCTCGATTCTATTTCTATTAAACCATCAAGTTTTTCGCTTAATGTTTTGCTATTTGCTTAGCCGAATTGGTTGTAAATAGTAAGGAGGCGAGGCTTGATCGTTTTTTTGAAATACCTCGGCGTAGGTTTGCAGGATTCTGTTTTGGGTTATCTTTTGGGGTGTTTGTTGTTTTGGGAATATTGTTTATAAGTCTAGTGCCTTCAAGTGGGTTGAGTGAAGTGTATATGAAGAGAGAAGAAACGGTGGCTTTACTGAAAGAATTAGGAGCTGAACATTTAATTCAGCCGTCTTTCGTTCTTATAGACCGAAGAAAGCCTGATAGCTACGAGTTGAAAATTAAAGGCGTTTACAATCTTCAAGATGTTGAAATATTTCTAAGGAACAAGTTCTCCGTAGAAGAGAGCAAAGACTATTTAGTTATTTTCGGGCCTTAGCACTTTTTAACGCTTTTGAGGTCCGCCTTTAGCCTATTTGTCTCTTCTTGCTTTAACCGTTGAATTTTCTTCTATTTGCCAACCTTGTTGATCTAACATTTGGGTAGCCGAATGCCTTATCAACACCGCCGAGTTCAAAACACAACAACAGAAGAAGGACAAAGTTATGCGTCAAGTTGACATGGTAAGGCTTGACTTATCAACCGGAAAAGCGGAGAAAACAAAGGACTGTGTTGCAGAAGAAGTCCCTCTGCAAATCTCGTTGAATGATGTTTACACGTTTGTAATTTGGTGTTCTCCCTCCCAGTTTAAGGAGCTTGCAGTCGGCTACTTGCTTGCCGAGGACATTTTGAGGTCAGTTGACGAAATCGAATCCTTATGCTCCGAAGAAAAAGCGTATACATGCCACATCAAGCTTAAGGCAAGCGTGGATTTGGATGAGCGAATGAAAAACTCGCGGCGAAGCACCCGCATTATCCCACTAATCAAAGCTAGCACTTCAGCTTATCAGCATGACGAGAGAATCCCCGTCGTAAAATCGCAGCTGAAAATTAAAGCCCAAGTTATTCTGGATGCAATGATCCAAATCAACGGTCTTGCTCGGGGGTTCAAGGAGACTGGGGGTCTGCATGACTCCGCAATCGTCAAAGCAGATGGCTCAATCGTATCATTTTCCGAGGATGTGGGAAGGCACAACACTGTTGACAAAGTCATCGGCGAGGCGTCATTAAAAAAAGAGAATTTCGGCCAGTGCTTCATGATTATAACTGGGCGTGTGCCAGGAGACATGATTTACAAGGCGGCGAAAGTCGGTTTGCCCATCGTTGCGTCGGTGGCCGCGGTTTTGAACTCAGGCATTTCTTCCGCGGAGAAAGCAAACATTGCTCTAGTAGGGTTTGTGCGTGGATGCCGCATGAACGTTTACACTGGAGCCGAAAGAATAATCCTGTAGGTGACCGCTATGAATCGACCAGACATAAAAAGGCTGCCTAAACGCGGCAACCCGTTAGACGCGCAAAAACAACTCCTTGACGCTATGCGCGAAGTCAAGTTGCCCACTGAATTTGTCCAGTTACAGGCAGCTTTAGGCAGAGTCTTAGCTCAAAACGCCGTTTCAAACATTAACATTCCAGCTTACGATAAAACTTTCATCGACGGATACGCAATCAACCCAAAAGACACCGTAGGCGCATCAACATCAAAGCCCGCCGTTTTCAAAGTTGTGGGGAAGCTGTTTCCAGCCGACTACCCAACTGACGCCAAAGTGGCAAGTGGCGAAGCAATTTACGTCGCATGCGGAGCACCAATACCCAAAGGAGCAGCATCAACCGTTAAAGCGGAAGAAACCCGCCTAAATGGCGACAAAATCGAAATAATCCGCGAAATAAAGCCAGGAGAGGGCATTATACCGCTCGGCGACGACGTTAAACAAGGCACGTTAATCTTTAAGCAAGGGCAAGTTCTGCGACCGCAAGACGTTGGTTTGCTCGCCTCGATTGGAGTGTCGGCGGCTGAAGTATTCAAAAAACCCAGTATAGCCATTCTCTCGGGTGGAGACGAGTTAATCAGGCAATGTAAAAAAGACCCAGCAAAAATCGCAAATAACTACGCCCTAGTCATTGAAGGGATAGCATCTGAATTGGGCGCCACGGCGAAGCTGAAAGGAATAATGCCTGACGCTTTAGATCAAGTGCAAGCTAAAATCGGCGAAGCCTTCTCAGACGCCGATATAGTCGTAACGATTGGCGGCACATCGGTAGGCATGAAAGATTTTGTCCCAGACGCCGTAAACAATCTTGGCCCACCAGGCGTTGTTGTGCAAGGCGTATCGTTGAGACCGGGCGCTGTATCGGGCTTCGGCATTGTTGAAGGGAAGCCAGTTGTAATGTTGCCTGGTCACATCGGGTCCTGCATTGCTGGATTTTACCTTTTTGCAGCTCCCTTAATCCGCCTCTATTGCGGTCTGAGCGGAGACGGTTTGCTTCCATGTTTACCGGCTGAGTTAACTGAATTTGTGGATTCTGGTCCGCAATACCGTTTTCTGCTCCTTCACCTAAAACGAGCCGAAAACAAACTCTTAGCGGAGCAAGTTGAGGGCGGTTCAAGCGCGTTAACAACCATTGTCAAATCAAACGGATACTCAATAATTCCGCCGCACACAAATTTAGCTAAAGGCGCCAACGTAAATGTTCGCTTGTTCGGAAAACTGGAATTGGCTCAGATCGCCTAAGCTGGTTCACGGCGCTTTTGACGGGTACCTATGAACGTGGGTATGTTTTCCCATAGCCCGTGATTCACACCATGCTTTATCAGCCCATGCCCGTTCAGCAAGTAGCCAGCAGCGGTTTTCTTCATGTATTTCAGCTTCAACTCGATAGTTGTTTGCAGCCTTTAGGAAAGTTTCTTTGCCCTCAAAATCCAGTTCAGTAGCCGCTTGCTTTTCAAGCTGTCGTTGAAATAGCCTCAGAAATGCTTCACCTTGGTTTTCTCCGCTAACAGCTGCCCAAAAAAAGCTGTTAGAAACCTCAAAGTTGCTGATGCATGAAGCGAACATGTTCTGCGCCTCTGAAAGCTTGCCTGCTAGCAACATGTCTTCGCCTTCTCGAAGGTGCTGCAAATCAGAAATTGATAAAACACCCAAGTTTACCTGTAAGTTTTCTGTGACTGCGCCGTTTGTAGGGCGGATCTGCGGCTGATTTAAGTCTTCTTTAAAGTTGACGTTGATGAAGCTTTTAAGTTCAGGGTCGAGCGTTTTAATATGATTCACTGGAGAAGCAAAAAGTATTTTGGAGGCGCCCCTAGGTATGTCGTCTGAGCGTGGCCGATTCATCTTGCACAATGTGTCTGCGATTTCTAAACCGCCGCGTCGTTCAAGAACCATTAAGAGGGTTTCAAGCCTGCCGTTAGGCCACATTGGAACAACCACCTCAAAACCTTCCGCTTCACTGAACATGTAATCAGCAACAGACGGCTGCAGAAAGGGCATGTCACAGGGCAAAGTAAGACAATAATCAGCTTTAACAGATTTTAACCCCGACATGATTGCCACGTTAGGTCCACCAACATGCTTATTTTTTTCATCGACAACTATCGGTATGTTTGCACGAGCAAATTTTTCTAGGATTTGGTTATATTTTGCTTTCCTTTCCTCATCGTTTACGGATATTGCAATTTCATCAACAACGTCTTCAACGCTTTCGATGGCATGAATTAAAAGAGGTTTTCCTTCAAGCTCGGCTAGGGCTTTGTCTTCCCATTTTCTGTTTTTTGACTGAAACCTGCGGGCTTTTCCCCCTGACAGAATAAGTGCAGCCCGTTTAGTCATGTCGTTTCCTCAGTTACCCATTTTTTTGGTGAGTGCGCTCTGTGGCTTTTCTAATTGTTTTTTGATTAGTTCTACGAGTTTTTGCCCTTCTTCAGGAACCTTAATCACTGGTATATTGGTGTAGGTGGGGCTGCTCGCGTTTTGGGCCACTATGCCTGCAATCGCCAAGATCGGCTGAACTGTGCCTTCCAAAGTCCGCTCTAGTCCATTTTGGTCTTTAGCAGTAATTATTTTGGGCACGTCTTGTCTTTTAGCGATTAAACTGTGGAAGCCTTCAATGAAAACAACATCAAGCTTCTCCTGCTCAAGCAGAGCGATTATTTGGTCTAAATCGTTGAGCGCCATCTGGGTTTTCTTAATAATGTCTATTTCTTCAGGAGAAATCGCCACAATTACTTTGGAGCCTGCCTGGGCGTATCTCCAGGTGTTGGTGCCTTCCCTATCCATGGTGAAGCCTTTGTGGTGGACATGTTTTATTGAGCCGATTTTGTAGCCTTCGGCTGAGAGGTGAGAAATCAAATACTCTAAAGTTACTGTTTTTCCTGAACCGCTAACGCCGACCGCGGCAACCACTAAAACCGTAAGGTTTCACGCTCCTGACAGAAAATCACTTTTGCTTGGCTTTATAAATTGCGCCTCTCGCTTTTTCTTTTATGCATTAAACAATATATGGCTCATTCACGGTACAAGCTTGGACGGTGAAGCAATGCCAAAACTGGTCGCGGTTGTCGGTGGAAAACACTCGGGAAAAACGACGGTGATTGAGCATTTAATCGCCGAGCTTAAACGCCGCGGATACCATGTTGGGGCAATCAAAGAGATGGTTCGCATCCCAACCTTGGACACGCCTGCCACTGAAACTGACAGGTACACCCGTGCAGGAGCAGAAATAATAGCTGCGGCCCCAAGAAACGAAACTGTAATTTTCATAAAAAAAAGACTCCGCATAATGGAGCTTATGCCCTTCTTTGAAGACTTCGATTACGTTATTTTAGAAGGTTTCGAATCAGAAAAAAACATGCCTAAAATCATCGCCGCAAAAACGGCCGAAGAAGCAAAGCAATACTTGGATGTTTCAGTTGTCGCAATTTCTGGATTAATAATGTATTCCGAAGAGGAAGAGAGGAAAGCTGTGAGCTTCAAGCTTCCGATGTTTAAGAGCTTAACGCAAGCTGGGGAGCTCGCCAATTTAGTTGAGAAAAAAAGCAAGACCTTCAACCGAACTTGATCTAAAATTAATTCCGCATTTACAAAGAATTAAAAATATGTTTATATCACTCATTGCCCTACGCTTTAATTCGAGAGAACCAGAATGTCCAAAAAGAAAATTAGACATAAACTTTTCGGTTTCTTCGAGGAACCTGACGACCCAGAACAGCGAGACCGCTGCCATTGCGATGGAAACGTCTAAAAAACGCCGCAAATCTGCCTAATTGCCAATAAATCCTGGATAAGTGAATTTCTTTATTTTCTGAAAATTTCAAATAATCCAAATATTATTCAGTGCAGTTGTCGGCAAAAACATTTAAGGCGTCAGCGTTGAAGCGCACGTTCACTTTATCCCCTATGTTTAGGTTTAAATTTTTAATAGCGCTTAAAGATAATCTTGTTTTTAACAGAAACCCTGCGTCTATTGTGACTTGAGCGTTCGATCTCATTTGAACCATCTCAGTTATGACGCCTTCAACAGAATTGCCTAAAACTCGATTAAAATTGAAATCGGCTGATTTTGAAAGCATTATGTCTTCAGGTTTAATTGTGGCAATAACATTTTTTCCAACCAGATTAGGCACCATAGGGGCTGCCAAAAGTACTGTTCCGTTTACATCGATTTCTAAGAGTCCCGCATTGGTTTTAACTGCCTTGCCTTTGAACGTGTTTATCCCGAGAAACTGGGCGACGTATGATGAGCTTGGCTTATCAAAGATTTCTGTTCTGTTGCCTATTTGTTCTATGTGTCCATTGCCCATCACTGCTATCTTGTCTGACATTATAAACGCTTCAGACAAGTTATGAGTCACGTAAATCACGGTAATTTTAAGTGTTTGCAAGTAGTTTTTGAGTTCCAGCCTGAAAGATTCTCTTAATTGAGGATCTACGGCGGAAACGGGCTCATCTAAAAACAGAACTTGCGGTTCAGTAGCTAAAGACCTTGCCAATGCAATGCGCTGCTTTTGCCCACCGCTGAGTTGATGCGGATAAAACTTTGCGTATTCACGAAGACCTACAAACTCAAGCAAAGCATTGGTTCTTTTTTTAACTTCTTGTGCAGGAAAATGAAGTGACTTTAAGCCGTATGCAACATTGTCTTCAATTCGCATATGCGGAAAAAGAGATGTGGTTTGAAAGACGTAGCCAACTTTGCGCTCCGAAGGCTGAATGTGAACTTTTTTTGTGCCCGCTTTCCCGCTGACTAAAACCTCGTTAAGGTAAATGTTGCCCTCATCTTGTCTCGTTAATCCTGAAATTATGTTTAGCAGAGTAGTTTTTCCGCAGCCGTTTGGCCCAAGCAATGATACGATTTCTTCTTTTTTTACTTCAAGACTTAGGTTTTCTATAACTGTTTTTTCCGCAAATGATTTTTTTATTGAATCAACTCTAATCATTTTTTGACTCCAAACCTTTTTTGTTCAAGAAGCTTAACAACGATAAGAATCGAGAAGGAAATAATGATTAAGATGATTGCTAACATGATGCCCCCGAAAGGATTAGAATACAGTAACACGTAGATTGCCAGCGGCATCGTCTGCGTTATACCCGGCAAGTTTCCCGCAAACATTAAAGTTGCGCCGAACTCTCCCATGGCTCTTGCCCAAGTCATCATAGTTCCAGAAACTATTGCACGTATCGACAGAGGAAGAGTAATCGTGAAAAATACTCTGAGGCGAGAGCCACTTAACATTTTGGCGCTATTAATAACGTCCTTATCCATATTTTCGAATCCAATTTTGGCAGATCTTAAGAGGAAGGGTGACGCTACAAAACTTTCAGCAATGATAACTGCTATTGTGCTGCCCGGGATAATTAATCCCAATCTATTGAATATTGGACCTAATAGTCCCTTCGGCGCGAAAGCATACAGCAGCACTACACCAGCCACAGCAGGCGGCAACACGATAGGCAAATCCATCAATGTATCTAAGATTGATTTCCCGGGGAAATTTCTTGTCGCCATAAAATAAGCAGTTGGCACCGTTAAAACGAGGGCAATTAAAGTAGCTATGCCCGATGTAAATAAGCTAAGCTGTATGGCGTCTATGATCGCGGAGTTATGCAGTTGAGCGTTGACTTGACCTGGCTCGATCTTCAAAAAAATTCCTATGATTGGCAAGGTTACGAAAAGAAAGTAAGTTAACACCAGAAGGCCAAAAATTACCAGTACAATTTTGTCAGATAACGAATTACTGAAGGTGTGCTTCAATATTTTTACACCGGTTAGTTAAAAAAACGTGAAGAAGCGCCTTATATTCACTTTTATGTTCCGAACCCAAATTCCGTGAGTAAAGCTTGTCCTTGGGCAGAAAGCCAATAATTCTCGAACGCTTGTGCTAAAGCTGTTTGTTTCACTTCGCTAGGTATACAAATGGCGTAGGTGCCAACAGTGTTTACAGAAGCAGGTACTGAAAGGAACTGCACTTGTTCGTGTGTCATGTTGCCGTAAGCCCAATCAGAGTAAAATACGATGCCTGCGTCAGCTGTTCCCACGTTAAGGGAGACATCTCCAACTATGTTTTCGTCAGTGTCTTCATAGGAGACAACATTTGCCGCAAATTTCGCTGGGTAATTTAGGTAAACGCCTGAGGTCACGTAGAGTGGGCTGCTCGGGTTGCCCCATGTTGTTGCGATGTTATAAACGGTGTCGTTTGTGTATTCGCCTACGGGTACTGATGCGTCTGCTACTATTAGTCTTACTCCAGGTTTAACTAAATCTGCAAGTGATGTAATATTTTTCGGGTTTCCTGCTGCAACTATTATGCAAAGGCTATTCTTCGTGAAATTATCATAATATTGTTGATATAGCGATTTTGAATTGTATAGATCTATGACCCATTTGTTGTTAGCTGCCATGAAGATATCGCATGGTGAGCCGGAAGTGATTTGCGTGTATAAGGTGCTGGATGAGGCAGAGTTAACTACTATTTTGCAGTTGTTTGCTGTTTCGAATGCTTGGGTCATGTTGGCGATGACGTTGATCATGCTTGATGCAGCGAAAACTATGAGCGTGGGTTTCTTGGCAGAGAATGTCCCGTTGTATGCCATGTAGCCTAATGCTCCAGCTACTACTATTATTACTACTAATGCTATAGTGAGATATTTAGTGTTCATTTTTCATCCTTCTCGATGTTATCAATCAGTAATATCGAACATTATAAACATTTCTTGAAAACGATAAATAACAACAATAAAAAATAAAGAAAAATCAGCAACATCGCTTAAGCAGAGCGACGCCTAAAAATATCTCGATAAGCTCAGGGCATTTTTTCCAGTATCTTGCTAAGCTCCGATTGAGCGCGCCGGTATCGCTTAACTAAATCCCTTCCGAAATCAGTAACTTCTGAAGAGCCGCCGCCCTTGGCTCCGCCGCGAACTCGTATAACCAGCAATTGCCCCAGCCGTTCCTCTGCCAAAGTAATCCTGTGCAGTGCATACCTGTAAGACATGTCCATGTGCTCTGCAGCCGCCAATATCGAGTGATACTTGTCAATCTCCTCAATCAATTCAGCTAAGCCGTCCCCGAACACTGCTTCTTTCTTTTCGTTGACCATCCAAAGTTTAATCGCATAGCCTAAAGCACACACTGATTAGTCACCACTTCTTACTTAAGGACACAGAAGAATTAAGTTTAGCTATCACACTCAATGTCAAAACGCGAATATTATGCTTCTATCACTTTCGCGTTTTTTAGAACATTAACATTCCCGCAACCTTCAGCGACGTAGCCAACTTCAAAATGCCTAACTTTACGCTTATCCAACTCATCCAGCAAGTCATCAGCGTTCTCTTTCGCGACCGCAATTAGCATTCCGCCTGCAGTTTCTTTTGCTTCACCCAGTCAACAACGGGTAACCGAAAAGCTCAGCCAAAACCGGTGTCCCACGAATCACCGCCAACTGGTTAATCACAATGTCAACTTTGCCCAGAACCGCCATGTTCTCAGCGTGACCTTTAAGACCAAAACCCGTCACGTCGGTTGCGGCGTGAACTGGAACTTTCTGCATGGCTTCGGCAACGGGCTTGTTGGAACTAATCATTCCCTCAATGGCTTCATTAACAGCTGCTTCAACCAGCTCTTCTGGGATCTCTTTGAGCAATTCTTGTCCTTCATCTTCTTTCCTAAGCCTGTAAGCAGCCATCGCAGGCGCAATCCCAAGCGGCTTAGTCAAAAACAAGCGGTCACCCACCTTGGCTCCCCGGGTGTAAACGATTTTTTCTGGGTCACCAACGCCCGTTGCTGCGCCGCCGATAATTGGCCAAGGATTCCGAATCGTGTGACCGCCAACCACAGGCGCACCCATTTCGCGGCAAAAATCGCCAAACCCCTTCAGCATGCCCACAGCTAACTCGTCAGGCATGTTCTCGGGAAACGCCATAATCGACAAAACGCTGACTATCTTTGTAACGGCCAAAGCGTAAATGTCGCTTGTCACGTTGCTTCCAGCAATTCTGCCTTGAATTTCAGGTTCATCAACCATAGGCGTGAAGAAATCAAGCGTATTCAAAACAGCAATGCCGTCGGCGATTTTTACAACGCTGGAGTTTTCCCATGGACCAGCCAACACATCCTCGCCGAAATCAGCCGTCAAACCAGCTTTATCCAACAATTCACCTAGCTGGTACTGTGGAAGCTTGCAACTGCAACCATGAACTGGAACAACTTTAGTTAACCTGTAAGCCAACTCTGTTTTTCCTCCTAATACTTACGATTCTGAAGTTTCTAGAAACATCATAATCTACTTTTAATGATTTAAAAATATTTAAAGATAAAAAATGTGGAAAAGGTTTTGTTACCTTTTCGCCTGAATGATTTCCATGAAGGCTTGAATTCTGGTTTTGATCTGCTCTGAGTCGCCCATTGTGTAGTCGGTTTCGATTTTCAGCATCGGCAAGTCTTGGGCTTTCAATGCTCGCTCTACTTTTACTCCTTCAACATTGTAGTCGTGGCAGTTTTGCAGTGTATAATAGATTACGCCTTCTACGTTGAATTGCTTGGCAAGTTGGGTAATGCTTTCTATGCGTCTGTCGTTTGGTGTGAAGCATGCGCAGGGTATTTTGGAGTATTTTTCGTCTATAGCCCAAAGCAAATCATTCAAGCTTTCACCTTTCGGTTCTACCAAGTCAGTGAAGTATCTTGTTCCAACGCAGCTTTCTTCAACAACCACTGTTGCGCCAAGTGACTCGGCGATGCTGTGCACTTTCCAGTTAGGAACTGCCATTGGAGAACCCGAAATCATAATTCTTGGTGCATCCTTGCTTGCGACGCCTTCGCCTTTTGCTACACGCTGGTCCAGTTCGTCACAGAGCTCGTTCACTTTAGCTGTGAACCGTTTCACATCATCCATGAAGCCTATTTGGTCGATAAGTAATCCGTCTAAGCCGCTGATTGGTGAGGGTGAATTTGCACGTAAATCGGATAAACGCTTGAGGGCTTTGCGTTTGTCGTTTATTAGTTCGATGGCTTCTTTTAGTTTTTCAGCGGTAATCTCGTTGCCTGTGAGCTTTTCCATCTCAGTTTTGAATGCTTCTAACTCTTTAAACCAGAATGCTTTGCCTTGCTGCAGTGTCGGGTTTGTGGGGAACTTCAAGCACGTAAGTTGGGACAAGCTCGTTGAGTAGCTCGTAGACTTTCTTTTTGCCATCGCATGTTGTTTCTCCAACTACAAGGTCGCTGGATTGGAAATATGGGCAGGTGCGGTTTAGTTTGAAGCCGTAAAATGACTTTATCAGCGGGCAAAGGTTTCGGGGTAAAACCGCTTCAGCGTCGGGAACTGAGAAGTCTGCGCCTCCGCATAATCCAACCATTGTTGCATCTGCTGCGTATGCTATTTCTTCGGGCGCGTAAATGCAGAATGCGCCAACCACTTTTTTTCCGTGCACTTCTAAGGTCATTGAGTTCTTTGATTCTTAAACCGTGAACCTCTGAGACTACAAAGTCGAAGTAATCCATTTTTTTGGGCCTGTTCTTTTGGGACAAAATTGCGCTGGTGTAATATTGGCCTAGACCGTTTAGGAGTTGATTGTGTTTTTCAATATCCATTCCAAGATTTTTCCACATTTCAACGTATTTTTCTGCCATGATAATCACGTGCTAATGCGAAGTGTATTGCCCATTGGCTTATTAAAATTTCTGATAAATATTATTAGAAAAATTGATGGAGATTAGTGTTTTCTAATTAATACCCTAAACTCTGCACCAGACTTAGCCGCCTCAACAACCTCATGCCCGTTATTCTTAACCCAACGCTGAACATTATCAAACTCCAATTCTCCTTCGCCAACAACCTCAAGCAACTGCCCAGAAGCCATGCTTTCAAGCTTACGCTTTGTAAAAGCCACAGGCATAGGACACATTTTTCCCTTGACATCTAACTTTTCAGTTTCCAAACAATTCCACTAGAACGCTATTACTTTGTCACTGTTAACTGTCCACTCAACAAGTTCATGAACAGTCGCAATTTTTACTCCATCAAGTCAAGTCAGTTTGGGTTAAGCCTCGAGCGTCTACACAGACGACGCAGGCTTTCACTTCGGTACCGCCTTTCATTAAATCCTCAAGCATTTGGCCATAATTGGTTAAGCCTTGAGCAGGTTTTTGGCCTTTCTTGGCGAGGTACACGCCGTTTTCAAACAACCAGATTCTTACTTTGTGTCCTTCCACGTCGCAAGTCCATGCGAATCTTAAAGCTGAAAGTGCACGTTCTTTTGCGTAAGGTGCTTCATATATTATTAATGTGAATGTTGCCAAATTATTTCACCTCCAATATTGCTGAATAATTGTTATTAAAAAAACTAATATAAGCCTTTTCTAAAACAAAAAACAAATAGCATACAACAATCTAAACAATAACGTAGAGGCTAAGAAGCACATGGAAACCATAAGGTTCGATTACCTCAAAACGTTTCTCACAGTAGCCAGAACGCGCAGTTTCTCAACAGCAGCCAAAGAATTAGGAACAAGCCAAGGCACAGTAAGCCACCACATAGCGGCATTAGAAGAATACTTTGACGCTGAACTATTCAAGCGCACAGCCAGCGGTGTTGAAGTTACCGAAGCAGGAGCAACGCTGAAGGAAAGCATGGAAAAAATTCTGCAAGAAGCCCAAAATGCTAAAACAAAAATATCCTCAGCTAAACACAATTTGGCAGGAACGATAAAGATTGCCGCAAGTACAATACCGGAAGAACATATAATTCCCAGCTTAATCTCTGAATTCCAAAAAAAGCATCCTGACGTCAAATTCAAAATAAAAGCGCAGGACAGCATAACAAGCCTTCAAAGTTTACAAGCCAACGATGCAGATTTTGCGGCGGTTGGAACCATATTAGGTTACGAAGAAAAATTCGATGCTGTCCAGATAGGCGAAGAAGAGCTGGTGTTAATTGTGCCGTGCAATCACGAGTTAGCCAATCATAAATCTGTCAAGCTAAATGAAATCAAAAAGTATCCCTTCATTAATCGAGAAGAAACATCTGGCACAAGAAAGGAAATTGAGAAAATGTTTGAAAACAACGACATCTCAATGTCGCAATTGATGCTCGCATTGGAGTTGGGAAGCACAGAATCAGTAATTACAGCCGTTTCAGAAGGCAGAGGCATAAGCGTGATTTCTTCAATCGCTGCGAAAAAAGCCCAAGCAGCAGGCTTAGCAAACATAATTAAAATTGAAGAAGCAAAAAAGCAAAGAAAACTCTACATGGTAAGACCTAAAAGAACTCTTCCTAAAACGTGTGAGGTCTTCTGGGATTTTTGCAAAGAATATACGTTCAAAAACGCCGCTATTTCATGTCCAAAGGATTAAAGCCCTTCGATGGCATATCCTAAACGCAAGTGTGCCTATAGTAGGATTATGTTTCTTCTTCGAGTTGGATCCAAATTTTTCCAGACTTAATTTTCAAATTATACTTTGTTAATTTAATGGATGGTTCATCCTGGTACTCACCTGTTCTTAAGTCAAAGCGCCAATCATGGCAAGGACAAACTATTAAGAAGCCGTCCAGAGTACCGCCTGAAAAAGCACAGCCCATGTGTGGACAGCGGTTATCGATAGCGAAAATTTGGCCAGATTGTTTAATCAGTAAAACCGGTGAGCATTCAACTGACACATGCTTCATTGTGCCTTCTTGCAGATCTTTTTCTTCTAAAACAGAAACAAAATCATCCATTTTATCCAACTTCTGCCGCTCTATCAAATGTTACTCGTTAATTATGAGATAAGTTTTGTGGCTTCAGCCAATTACCTCGAACTCTTTAGCATCCGTTAAGTTATTTCTGAATGGTTGTTTTGCAGCTCTACCATTTGCTTCGGAGCTTTAAAAAGTAGACGGCGCTACCAGCTGCCACAGCGGCGACAAGTGCAGCAATAATAAACATAGAGTATTTGATATAGAGTGGCGTTGGCGTCACAGTTACCGTTAACGGTTGGCTATAGCAGCTGTAGGCGGTTTGGGTTTCAGGGCAAATTGCGGTAACAGCCCATATTCCAGAGGCGTTAGGTCGGAAAGTTGCTTCAAAAGTGCCATTACTGCTTACAACACAATCTACCGTTTGGGTGGAGCCAACGTTGCTGAATTGTACTTCACCAATAGAATCGTTGTAATTATTATAGCTTGGAATATCTGCAGAATCATTATAGTTTGCATTAGTCGCAGTTTCATTGGAGGTTGAAGCAGCCTTGGAATCCTTGGAGCTTGTAGTCGTCTTGGAGTTTGTGATCGTATTGGAATCATAGGAGTTTGGGGTAGTTATAAAATCATTATAGTTCGGAGATAGAACTCCATGGATCGTGATATTTTCGCCTTGAGCTATTTTGTTTTTAGTTGTAGTAATGTTAAGAGTTAACGGCTCCTTTATCGTGAAGTTGCCTGATGCATACAGGCCATTTTCCAGAATGTCTGTTGCGTTAATTTGGTATTGAACTAGTGTCCCTGCTGGTTGGCCTGGGATTGTGGCGTTGCATGTTTGGTTGCCGATATCCATTTTCACGGTGTTAGTACTAGTCCAATTATCCGTAGTGTATGATATTTGGGCTATCTCCAACTTTGTGCCGTTTGAGGTGTAAGTAAGCTCGGTTGGAATGTCAGGATAAACTCTACTTGGAACAGTCAAGGGTATCAAGGAAGCATTTTCCACGGTGAAGTTGCCTAATGCAAACAAGTTATTCTCCAGAATGTCTGTTGCGTTAATTTGGTATTGAACTAATGTTCCCGCTGGTTGGCCTGGGATTGTGGCGTTGCATGTTTGGTTGCTGATATTCATGTTTATGGTATTGGTGTTGATCCAGTTGTTGGTGGTGTATGATATTTGAGCTGTCTCCAAATTGGTGCCATTTGATGTGTAGGTGAGTTCTGTTGGAGTGTCAGGAAAAATTGTGATAGCTGAAGGTGTCAAGGCATCCTTTTCAAAATTATCTTTCAACATTAACTGTATGTTCCCTGAACCTACATTGCCGATGAGTACTAGCTGATAAAGATTGTCTCCAGTATTAGTTGAGGTGTAATTTAGAGTCAAGAATTGGCCCATGTGTTCGTCGGTTGTGTAGGCTACGCCTCTATAGTCGTTAGGTACAAAGTTGTAGCCGCCGACTGAACCAGTTAAGTTGCCATATAAGCCTGGTTCCCAAGCCAGTGGAAAATTGTTTAAAGTTGGAGATTGCGCGTTATTCATTAAGTAAAGCCTAGCTTCATACATGCCCAGCGTATCCGGAACCTTAATGTATAATTGAACGTGTGACGCGTTGGTTTCGAACTCATAGGCCCAGTTTGTGTAGAAACTTGGGGTGCTGCTGCTTGTGCCTTCGACATAACTGGTGTACCATGTGTCGCAAGCGAGATTTTCAATTATCATAAAAGTTGCTTGCTGAGCACCTTTACTTCCAAATGGGTTGTTATTTATGACAAACGTGTAGTTGCCTGATTGAGTAGGCGTAAAAAGCGTGTCATTTACGGTTGTTCCTAAATGTGGTGGAAAACCGGCTGATTCAATGTGGGCGCTTTCCAAGTTTCCACTTGGATCATAAACGAAGATATTGTAGTCTGTTGTTGCTTGAGGTGAAGTGTCTATCCATGCTCCATAAAAGTAAATATGGTAGTTGTGACCGGCTTGCAGAGGGCAGATGATGGTCCAGTTTTCGCCGATCGGTATTTGACTACTGTTAAATAATACTGGAAACATTGGTTTTTCCATGTAAGTGCAGTTTCCTTCAGCGTTAACGAAGTTATGCACGTAGTTTGTGTATTCTGACGTTGTGAGTAATTGGGCGGTTGGAAGAGTTGATGTTTGAGTTTGGGTAGTGGTGGCTGCTTGAGTAATAATTATTGGACTGAAAACTAAGACGATAATTGTGATCAGTGATAGGATTTTTGTTTGGGGGTTGATTTTCATATGCATGGCTAAATCAGCTTGCGAACGTTATGGTATTTACGGGTGCTAGACCATATCGGTTATGAAGGCTGAATCTATATTTTCAAAACAGGATTTAGGGTTCGAAAAACGCTTTTGTTTCAAGGCTGAATTCGTGGACGTTTTTTAAATCAGTGAAGTTCGGTAGAAACTCGGTTAAAATTTTGCCCCTATATTATGGGTGTTATTGTTTTTGTGCTGAGTTGGTTTTCTCGTTTTTTCAATAATGATGGTGTATATTGAGTCTTGCTACGGAAGATATTTATAATGAATTGTCTGTTCTTTTTGCTACAGGTGAAAAATAAGCAATGCCCCGATTAACAATAAACCGGCTATTAAAAAACCGTTACGCGTTAGCCACTGTAATAACTACCCTCATCATACTCGTAGTGGCAATATTACTTGCTGGTGTTTTAACTTACTTCGCCATAAACGTCGTAAGTACAAGGGTACAACAGGAAAGTCTCTCGGTTTCAAACGTCCACATTTGGGTACCTTCATCCGCAGCAACTGGGCCAATTGAAGCTGCGATGATGATAACCAACACTGGCGGACGCGACGTAGTCATAAGCCAGATTCAAGTACTTGGACAACCATGCGCAAGCGTATTCTTCCTCGAAGCCGTTACCACAGGTCAAACACCTGACAACCTAAACCAAGGCTTAGCATACACGGACACCCTCACTGGCCCAACACTTGCCACTAAAACCGTAGGAACCTTTGCCAACCCACTAGCCGCATCTCCAGGTGACTTAGTGTTGCCTTCCGGTGACACGATGGTCGTTTACATCCTATCACCAGGCAGCGTCAGCCTCAACGACATCGGCCTAACAGTCGGCTTGACAGTCTTCACAGCACAAGCAATGTACTACAAAGAAACAAACGTTCAAGCATATACCGGTACATAAGCCAAAAATCAAATAACTTATGAGAGGATATTACCTCTCTCTATTCTTTTCATTCCACACAAACATGCACGGAATTTTTTTGGCTTTCCACTAGCTGTTTTGTGTATTTTTTTTTACGCACAAGTTTACTTATCCAGAAAATGCGTAAGAGTTTTTCAACGGAGTTTAAAATAAAATGATAAATATGCATAAATTGATGAAGAATCGTTTGGCTCTCAGTACAGTCATAACTACGCTGATTATTCTAGTGGTTGCAGTGCTTCTCGCAGGCGTCGTTACTTACTTTGCTATTAACGTTGTTAGCACTAGGGTTCAACAGGAAAGTCTCACCGTTAATTATGCTCATATTTGGTGTGACGCAAGCGGTAATGCCGTGGGTGCGCTTATGATAACTAATACTGGCGGACGCGACGTTGTAATTAGCCAGATTGAAGTGCGTGGACAACCAGTCTTCCCAACAGATAAAGCATATACTGCATCAGCGACACCTGGAACAGACTTAACAGTTGTAGGAGCAGCAGCCTTGCTATCAGGCACCACACCATACAAAGCAACCACAGGCCCCATAGTGCTATCTTCCGGCAACTCTATCAGTGTTTACATCGTTAGTCCAGGTAGTGTTTCCACAGCAGACATCGGCACAACCATAGCTTTCACAGTCTTCACAGCCCAAGCAGCATACTACCAAGAAACAAACGTTCAAGCATCATCAACAGGTTTATCTTAAAAAAAGCAAAAAGGTATCCCCCTTCCCCTCTTCTTTTCTTTTTAAAATATTAATTTTTACAAACGAATTATTTTGTCTATACATTCTCCAGTGGCATTTTGAAATAATATGTGAATTGTTCATACACACAAATGGTATAATCGCTTCTGGGAGCTTTCCTTTAGTAAATGCACATTTACGAGAGGATGTAATTGGCGGTAATCTTGCACAGTAAACTCTTCAGAAGGTTTGTTCGATCTAAACGTGCATTAGCATTGCCAGTTACCTTCCTTATACTTCTTGTGTCAACGTTAGCCCTCATAACAGTTACTTATTACTTTGCAGTTGGAAACATAAACACTCAAAGCGAAGCTCTCAAAGTTTCCACAGCACAGCAAGACTTCATATCGTTGGACAATGATATTCTTTCAACTTTAGGGCAGCCCGGCTCCTCAAGCACTATTATTCTGAGCGATTCAGGCGGAACAACAAACATTCAACCAACCAGCAACCTCCTAACCCTCAACGTCGCTGGCGGCTCTGGCATCGATGAAACTATCTTTCACTCGTCAGTAGGTCAAGCCACCTATGAACTTCCATGTTCGGGCTCAATTGACACAGGGTTTTACCTGGAAGGAGATAGCCAAACAATAACCAACCAAAGCGGCGCGTCACCAAGTCAGCTTTACATAACAGATGGTCTTCAGGGACCCGAAATCCAGCTCCAGTATCGACCATCACTAACGTATGCATCTGCCGGATATGAAAATGGTAAAGCCATCAACGATATTCGCATCTACATTGTCAATCTGAACTCTTCAGACCCGATATCATTAGGCGGCGAACTTCCCTTACAAATCTCCTGCACAAACACACAATTAACAACTGAACCTCCCATAGTTACCAACCAACCTGAAAACTTGACGATAACTTCGCAGCTGAATGGCGCCGACGGAAGCGTTTCCGTTCCGATTTCAAGCACACCTGAAGGCGCAATAATCTACATTGAAACCGTCATCTCTAACATATCAATCCAGAGGTGGATCCAATAAACCATGGTCACGATAATTCCAAGCTACGTGTACTCGATTTTTGCTGCCCTTATCGTTGGCACAATCATAGTTTCAAGCTGCAGCCTTTCAATGCTGAACGTAAAAAATGAAGCTGAACACCAACAGTTAACCAATGTGGATGAATATGTAGCCGCACAAAGCCTTACTCTTGTTACTCATGTAACCGAAGACAGCCAAAACGCTACCATGTTTCTTGATCTTCCTTCACAAATCGGAAACCACGAATACTCAATATCCATAGCAAACGACTCATCAAGTGCATGGGTTGAATCTGGTTTCGGAGCCACCGTCCAAAATCAACCACAAATATACATACCCGCCGAAATTAACGCGTCAGGGACTTTCATAAGCGGCTGGGGAAGGCCTGTTCTTCAATGTTACATCGAGCACCAGATTGTTACTTTAACATTAACTAGTGAGTGATGAAAATTGAACTTAGGCAAAAAGAAACAAGAAGTCCAAGAAAAAGAAAAAACCTCAGACGAGGAAATGATAGCTTACTTAGGCATTCAGGGCTATCAGGTGCCCGAAGGTTACACGCAAGTCGAAAGTTACCCCCTCAATCCCCCGTTCTCTTACGCTTGGATATTCCAAGATGACTCTGAAGGAAGCTTCTTCTATGTTGTTGATGAACTTCCCATGTCCAGAGAAGAAAGAGAATCTTACAAACGCCTAAAAAGCATTCTTGAATATGAGCTTAAAGCTCCAAGAATAGATGAAACGCTTGTTGACTCGTTCCACAGACAACTTCCAACCATATTGGAAGAGCACCTGAAAGCTCTCGAAGGAATCAGCCAAGTGGGTCTAAGAAAAATCAGTTACTACATTGAAAAAGACTTGATAGGTTACGGAAAAATCGAAGGGCTCATAAACGATCCGTTAATAGAAGATATAAGCTGTTTAGGCCTAAACAAGTCCGTTTTCATTTATCATAGAAAATACGCTAACGCACGAACCAACATTATTTTCACTGATGAAGAAGAATTAGACGATTTCATGACAAGAATAGTGCACAGACAAGGCAAACACGTAAGCATAGCTCACCCAATAGTAGACTTAACCCTTCCAGGAAAGCACAGACTTGCAATATCCTTCGGAAAAGAAACAACCCCAGCCGGAACAAGCTTCACCATACGAAAGTTCAAAGAAGATCCATTAACCATCGTTGACCTAATAATCAACGAAACAATCGACGAGTCAATCGCAGCGTACCTTTGGATGCTAATGGAAAACAAAATGTCAGTCATGATTGTGGGCCCAACAGGCGCAGGAAAAACAACAGCCCTAAACGCGATTGCATGTTTGGTGCGACCAGACTTTAAGATGATTTCGATTGAGGAAGTTCAAGAAATTAACTTGCCTCAGGAAAACTGGGTATCAACTATTGCGCGAACAGGATTCGGAGGAGACAGCGAAGGCGAAGTCACACTCTACGACTTAATTAAATCAGCCGTTAGGCACAGACCCGCCTTAATTCTTGTGGGCGAAATCAGAGGAGAAGAAGCATACGTTCTCTTTCAAGCCTTAGCAACCGGACACGGCGGATTATGCACTATGCACGCGGACGACGTAGAAACAGTCATTAAACGGCTAACACAGCCACCCATGAACATCCCGCAAAACATATTGTCACTTATGAACTGTGTAATCGTTGTCAAGCAAGTCAACACCTCAAGCATCAACCCGCAAGAACGAAAAAAATCCACTAGAAAATTTGTTAGTGTCGATGAAATCGATAACAATGGTGTTCCACATGAAGTGTTTAATTGGAACATGTCTTCAGATACTTTCCAACAGAACCTAGACAAAAGCTATTTACTATCTAAGATAGCCAAAAACCTCGATGCTCCATTAAGCGTTGTTCAACAGGAGTTTGAGCGAAGAAAACAAATTATGCTAAGAATGGTTGAGCAAAACCTTCGCGACTTTAGAAGCGTCCACAAGGCATTAAACAGTTCACTTATCCTCTCTGATTTAGCCGCTAAAGAACAGACAAAGGAGCAATAATAAGATGGGTGCTTCTGGCGGTTTTTTCGGCAAAATCTTCGGTTCACTATTTAAGTCTACTAGTGAAGAAAAAGAGAAAACCGATCGGGAACTGCCGTTTGCAGTAATGATTTTCACGCTTATGGCTGCAAGTGGAATATCCCCCTACGAGAGCTGGAAAAAAATGCGAAAGCTAACATTCCTTCCAGTATTCAAAAAAGAAGCAGACGAAGTCGTGCGCCAAGTTGAAGTTTTAGGCAAAGACCCTTTAACTGTCATGCAGATGCGGGCAGAAGCCACTGGCTCCAAGCTTTATAGAAATTTTCTAGGCGGCTTTGTTTCTTCAGTTAGAAGTGGCGGAAAAATGGTTGATTACATGAAAAGCCAGTTGAAAGCAATCTTTGAGTTGCGTTACATTAATCTGAACCGATCAATTGAGAAAATCGCCGCTTTGGTTGAAGCCTACTCGGTCATGCTGATTGTTGTTTTATGCTCGTATATTCTTTTTGTTGTTTTATCATCATCAAACGTTATGTCACTGCTGGTAAGCAGTTCAGCATCCACTTCACCTATGTTGTCTTACTTAATCGCGTTTATCATTATGCCTGTGGGGTCGTGCATCTTCATTTTGATGGCGCATAACCTGCAGCAAAGCGCTTTCCCCGACTTGAGCGACCTTTACAAAAAAGCCTTATTCTTCGTACCACCAGCATTCGCCGTAATAGCTCTCATTGCAATTGTTCCTCAACTTTCACAAGCCGTGAGCCCTGTGGGGTTACCTGCAATCGCTACCATATGCTTAGTTGCTGCTTCATTGCCGATTGCACTTCAATATCGGAAGATCGCAAAAATCAACTACAACGCGGAAGAATCACTTCCCAGCTTCATAAGAGACATTACAGAATCACAGAAAACAGGGCTTTCCCCAGAAAAAAGCATAATCCAAGCGACGAAACGCAAAGATTACGGCCCCTTCTCAAAATTTCTAGATTTAATGCGTAGCCAAATTGAATGGGGCATACCGTTAAGAAAAACTTTTGATAACATACGTAAGGAAATTCGAAGTTGGTTTGTCACAATTAACTTTTCCATGATGGTGGAAACCATTGAAATCGGCGGCAACTCAACCCAATCGCTAGAGATACTTTCAGAATACAGTGAAAAAGAACGCGAATTGCAAGTGAATCGACGTGAACTTTTGAAGCCTTACATACTTCTCGCTTTCATGTGGAGCGGATTAATAGCTGTCACAACTACCATAGTGGGCATAACTACCAGTTTAACCACCAGCATGATGACAACTGTAAACAGCACAAATCTCGGCTCTGTCGCTGCAGTACCCATGTCAGGCCAGCTCAACATGTTCTCTGTAGGCATTATCATTCAATGCTGGGTCTCAGGGTTCTTCATCGGAAAAATCAGCGAAGGTAACTTGGGCGCCGGATTTAAACATGCAGCATTGTTGGCAACAACTGCATACGTGTCTTTAGTTGTTTCCCAAATTGTTCTTTCACACCTTTTTGGAGGACTAACCGGGGGACTAACCGGCAGCTAAAAGGAGAAACATGCGTTGCCATCAACATCCATCGACACTTTCTTTGCATGCACAATAATTGTGACCGTTGCTTTGATAGCAACCGCTTTCCTATGCTCCACAATGCAAACCAGCATAAATGACACACAAAACATCAACAAAGATAGTTACCTGCAAGCCATAGCCGACGACATCATAACAACTCCTGGAACCCCCGTTAACTGGGGAACAAGCAGCAGTGTTCCCTTCGACTTCGGGTTAGCCGCCTCTTCTTCCACAACTCCCTATGAACTCGACATGGATAAAATCACTCGATTAAACAACCTAAACAGTTACTCGTTGTCCTACTTTGACATGGAAAACGCCGCTAAACTAAACAATGTAGCTTTAGGCATAACGGTTTCTCAAGTTATGTCCATAAACATGGAACAAACAAGCAACATCACAACAGGCAACAATGAATCTTTTAACTTTGCGATTTTAACAAGCATTGATTCCGAACCCACAAGCGCAAGCCTAAACTGCTATGTTTTAGCGGACAACTATCTGAGCAACGTAACCGAAAGTACTTCAGGCATTGGAGTTGGTTACGTTACTGTTCAAGTCCCAAGCGCATCAACTAACGGTGCTATGCTTATTATGTTCGCAAGAGCATCTTTCGACGGCAGAATAACTTCATACGCAATCTATAACTTCCAAAATTCAACCCAGGAATCAGCCCCGAGCAACGACATTTTAACATTAACCCCGCTTAATTACACGTTAAGCTACACTACAAATTCAACTGACTTAACAATCCAAAACAGCTACATCTTCTCCTACACATATCAACAAAATCTCACTCCCATACAGAACGCAACTCAATATGCGATTCCTAGGATAATTGACCAAAGCCCCTTCGTCATGGTTCTCTGCGGTGTCAGTAAGGGCACTTATTTTCAAGAATGGACCTCTTATCCTCAAGTTCCATTGAAAGCAGGTTCAAGCTTTGAGGATTCAGAGCAAAACGTCTTCAGCTACATCGTGACAATAAACGGTGTGCTCTATAAGGTTGATGTAAGTTTTGGAGATGTGATTTCCTGAGACTGCTAAAAGACAAGAGAGGGCAAGTGCGCATAATAGAAGCGATTTTCGCTACAATCCTTCTGATGGCATGCTTAGCTCTTATTCCATCATCATCAAGCGCGACGGATTCCAAGGGAAATCTTATTTCAACAGCTCAAAACGTTCTGTTAAGCTTAGACAGCAACGGGCACTTAGCAACCTTAGTTGAGAATCAAAATTGGGCAGCGCTTAAAGATTGCGTGGAGTCCGCTCTTCCGCTTACAATGTGGTTTAACTTAACAGTTTTCGACCAGAATATGCATGTCATTAATCCTTATCCAATTTGCAACGCAGGCGCAGTGAGTGACAAAATCGTTTCAGTGGATTACGTTTGCGCAAGCCCAAACAGCACATATACACTCTACATCCTTAGGCTGCAACTATCCGAGGAAGGATTAACATGAAAAGGCGCAGCTTAAAACGCAACAATTCAGGCCAAGTGATTATAATTACAGCTTTACTGGTAGCGTCGCTTTTACTCTCCACCGCCATCTGTGTCTTTGAAACCGAAAAAGCGGTGCCGACTGTTGACACCGGAGAAAACAACGTTTTCCCAGCATATCAGCAAAGCACAAGAAATACTCTGACTAGTGCACTGGCAAACATCACTAACGGTGGCGACTCAGCCGTTTTGACCGGTGACTTAAACATATTGAATGCGGCAATCACTAACGACTCATACCAAGCCATGCTCCAAATGAATTATACTCCGCTAAACGCAGCCCCCTACCAAAACGGCGTCTGGATCTCTTGGGGTGCTGACGGCCAAGGGGTCTCAAGTGCTTTTGTCAGTTTTGTCTTTGACTCTTCAAGCTCTTCAACATATTCTAATTTGGTATATGATGTAAACGTAACTACAGAGGCCGTTTTGAGCGGTTATTTGCAACTTTACAGCAACTACACGCAAGTAAACTTAACAGTCAACATACTCAACGAGGGCAAACCCGCTTTAGCGCAAAACTTCACTTTTTGCTTTGAGAATGCAACTGATGGTTGGGTAAAGGTAGATTCGCCGAGCATAACAGGTTTTGGCAATGGAACATACGCAATATCATTTACGACTCAAACAGATCAGTTAAGCGACCCTCTTCTTGTCTCTATGCTTTGCCAAGATCAACGAGGTATAACCGTTGGAGCGAACGCAATATGCACCAACTTAGGATAAATAGTACACCTCTAAAATCTTATTTAAATTCTTAAAACGGCATTAGGTTCTTGGATACCTCAATAAGACTCGTAAAGTTACATAGAAAATTGGTGTAGTGAGCATTTGCAAGGGGACACGCACAGTTCTTGCCCCTAATGTACTTTCTAATTTCATTAGCCTTTTTTGAGTGCCAAATTTTCTTGAATTCATAATTGACTTCACGAAGATTCCCCATTGGCTTGTCGTATCCAAGGATACAGCAAGGCCAAATATCTCCAAACGGCGTAATCTGACATGACGCATACCCAGCGTAACAAGGTATAACTTGCCTGTTTTCTCGAAGTACCTGAGCTGCAACTCGGTAATATTCGAGGCGAAAACATTGAGTCAACTTTGAAACGTTCTTTTTCGAATGCAAATAGTCAGTGCGAATGTGCTTAGACAATTCGTCAGCAAACTTCTCGTAGGACTCCGCATCTGGAGTAATGTCATCGGCCAAGTTAAAGAGCTCAGTTCTGTGCTCAGCAACCTCGGTAATATAAGAGTCTGGACCAAGACTTTTAGCAAACTTATACACATCGACTGCGTCGTTAATGTTGTGCTTTGAAATAACTGTGTGTATTCCAACTTGGAAACGAGGAAACTCCTCTTTGAGGCCCCTTACTCGTTCATATGTGTCTATCACTTTCCCAAAGTTTCCGGGAACACCTCGTATTTTCTCATGTTTTTCTCCTACTCCATCAAGAGAGAGATTCAGAGTGAGATTCGTATCGAAACTCTTTTCAAGCATTTTTCTAACTTGACTTTCAATCGTTGAAGGAAGCAAGCCGTTCGATGGAATGTTCACAACGGCTGGATGGCATTGTTCACATAGCGCCTCAAATATTTGAGATAAATCTCGTCTCACGAAGGGCTCGCCGCCACTAAGTGTGGCCCAGAAGACTTTTCCTCCAAACTTCTGAAAAGTTTTCTCGAATTCTTCAGTCTTAAACTCTCGTGCACTTAATTCTTGATGGTTGCTGTAATGTCTCCAGATTGAGCATGTCTTGCATCTTGAATTGCATTGATTCGTAACACTTACTGTCAAGCTAATAGGCAAGGAGGGTTTGAAACCAAGAAGTCGAGATGACTTATAATGTACAATTCTCGGGGCCAACTCAAGAGCAGTTTCAATCATAGTTCTCCACTTTCAAAAGCTAATTTGCTTTTTCAGTTTTCTGTCTAATTGCAAGTGGTTCCATTTTAGAAAGCAATATAGCTTCAGCTTCCCTCTGAAGGTTCTTCGTTGTTTCGACCATCCTCCACTTGATAGGCAAATTACGCCTGGCGAAGTCCCATTTCGCTAATAGAAATGCTATCCCTTGAAGAAAAAGAAAACCCAAGGCATAAGTTCTCCCTTTGACGCCCTTAAAAGGGCATGCTTTCAAGATATCTTTCCATTTAGGTGCCTTCATTGTTGAAATCTTTCTACCAACTAACAACTCGAGTTGTTTGTGCCCGACGAATACTCTTCTTCTCTGGGCGATAAAATCTTTTGCAGTTGAAGGACCTTTTAGAAGTACCTCTGCTTCGGGGCAATATGCTATTCTACGTTTTTTCATCTCGCCCAGTGTCTGAATGTAAGCATCATCATTTATAATCGCGGGCGGTAATTCGCGTACAATTCTAGTTTTGAATGCCATTAATTCTCCACTTATTTTAGGCACTTCAAGTGAGCTTTCATGATGAAGATTCCACAGTAGATGACAGCAGAAACCCAAGAAGGTGTTCGGATCATTAACTGGAATCGGTCTTGCTCCAACTATATCCATGTCTTCTGCCTTTAACATATTTAGGAGCCGAACTAATGCTCCTTGACATGGAATATTATCGCCACCAGTATAGACAACAAAATCGTAGTTCTCCGACTCTGCAAGAAGAATATTCAGAGCAGAAGATTTTCCATTTCTTTCCTGTTCAATAATCAGTTTAATTCTTGCATCATACTGAGAATATGCTCGTACAATTTCATCAGTTTTATCCGTGGAGCCCGAAGAAACTATGCATATCGTTTCAATCTCTGGGAGGGAACACTTATCCAAATTTTCTAGTAAGTTTCCTATGTTCTGTTCCTCATTGGAGACGGCGATTCCAACCATCATGCTCGCAGTGGGTAATGTATGAGTCAACGCCTTCATTTTTACTCGTGAACCATTCTCTTCAAAATCTGAAAGTACTGGTAGCACAGTCATAAAAACTCGCCATTATCAAATATTTTCAATTCTTGAACAGCCGCAAATCTGTTCCGTAAATCTTGATGACACGTTAACATGCATTGAATTTGCTTCTTTAATGGCTGTACGAAGAGGTTTTATGCCTATCCAAAGGGCATTTGTTATCCAAATCGATGATGATTGGCCAGTAGATTGAATGATTGAGCAGATTCTTCCGACGAAAGAGTTTTCCAGAGTTTTAAGGAATTCCAGAATTGCGCAGGTTCCAAGTTTTGATTTTCCATGTTTTCTTTCTTGAAAGATTATTGGGGCTTCAGCTATTTCGCAGCCAGCATTTCGGCAGTGGTGAAGCATGTCTATTTGGAAGGCGTAGTCGTTTGTTCTTATTTTTGAAAGATCAATTGTTTTCAAGGCATACGATTCGTAAGCGCGAAATCCGCTTGTGGCATCTTTGACATTCAGACCTACAAAAAGAGTTGTCATAAAATTGGCTGATTTGCTTATGAGCCGTCTCATGGGCGCCCATTCTTTACCTATTGCGCCTCCCTTGATGTAACGAGATCCTATGACTACGTCATATCCTTCTTCTATCTTTGCAAGAAAGCTTGGAATATACTCAGGTTCATGCGAAAGGTCACCATCCATCTCCATTACTACGCTAACCTCAGGATCGCTAAGCAAGAATTGGAAAGCATCTTTGTATGCGCTTCCTAAGCCTAGTTTTCCCGGTCTGTGAATTACGGAAACGTTTCTGTATATTTGTGCCAGACTATCTGCAAGCTCTCCTGTCCCATCGGTGCTTCTATCGTCAACTATTACTATACGACCGGAGATTTCATTACTTTGGAAGACTCTGAGCAGACGCTCGATAAGGGGTTGAAGATTTCCTTTTTCATTGTACGTTGGTATGGCAATGCCCACTTTCATAGGTGAAACTGCAAAATTTTCTTCAGATTCGTTTAATTTCAAAGGAGATGATGTTTGCATCCGGGAGACCTTCTCATTGAAGGTTTTGTTATCAAAAATCTTATTACTGTACTTGTGTGTTATCGCTTGCGACATACAAAATAGTCGTAACTGGTTCAATAGTCGGCAAATTCTTAAGTTCACCCAATTCTGCCAATAGGTAATTCATTTTGCTAAGGTTCGTTAGATGCGCAGAACAAAGAATTTAGTAAGCAATTTTAGATTTGTAAAATTAGTCATTAAGTGTTTTGACGATGTAATCTTGTTTTAAGAACTTATTAAAGACGAATTCCTCCGGATAAGAATGTAGACATGATGAGACAACCACTTTTTGATGGGGAAGGGAAGATTTTCAAACAAGCTATCCTTTATTTCAGTTTGTTTAATTTTTCCACGTAAAAGCGACTTTGGGACTAAACGCAACAATAGGTTTCCTGCCTCATAAACATCAAGAATAAACCAGGGCACATCGAATGCCCCGCGTTGGATAATTGAAACGTTCTTTTTGGCAAACTCTTTTTCAACACTTGCTATTGTCATGTGTTTCAAATGACCGTGGTCCCATTTCCTGCCGCACAAGATGTGGTATATATAATGTAAAGGTACGCCCAAATTTCTTTTATTCTGAGTAACAATCAACACATATCGATGCGATTTGTCAAAAATTTTTTCAATTAGTTTTGATGGATCCTCCTGCTGCTCTATTTCACAAAAACACCAGACTAAATCGTATTGGTCAGATGTTTTAACATCATTTAATGATTGGTACGTTACGTTACACCCAAGAACTTCAAATCCAGAACTGTTATTCTCCATAAGATCATTGGCGGGAAATTCACAGACCGTTTTGATTTTGTACTTTTCAACCAAGTCGTTAAAAATCTTGTTTATTACCGATTTTTCGTAGGCTGTACCAAAACCCTTATCCAATTTCTCCAGCTCCTTTGTACCATCCGATGTATTTCTTGTCCAATGATTGAATCGTATCCACTGCCTTAAAATTGAATGTTTTATACAGTTTATCTACGTTGTAGAACCAGCTTTTACTTATTAGTTTTAGCGACACAGAATATTGACGGTTAAACGCACATAAATTAGTCAAAAAAGCAAAAACAAAAGAAGGAATTTTCAAGTATCCAGCATTCATAGACTTACTGGTATACTCTGACAGCTTCGCGATATCTACCGGTTCCCGGTCTCCAACGTTAAAAATACAATGCGATGGCTTGTAGTTCCATTTAACTAACTCTGCATATGTATCGGCCAAAAGCTCGACATCTAACAAATGAAGGCGCGGATTGCTTCCGCATAAGGGGAAAACTTTTTTCCTCATTAGCCTAAAAAACTTATACAAAAAACCGAGGTCTTCATTTCCATATATTATGGTTGGCCTCAGTATTATCAACGGTAAATCAGAACTCAATTCTAACTCAAGTAGCTCTTTTTCAGCGATCATCTTGGATTTGTGATAAAGCCCGTCCGGATCATATGGAGTTTCTTCATCTGCAGGAATACGCTGGGGTATTGTCCCATATACACCTACAGTGCTTGTAAATATGAATTTGTTATGGTTAACTTTTGCATCAAGAAAGGCCAACGCCAAGTTTTTGGTCCAAAATACGTTGACTTCAAGATACTCACTCCAAGACACCTTCCTATTTTCGCCCCTAATACCGGCAATATGCAATATTGTCGTAATTTCATTTTCCTCAATTATTCTTTTTAAATCCATTACCTTTAATTTTTCTGGGTTCTCTACTTCAATCACTTTTAGACCGTATTGTTCAATAATATTCTGTTTTATAACATTCGTCAGCTTTTTCTTGTTTCTGACCAAAGCATAAACACAATGTCCTTCACTGACTAACCTTTTAATGGCGTATCGACCAGCAAACCCCGTGCCGCCAGTCATCAAAATGTTCTGTTTCGTTAAGTTCTCACCGTTCATCAATCTTTCTCCAAATTTAGCCTTGCAGATAATTAATCCAAATACTTATTGTAAATATGTGTGTAGTACAATCAACACACACCCGCCTTCGCTTCCTTATCCGATTGAGTAGCTGTTGAAACGTTGATGGGAGCTGTTCATGCAACTACAAGACAGTTTTATCAAAGCTGAAGTTTGATATTTTTTTCCCTGTAGTTGAGCGGGCATTGCATTCATCACCTGTACTGTTAAAGAAGAATACATGTCCGATACAGGATATGAGCGGTATAACTTTGGAGCTGGGTTTAATTCAGATTTTGAAATATGAATTTCAGGTTCATAATTACTATATAAGAATTGAAATATTTATTTGAAATGTTGATCGCTTGATGAGAAGGCTGAATTTGAATAAATTAGAAGGTACCTCGAATCTGCAGGTTGTTGCTTCTTTTGAATTTCCCTATCTCCCGCGATCGAAAGTAATTCATCCCAAAAATTTGTCTTTTGAGGGGTAGCGGTGAAAAACAAAGAAGTCTTGATTTACGCTGCTTTTTCAATTGCTTTCACGATTTGGTATTGTCGATTCGTTTTTACCCCAAGTAGTGAAATGTTGGGCGGCTTGTACTATATAGACAATTTTGCCAAAACTGACAACTATCAAACTCTTACAGGAATTGTGACAAACATGCAAATCATCCAATCGGGACATGTTCCATTTGGAGCTTTTTGGCTTTTCAATTATTACGGAGGCTCGATAGCAACATTCTTCCATGTAGCTTTCATGCCTAACATCGGTGACACCTCTCTTCTAGGGATAACCCTCATCACGAACGACCCAATTTTGGCATTCAAAATTCTTGTGTGTGCATTTCTCTTTGTCTCCCAGTTTTGCGCCTACAAATTTGCAAAGTTTTTTTTTCAAAAAACCTCAATCGCGTGGATATTTTCGTTGTCATATTCATTCAGTACCTTTTACTTTTCCCACATTAACAACGGTGTCATTGAGTTCATCGCCGCAGCCGCATTGCTGCCCGGTGTGCTTCTCTTGTTTGAGAAAATGTTTGTTTCTCCAAACAGAAAAAACATGGTTTTCGCAACCTTTGCATTAACCATGTTATTCTTCTGTGATCTACAAATGACTATTTTTTCTATTTTCTACCTTGCCCTAAGAATAGTTTACTTCGTTGCAACGTATCAGAACAAAGATATGAAAATCACCCTTTTGAAGAGACTTGGGGAAGGCGTCACATTATTCGCACTTTCCATCGCACCGTTTATAATCAGTTTCTCGAAACTCCAAAACGTCGCTGCACTTTCTGTACCCGCAATTCCCTGGTATTATTTAGTTGCTCCTTCGTATTACTTCCAGAGAATCGTCCATGTTACATACACTGAACCTGGTTCGTACTATATTGGTTTATTCATGTTAGTATTTGCATTTTTGCCACTGGTTGTTTATAAAAAACAGAATAAAGTAAACAATCGAAACTTTCTTTTTTTCCTATTAATTGTTGTTTTCTTTATTTTAATAGCAATTGGAACACCTTTATCAACATTAGCAACATCATTGTTTATTCGAGTACCTGCAAGAGATTCAATCCTAATTGATTTGTCTATCTATATGTGCGCTGGATATGGACTTTTATTCTTAAGCGAGTTAATTAAACAGAAACTACCAAAAGGCCACTGGATAAATAAAAGTAAACTATTTCACACTTTCATAGTTGTAGTTGTAGCCGCCATAGTGCTTATGGACCTAACTGCTGGAGTTGCTCCAGTTACAAACGCAGTTCCGCAATTTACGGGCGGTGATAATTTCATTAAAAATCAACATGGCAACTTCCGAGTTTTGGAATATCCTTTGATTTGGGGTTATTCAGATTATGAGTCCGTGCTCCTTAATCATGAAATAATCGGTATGAGTGTGATTGCCCTAAGAGCTTATCCTCCAAATAGTCAACTTTTTTCAAATTTATCAAATACCTTTCAAAATATATCTCTGAATTTGACGGTTAATGCCGCAAATCTAACATTGCTTGCAACATTATGCGGTGCAAAATATGTCTTAATTCAGACAAATGTTTGTGGTTCGATATCTTATGTCAATTACTTCAATAATGCAACGCAATATTTCACTTTGGTATACAAGGACAATGATTCAGTAGTCTACGAGAATCTCTATTTCAAGGGCATCGCCTTTGCGGTCAAAGACACTGGTAGCATTCCTAATTTAACAAACCTGACGATAGATGAATTTTCAAATATTTCTCTTCCCAACGCCGAAATTAACTGCACCGAAAGCTTTAACAGAATTGAAATATCAGCGAATGTTTCTGAACCTGCATATGTAATACTGAGCCAGTCTTATTATCCAAATTGGGTTTTAACCAACACAGGAAATTCGCCAGCCTTCATGCAATTCCTAAATGTTTCAGTAGTCCACGTTGAGGCCGGGGTAACTACAGTAAACGCAGTATTCTCAGCGACTGACCAAACTTGGTATCTGTACGCCTGCTGCTTTATTCCACTTGCTTTACTTGGTCTCGTCATTTACGCGGATTCCAAAACTAAAAAAGAATTGTTCAAACTGGGTTTGGCGTCATTGCTTGTTTTTGGAGTTTTTCTTGCATCTTTGAGTTTTCTAGGAACCACTATGGCGCCGTCGTTTTTGCCGAAGTGGCTTGGGTTTGGAGTTTTCAACAAGCTGCTTCTTGAGTTAGGCAGCGTGATTGCTTTTGGCTCTCTTCTGATTTTCTTCAAAGACACACTTTTTGCTCTTCCTGGGCTTTCTTGGCTTGACAATCAAAAATCGCCAAAAACTTTGTCAAGCACGGACAAACATCCAAATCGGGTGTTCAAAAGGATTTCACAACTTGGTAACCAGGTCAGTATAAAGTTAAAGCGGAAGTTGATGCCTCTGGAAGGGCTCATTCAGAATTTACTTTGGACATTGGTGGTTACGTTTTTGCTATTCATTTTCTTGGCCAACATACCTGGACTGTTTTCTGACGCAACCAGTTTTCTAAACTATAGCGTATTGGGCGTGATTATTTGTGCATCGATATTGTATGTCACAAAAGTTTTCTTTCTGGAAAATGGAGGCGGTCCTTTGCCAATGACAGCGCAAGAAAGTGAATGCTCAAAAAGTGTTACTGCAAAGCAGGATAGCCATATAGGACATTTGCATTTAGGTGTGTGTGGCGGTCTCGTCGGAGTTTTTGTTTCCGGTTTGCTGATGCATGTACTCTCATCATATTCTCAAGGGGTTTGTTTTTCAGGGTTTGTGTTGTGTGGGGTCCTGTGTGGATTAGGGTTTGGAGCCCTGACTACTGGTAATACAAGGTTACGAGGTGCATTTGGCTGCGTTTTTGGGTTCATTGGCATCTTTTTTGGACTTATTATGACGTATGCTACTCTAATTATTGTGGGCTACATGAGTTCACTTTCGTCCAGCGTGTTAACGCCGATTTACTTATGGCACGAATATACTGTCGCCCAATTTGTTGTTATGCAGTTGCTGAGCTTGAACGGCTTATTTTATACTTTCTTTGGGCTTTTAGCAGCGTACGTGGTTGCTTCGCGATTGACATTAAAAGTCAAATCCAACAAGAAATCCAGCTCATACCTTTAAAAAGTTAAAAGCCTATTTTTTTGTATGTCAGCGCATTAACACACAAGCTTATAATATTTTTTTAAGACCAGAAATTAAGCCTAAAGGGCTATTGATGAAAACAGTTTCCGAAAAAAAGTCTTATGAACGGACCAAAAATAATTTTGATTCATCTTCGATGAGGTTGGAATAGTTATTCAACCGTGCAATGTGAAGGTAAATCTTCAAGTTCTTATCGAACGTACACTTGCCGTCTTTCGGAACAGTGGGGTTTGCGATCGCATAGTGATTGCTAATGACAGCACTGACGGAACTATTGAGCTCGCCAGCGAACTTGCGCAAAAGCATGAAGGCAGCCTATTAATTTGCAGAGCGGGAAAACTGGAGTTGGGAAGAGCAATCAGAGATACGTTTCGGTTCTTGCATAAAGATCATAGAGCAACAGCGGTTCCTGAAACATCAAACACCACAAATGAAATTAGTGTGAGATAATAAAAATGGAAAAATCAAATCTCACCAGTAGTAGTCCAAGAGTTGAAAAATGTTGTCTTTTAGCGAATAGAGAGAACGACTTGCCAGTCAACGCTTCTGCCTCAAAATTCAAACCGCGCTCACGTAGACTACTGTTCGTCGATGTTCTCAAAATAATAGGTATTACACTGGTTCTTTTGCAACATGAAGCAACTGGACCTCCTCTTTACTTGTTTCGTCAGTTGTACATCCAAGTCAATCCCATTAAAATTTGGTATTTTTCAACTGGAAGTATAGGCGTAGAAATATTTATCGTTGCCAGCGGTCTTAGTTTAGCTTACAGTCACCCACGGCTCACTTCATGGTCTGACATCAAGAATTTCTATAGTAAAAGGCTACTCCGAATTTATCCCGCATATTGGATATGTGGAATCTTTTTTGCTTTGCTGTTAACCCCTAGTTGGCTAAGCCAGCCGCATAACACTATTGATTTAGTGAAACTTATTTCGGGATTTCCAAGTTTCGGAAATGTCGCTATGCCTAATCTTATCCAAAATCTAAATTCCCCACTATGGTTTATGACGGTAATTCTACAATTGTACTTAGTGTTTCCAATTTTGCTTTACGTAGTAGGAAAGCACCCGCACATTTCCATCATAGCGCTTTTGTCGATCTCGCTACTTAGTCGCTGGATTTGGAATGCGTACTCAGTTCCTTTTTTGTCCACACTTTGGTTCCTCCCATTTTGGACTTTTGAATTCGGATTAGGCATTTATTTGGCCAAAGTCGGTTGGTTTCCAAAAATAGCCAGTAATCGAATAGCTGCCTATTTGGGCAGCTTAACGTTCTTCATTTATCTGGTCCATATTCCTTTGTTAAATATATTGGACAGCCAACAACTGATATTCCTCGCTTCATTAATTGTAGTTAGTACTACGTTTATGGCATTCGATAACGTATTAAAGAAAGGAATGGCTCAAGTATTCGGCAGAGTTGTGAAGGGAATAAAAGATAGAAAAGAGCCTTTCAGTAAAAAGGGAATATTCCAAGGGAAAAGCATAACGCATTTGTATTTTGGCCTTTTCGGCGGTTTTGTTGGGGTTGTTGTGGCTGGCTTGGTGATGAGAACAATTACTTCTTTTTTGGTAGGCGTCTGGTTTCCAGGCCTTATCTTTTGCGGAGCACTTGGTGGATTAGGCTTCGGTGCTTTAACCACAGGTGACCGGAAAATGCGCGGTATAATCGGTTCCGCTTTTGGAGTTACTGCCATTTTGTTTGGTTTCATCATGACTTACGCTACTCCAGTAGTGGTCGGCTTTGTGCAAAACTATAGTTCTAATTTGCCGGCACCCATCTATGAGTGGCGTGCAATTTCATGTTTCCAGTTTCTGGGAACACAGCTGTTAAGCTTAAATGTCTGGTTCTTTGGGTTCTTCGGTATTTTTGCAGCTTATTGGCTTGGGTCGCGCCTGGCATTAAAGAACAAGCTCGCAATCAAAATATTTAGACTGCGCCAGTAATGATATATTCTTTTCTTTGCTGACCTTGTTGCATTGTGATTGGTGGTGTGGGAGTGTTAAACTATGTGGGCCACTGGTAAAAACACTACGTTATGGTGGGGTAGATAGACCCGTCTAGGCAACAGGCTTAATCGGCAGGTCCGAAGTCTGTTTTATATTGTAAACTTCAGCCATCCTTTAGATAGCAATGTGCTTTCAACTTTGCAGTTTATCTTATCCGCTCTTGTGGCTGGTTAGCCTTTTTAGATGTTGCTTCATTAGCCAAAAATCAGTCTCTGCACTACTACTGACAATGACAACCTTATGCACACCCAAAAGTGGGGAAATTTTCTTGGTGACGCTTAAAATAACAACCAAAAACGACCTGTTCCGAATGGAAAATAAAGATTGAAAAAACGAAAAAATCGCTGATTTACTCATTAGGATTTTTTGTTTAGGTAAGTTTGGAGAATAGCATTTGCAGAATCTTGATGAAGGCGCTGTAGTTTGTCCATATGGCTGCTGTTTTATCTTTCTTTTTTGCGTCCCCGTCGTTTGCTACATCTCCTTCGTGGAATGCGATCAGTACTTCTTTGTTGTCGGAAATCATGAAGCATGGCAAGTTTTGTTCATCAGCGATTCGGTGGGATTCGCTTAGCCATTGCAGTTGCCCGATGAAATACGAGCTTTTTAACGAGTTATCAGTGACCAAGGTAACATTTACTTTGTCAGCTTGCTTTTTTAGCTTGTCAGAAAAATCGCTATAATACAATTGGCCGAGGTAGTCGGCTGAAGCGAAGACTTGAAACGTTTTTTCGGTTTTTTCAAGTAATTCATTAGCTTTCATAAGTACTTGCTGTTCGCCTTCAAGCATTTGGAAAAGCTCTTTTTTCGCAGCTGTAACTTTGGGCTGAGGCATCGATTGCCAAAGTTCTACAAGGTTTGTTTTTTCTTGTTCTAAGAGCTTGATTTTTATTTTTTGTGCATCTACGAGCAAATCGATAGCTTTATCCAAGGGGACAGCCGTGAATTTTAGCGGTTTCTCGAAGACAGAAAAAACTACGCCCCTCTTTTCTAGATCCCGCAAGATCCGGTAAGTTTCGGTTCGATGGAGCGAAATTGCTTCCGCTATTTCTCCAGCTTTCATTTCGCCGGTTCTTGCGAGGTGCAGGTAAACTTTAATTTCGTTTTTAAGCAGTCCAAACCTTGACAGTGTTTCTTCAATGGTTGATAACTGCTCATTGTACGATTGATCTTTCTTTACCAGTTTCCAAGATTCATTTTGTTTGTTATACACTTTTGTTAATTCTTGTTTTTCCATTGTCAAAGCCATTGGGGGGTTTCTCCTTGTTCCTTAATATTTGGGGTACTGCTACCCAATTCTGAGCCTTTATATATAATATAATTACGACTTCAAAATCTGAATTCAGAATTCATGTCCTCCCTAAACGGATAAATTACGACGCTTCTTTGATTAGATGCCTAACTAAACCATTGGTGCCACCATAAAAAGCGTTTTTGGTTATGTTTCAAGTGCTTTTGCTGAAGCATTAGCGTAAATTGACCCGAATTTGTTTATGAGGTCTTTCTGAGTATAAACTGATGCATGTAAGTGAAAGTAATCGTCCATTCTTTTTGTGTCCACGCCAACTCCGATAACGATGACTCCTTTCCGTAATAAATCGTCAACACATTTCTTTAGAGCTTCTGGCATGTCGGGATATCCATAGGGCCACCCGTCAGAGACAACAATTAAGCAGCGCTGTTCCTCAAACCTTTTAGCAAGCATCTTTCCAGCAATCTGAATTGCATCAGGAATGTATGTGAGTCCTTCAAATTTTAAACCGCCAATTCTAGCCCTAACTTTCTTTGAATAAGATTCCGAGCTGTCCTTAACTATGTAGAGTCTGTCGCTGAACGCGAAGAATGTCCAAGACGTTGGGTCAGTCATCAACTCTCTCGCTGCCTCCGCCACAGCTATAGCTAACGCGCGACCATACTCGCCTTTCACCTGCATACTGTTGCTTACGTCAAAAATTAGTGACCAAGCAAAATTAGGCTTCAGATACTCATCCAAGACAAATACGTCCGTCGCTGGCTTGTTACTTGCCAAGGATTGAATTACAGAGGGCAAATCCAGTTGACCCATTTCTTGTCGTGGGTCCTCATCGAGATAATTAAATGCTGATCTGAGAATGTCAAGAAGACGCCGGCTTGCTCCCTGCACCAGGTTTCTGGCTCTTAGATACTGGGTATAATCTTCTTCTGGAATAGAAACCGATTTAAATCGGGTCAAAGCCACATAGGGGTTGATTTTTGCAAGAATCTTTTCATCCCGCTGCTTTTGGTAATTGTCAGAATTAAATGCTTGTAATGCTTCTGCTTCCTGTTCCGGTCTCCAACATTGATCCATATTGCCCTCTGCGAACATCTCGCCTCCTAAGCTCATAAGGGAGTGCACGAACAGGTTTTCGAAATCATTATCCGATGTTTCTGCTTCGCTGTAAATGCTGCAGCGCCCGATGCTTTCAGTATGTCTAAGTGAGGGCGCCTCCAAAAATGGGCCAAATGGCTCAAGTAGACTCTTGATAAGTTTAACTTTTTCGTCAAATAACTCTGCCAGTTTAACGTGTTCATCATTCATTGAAGTTAAGAAAGTTTTTTTTAAAGTCGTTAAGTCGTTGAATAATTGATTTACTATTTGCTCTTCTTCTGCGCCTGGAGAATTTTTGATTAACCCCGTGTTAAGTTTTGTCAGTAAAGCCGCCATAAGCTTTGTTGAATCGGTGAAGATTCTCTCAGAAGATTTTATTTTCTGGTAAGCAAACGCGTTAGCGTAAGCAAGATCAAAAAATCTGTCGGGATACCACGCTTGAATGTAAGCGTTGACGTATGTGTCATTAATTAATGACTTTGCGAAAGCTTCAACTATTGCGTCCGACTCTTTGGGAACAATTTTTTCTTTTTGAAACGGCGCTAAAGTGTGAGTTGTCAAGTGTAGAACGGAAGCCCTAAATAATCGTCCAATTTTGGACTTGCCTTCATTATTACCGGAAAATTTGTGTCCAAGGAAAGAAAAATCTCCGTTTTCCAATATGCGAACCGTTGGGAACTTAACGGTGAAACCAAAATTGTCACTTTGCAGCGTAGGCTGAATCAAGGTTGGATCCTGAAGTATCTTTACTTTTGTGTTATCTTTTTGTAAAGAAACCGCCCAAGCGTAATCAATAAATCCCAAATGCAATAACTCCCAAATTATTGCGATTTATTAAAAACTGCCTCTAGAATTCTCCTCACATCTGATTGGACTTCAACGTTGTCGCTGGTTAACCCGATTATGGTTTCTTCCGCTGCTCCCATAGGAGTATTTCCATCTTTAACTAAAGTAGCCCAGTTGATTAAGTCGCCTAAGGAGGGTCCATAAGGCAAGTCGCCCACTTTGTATTGTCTTCTTAACTCAGCGCCAGCTTGAATGATTTTATAAGCAGTATCCTGATCAACTTTTGTTCTTTTTCGCAGCATATCTACCTCATCCGGAGAGATGGTTTCTCCGACGCTTAAGAAATCAAAGTTTATCCAAACAGCCATGCGTCGTCTCATGGCAGCATTTAACGGTTTTGTTCCTGAGAACTCAGCTGTCGCAGGGTTCATGCTGATAATCATGTACCCATATTTGTGGCGTTCAATTACCTCGCTGTCTTTTTCGTTTAACACCAGATGTCCTCTTGTGTCTAAAACCGGGTTTAATCTTGTGGCAACATCCTGCTTCATCATGTTGGCTTCGTCGAGGTACATTATGCCGCCTTTTCTTAGCCACTGCGTTAATAGTCCATCCACCCAGTTTTCCTTGCCCAATCCGATAAATCGCCCGATGAGGTCAAATGACGATGTTGATAAACCGCAGTTGACTTCCCAGATTGGTAAACCTGTGAGTTCCGCTACCAGGTAAACAATATGAGTTTTGCCTGTTCCTGACGGTCCAATAAGGCTGCATTGCTTGAAATAATAAAGTGCGCGAACGATGCGTTCAACGTAGTTAAATCCATGGTCTAAATACTCTGGCGTACCCTTCGGTATCATCTCATCTAAGTGAGCGAAGCTAAAGTTTGGATGCAGGTCATATCTTTGTATATTGTATTTTTCGTATAATGGTGATTTGGACATAGGGCGCTCTTTGTCAAGTGACACTGTTACCTTGAATTTGTCTTCTTTAAGTGATGAAACCTCATGAACTCTGCTTGGGTCAACTTTTTCTTTTATACCTTGATGTCCATAACTCATTCGGCGCCGTCTCTGGAGTAATATTGAGTTTAGGCTCCAATAGATAAATAATGCGTAGTACTACTTCATATACGTACTTCATATGACCTGTGACCGTATCTTTTGAAGTTTCTAACCAAAAATGTTCCGCAAATCTCCAGAAGCCACAATTCTCAATTTTCACTCTTTTTTCTTGGTTCACATTTGTTTTAGGTTTTTTAGTATTTGCTTTACCAAAATATTGGTTGTGTCTCCTAATCGAGCCCGCTTTTCTGTTAACGTCACATCCAATCCTCCACGCGATTAATTGCGATTAAACACGATCATTCCCGATTAATTGCGATTATTCCCGATTATTCTAGATTCAACCTGCAACCGATTCAAGCTTTGATTCAAAAAAGCAGCCCAAAACAACTGAACAGAAAACAGCGAGGAATTCAATCGTTTCCATGGCATGAAGAGAAGCGAACTGCCAACGGATCAACTTTGACACCTGAATTTCGTTGTTTTTCTCAAGTACCCCCCCTCCTTGAAAAGTTACTTTTTGAGTAAGTGACACATGGAATATCTTACTTGCAAATCACTTTCCTTCACTTTTCCTCACTTTTTGTTACATTCCTTCACTTTTCCTCACTTTTTGTTACATTCCTTCACTTTTCCTCACTCAACCTGCAAGCAAAATCAAGCCTAAATTAAAAAAGCAACCCAAAACAAACTGAACAAAAAGATAAAAAATGCGCAGTTCCTTTCTACAAATTTTAGAATTTCTCAGAAAATTTCTGTGCATAGGCTTCTGAGACATACAAGCACTTTTCTGCTTAGAAAACGCTATTCACAATTCGATCAACCTTGACTCAAGAAGTAGTAGTTAAACAAGCGCCTGTAGAAATCTCAGCTTTGCCGGAACTTAAACATTCTGAGAAGAAAAAGCAGTTGTCAATCCAAGAACTCGTTGAATCTCTAAAAAGCACGGCTGATGACATTGGGCAAATAAGCGAATTAAGTTCAGAAGAAAAAATATTAGTAGCGCAATTTTTCACATCTCTCCTTAAACTCATGCAGCCATTATCTTCCTCGTTACCTGTAAACCAGTCAGCACTTCCACCTCAACTGGGCGACGTGGTCCAAGCGCACATTGATCCAACGGGACACTTAGTATTAATGTTTGAAGACGGACACGTTGAACTCAAAGATTTAAGCGAAACAAAAAACCGCGACCTCATGACCGCAGTTATCGGAGATGTCATGCCAAAATTCAAAAACTTAACAAGCCAGCAAAAACACAAGCTAGAGGAACGCATAAAAATGCTCTCAAATATAACCAAAGAAATTCAGAAGAGTTCAGAGGCTCTTTCAGCAGCCATTTCTGCTAGCCAATAGCTACCTTTTTTTTAATTGACTGTGAAGTAACTTACAGTAAAGCTTGATCCACCAGCGGTAAGACCTGAAGTTGACGTTAATTCAGCATTTTGACTGTTTGTCATTTGTATTTTTGAAAACGAAAACTTCGAGATAGAACCAGCAACGTTGCTTACGTTCACGTGGCAACCTGTAAACGTAATGTTTCCGAAGTCGGCCAGGATGGAAATTTGGTTATTTACGCTTGGTCTTTCCAGTATCCATTCTCCTGAAGAACGAGTAGAATTGTAAACGACATTTTGGCTAAAGGCTTGCCCGGTTGTTGAATCACTTAGCTTTATACTCCACAGATTTGTGTCCGAGTTAACTAAGTTTATAGAGGCAATCATTACATCTCCCGGAGAAACAGTTATGCTGTTTAATCGTATAGCAAAACTTGGCAGCAACTCATACCAAGCATAATAGCTTTCCTGCCCCTGCGCAGCATCCTGCTCTGTTCCAACCTGAATTAAGGTTTTGTCCAATTCCCCGCCGATTCCAATCCAAGCTGAAGAATAGCCGTCTCCAGCTGAAACGTTTACTTCTGGCACCATCCACGTAGCGTTTACTCCAATAACTTCAAACTGGGGTTTAGAATCTTTTTCAAGGGTGTATCCAGCCCAACTTAAGCTTGAGATGCTTTGCCCTTGAGGATAACTCGCAAATAATGACGACAAAATTGACAGTAAAGTTAAAGATATAACTAGCAAAAGAATCCAAATAAAAATAAGAATTATAGTTCTGGTCTTAAGCTTCATTTTTTCCTGCAAAAACGATTTTCCTCAATTTACTGTTAATAAAAATGAGTGTCATTCTCACTAGAAAAACGGCTTCTAATTCTTATAGATATTGGAGAAACTTGCAATTTAAATTTTGTTGTGCGTTCAAATGCTTAATTCTTAGAGGTTACAATTAATTTTTTATGTTTCAAGTGCAACCGATGCGGGCTGGCGATTTTATGTTTGCAACTAACCTAGCCAACACGATGGACTGGAATATGGCTCCTGAAGACTTCGAGTATATGATGATGCTTGAGCCGCAGGGTTGTTTTGTTGCCTTCGATGGTTCTGAACCCATTGGAATAGCTACTTGCATAAGTTTTGGCGAAGTCGGCTGGTTTGGCAACTTAATAGTTAAAGAAAAATACCGAAACAAAGGTGCAGGAAGCCTTCTCGTAAAACACTCCCTTAATTATTTGCTAAACAAAGGCGTCGAAACCATTGGGCTATACGCCTACCCAAACTTGGTTAACTTCTATAGCAACTTAGGTTTCAAATATGATGAGGATTTTTCCGTCTTAAGCACTGAAGAACTAAAGTTCCAGACTGTTCGAACTCCATTAAAAAACGGGATCAAAAAAGTTAAGGCAATCGAAAAGTTTGATCGCCACTGCTTTGTAGGAGATAGAAAAAAACTGCTTGAATCAATTATTCTTGAAAAAGGCAATTTATGCAGCTATGAATCACGAGACAATGAAATTGTTGGTTACGTAGCCGCTACTGTTTACGAGAAAATGGCTTGGCTTGGACCATTGGTTTGTCATGCGGATTATGTTGAAGTTGCTTCTTCACTCGTTAAATCAGTGCTTGGAAATATTGAACATTTAAGTGTCTACGTGGCACTGCCGAAAAAGGAGGCTGCTCTTATGTCTGTTTTTTTCGATGCAGGATTTAAGGAAGACTTTTTTGTTTCACGGATGTTCTTAGGTCCAGTTGTTACGAAAAATTGTATATATATGGCTGAATCTTTAGAAAGAGGATAATTTATGAGTGAAGACTACTGCAGGATTTTGCTTGAAGATTTCCTTAAAAATTCTTGGTCTAGCGTTGAGGTCTTAGTCGAGAATCTAAGTAGCTTCAAAAAAGAGAAACGAAGCAGACAAGTAACATTGTTCCATTACGTTAACGGGCGAAAAGTGAACGTTCAATTTGGGGGCGACAGGTTTTTTCTGCGTGGCTCAGTTGAATACACAAATCCCCAGTTAACCGTGGAAGAAATCCAGGGCATTATTGGCACGCGCCTTCTTGAGGCTTGCGGAAACTACTTTGAAAAATGTGGTTTACATAAACCTGACAGAGGCGATATTTCTCAGCTTATGGAGATATTGAAAAAGCCGCCTGAAGACTGCATTGTGCCTTTCCTTCTGAACACTGACGATGTGGAGGCAGACCGATACTCCATAAACCCGCTCAAACATTCTATTGTTGCAAGCGGTCAGAGTGCTTTTCCCGCGGCAAACGTGGACACAAGCCGGCTCAAAGTTGATGACGCTTTTATCAAGAAGTATAATGGAAGTTTGATTTCAAAAGGCGAGGCAGAACTACTCAGTGAGGGCCTTAGAAACTCTAATGGTTCGTACTTGGATTTTTGTGATTCAATCAAGTACACCCAGCTTGCGGGGCTTTCCAATTTCTTCGGTATGAACCTTTCACTTTATGCACTGCGCATGCCTCTCTCAACCTTGCAGGCAGAAGAAAAAGACGGCTTAATTCATTACATCATCGGCGAAAGCCATCATGACTACTCAGCTATCGAGGAAGCGTACACATGCATGGGCAGAAGCATGACAAAGCGAACCACCCTGCTGACGGTGCCTCATTCAAAGAAAGGCTATGGCTCTAAACGGGCAGCCCGAGGCAAATTGCATTTTGAAGATGGCAAACTGCTCGATGCTGCTGTCAAATATAAAACAACCAAGCTTTACCCCAATGCCATGGATCCAGAAGACATAGCCGTAGCCGAATGTGAGGACAGTTTTACAGTGACGGGCGATAAACTTGCTGACTACAGCTTTAAAGAAACGCCCTCTTCGCCTCAATTTTTCCTGTACTCTATGGGTTCGCCTGAGGACGCCGCTATCTGGCATGCAGTCGGCTCTTTTGCTTCTCCACAGCTTCTTCAGAGTTGCTTTTCAGCACGAACCGCTTGCCGAGGCGGAAAGTTAATTAAAAATTTAAGCGAAAAATACAAGATTAGGCTGGATATGCCTCTACAGTTTAACCTTGCCCCTGAGGGCGAATGGAGCCACCCAATTCACCGCAACATCGACGCCAGCATCGGATCCGTGGATGACCTTCCAGATTTGGCGCATAGAGGAATGAAGATTGAGTACCTTTCAGCTTTCAAATAGGAGCAGCTATGTGCCTTGTCGTCGTCAGTAGAGCGTACGGTCTTTAGGATTTTTCGTTTATTTAGGAAACTTCCTTTTAATCCGCTCAGCATCGGAAACCGCAAGGTTATTTTCGCCGATTACTTCAAGGATTTTGAGAAAGTTGATGCAGTGAAAGGGATTTTTGGCGAAGAAACCGAAGAAGTTCTCCATCATCTCAAAGTTGAGCTAAGCTGGTTTATGGGCTATATGTACGTCGACAGCAAAGATGGGCATCTTACAATTAGCAAAGGTTACTTAGACAACGGCGACAAAACTGACATCTACTTAGATTTGATTCATGAATTGTGCCATGTCAAGCAGCATATGGAAGGGAAGGAACTTTTCGATCCACAATACGACTATGTGGAGCGACCCACCGAGATTGAAGCTTACCGTTACGCTGTCCAAGAAGCGAGACGGCTAGGACTTAGCGATGAGCGAATCTGCTGCTACCTGCGAACTGAATGGATGAGCGAATACGACTTTAAACGGCTGGCAAAATCAGTCAACGTTTCATGTCCCTAACACTTCACCGTAAACCTGCAACATTCTTTGAGCGCAAATATCCCATGTAAAATTCTCAACAACAAACCTTCTGCCGTTAGCGCCCATTTTTTCTCGCAGCGCCTTGTCTGAAAGCAGCTTCACTATGGCATCAGCCAACTTATCGGTGCTGCCCTGCTTCACAAGCAAACCTGTTTCGCCGTTTCGGACAGCTTCGTTAACTCCGCCGATGTCAAAAGCAACAACCGGCTTAGCTGAGGCTTGTGCTTCAAGCAGAACTATGCCTTGCCCCTCCTGAATAGACGGCAAAACGAACACGTCAGCACAATTATAAACTGCGGGAAGCCTGTCCCATTTCATATTACCGAGAAATGTAAAGTTAACCGAAAGATTCGCAGCCCCAATTTTTCTTAGCAGTTGGTTTCTTAATGGTCCTTCTCCAACGATTATAAACTTGGTTTCTCGGTTTTCTTTTACGATTTTTTTTGCCGCCTCAACAAGAAAAGGTAATCCTTTCCGAGGGATTAAACTGCCGACAAAAAGCACGCAGGGTTCATTCCCTAATCCGAATTGCCTCTTTACTGCTGCAGGGTTTTCAGAGGGCTTAAATTTCTCTGGGTCAACGCCGTTTGGAACAATCCGAACCTTAGCCGCGTCAACATTATAGTATTTCTGTATTTTTTCAAGCGAGTACTTGCTTATTGTAACTATTAGCGTTGCTTTTTTCGATGTTTTCTCTTCCAAAGCGGCGAGTCTATGCATGAAGTAGTTAGCAATTCTGCCTCTAAATGACTGGTACCCGTTTTTTCTTGCTTGCTCGTACTCATCGGCTAAAACGCCATGAATCGTGTGTACAAATGGTTTTTTGATGCCTTGGTTATTCAGTGCTGTTATGAGTCCGTAGCCGCTTGCTGCATGGGCTTCATAAACATCAGCGTCTATAGTGCCTGCTTTTTTTGCGATGCTTCTGTTGAAGAACCAGTTGTCCAACGGAAAGATTCTGTCGGTTGAATAGCATGGAACAAAACTTACGCCGTCGATGGTTGCAGGTTTTTTGAAGCCAGCTTTGCTGCCGCTGTAGACGGTGATGTCTGCTTGGTTTTGCAGTCGCGTGGCAGTTTCGATTATCCGCTTTTCCACTCCTCCAAAATACAGGTGAGGCGGCTGAGTGTTGAAGACAGCTAACCGAAACTTTCCCATACATTACACTTCTCTTAGCGTTGTTGAACTTAGCTAATGTTAACTTCCTTTTACATATAAATTAGATTAATCCTTTGCTTGAAGATGCAAAGATGCTCTGTCTCTAATTTTTGGTGTGTTTTCGTTTGTGTGGAATACAGTTGTTGTGTCGCAAATTTTTGTTCAGGCTGTTTTGGGTTGCTTTTTTAGTTTAGGCGTGGTTTTGTTTGCAGGTTGCGTACACAAAAGGACATAGAAGGATAAGGAAGGACACGAAAGGATAAGGAAGGACAAGCGAGGCAAAAAAAGTATTTCATGCAGAACAGTTGCGTCGCCACTGATCTTTTTGTTTGGGCCGGTTTTTGATTTCGGGTTCAATTCGTTTGCAGGTTGAGTGAATAGAAGCAAACAGAAGCAAATGCACGGGGAAGGATGCAAATGCAAGCAAATGAAGATGTTTGCCTTCCCCCGAATTTAATTAGAAGAAAGTGTGTTTAGGTTGCTGTTAACTTGAAAAGTTAGTTTTAGTCGCCATTTAAGATAGACCGAAGTTTCACAAGCTGAAGTGACGAGAATACCTACTAACGTGGCTTACAACCCTGACGCAATATCAAGAAAATATTTAGAGATAAAGCTAGGCAAAGAAGAAGCTTTTTAAAACCGAATTAACTTAATATTTTCAGCGGGTTTTTAACAGTGCTTAATGATTTTGAACTCATTATCTATGGTCTCATTGGAACAGGAATTTTTGCTTTCGGCTCAGGCGATTTAAGGGAAGTTTTAAAAGCTGTATCAAAAGCAAGAAGCACACTAACCCAAGTCTCTAAAGAATCCACTCAACTCTTGACTCAGGCAGCGCTATCAACATCCGAACCAAGCAGCAAAGAGCCCGCGCCAGCCAGCAAACCAGCACCAGAATCGAGCAACAAAGACCTCATGCTTCTCAAAACGGCGAATACCCTCGGGATAATCACTGTTGGCAAGACCCGCGAGCAACTCACTAGTGAGATTAATGCTAAAGTAAGAAAACTAAGCAGCTAGCAGAACACTTACGTGTGGCGCAGGAAAGGCGGGGTAGGGTATCAATTTAGCAAGTGATTTCTCCAGCAAAATTGAAAGTAAATTTTGAGGGCACGTTTTTATTAAGTGAGATGTGTCTATTTTTTTCAAGCGTAGAGTGAGCCGAAAGAGAAGAAATCGCTTCTTCTACAAGCTTCCTCTTTGATAGGTTTTTACGGTTTCGTAGCAGAACGCAAGAGTAAATATGGCGGTTGCAACCACGGAAAAGACGTATTCACGAGATAAAACCGGCGGTCTAAGAAGCGTCAATTCAAAAATCAAGACCGCAAATGCGAAAATGGCGTAGAAGAGATATCTCGGAATTAGAAATCGGCTGATTTTTATGCTGTTTTCCAAAAGATACCTGTCAACAGTGTAACCGCCGTCTTGCCGTTTCAGAAGACCTGCGTCTTCCAGTTTGGAGAGATGATAAGTTGCCACTGAAGGGCTGCTTAAGTTTAGAGCTCTTTGAAGTTCTCGTATGCCTACGGGCTTGTTGCTCTTTAGCAAGAAGCGGTAGACTTCAAGCGTAGTTCCTCTCAGCACATCCTTAGACTCGTCGACAGACAAAGTCCTTCACACCCGCCAAATAAAGCGCATCGACAATTTAAGAGCTACCCTAAAAAATTCACAAGAGCACCGTTCGAAAATTAGTACACCTGTAAGAAAATATAGGATTAAATAATACGCTATAACCATACATTTCTGAGTTTACTATGAAGAGTCTGAGAAAGTGAGCTTGCTAAACAAGAAAATATTGTGGGCATCAATTCTTGCGGTTGCATTAGCCCTCTCGCTAGTTGGAGCCACCTACTATTTCCCATCCGGGCAAGCATCACAACCGTCAACCAAGCCGCAAACCACGTCAATTCCAGCCCCATACCCCTCCACTGCACCCGTACCCTCAACAGCGTCTTCCATGCCTGCGCTAACAGCTACGCCGATGCCTACATCCGCGCCTTCTGCATCAGCCCCTTCTTATGCGCCAGTTCCTACTTCTACGCCGGTGCCTGCTTCCGTAACGGGCGAATCGGTTAATCTAATACCCGAGTTATCTGTTGTAGCTGCAATTGTTATCGCAATCGTGTCTGTTCTGTTATTATTCTCAGAAAGAGACATTAAATCGGAACAGTAAAGGGAAAATTCTACATTTTCTTTTGCAAAATTTCCCTTCATTCAAAAGCTGCCGCTTAAAGCAACCGTGCTGTTCTAAATGCAAGAACAAGTGTTCTAAAGCATCGCATTAAGTATCGCTCGGAACTTGAGTTCAGGCAGGTCAACGTGACGAGCAAAAGAGATGAAACGAAAAATGAACCGCAAAGCTCTCTCGACAAGTACTTTAATCTGCATGGTCGTTCTGCTTGTTTCCTCAAATCTTCTCGCTCAAGCCCAAAACACAACAAACGCGTTTCCGCCAACAACCAACGTCAACTTCACATCTGCCACTCAATTTAAAATTCCCTCATACAACAGTACAGTGGTCTTTTCGTCAGGTGGCTCCTACGCTAACGCAAGCTTAGACAGCGGCTCATGGAACTTCAATGGGTTATTTGTGAATGACGGCACGAGTGCTTTGCCTAATTTCATGGGGGTTGGCTTCAGCGTTTCGGCGCGAAACTGCAAGGTAACCATCACGCATCTTGACGCTTTGAACGTGGTTCCTCCGTTTCCAGGCGAGCTGGATTACACCGTTGTTGGGGTGGGTAGCCAAATTTTCAACCTGCATTATTCCAATAATGAGCTTCTCAACTGGACAGTATACATTGACGGCGTAGCTAAACCGCAAAACAACGGCTGGACCGTATCTGCCGATGGCACGCTGACCATTGCATGCGCGGTCTCCGCCGTTTGTATTCAATGGGCAGAAGCTTCACCGACGACCTTCTCGCCTTCCGATAGTTTCGCAATTCCCGCTTGCAACAGCACAGTCAGCTTTAGCTACTGTGGAACTTATCTGGGCACCGCTGGCCTTACCGATAATGTCTTGTACTTCCAGAATTTAGCTTTGAACGGCATCACGCCAAGCGGCATTCCCTTTTGGGATTTTGCGGTGTCCGCCCAAAACTGCAACATCACGATCACCGGCTATAATCCAGGCACCCTGACAGGGCTGACTGACGTGGCCACTTGGCTAAACTACACCGTCGCAGGGATTGGCACTCAAAATGTAAACCTGAACTACGGCTACACAAACGGCAACATAGCTCCCAACGGACCACTCAACTATACCGTTTACGTAGACGGCGAAAACAGAACCGCGGGTGACGGCTGGTCACTCTTGAACAATGGGTGGGTAACGATTACAGGGGCCACCTCCAACGTAAGCGTTTACTATCTGCCCAACACCGCCCTCAACGATTTGCCGCCGCCAGCCGTCGGTCTAGCCAACAGTGGCCATATCCCTGAACCAACAACCTCTGCTTCATCATCTACAATTCCTCCAGATACGGGTTCAGCCCTGCGACCTAGCAACCTCCTCTTTTTTGTTGGTTTGGCTGGAATCATAATTATTGCTGTGGTTGCCCCAACGCTCATTGAACTTAGACGCATCAAAAAGGCAGCCGCGCCAAAGAATCTCCTTCATGAAATAGAAATTTCCTGTCAGTTATCTGGGCAAATAGTGGGTAAGTTTCATGCAGCAAAAGGAAGGGAATAAAAATGAATAGAAAGATCACCCTGGTATGCGTGGCAGTAATCTGCATGTTTGTTATGCTTTCACCTTGGATTTGTCTCTCAGTGTATGCAGCTAGCACTACAAGCTTTTCTCCGTCAGACGCGTTTGTAATTCCAGAAAAAAACAGCACGATATCTTTTGTGGGCAACTGCTCTTATGAAACTGCCACCTTGGTGAACAGCACTTGGGTTTTCACCAAACTTCAATTGACTTCCACAAACTTGACGAGCAACGGTGACCCGCTCTCAGGTAGCCCAAACGACGGGAATTTAAGTATAACTGCACAGGACTGCAACATAACCGTAACCAGCTTTGACCGATTGTTAATTCCTGATCCAAGTGACATCAACAACACTGGAAAGTGGCTAACTCCAGGCTGGCTAAACTACACTGTTAACGGGGTAGGAAACCAAACCGTCAAAATGCAATTTGGGTCAATCAATGAGACTGCTGCTGGAATCGGAACAAAAACTTGGCCTGTAAGTATTTTCGCCGTTTTCATTGACGGCAGAAACGCTCCATATAACAATAGTTGGACTGTTACTGGCAACAATGGAGGTATGATTGTTAATGGTGTAGCGGTGATTGTTGACGGTGCAACTTCAAACGTCAGCGTTGAATACGCCTGGTACCCAGTTCCTTCCCCCGCTTCTGCAATATCCCCAGAAAATTCTCCCGTCCCCGATGTCGAGTCAATTAAAGACTATTCCGCCTTCTACGCCATCTTAGCTGCTATCATAGTCTTCGCAGCTGTTGTTGCAACAGATATGTTGCTAAGACTAAAGAAGAAGCAAAAAAACGTAAACTGAAGGACGTCCGTTGGATAAAAAAATAAGATTCGAGGTAAACTTCAGTTAATCGAAAAAGACGCTGAGGGCATTTTAGGTTATGTGAAGCATTCTTTTGAATTATAAAAAGAAAGAAAAGGAGAATTTTTACTTTTTAGCTTTTTTGGTGTATGTATATGTCCCAAATGCTGCTGCGACCAGTGCAATAACTGCGATAAGTGTGGTTGCAGTTGAGAACTCGTTTACTGTTGGTGTTGGCGTTGCTGTGGTGCTGATTGGACTGAACACTGGTTGGTAGCTGTAGGTGTTTCCGTAGCCATGGTTGACGTTATATGGGTTATTTGTGGGTGTAAGCGTTAATGAGTATGCGCCGTGATTCATTGGAGTGCCAGCGATTACCCAGTGGTCGAATGTCCAGCCGCTGTCAGCGGTAGCGGTTAGATTAAGTGAGGCCGCATTACTTAATGCATATGTGCCTGGAGCAGGACTCACGTTTCCTCCAACACCAGCTAAAATAACAACGATGGCGTCAGTAGCAGATGTAGGCGCAGTAGCTGGTGGAATATACAATATTGGCTGGAATATTGCTTGTAAAGTGTAGCTACTCTCGTTAAGGGTTAGCGAAAGGGGGTTAGTAGAGGTAAAGGTGGCTCCTGCAGCAGTAGAAATCTCCCAATCCACGAAGCTATATTCGTCGCCTGTTGGGGTCGCTGTGAATGTTTGAACCGAGCCGTCAGGATAACTGTTGGTTCCTGATGGACTTGTTGTTCCGCCAATGGAGGTTAAGATGACGACGGTGTCCGTTGTTTGTGCTTTCACACTTTGCATAGCTAAATTTAGGACTGCCATTAAGAGCATTGCCGTTAACAAAGTAAAAATCAACGCTTTTAACATCCTAGAAGTCTTTAACAAATTTTTTATCTCCGATAAAAATTTCATACCTGAATAAAATTTAGGAAAAATCACTATATTAACTTTGTGATTGCATTAATAAGCCAATTCAAAAAGAAGAAACAGTCTTTTTCTGAAAAAAAGACTCGAATTATTATCACTATAAATACCTGTGTAAATTCAGGTTGTATTGAAATGTCATCTCATTGAGGCAGAGCAAAATTGAGATTTACGTTGACCGAACAATTGATTTAGGAACAGACAAGAACGCCCATTTGCTCTGCTTAATACTAAAGGTTGTCCAGAATCATAGTCTTAGGATTAAGATGAAGCGACACATGTCATGTGAACCTTGGAAACATTTACATGAATTTTATCATAAAAAGTCTAACAATTTATATCCTTGAATTATGCTGATATATAGGAAAACCAACTGTTTCACAAGAAAGTCTGAGATGCATGTTATGCTTAAACCCATGTTCTCCACGGTGGCAGAAACTTACGATTTATCCAATAAGGTTTTGGCGTTCGGATTAGATAAGCGCTGGCGGAAAGCTTGCGCTAAAGAATCTGCCGATGGACATTTTGTAGTTGACCTGTGCTGTGGGACGGGTGATCTTTCATTCAGCCTTATGCAGAACCTCAAAGATGATTCATTCTTATTAGGTCTTGACTTTAGCAAAGAAATGCTGTCAAAAGCAATCGCCAAGAAATCCAAGAGCAAATGGGCAGGCAAGGACAATTTTGCGTTTGTCATTGCTGATGCCGCTCATTTGCCATTGAAAAATGACTCAGTTGATACCGTAAAAATTTCTATGGGTTTAAGGAACCTCATATACAGGAATCCTAAGGCTAACGCTTACTTGAAAGAGGTAACGAGAACGCTTAAACAGCATGGAAAGTTCACATGCGTTGAAACAAGCCAGCCAAAAAACCGTCTTGTTAGAAGCTTCTTCCGTTTCTACTGTTTAAGAATCGTTCCTCTTGTTGGAGGATGGGTATCTGGACGGAAACCAGCCTACAAATATCTCGGAAAGTCGGCAGCTAACTTTCCAGTTCCAAAAGACGTTTTGGCTATGTTCAAGAGTGCAGGTTTTACTGATGCAGCTTTTAAACCGCTCTCCCTTGGAATCGTTGGATTATACATGGCTACAAAATAGCGGCAGAACCCTAAAATCGTATTCCTGGCCCTAAACAGCTTGGACTCCGTCTAAAAATTTTATCTTTTGAAATACGTTTTTGTTTGCTTTTTAAATTAAACTCAAAAAGGCTAGAGAAGCTACACCAAGAAAACTGCAAACAAGAGTTCTTTATTTCGAGCGAAGTGTTAAAGCTACTATTGCTCCAATGTACGCAAAAATTGATAGCCCCCCAAAAGTCAGTGACAGGGAATCAGTTATCCCTATTAAGTATCCTACTATCGGAGCTGTCACCGCGATTCCTATATTTTGCCACAACGTTATGACGCCAAAGCCCATTCCAGCCGATTTTGGAGGTAAAGTCTGAGCTGTTATTGCCATAACAAGAGGTGGCACCGCTCCAGCAACTGCGCCGAGAATTAGGATAGAAACCGCCAGAGAAACCCCATTCAAGTAAATGATAGCGTATAGGCTCAGGCCCATAAGCGTCAAACCTGAAATTATGAAGGGTTTACGTCTGCCCAATCTATCCGAAGCCCACCCGTAAAGAGGCACAAAAAAGAAGTTTGCAATCATGATTAGACTTGAGAGAATGCTGGCATTTACAAGTGTCAGGTCCTTGAACTTGACGAAAAGATCAGGTGACCAAGTTAGAAAGCCAATGGCAATCATGTTAAAGAACATCCAAACGAGGCTCACTTTCCAGATTTCACGGTTGCTTACTGCCCGCCAAGCATCTGAAAGCTTAGCAGCTGAATTACCTTTTAGCGGACCATCTCTCACAATTACCCAGAAAAATATCGCTGACAACGTTGAAACTAACGCTCCCGCATAAAACAGAGATTGCCAGCCAAAACTCTGAGCTAAGATCGGTGCGGTGAAAAACGCTGCTACCGTTCCCAAGGGCATTCCTACTGCATAAACACTCATAGCTCTTCCCATTTCTTTGTGCTCAAACCACTGTGTAACAATCGAAGGCGTGCCGACCGAAAGCAAGCCCCCTCCTAAGCCTACAATGAATCTTGCCAAGAGGGCTACAGAAAAGCTTGAGGAGAGCGCCATGATTAAGCTGCCAACGGCAATCACCAATGTTGACAAGAATCCTAGTTTTCGGAAGCTGTACTTGCCAATTAATATTCCTGCAGGTAATGCAAGAATAATTCCTGGAATAACGGCCATTGACATCAAGAGCCCAGCCGTCGCAGCATTTATACCGAAAATACCTTGAAATTGCTGTAACAGAGGCGGTACTGACTGAAGCGCAAAGGCGAACATTATAAAGGCGAAGACGGAAGCGAACAGCACGGCCCATCGATAACGAGAAGTAGGTTGCTGATTTTCAACTGCAGTCATCTTACCTTGTTCACCGAATGGTATGCAATTTGCATTTCCCTAAAAAATGAAAAAAAGATGACAAAAAAGGTTTCGGTCTCAGAGATAAAAGCATGTAAAATAAATTTTAGGAAATAACATTTTTTGATTCCTAGCCGACTTTTAAGTCCCACATAACGTGAGAAATTAAAATCAACGCATTGAAAATAACACGCTTTTTATCAAAAAATTCATAATAATAAAATCAAAATACATATTAGCGTCTATCAAATAAATTTTAGATGAGGAGAAGCGATGGGCTAATGGGAATCAAAGCCTTTAATGATTGTGTATTCAGCGCGCTTTCGCCTGGTTTTGCGCGTAGCTTAATATGGGGAGAGTATTAACAGTGTCTACGCTTGTTGTCGACCAAAGCACTTTAATCGCCTTTATTTTAGCTCTGGCTGGAGGTATCGGCTTCGGTGCTATCGGCTTCGCTACAAGTCGACTTGCTGCACCACCTAAACCGTTGCCCCTCAAAGATGAGCGGTTTGACTGCGGTAACCCGCCAACTCAGCCAGCTACGTACGGAAGAGGAAGAGGTAAACTTACCATGCAGTACTACGCTTACCTAGTTGTCTTCTTAACAGTAGAGCCAGTTTTAATCTACTGGTTTCTACTCCTCATGGATGTTCACCAAGCGTTCACGCCAACAGTAGAGCTGTTCGGCGTTACTTTAGCGATGCTTGTTCCACCAATAATCTTTGGCCTCGACTCAGCAAGGAAGATTGGCTTATGGCAAATGAGAGAAGAAACCAAAAATTAAACCCAACCCGAAGCTCCTTCGAAAAGTCCTTGCGAAAGCTTATGAAGCGAAAGCCATTCAGTTCCATCCGAAACTGGGGCATCTCCTACTCTCTTTGGCCAGTGCATTTCACCACTGCTTGCTGCGGAGCAGAATTTGCTGCAACGTATGCCCCAAGATATGATGCTGAACGGTTCGGATCCTTGCCATTCGTTGGCACACGACAATGTAACGTGATATTCATAGAAGGAACATTAACAAAAAAGATGGGTGAAGCAGCCAAAGTTGTCTATCAACAGATGCCAGAGCCAAAGTTTGTGATTGGCATGGGAGCATGCGCTATTGACGGCGGGATCTTCTGGAACAGCTACAACATAGTTAGATCCCATGAAATCTTACCAGTAGACACTTTCATTATAGGTTGCCCCCCAAGACCTGAAGGCGTTCTGCGGGGAATTATTATGCTCCAGCGTAAAATACGGGAAAGGGGGACTCCTGATTATCCTTAAAACTGATGAATTAGCAGCTAAGATTTCTGCTGAGCTTAACGGTCTTGTTAGCGAAGTAAGCGTAGTGTCTCCAACATGTCTATCGGCAACTGTAGATCGCTTAAAAATTCTGGAAGTTGCCCTTAAATTGGATTCAATAGGGTTTGACCATGTTAAGTCAGTGACTGCTGTCGACTTACCCCAAGAAACTAAGATAGATATCGTATACCACATTTCGTCATTTTTGAACGCGGAACTAGCTAAGGTTATTTTTGAGCTACAAACATCTCTTGATCGCCAAGATCCAAAGATAGCATCGGTAATCGACATTTGGCCTAGCGCTGAATACCCTGAGAGAGAAACCTTAGATCTAATGGGGGTCACGTTCGAGGGATTGCCTAAAAAAGAACGGCTTTTCCTTATGGACAACTTCGAAGGAGGACCTCCGCTAAGGAAAGACTTTAAGCTAAAAACAGAAGGGATAGACGCTTGAGCGATGCAGAGACAGTTGAACTTCTAATCGGTCCGCAGCACCCTGGCTCAGGTCACATGAGACTCGTTGCCGAAGTGGACGGCGACATTATAGTAAGGTTTGAACCAAACATCGGTTATGTTCATCGGGCAGTTGAAAAAATAGCTGAAACAAAAACTTATTTGCAGGTAATTCCGCTTGTGGAAAGACCTGCTTTGGCTGATGCGTCAAACCATAACCTGGGTTATATTTTAGCCTTGGAGAAATTGTTGGATGTTGAAGTTCCTCCGAGAGCTCAATACCTGAGGATGCTGTTGTGTGAAATTAACAGGATTCACAGTCACCTTTACGGTCTTGGCATTTTCGGAAACATGATTGGCTCTTCAACCATGTTCGAATGGGCTTTCCAGGATAGAGAGCCCTTATTGGAACTGTCACAGCAGTTGACAGGTGCCCGATTAACGTATTCATATATTGTTCCTGGGGGTGTAAGGCGCAATCTGCCTGCCGATTTTAAAGACAACGTGTTTAAAGTTCTCAGTTACCTCGAAAAACGCTTTATAGATTACAATAAACTCTTTGTTAACAACCCGGTTACCATAGCGCGTCTTAAAGGTGTGGGAGTTATTTCCAGAACTTACGCTGCAAGAATCGGCATTGTAGGTCCTAACCTTCGAGGTTCAGGGGTTCCTTATGACGTTAGAAAAGTGGAGCCTTACTGCGCCTACAACGAAATAGACTTTGATCTTATTACTGAAGAGGCTGGAGACTGTTACGCTCGGCTTCTTGTCAGACGGGAAGAAATGAAGCAAAGCATCAGAATCGTAAGGCAAATCCTTGACAAGATACCTGATGGCGCATACTTCGCAGACAAATATATGAAAGGAATTAATCCAAAGATGAAGGAGCTTGTTGACCAAAGCGGCGTTCTCAGATTCCCTGCGGTGTTTACAGCCTTAAAACCCGCAAAAGGAACAGCAATTTCCCGAGTTGAAGCAAGCCGCGGCGAACTCTTCTTCTACATTGTGAGCGACGGAAGCACTCAACCCTACCGGTTGCGCATGATTACGCCCTCCTTCAAGAATGTCGCTGGTTACAAGGCGGCGCTCATAGGTCAAAGACTAGCCGATGTTCCTGCTGTTTATGGAAGTCTGGACTATTTCCCTCCAGAGGCTGATAGGTAATGGATGCAACCGCTACTGCTGTGCAAATAATACTGATTATATGGCATTTCATTATTTCGCCAGAATTTTTTATTCCACTCATTTTCCCTGGTTTGATAACTGTTTTGGTAGTTCTTTTAGGGTTGATCTGGTTTGAAAGGAAACTTACAGCGAAAGTCCAGTTGCGCTATGGTCCATACTATATCGCAAAACGTTTAGGCGGAGTTACACAGTTGATGGCGGACTTGATGAGGTACCTCCAGCAAGAGTTCATCATTCCGAAAGACGCTGACAAGAGAGTCTTCGTTATTGCGCCAATAATGTTCTTTACTTTAACGATGCTGCCCATTGTTGCTATACCCATCAGCAGCACCTATGCAGCGGTACATAGCGACCTAACATTGCTTTTAGTACCTACCCTAGCAACATTGGCTCCTCTTTTGGTCATTATTATCGGTTGGGCAAGTAACAACAAGTATTCTTTCATCGGAAGTCTGCGAGAAGGGTACATGATGATGAGTTATGAAATCCCAATGTTCATCTCTGTTCTTGCCATGGCTGTTTCGTATAACAGCTTAAGCTTGATTCAGGCTGTGCAAAAGCAGACAGGCATTGAATGGGGGCTCGTTATAAACCCCTTGGCGGCGATTGCATTTTTTGGGTCTTTGCTCATGACTTCGTCACGTTTTCCCTTCGATATTTCTGAAGCAGAAAGCGAAATTGTTGTTGGTCCCTACACCGAATATGGCGGCATATTCTTCATATTCTGTTTAGGTGCACCTTACATCAAACTGTATGTCTATAGCTTATTCTTCTCTTTAGTATTTTTAGGCGGTTGGAACCCGCTAGTTACCTCACTCACTCCACATCCAATAATAAATGCGGTACTATCCGGGATTGTCTTGTTGATTAAAGCTGGGATCGTGATGGCTGTAGCCGTTTATATGAGAACCATTTTTGGCAGGTTCCGCATAGACCAAGTGTTGAAACTTGGATGGCACAAACTCTTCACTGTGGCTATACTATCAGTGATTCTTTCTCTTGTCTTAGTCGGACTGGGGGTGCTCTAAAACGGCAAAACCTAAAAACCGTCGGAAACTGCTAGGCATTGACTTTATCGGCTACGTTGACGCTGTCTGGATGGGCATCAAATACCTGTTTGTGCCCCGTGCAACCTTGATGTATCCAGAAGTTTCCATGGACTTGTGCTGCAACTACCGAGGCATGCTAAAATGGTATGATGACCGATGCATAAGCTGCGCTATGTGCGCACGCATCTGCCCGTCCGGAGCCATAAAAATGTATAAATCGGATGCCAAAAAATATCCTGGAATAAACTATCAAAGATGCATTTTCTGCGGTTTCTGCAGAGACATTTGCCCCGTTAATGCCTTGGAATTCACCCAAGTTCACGATAAAGCATACTATACCCTTGATGAACAAATGCAGAAGCCCACGGAATTCGTAAAAGGCCCGCCTGTTGAGGAAGAACCAAAAAAGGTGAAGCCCGTGTTTGATGAAAAAAGAGGTATAAAATATGATAGCGCTTGATATTGCCCTCACCCTAAACGCAGGCACCGTAATGTTTTTTATTCTTGCAGCCGCGGCTGTTATTTCCGCAATCTTAGTAGTTGAGCACAAATCACTCACCTACTCAGCCGTTTTCTTAGCTATACTGGGCATGACAAACGCAACGCTTTTCGTGTTGCTTGGTTTTACCTTCATCGCTCTATTTTTTATCTCAGTTTACATTGGCGCGGCTGTAACTTTCATACTCTTTTCAG